>JAZRBV010000072.1:0-21833 GCA_045635225.1 Eubacteriales bacterium
CAGCGTGAAACAGCTTGTCTTGTTACGAATACCTTTTCTGCAAGTTCCTCTTGCGAGAGACCTTTCTTCGTTCGAAGTTCATAGATTATATCTTTCGTTTCCATAAAATCACCGCCTTGGCTAGTTGTGATTATATTATACTACGGACTACCAGAATTGACAAGCAACTCGCTGTTGCTATCTGCTCTACAAATTGGAATTTGTTTAATTACTTTCGGAAATCCATTTCTTTGACCAAGCAAACAATGCCTCAGACATCGAATTGAAATCTACCGTTCCACCATTTTTCAAACTCAGGAATGTATCAACGATAACCCTTTCATCAATTGAAACAACATCCCGCAATTCACTTTGATGTTTTATGTATTTGCCCGTTTGCTTGAAAGCAATAGCCTGCACAACGAAAGAGGCGGATTTATACAGTCCGCGCAAAATTTCGTCACTCTTTTCGTGCAATATATTATGCACACAACCGTGATAGATATTGCACGCACCGATTTTGATAGCTCGGCTTACAGCAGTTTCATCAATTAGCGCAAGCAATTCATCAAGGTTTCCTTTTATCGGAGTTGAATCGTAATAAAACTGAAAAAGGTCGGAAGGCGCCCAATTAAATAGCTCGTCCTTGCCCGAAACAAAGCCGCAAATCAGCTCTCTGTGTGGCAAACTGTCGAGCATTGCATTATAGGTTTGAATATCGAAAGATGATAGCTCATCCAATATTATGACAATATCAATATCGCTCGTTTCGGTTGCTTCGCCGCGACCGTAGCTTCCTTGCAGTCCAACAAACCACACACGGTTTTCAAAATTTTTATATAAGGCTTTCAAAAAATCGTCCATCCACGCAGTAATATCTATCATCTTAATCACCTCCACAAATTCCGAATTTTCGATGAGCTTATTATACCATATTTTTGTGAATATTTCAATCGTTTTATAGCTTAGGGAATTGAACTATTCGTTTGTTTATGGTATAATATACGCAGAAATCCTTGCTATGCAAGTATTTGGCGCTATGCGCCCGATGCGTTCGCATCCTGCGTTCCTTGAATCACGGCATAAAAATGCCCTTGCGAGCAAGCATTTTTATTTGTGATATAATATCCTTACAAGCCTCGGCTTGAATATTTTTATCGGAGTGTGCTCCTTGAACAACATAAAAAATTTAACGATACGTTTAGAAACAGAAAAAGACTACAGAGCAGTAGAAGAACTAACCCGTGAGGCATTTTGGAATGTCTATAAGCCGGGTGCAGACGAGCACTATTACGTCCACATGATGCGAAATCACCCCGACTTTATCCCCGAGCTTGCGTTCGTGCTTGAGCTTGATGGCAGAATTGTCGGCAACATTATGTACACGAAGGCATGGCTTGAGGACGAGTGCGGTGAGAGGAAGGAAATTCTTTCGTTCGGGCCGCTTTGCGTTGCACCCGAATACCAAAGGCAAAAGCTCGGTAAAATACTAATCGAGCATTCTTTTGAGGTCGCTCGCAAGATGGGATACGACGTGAACATCAATTTCGGCAATCCGGGCAACTATGTAAGCCGTGGATTTGTGAGCTGCAAAAAGAAGAACGTCAGCTTTGTCGTGGACGGCAACTTCCCCACGGCTTTGCTTGTGGCAGAGCTTGTGCCAAATGCGCTTGACGGCAGGAAGTGGATGTACATTCCTTCCACCGCAGCCGATTGCTGTGAAGACACCGCTGCTGTCGAAGCTTTTGACGCGACATTTCCACCGAAAGAAAAGAAGTGGATGCCGAGCCAAGAGGAGTTCTATATCTATAGGCATTCTTCGGTAGTTCGCTGAATACAAAATGAGCCTCTTAGAAGTCGAAAAAAATTCTCAGAGGCTTTTTTACAACAAAAAAGGAGAATGATTGTCGCCCATCATTCTCCTTAATTTTTCATCATCGAGGCAAAAGAAATCTTACTTTCCGCTTGCCTCCTTTTTTAAGTTTTTAGAAAGGTTTGTATACACATAATTATACTCGGTATATTCTGTGTATGGTTTTTTCTCCACTTTTTCACCTGCCTCAGTGTTAATGAGTACAAGCTCGCTTACAAACATTGAGTTCTTTGTCTGCTGATAAAGATTATCTACAGATTCAAAATTACTGCCGTACATTTTCGACTTATCATCAAAGCAATCGACACGATAATAAATATCAAATCCGCTTATATACTCACACTCCAAGAAATATGATGATAAGTAAGTGTTCAAGAGAACACATTTGTCCAATAATTCAGCAATATTTTCTTTTTGCGGCATATCGTAATTTCTAATTTTAACTTGAATATTCTGCCCACGAACACTACTACCATAACTATAAAAAGCCGAATAATTAGTCTTAGCGCTGTAGGTTATATGTTCGTCACCGAATAATTCGTCGATAAAATCTACTACTGCAGTATTTGCAACATTTTGAAGAACCACAAAAACATTGCCTACAAAGCGTTTTTGGTTCTGAACGCCTTTCAACTTTTTGAAAAATCTGACACCCGCAGCCGAATCAAAGAAATCTATCGTTTCCTGTACAGCTTTTGGTTGTTTCGGTTCTTTAGATTTTTGGCGAATTTCATAGTGGTTTTGCACCTTAACGATTTCGAAAGCGATTCCGTTAGCGCTAAAGCATGGAAACGTATCGGCCTTTTCATCGTTTGTCTTGATGTGGCAACAGATCAAATTATAATCTGCAGTTACTCCACCTTTGCTTTGAGGAAGAATGTGGTCAACATTCCATCCGAATTCGCTATTACGGTCATTGTAAGCACCTTTTGCCATCGTTCGTCCAGCGAAATCAACCGCTTTCGTATCCTTGCCAAAAGACTTATTCCAGAGCCGCATTGCAGTTTCCCTATTTAAGTCCATAAATTGTTGTTTGATCTTTCCCATGATATTTGCGGAAAGATAGCTTTTGCCTCCTGAGATGAAGTCAATTCAACAAAAGCATGTAACTGACCATAGGGCGACCTATCGCTATAAACCTCAAAGGGCAATCCTCATAATAGCATTCCAGAAGATTAGCCAGTTAATTTTCAGAAGTTCTGAAAAGGTTCAGTTTAATCGAATTGCCCTTATATTATACCATATATTTTACAGTTCGTCAATTGTTTACGGCTATCTTTTTGAATATATCAATGTCGATAAGCTTTCTTTTGATTCCTCATCGCCTTATTCTTTGTTTAAGGCGGTATAATTTTTGCCTTGAAATTTCGGCTCACAGGGGGGTAAAAACGCGAATTTGGGGAGGGGGGTACATATATGCCTACCCCCTCTACATCTGAGGCTGAAACCCCTTGAAAACACTGGATTTTTTAGGCTCTAAAAGTTAACATCGAGCTTCGGTTTAATTGATAAAATTTGGTCAGCCTTTGATTTAGGCAGTCTAAATTTTAGCCACCAATATTTTGTGTGTTTTAATATATTTTATCACAAATCGTTGGGAATTTAAAGGAGCTATTCTTTGTTTAAGGCTGTATGTTTTTTAGCCATTATCCCTCTCGTTTTAGGACGTAAAAAGGCGGGTTTTCGGGGCAAAAAACTCGCTACAATCGCCTGGAAAACTATTTGAGGGATACTTGCCTTAGAGTTCCCTAATTTGTCACACGTGGCGAATTTAAGGGCGTTTTGTCATTGGAAAAAGAACACAAAAAGGGGTAGGCTCTTAGTTGAACCTATCCCTCTCGCTTATTTAGTTAACGTTTCAATTGCGATTCGCATGCCGAGCTTGAATGCGTAGCAGAATATCGCACACTCACCGAGACTTGCATATTCGCTCCAGCAGTCGTGGAACTTCTCGAAGATTTCCTTTTGCTCATCGTTGAAGGTCTTTTCCAAGTCCTCGTGATGCCTTGCCATGTACCCAAGGAGCTCTTTCATCTCCTTCGAGTTCGTTCTGCTGTCCTCTTGTGGTATGATATTGCCGTGCCACAGTTCTTTTATTATGCTTTCCATCGATTACACCTCCTGTTAGCACAACACAATACCACATAACTTCCACAAAGTCCAGACCTATATGCAAATTTATGATTTTAATCTTTTAATAAGCTGTGCCGCAAACTTCAATGCAATTTCGTCACAAGAGTATTTAGAAGAGTCCAATGCCTGAATATCAGCAACGGCAGGATATTTCTCTTGCAATTGCGCTACTGTAATATTATGTAATATGGGCAAAATGATTTTTTGACCATTGCGATTTTGACGGCTTAAAAAATCGGTCAGTTCTTTTTCCGTCCATTCGCGATCAAAGAAGTTTTCAGAAATAACAATAATTGCAAATTCTGCTTTTTTTACTCCTTCCAAGATTTTATTTTTCCAATTATCTCCCCATTCAAGTGTGTCCTTATCGTAAAAAACTCGAATGTTAAGCTTGTCCAACGAAATCTTTAAGTCATCGACATACGTGGCTTTATCTGCATTAGCATGTGAAATAAACACATCATACATGGCAACTTCCGCATGAGATTGGAGTTCAGCAGTATCCGATCGTTTTTCTTCCATCGAATTCCAAAAAGCAAAATCATTATACACTTGCTCTAAATAATTTATTATTGAACCAATTCGATATGCGCCATATGTATTATTAAGTGTACTATCTATTAGTGTGTAAGAAAAATGATTTCTAAGGTACTGATAGCTAAATGCCTTTACATCTCGTTCCCATGTCTGTATAGTCGTTTTGGATGGATATACACTCGCCAACCGTGAAGCCGAGTTGATTGTGTTGATATCATATTGGGGATTCTGCAGAGTTTGACCTCTTGCAATTAATTCTTTTAAATATTCTCTTGCCGAATTCATAGTTCTCCCTTGAGTTTTATCTCTATTTTGAGGTTATATCAAACGCCTAATCTGTGCCTAATGTCGTTCAACCACTCGCCATTATATTTGAAATAGCGCGGTCCGGCTAAAGGACTTTTGCCACTTAATTCACAGGCAAGTGCAGAAAGAGAAAGAATGCGTCCCTGATAGTTCACGTGCTTTTCGTCTGCCACGGTGCAAGTGATACCAGTTGCTTCGCGTGCATTTAAGTAAAACTCCAATGTTGCTCCTACAGGGATATTACACATAGTAAACGAGAACGGAGCCATTCTCTCTGTTCTCTCGGCAACGATCTCTTGTGCAGTATCCTCGGCTGCGATTTCATCTTCGCTTGGTTGAACAAGTGTGAGCTTGTCCGCACATCCGTGGATTTCTGCGATAGCTTCTAAAATTGCATATGCGTCTTCCGGGGGCATTGCATAGAATTCTCTGATACGTTTTTGACCATTAAAGTTGTCAATTGAACGCAAATTGGGATTCAGCTTATCTATTATAGAATGAATCTTCAAATCAGACAAACGTGAGTTAACCTCATATGTAGCGTACACTCTAAAAGCGAAGGGAATGCACTCGCTTCTGTTTAACTGACTAAGTCTTTTTTCTATATCATCCGCATATCCGATTTTTACATACTCGGGGAATGACGGATTTGTGAGAATATAAATTACTCCGTTAGCCATCATTATTGTCCTCCATATAATCAAGTTTTAGTTCATTGAGAAGCTTTCTGGTGTCTCTCCAATATGGCATGTATTTATCGAGAAGAGCAACAAATTCCTTATTGTGTCCTTTGATTTTTAAATGTGCCAGTTCGTGCAAAATGACATATTCGAGACACTCTATCGGTTTCTTTGCCAATTGAAGATTAAACCATATTTTTCGACTATTGGTGTTGCAGGTGCCCCAACGGGTTGTCATATACTTGGTTTGCCAAGAATCACAATACAACCCCGTTATCTTCTCCCACTTAGGCAAATAGATTTCAATCTTTTCCTTAAGCAGTGCACGATACCATTCGTTTACAAACGCTTCACGCTGTTTGGCTGTACTTTCCTTTCTGACGGTGAGTATAGCCTCGTTACCGGATAGAACAAGAGCATTGCCCTTGTAGCTATATTCAACGCGCAGAAAATATTGTTGTCCGAACACATAAAGCGTTTCCCCTGAAACGTATTCTCTCTCTGATTGTCGCTCTTGAACTGCAAATTTCTCTTGCTGTTTTTTAATCCAAGATAGCTTGGTACGTGCAAACATCATAATGCTTTCATCGGACATGTGAAGAGGCGCAGATATTCTCACCCTACCATTCGGAGGAAGAACGGAAAGATGCATGTTTTTTATATTCTTTTTTATGATTTCAATTGTAATACCTGAAATTTCAGTCTGCATCAGTATTCCTCTTGTTCAACTATAATCTTGAAAAGGGTTTCAACCATTTCCTCGTCTTTAACAATCTTGAAGATTGCGCTTTTGATTCTGTTCTCCTTGGCAGGATTGTTTCGGAAGCCATTCATTTTTGAAGACATAACGGCTTTGTGAAGCTTTATCGCTAATGCTTCATCTTCTCCGCAGTTGTCATAAAATGCCCTCATTGCTCCGCTTGAACGAATGGACTCCGGGTATCTGGTATTGTTTTCAGGAATTGTAACGTTCCTAGCTAGTTCGATATAACGTTCCAAAAGCTGTTTGTATGCAATAACACCGCGCTTACGGTCAAGAATCAGCTGTTCAAGCACCTCTGACATTTTGCTGTAATATGCAGGGTTTATTACAATCTTCTGAACAACCTTCTTGCGTATGTTATTTTCAATGGCTTCAGCGGCACTTTGTTGTTCATTATCCTTGCCTTCACCGGACAATTGCGCTTCTTTTGTCAGTATAAAGTCAAGGAGTGTAAAATCATCAAACATAGCGAGCTTTTCTGCATCCTCGGCTTCGATATAGTTATCGATAAGATAACGCATTCCGGGCTCGAACTGCTTCATGTCCAGAAAATCTCCGCTTGCGCGACCTATAACTTCGCGAAGCTTTAAATACTCATTTACACGAATATCAAAGTTTTCCTGATCGTCTTTGGAAACACCCGCATCATCCATTCTCGGCTTAAATTCGGCAAAAGCTCGAACGAGTCGAGACACAAGTTTGTAAAGCTTTTCGCGCATTCTCGCATACGCTTCATCATTTTCGAGATCAACACCGTTTTCACCGCAGAAATAGTGAATATAATTAAGCTCCGTGCGAGGCATAGCAACGCCTTCACATAGCTCATCAAGAGCATCCAGAGTATCCTTGAAGTATTTTGCCGACTCTTCTGTGCGATCTTTGATTAAGCCTTCGACATCCTCTACGTCGTATGCTTCAAAAGCACCGGAAGTGTAGGTGTTTATTGCATCAGCGAGATCTCCGAAAAGTTGCTTATAGTCTACGATGTAACCGAAATCCTTGCTTTCATCGTCAAGTCTGTTAACTCTGCATATTGCCTGGAATAAACCGTGGTCATGCATTGATTTATCAATGTATAAATATGTACACGGGGGTGCATCGAAGCCTGTAAGAAGCTTATCGACGACTATCAGAAGCTTCATATTGTACGGCTCTTCTACAAACTTTTTCTTTGCATTCGTCTCAAAGTCTTCAACGGAGCAGTCACCGAGCATCTTCCTGTAAATTTCGTATTTCTCAAACGTTTCGGTTTCTTCTTCATCGCTTACCGTATCGGTACGAAGATCTCCGGCTTGAGGCTCATAGGAAGAAATAATCGCGCATTTTTTAAATCCTAACGACTGGAATATTTCATAATACTTGCACGCCTCATATACAGAGCCGGCAACCAACATTGCATTACCGTTTCCATCAATCAAACGCGACTTGGTTTCAAAATCGAACTGGATATCAAGGGCAATTTTCTCAAGACGCGATTTTGAAGACAAAACCTTTTGCTTGGTTGCCCACATTGATTTCAGTTTTGCCTTAGCGCGAGAAGTAAGACCTTGTGTCTTAATATCAAACCACTTATCGATCTTGTCTTGAGATTTTAGCTCTTGAGCAACCTCGCGATATTCATAACGTAAATCGAGAACAACTCCGTCTCTAACACCTTCGTCAAACTTGTAAGTGTGTATATATCCACCGAAGGTTTCAAGGCTTGTTTTCTTGTCTTTCTTAAGCAAAGGAGTACCTGTAAAACCGATAAATATTCCGTTAGGAACAATGGTCTTCATCGCTGCATGGAGCTTGCCCGACTGCGTTCTGTGGCACTCGTCAACGAAAACGTATATTTCACCCTTTGCGGAATAGTTTGCAGGAAGCGATGCAAGAAGATTCTCTATGTATTTCTGGTAATCATCTCCAGTAGCTTCACCACCGCGTTTTCCGAACTTATGGACGAGCGAACAAATCAAACTATCTTCGTATGAGTTGAGTCGATTAACAAGATCTTCACCACTTTTTGTACGCTCGATTTTTTCGTCAACTCCACGATAGCTTTTTTCAATCTGCTCATCGAGCTCTTCTCGGTCTGTAATGATAAGTATTCGAGCCTTGGGATTGTTTGAGAGAATCCACTTTGAGAGCCATACCATAGTCAAGGTCTTTCCGCTTCCTTGGGTGTGCCATATAATACCGCCACGCTTTTCAGCGGTCAAGCGATGCTGTGCTCGTTTAATGGCATAATACTGGTTATAACGGCAAACCTTCTTAATTCCTTTATCAAATACAATAAAGTTGCGAATAAGATCAAGAAAACGCTTTTTATAGAACATTGAGAAAAGTTGCTTTTCAAGCTTTTCATCAAAGCTTTTGCACTTTTCTTCTATAAGTACGTCGGTCTCATCGCGCTCTTCGTTAAACTGCTTGAAACCGTCTTCCTGCCACTCATAATAATGCTTTTCCGGAGTCCGAAGAGTTCCGTAACGCAATCCCTCGCTTGTGTTACCAGCCATGCAGAATTGCACTGTAGTAAAGAATCTCTCAATGAAATTCGTCTTCTGATTAGTGAGATTCTGACGAATACCCTCTGCCACGGATACACTGCTGCGCTTGAGCTCCAAAACAGCAAGAGCAATACCGTTTACATATACAACTATATCCGGGCGCTTGGTATGATTGCCGACAACTGTAACCTCTTCGGCAATATAGAAATCATTTCTCGCAGGATCGCTCCAATCTATGAAATAAACAGTCTTCTCGGCTTCTCCCGGGTTTTCCTTAACCTTTGCACCATATTTAAGCAAACTATATACTGCTTTGTTTGCATCATAAAGTCCGGGCTGAAGATTATTTGCTGTGTGGACGAGCATATCAATAGCTTTTCTAGCTAAAGCGAGAGAATAACCGCCCTTGCCCGTGAGGTATGCATAAAGTCGGTCAATCATGACGTTATAATTGTCACCGTCGTGCAGATCTCCAAGATATGTATAATGGAGCTTGTCCACAAAGAATTTTATAACACGGTTTTGTGTTGCTTTTTCTATTGCATCAATTTGAGGCATCTTATTCTCCTTTGTTAATGATACGTGATTTTTGATGATTCAACAACGGTTTTTTCGTAACCGTGTTGTTTCAAAAACAGTTCTATGTCTGCAAAACGCACTTTGTTTTTCGGGCCTAAACAGACCGATGCAACGGGGTTTCTTGAAAATTCATCAAAGTTTATCGGATAATATGGGATTAAATCGTCATCGGTTGCGTGAAAACGAATTTTGTTTTTGAGGAAATCAATAGTTTCAGAAAAACCTCTTGGACCTGTCAACGTTTCCTCTGCTTTACTGCAAATCCAGTCGGGATTTTTATAAGCCTGGTCGGACAAAAACATGCGCCATTCTCTCTCCTCGTGGAATGCATAGGACTTGTATTTAAGTGAATTTGTAAAGGCATATCCAAGCCTGCCATCAAAATTAAAACCAAGGAGTCCATCAGTATCGGGGTCATCATCATTATGCGTCATTTCTTCTACTATCCATTTTCGCAGACCGCGCAAAGAGCTTAAGATATCTTGTGCTTCTCGTTCGATAATTCTATTTATACCTTCGTCTTGGAGATAAACAACTTTTTCAAGCCGCAGTACTCCGTTACTATTGTCACAATATTTTTCCAACTGATTCTGAGAAAAACCTATACAACATCCTTTGCCATTGTCGGCATATCCTCTCCATTGACTGAGTGAATCGGGGGACTCGCTTAAGCACAAAACCAAATTTGAAAAATCTCCGGAAGAGAATCTATCTTTCCAGCATCGATACGACAAGTCCAAGAAATCGAAAAAAGCGTTTCTTCCGACCTCGTTGTCGTACCTAAACCTGAAAGGATTTTTTATGTATAGATGCTCTAAGCAATCAAATATCCGAGGGAAGAACAAACTTAATTCTTTATAATCATTACTTTTTTGAATATCGCTCATACGTATTGATCTTCCGGAAAGGATTGCAATAGCTTTTTGATTAGAGCAGTAGTGAAATAATTGTCTTCCCATAATTAATCCTTTCTTGTTTAAATAACATTCATTAAAATACTTGCAAGGCTTATAAATTCACAGATTATTGAGATAACCAAGAACAGCAACTTTCCGCCCTTAGCACCAAACCAGATACCAAAGGCAGAAGCTATAGACATAATAACTCCGGTTATAAAATATGGGGAAGTCAGGTAGTCTTCAATTGAGCTTTTAGCTACGTCAAAGAAAATCGGGAAGAAGGCAATAAATACCTCTCCTATTACTCCAAGAGTCTCGGCAAACATTCCCCATCCACCGAACAATAGAATAAAAACTAATGCTGCTATAATACTTGTTGCTGATCTTTTCATATATGCCTTTCTTAATTGAATGTACTTTGACAGAATCTTATCGCTCTTGCAATATCGTTATCGGAAAAGTAAGTTTTTGACAACTTATCTTTCCATTCTTTGTTTGATGCGATAAGATTTTTGATTGATGCTACGGAAACCGCTTCGCCCGAATTTATCAAATCGCATATTGCCATATCGATGGTCGCGAACAATTCGAGGTCATTGGTTTTCGTGTATTTGAACGTTGAAACGAGCCAATTGATGTCATCGCTCATTTCCCATTTTTCGATATACTCCAGAGCCGATTCTATCTTTTCGCCTTTTGAGAAAGTAGTGCCTTTTGCCCCTTGCTTTTTAGCTACGTACTTGTTACGAACTGCAATGGGTTCACCGCCCTTATAACGAACTTCATCAGCGTAAGGACCTGCTGCCTTTTTCTTAAATGCAGAAGTATCAGCTTCCTGTTTTCTTCGCAGAAGATATAAAAGCTTTTGAACCTTTTTTCTTCCGAGAGGAATTGCATCATTGTAAAATTCGTTTACGATAGCTGCTATCACAACTGCATCGTCAAATTGATGATTGTGGTGTGGCTTCGATACAGCCTCAATAGGCTTGTTATCTGCGTTTGCAGAAACAAGTCTGATTTTGCCTGTCAATAACTGTTGCATCATGCCTTGCTTAACCAGACGAGTTTTAATGAGTTTTTGCTCCAATGCTTCAATTTCATTATCCATATCAGAGAGAATTGAGGCAATAGCGTTTTGCTCCTCAATATCAAAAGTATAATATAGATAAAGTTCGCCAATATCGTTTGGATGAATATGCGGTTGTGCTCCACCGGTTTGAGAAGCGTAAATGTTTGATTGTAGGAATTTCAGCATGTTATAAACAAAAACTATATTGTACTTTTCGTTCTCGCTAATTGTTGAGCAGTCGGACGCAAATATTTTTCCGGAATACATATTTACAAATCCAGCACTAGCACCAGATGCACTAATTGTTATGTTCTTTCCATCACGATTATATTTATCACAATAATATGCCGGTGTTTTCCCACCTGCAACAACAGGGATGTTACCGAACTTCACATCTTTTTGAGTTATGGTTTGCCCTTTTCTTATTTCAATCCCTGTATCTTTGAACTGGAAGAACTCCCATTCTTTTGAAAAAACCGCCATTCTTTTTCTGCCAGTTAATAACATTGCCATCGCTCCGTCCTTGACGGCTTTTTTCTTTGCAATCAGTTTTTCAAGAGAGGAGATCATACTATCCACATCCGAGAGTGCCTCGGCAATGCGTTCTTGTTCTTTTGTATCTGTAGGAAACGGAACAAATATTGTTTTGAAATCACCGTTAGTTATTTGATTTATAGTGGCTCCGCTGTTTTTACTTATGTGTTTTTGAATTGTGCCTTGTTGCAAAAGTTGAAAAATGTAACTATTGTTTTCTCCACGCAAAACAGCCATGAATGCTCCAAAAGTTATGGGATAATCTTTGCTTGCTTTCGCACATTTTCCTATAAGAGTGGCACTACCATTTCTAACGCAAATGACAATATCATCTTTTTTAATCAACTTATCGTCATCTACTGCTAACTTGACGTAAACATTATCAGAAAAAGTAAGGTTGTTATTTTGAACATTAGATGATCTCAAAACTAATAAGCCGTTATCCGTAATATCGTCGGGAGTATAAGTAAGTCCATTTAGCAGATTACATTTTGATAACAAGGCAACACTTTCCCAATCTTTCGGAATCACGCCGATCTCAGTCTGTTTATATCCTGGCTTTACCATACAAATCCCATCCTCTCAAGATGTGCTTTGACTTTTGCTTCATATGATGCCACGTCGCTCTCAAGACTCGGCAGAGTATCCTCGTATCTTTCGGCTAGTTCTGCGATGCGTCCTGCGATTTCGTGAGAGGTGGTTACGTAAAGCGCCTTGATTCCCTCGAAAATGGTATAGTACCACTTCCGGTTAATCAGAAGCTCCTTGATTTCATCAATAGTCAACTCAGCATATTTAGCCTTGCATGCTTCCTCGAGTGCAGCATTCAGCTCTTTAACGATCTTATTGTAGTTCTTTGCCTTTTCCGTAAGCTCGATATATTCGCAAAGAATTGAACACTCTTCGCTCTTAGGCGCAGATTTTTTGAGTTCTTTAAGCTTTGCCTTAACCGCTTTTGTATCTACAGCATCTTTATCATTTAAGCAATCGGCAAGAATACCGTCTTCTACGGTATGCTCTTCTTCCAGCTCTTCAATACGTCCTGTGGTTGCTTCGGCAACAGCCTCGGCATCGTTAATCTTCTGGCGCTCATCAGCAAAGAAAGCTGCTTCAATCAACGCCTTGGGAATGAGTTTGCCTTCCCAGCCCTTATATTTCTTATTTGATTCACTGTCATTATCTGCATCCTTTTTTGCCTTTTTAGACTTCTTTGCTTTTTGGGGATCAACGATTTCGTATATATTCTCGACTTCGCGTCCGGCTTCGTATCCGTCCTGAACAAGAACGAAAACATCGTCAGCCATCACTTCCTGCCAATAGGAAAGGAGCACCTGATATACGTCATACTTGTCCACGAGCTCGATATCGGCATATTTGGCAATGAGAATTTCAGAAAGCTCGACAATGTATTTCTTGATTTCAACAAACTCGTCAATGTTGCGAAGCCCATTGTCAACATCATTCATCCAGGCATCGAATGCCATATCAATGCGTTCGGAATATGCAGAAAACTCATCATCTGCATAAACGGTTGTACGAACTTCGTCCTTGGGAATATTAAGCTGATAATAACCCTCACGCAATGGGGAGAACAGCTTTTCCTTAAGCTTCGGGAATAGACTCCAATACTTTTCCATAGAATCCACGTCAACGGCAGGGATTCCACCGTGCAAGTGTGCATCTATATCCTGGAGATCTTCGGGTGTGGAGCTATCGATGTAACGAGGAATGTTAAGGTTGTAGTCGTTCTTTATTTTTATCTCGTCATTTGGTACAAAACGGGCATACTTCGGATTGGTTGTGATCTGCTCGTTAAACGTGGTGACAATTTTATAAATATCCTGCTCACGAAGGCGATTCTTGTTACCGTCCTTGACATATCCATGGCTTGCATCAATCATGAAGATACCTTCACGCTCGTCGGCATACTCTTTATCGATAACTATAATACATGCAGGTATACCAGTTCCGTAGAACAAGTTCGCAGGAAGACCGATTATGCCCTTGATATAACCTTTGTCAATAATGGTTTTACGTATCGTCGCTTCTGCATTTCCTCTGAACAAAACACCGTGAGGAAGAATAACAGCTGCTTTTCCTGTGCGATGCAAGGATTTGAGAATATGCAGCATCCATGCAAAATCGCCATTCTTTTCGGGAGGTCTATCTCCATATCCATCGAATCTTCCAAATTCCTTAAGACCGTCTGTCCAGTTTTTAAGCGAGAAGGGAGGATTTGCAACAATGAAATCGAAACGACGAAGCACGTCATTGTCTTTCTCATCTTTATATTTAGGATCAGCGAAAGTGTTTCCTGCATAAATTTCACCGGTTGCTTTATTGTGCAGAACAAGGTTCATTTTTGCAAGACCTGCTGTTGTGATTTCCTTTTCCTGACCGTAAATTGCTACGTCGATAGGTGCTTCATCAGCTGCACGGATAAGCAGAGAACCCGAACCGCACGCAGGATCGTAAACAGACGTATCGGGATCAGTTACCTTGTCGATACCTATAACTTTCGCAAGAATACGTGAAACCTCGGCAGGAGTGTAGAACTGTCCTTTACTCTTGCCGCTTTCGGTTGCAAAGTTACGCATAAGGTACTCGTAGGCATCACCGAGGATATCATCTCCGTTTGCCTTGTTGTTTTTAAAATCAAACTCTGGGCGCTGGAAAATACCGATCAGTCCGGTAAGCTTGTCAATCATCTCCTGACCTTTACCAAGCTTGGATTCATCGTTGAAATGAGCATTGTCTATAACACCGTGAAGCTGATTGCTACCTGCTTCTGCAAGCTTAGCAATTACTTTATCTATGTCTTCGCCGATATTTGCGGTGTTTTTAAGGGCAACAATATCGTCAAAGCTACCACCTTCCGGCACGGTTATATCGGCATATTTAACACCCTTGAACTTATCCGTTACATACTTTACGAAAAGAAGGGTAAGAATGTAATCCTTGTACTGCGAAGCATCCATACCTCCGCGAAGTTTGTCACAGCTTGCCCACAGAGAGCTATATAATTCATTCTTTTTGATTGCCATTTTTATTTACCTGTCTTCCATCGAATTGTTTATTTCCGATTCCAGTTTCGCTATACCATCCATAATCTCTTCAAAGCTTGGCTTATTACCAAACAACATATTCTGCATATGTTCGTAGTCGGCACGAAGCTTTGAAATATTGTATTCGGGAGGCATAAGACGCATTGTTCCGCGTTTTGCAAGATCGTATCTTGCCCACGGGCATCGATAGAACTTATCTTTGAATTCTACGACACGGGTTAGGAGATCGTTGTCTGCCAACGCATTATCCTTAACTGATGTTTGCATCATGCGGTAAAGGTCATAGTAGTGTCTTGAATATCTTGACGGGAACGTTCTGTCTTCGGCACGAAAGGCTTCTCTATGTAATATGGTGACCTTTTCCCAGAAAGTTCTTTCCGGGAGAACGGTTAAAATATCGGTTGAAGGTTGCTTAAAGAGTCTGCCATATTGCTGAGCTGCATAAGGTGTGATATCAGCAACCTTTACAGGAGTCCAAGCCGCAAGAGCACCGATTTCAAGACGAATCTCCTGGAGAATTGACATGTCGGCAAAGCTATTGGGATATGCGATTTTTACCGTTTGAGGATCATCCTCATCAATAAAGCACCTAATGCTTTCACCAATCTCTTGAGTTAAATCTGTGATTATTGAAGGAAGGAATGTATCACGCAAAAAGATTTCTGCTTTCGTGTTTGCTTCCTTGTTAAAAATATCTTGCTTAGTATTACTGCGATTCTCCCAAGGCTCGTTGATTCCGTAACCGAGAACGCGCCAATCAAGAATTAGATCGATATCTTCAGAGAAGCGCTCAATGAGTCCGTAAGCTTTAGATAAGCTTGTACCGCCCTTAAAAGCAATATGGTCTTTCCATGAGCAACGATGAAAAAGGTAGTCGAGCATATAGCAAACCCAGAAGTCCTTTTCTACTATCGCATCGGTCATACCCATCTTTGCGGCTGTATTATGAAAGAGCGCTTTTCTGTCGTTTTCGTTTATTTTTGCAATATTACGCATATTGTCAGCTCCTACAAATTAGTTTGATATATTCGTATATCCAAGAGGTTGCGGCTTTGGCTTCTTCAAGCATCGTCTTCTTTTCGTCAGCTGTCAAAAGCTTTGTCAGCCTATTTATAACTATATCGTCAATTTTCTCTTTGCCAAGAGCCTTCAACGCTTGGACTGTAAGTGCCGTTTTATATGAGAGTTTGGAAACCTCTTTATTTGTTGTTCTTTTAAATTCTATGGTGGTGTTATCGTATGTGTATTTTTTGTACGTACCGTCACTAACGTAAACCCATTCGGCAGGAACTTGTGTAGACAAACCAAGAAGGTTAAGTGCGGTGTCTCCGCAAGGAACTATCGTCCAACCAAAGTTGCGTGCAAGAGCATTTGCAACCTTGTTGGGAGAAGGAGCAACGTATTCTCCAAGAAAGTCGTTGTATTCCGGTTTATCGTAAACTCCTCGCAGAACACGACGAATAAGCCCGTCTGCTTCAAGACGGGTTAATCCCATACTTACTGTTTTCTTGTCGGTTATATTTACGAAATCTACCGCAACGAATACTGTTCCGGTTTCAGCGTTTGTAATAATTCGCTTGATTTCATTCAAATAATTTGGTCTGCCCATAACATCACCTCGTAGATAATAGTATACACTTTTTTCTACGACTTGACAAGTAGTTTTGCAAAAAAACTTAAAATAAATATCGAACATACCCTTTAGGGTATTGTATCTTGCGGAAGAAACTATTACTTGTGTTTTGCTATGCATAGTTTTCCAGTTTAATTTTTTCGGTTTCTCTTAACAATCCTTTCTTTGTTTAAGGCGGTATATTTTTTAACACAAAAAGGTCGCTCCGATATGGAGCGACCTGAGCAGTCAAGTGTTTATTACAGCAACACCTTTCCAGTGCTTGTTCTATATAGAATTGGCAGAAGAAAATATTTTGAGTTATGATTGTCGGCATCAAACTGGGTTAATCTACATTCTTTTGTGAAGCAAACAGTTAAATCTGCCTGTTGAATATCTATTATTACTTCTTCTTGGCCTTCGCGATAATTTGCGGTGTATCCGCCTTCCGATACAGAGCCAAACAAAACTATAGGGTTTCCAGGTTGAATTGTTTGTGGCAAATCGTATACTGATTCCAATTTTTCGGAATAAACAAATTCGTTTTTGAGAGAGGTTCTAACATCTATGAGAAAGAGGCCTCCTACAGTTGTATCGTTTGTTCCTTTTACAGCTTTTCTAAAAAGTGAAGCCGTATCATTGACATTTAGATTATCTTGAAACGATTTCATGCGGTATTCTTGCATTCGTAAGAATGTTTCCGGTGACCCGATCCATGCATTTACGCAATCAAATTCTATTTTCTTATTCTTTATACACGTAATATGATGTTCGTTTTGGCTGTCAATATGACAAACAATAAACTCTATATCATTGTCTGGGGCTGCTTCGTGAATTTCATAAGCTTTCTCGCACATTTCGTCCACGGAAACAGTTCCTTGATCATCAACCCATGATAATAGTTTGTGTACGTGAATAATATTGTTTCCCGCAAAAGAAATGCAACATTTGGGTGTGATAATTAATGTTTTGATAATACCCCAAATTTCAATGGCTTTTTTTGTGTTTTCAGCCCAGTTGCTATAGTTGTTACCAAATGTTGCTCTTGTGTCACTACATATATGTAATTGTTTAATTACTTCATCACCGAATTTTAACTCTTCTTTATTTGCATATATAAAACTCATAATTTTCTCATTCTTTTGTTTTTGTTTTTTTACAAGATATTATAGCACAAATAAAATAAGTTTGCAAATTTCTTGAATAAATCGGCAAGGTATGCTACAATAACACACCCGAGAGGGAGGGGTTAATGCTCCCTTGGGGTGCTCGAAATAGGCGGAATGTGGCTAGCCAAAGTCGCAAGACGAGATGAAATATCTAACGCAATATCTAAAAATTTCGTTGGATATTGTGTTGGATGCGAAGACCTTTGATGCGTCTGGGAAAAGTGGTTTTTGAGAAAGAGAAAAGGCTGAAAACCCTTGATTTTACTGGGGTTTCAGCCTCTTTTAAGTTCCGTTAAAGTCTGTTATTTTCTTCTAAAATCCGACGGTGTATTACGCCTTGAAAACCGTTTGCCCAAAAGGCACGGGGGTTCGCATTTAAGCCGTAGAGCGCATCATGCTTGCTTGTAAGCGGCAAGGCGAAAAATCTTCTTCACAGACGAATCCCCCTCTTCCAAGCCTTTTTATTTTTGGATAATTCTGTTTAAGAGATGCTATTCTTAACTTCTAAATAATATTTGTTGAAGCGCCTTTTATTGAAAATTATAAACTTATGTCTCATTCCGTTCTTCATACGAAAGATTGCGACAGGAAATACAATCCACTTCCATGTAAGTTCTGCGATTTCATCAAGTGGTAACACAAGATTTCTGTACGCTTTATCTACTGTGAGCTTATTCGTCTTGTAAGTAACCGAAGTTTCGTCGAGATATAAAGCACCGCCTAATATGCCGTTATGGCATAGGCTGCACATAAATGTTTTTTTCATTTTGACTCCTTGTGATATAAGTTGGAAATTGGCAGCTTATTTCAATTTCCCCAATTTTGCCGTATTGGCAATAACGATCAGCGTGGTTTCCGCATCAAGCACCTGTTCGGGATTGATATTTACATTGACCTTCTCGCCTTTCTTGATGGCCACGATATTGAAGCCATATTTTTTACGGAGATTTAATTCTATCAAGTTTTTGCCGCACCACTCGTCCTTGACGTCAATCTCAACCATAGACACGTCCTTCGACAAAGAGATTATATCAATAAATCCGGAGCTTAAGAGGTTCTTGGCAAGGCGTATGCCAGATTCGTTCTCGGGAAAAACTACCTGATCTGCGCCCACACGAAGTAATATCTTTTGGTGCATCTCATTGGCACATTTTGCGATAACATTCTTAACGCCTGACTCCTTGCAAAGTGTAACCGCCATCACGCTCGCTTCAAGATTGCTTGCCATACAAACGATGACGGTATCAATATTGTCAATTCCAAGTCGGGAGATGACCTCCGCATCGGTCACGTCTGCACACTTGCACACGGGCAGATATGCCGCTGCATCGTTGACGATTCTTTGTTCGGTATCTACGGCAATTACCTCCATACCGTTTTCTACAAGCTCTCTTGCCACGGCTGTGCCGTATCTTCCAAGTCCAAAGACTGCGTATGTTTTCTTTGCTTTCATAATCTTCTCCTTTATCCTATACTGATATCTTCCATCGGCTCAGAAATTACGTTCTGGCTTTCGTTCTTACTACCGAGAGCTACCGCAAGTGATATTGGGCCGACTCTGCCGAAATACATCGTTACTATGATAATTAACTTCCCGAATGTATTAAGCATTGCCGTTAGGTTTCGTGAAAGACCGACGGTTGCCGTCGCACTGACCGTTTCATAAACTACGTCAAGGGCTGATGCGTCACTCGTTGCCATCAAGAGTACGGTTGATGTAGCGCAGATTGTAAGAAATGCTACTGCTACGGCAACTGCCTTTTTCACCGAGCCCTCGGAAATACAGCGACCAAACAGTGTTGCACTATTTTTGTTTCGTATCGTAGCGAATGCCGAGCAAAAGAGGACGGCAATGGTTACTGTTTTCATACCGCCTGCCGTTCCCACGGGCGATCCACCGATCAGCATCAAAATAATAGATATAGCGGCAGAGGCATTTGTCAAATTCTCTTGAGGAATAGAGGCAAAGCCTGCGGTTCTCGTGGTGACCGATTGGAAAAAGGACACTTGAATTTTATCGAACAAAGACATCTCACCAATGGTCAAAGGATTTGCATATTCAAACATAAATATGAGAATTGCACCGGCAAAGATGAGTCCTGCCGTAACGGTAATGGCAATCTTTGAGTGTAAGGTCAGATGCCTAAATATCTTTCTATTCTTGGGCGAACGACTCTTAACGACACGAAGCACGTCCCACCATACGATATAGCCAAGCCCTCCGAGAATGATAAGTGCGGTGGTTACAATATTGATCAGCGGATTTGTAGCGTAGTTGCAAAGACTGTTTTCTGCAATAATATCAATGCCCGCATTACAGAATGCGGAAACAGAATTGAAAACAGATATCCAAATGCCTTTTGCACCAAATTCGGGAATGAATACGAACATATACATAATTGTACCGATTCCCTCGATGATCAGCGTACCAAGCAGTACGTTCTTGACGAACTTGGCAAGCCCCGACATCGTATTGAGGTTAAAGGCATCTTGGATGAGCAGGTGGTCGCTGATTCCCATTGTTATGTTGAGCATCAGCATCAGCCCCGACATGGTCGTAATGATACCAAGACCTCCGACCTGTATCAGAAGCAATATGACAACCTGCCCGAATGCGCTCCAAGTCGATACCGTGGGGAGCGTAACAAGTCCTGTTACACAGGTGGAGGTGGTTGCCGTGAAGAGCGCATCAAGATACGGCACGGCTTCACCGCTCGCGGAGCTGATTGGCAATGCTAAAAACGCACTTCCCACGAGAATGGTCACGAGGAAGCTAAGCAATATAATCTGAGTGGTTGAGAGTACTAATTTCTTTTTTCTAACCATAAGGATTTCCTCTAAAAAGCATAAAGGAACCAACGTTCTCTGCAGTCAGCTGGTTCCTTTTATAATTATTTATTTGTGTAATTATATCACATTTTGCTCTTTATGTCAACATCTGATTTGAACGGAGTTAGCCGTTTGTTTGTAATATTTGAAATCTTTTGTTGAAATGAGTATTTTCATATAGTTGTACCTTTATCAAAATTATATTTATTGATGAGATTATTATGTCACAAATCCCGTCTTTTTTAACCACCTTATTTAATCTATCGCCTTTTTATGCCACTTTGACTTCTTGTATATCCTAAATGCTTTACCACTTGCAAAGAACTCCATCACAACGGCTTTAAGAGTATATAATATTCATTCATAATCACCTAGAATGTGTGAGCATCGAAAGCTTGCCACGCGGAGTATACAGTACTATTATTTGAGATTTAGATTTAAAATAGGAATTATAAAATCCTTAAAAAACAAAATGAGAAAGCTTTGTCTTTTGATTAGTTTTTGCTAAAATGACAATAAATATTTACAAAAAGGCTAAAAATCCATGTTTGGATTTTCAGCCTTAGACGTTCTTGTTGCGTTGTTTAATGAGAATGCGCTGAGTGAGTAGTTATGCTTTCTATCTTCGGAGGGTTAGTAATATTGCCGCTTTCGTCAACCTCTATATTTTCGAGGATACTCTCAATTACGTTCATTCCCGAGGTTATCTTCGCGAATGCTGCGTATTTTCCGTTAAGGTCAGTGGATTTCCTTGTTGCGATAAAATACTGTGAGCCGCCCGAGTTGTAGTCTTCGCCTCTTGCCGCAGCTATCACTCCGCGTCTGATTGAAATGTCATTGTCATATCCGTTATCGGAAAATTCTCCCTTTATTCCACCTGTCCCATTGTCTGCCGAAACAGAGCCAAAGTACAGGAGTCCGTCCTTCAAAGAGCGAAGCGGTCTGCCTTTAAAATCTTCAAGTGAGTCTAGGAAATGTTTTACTGTTACGGGCGCATCGTTTCCGTAAAGTTCAACGTGGATTGATTCGTCGTAGCCCTCGATTGTTATAGCGACGTGGTCGGTCGCTTCGGGGTTATAGTCGAGCATTCCGAGCGGAACACCGATTGCGAATACAGCTCCGACGATAAGGGAAATGACTAAAAATGCAGTCACTATCGGAACTATTGTTTTTTTGATTTTCTTTTTGCGCTCTGCCACTGCCACAGCTTCTTTTGCGGCAATGGTTTTGTCGGTTACGTAATTTGAATTTTTCTTTTTATTTGCCATTGTTTATTCTCCGCGTTTTAAAATGATTTCCCGCTTTATTGAAAGCGGT
>JAZRBV010000073.1:0-85816 GCA_045635225.1 Eubacteriales bacterium
GCAGTACCAGTACTCGGCACAGCCGTTCTGGTGGCATCCTGCCTCAACAGCCTCTACGTGAGTAAGGGCGTTAAGTGCGGGAACGGTAAGATTCTTTCTGTTGGTGAGATATCTGCCTGCCGCATCGGAGAATACAGCGTCGCAGGTCTCGCAGTACCAGTACTCGGCACAGCCGTTCTGGTGGCAATCAGCTTCAACAGCCTCTACGTGAGTAAGGTCGTTAAGCGCGGGAACGATTACGTTCTTTCTGTTGGTGATCTGAGTAAGAGCCTCGTCAGCCCAAACAGTGTCACAGCCGTTGCATATCCAGTGATCGGTATTACCGGTCTGATGGCAAACGGGTGCAACCGCATCTACCTTGACAACGTCGGTGTGAGTAGCTGCAACTACGACGTTCTTGAGATTAGTGAGCTGGGTAAGAGCCTCATCGGTCCATGCACTGCCACAATCGGAGCAGGTCCAGTACTCAACGTTACCCTCAAGATAGCAGGTAGCATCAACAGCCTCTACGTGCTCAATGCTGTGAGCAGCATCCTCATTGGTGAGCTCGTAGCAGTTCTTGCAGTGAGCATCACAGAGATATGTATACTCGTGAGCAGACTTTGCTACGGTTACAGCCTCGAGAGTGCTCTCGGTGGTGAGAGCCTCGTCGGTCCACATCTTGTTACATGCAGAGCAGGTCCAGTACTCAAGGTTACCGGTAGCGGCACATGTAGCAGCCTTAGCATCTACGTGAGTTGTGGTGTGTCCGGTAGCAGCGACAACAACGCTTGCAGCATCGGACTCAGTGGTAAGAGCCTCATCGGTCCATACCTTGTTACATCCGGTACAGGTCCAGTACTCAACGTTACCGGCAGTACCACAGGTTGCGGCAGATGCCTCTACGTGGTTGATGGTATGCTCGTGATCATCGTTACCACCGACACAGGAGACAAGTGCCATTGCTACGATTGCTACGAAGCAAAGGAGCAATAAAAGTTTCCTTTTCATTTTTGTTTCCTCCTAAAAATTTGTGTATTTAAATATGCACACAGTTATTTATTATACACTAATAATATATAAAGTCAATAGTAAAGGATAAAACAGTTATCGTAATTACATAAAATTGACTTATTATACAAATTATACCATTTTTTGCCGCTAAAAACTTGTACAAATAGCGCTTTAGTTACAAAAAGTCCACTTTATCGCACTAAATTGGAAAATACTGTAAAATTTACCGAGCAAAAAACGCAGGTGAGTCATACGGCTTACCTGCGTTTTTATATCATTTTCTGCGACGGAATGTTCGGTCGCTTCGAGTATCTTCTTTTTGCTCTCCACATCATCAAGTCGCAGAGGAATACACCTTCGGTGATGATATACGCCTAACGGCGATGATATACCATTGCTTTCGCAATGGATAAAAAAGACTATGGAAAACGTATCATTTTCCATAGTCTTTTTGGTGCGGATGACGGGATTTGAACCAACACGAATCGCTTCACTGGAACCTGATGATAACGCTTCTCACTGCGACTCGGTCACTCCTCGGGTCTAACAGTCCACCGGACTGTTATTCAATACCTCGGAGCCGCTTCGCTACCTCGGTGGAAACTCCCGTATCCGTGTTAAGTTTATTTACGTGTTTAGTATACCATAGAATCGAAATTAATCAAGTGTTTTCAAGTTCTATTTGCTTTTTCTAAGAATTTGTTTCCTAATTTTGAGTTCTTGTTTTTCTCTAAAATCATATTTCCTAAAACACAAGAGGAACCTTTATCACCTAAGTACGAAGCATATAACAAAAGCAAAAGATAATTAGACTCGTTTTTTTCGAAGAAAGTGTTGTTGTGAAATAGATTAGCCAAATGGAGTATAGCGCTAATGTTTGTTGAATCTTTTATAGATTTTAATGTCATCTCGCAAAAGCGTTCGAAGTCTTTGTTGGTATAAGCGTGAATGGCTCTTGCAAAGAAACGTTCGTCTTTATCGTTGGATGCTTTCTTTTGTTTGGCCATTTGCGATGAATTTTGGTATTGGATCAAGTCGGCATTATATAGTTCAACATTTAGCTGCAAGTCATCGTCAATAATTCTGTGCTTAAGTGAACTTAATTCCTTGTCTGCCTTTCTTGAATTGTTTTGATAATACGCATAACAAAACGGTGCGGTAATAATAAGCAAACCAATCAATATACACTTGTGTTTCAATTTCTCGTTGTATTCGTTGATTTCTTTAATCAAAAGCGTTTTATTGTACTCAAATGATTTGATTTGCGCCTCCGCCTCGTCCAGATCTCGCTTCGTCAAATGATATTTTTTCAATATCATTCTGCAGAGATATCTACCCTCTAAACTTTTGTAATTGATTTCTTTTTTTAGATCTTGGAGAAATTTCATGAGGAGGGTTTCGTGCGTATGTAAATTTGGAACGGCAGTCTCAATGATTTTAACCTTTATTCCGTCGTTGTAATAATCACAGTGTGACGAACCGGTACACTTCCGAGATAAAAGCGTGCAATAATCGCTGTTGTAATAATAACAGTTTCGTTTATCCCTTCGATGATCTCCGACTTTCATTTTGTCGCCTGTTGTCACATGCGCAGTGCCTTCCACAAAACCTTTCAACTGACTTTTCATTTTATATCTCCTAAACGAAGCGCATTTTAAAATTATATTTTATCACTTCTTATATTCGTGCGGCCTTTCTACGTAATCGTTTACCTTGTAGTCACCAATCTTTTCGTACTTTGAATCGTTGCCGGAAGAAGCAACATTTTCATCATTCGAGTCCTCGCCAAGAATAGCATCAAAAAAGATACGCTCAATATACTTATATTCCGAGTAAATTCCCTGCGATGCCCACACGAGAGCGTTTCTTACGTAGGAAGAGTGTACCTTGAACAGCTCGTGATTTACCTCAAAGCCGAGATGCTTTGCCAGCAAAACTGCAAAGACGATGACGGTACGCGTATTTCCTTCTCGGAAGGGGTGAGTCTGCCAAATAGCAGAAATAATTCTCGTTAAACGGAATACGATATCGCGGTCATTTTTGCCGTCACGCTTCAGCTTGCCGACTTCTTTCATTGTGTCAGTGAGCTGTTTTTTTATTTCCTTCGGATACGCGTATCTGACAGTGTCTCCCCCGAGAACGTCCTCGGGTTTCGTCATCATAATGGTACGGTATTCTCCCGCCCATTCGTATATCTGACCGAAGATGGTGCGATGGATATCGAGGAGAGTCTCTACATTGAATTTATCGTATTTTCTCTCATAAATTGCAGTCATAGCGAGATTTGTAATATCAGCCTCGGCAGTATGAAGCAACGCGCTATCTCGAATGTTAGCGCGGTTTTTGAGGACATCTACATCATCGAATAGATAAGGATCTCTCATTTATCTTACCTCACCGGAAAACCGTATTTTTTGAGAGTAGCCTCGTAAAGCGAAAGGAAGGTTACATCTCCGGAATGCCAGGCACTGATGTTAGATTTCATTTCCGCAGTGGCAGGGATTCCCTCAATAGCATTCATTGCCTCAGCAAAGCTACTTGCACGCACCTTTGCATCGGTACTCAAGTCTTCCATTGGCATACAAGCTTTTAGAAGCAGTATTCTTTTGTAAAGATTATGGCTCACGAGCTTTGATGCAGCTTCTATGCTAACAAGTCTTTCCTCTATGACTATGAGCTCTTTTTCAAATGATTCTCTTCTTGAAAGTCCGCAGCGAACAGATGACAACTCACTGGAGGATATGTGTTTTCCTATAACTTTTTTGCCCACACGTTTTTGAAGATAATATTGCTTAGTTCCGTTAATGATCTTCTTGGATATATATCCGTCGGGAAGGAAAGCAAGTTCGTTTTTTATATCCGCTATTCTAGACAGAACTTTTTTATATTCTTTTTCAAGAGAATTAGCCATAGTAACCTCCAATGTTTTTACTAGTAATAGTATAGCATATTTTAACCTACTTGTCAATGAGATATTCAAAAATGTAGGTTAATAATTTGTGGATCACGATGCTTGAAAATTGCACTGTCTTAAACAAAGAAGGCATTGATATGCTCGACGAGATAGTGAGAAACGGTGCGATAAGCGACACCAGCCTCCGAATGCTCGTAAAGAAGATTATCATCACCGAGCGAAAAGGTAAGATGAAAATCAAAATTCATCGAAAAACAGTTGTGAAAAGCAAAAGAAAACCCGAAAAGCCGGAGTTTTCAAGGCTTTTCGGGTTTGTGTGTAAATACCTATTTTGATACGATTTGCGTACACCCCTTGAAAAGTGCGTACACTTACTTCAAAATGCGTACACCAATGACCATGTATCATTTTTTATTTATTAATCGCTCCAAATAACTATTTTTCGGGCTATATCATCGCATTTATTATTAATCTTTTTTAATTCTACAAGCACTTCTATTATTAGTTCTTTTTCAGAAAGCGAGTTTAAATATTCTCGCACTTCTTGCTCATTAACTGTATTTTTATTCATTAATCTTTTAAACATGAAACACTCCTTTAAAATTTTTTGAAGTTAATCAAGCGATCAACTAATTCTTTTATATCAGAATCATTGATTTCCACATCAACAAAAATAATAAGGTTATAATAATCATTATCGCGAAAGGATTTTATACCGCCAAGTTCATTGCAGATATAACAATCATTTCCAACGGTTTCAGCTGCGATTCTCTTGTTGTATTCAATAGCAAATTTCAATATATCTTTTGCTCTGCGCTTATATTTGTCCAAATGTTGCAGAGAATATCTTAAACAATTATTGATTATGGGGTTGATAGAATAATACGTAACGGAATCGACTTGTTTCTTCCTTCTACCGATAGGCCCCAATTCAAGTTCATATCGCTTTATTTCAAACATTGAATTGAACAGGTGATCATGGTCTAACAATATTTCCAAATAATCAGTGTTATAAAAAATACTGTCATTACCGCCATAATGTCCGTTTGTGAAAAACATATTATAAGAATCATAAATGTCGTTAAACAGATCAGCATCGTCCATGCCTGCAACAAGACGTGCAAATTCTATGGCATTATCAAAGTTAATCCAAGTCACACCCTTACTCTTATTAAAATCAAAGTTATTATAATACCATTTTAATTTAATCCCGTACTCGTCATGAAGGTAACGAACACCATTAACAGCACGATATTCAACAACATAATCGAGAAATGTTTTCCCAAATTCATCTGTTTTTGAGATAATCGATTTTCCGTCCTTTGTAAGCAATAAATCGAATTCTTCTTTATACAGTTTTGCATCATCTATGTATGCGTAATATCTAAAACCTTTGTTGAAAGGAACGTTATCTTTTTCAACAGGCAATTTAAATGAATTTTCATCTAACAATCTTGCTAATGAAACACCGAATATCTTTTCGATAGGTATAATAAATTCGTATTTAAGCGGTCTTTCGCCTTTTAACATTTTAGAGAAGTTTGATTTTTCTCTCTCGGCAAACGCATATGCTTGCTGACCTTTAATACCAAGCTCATGTGCTATATCAACCAACAAATGACTGTACATTCTAATCCCTTTTTGCTCCATATAGTTATCAATGTTGTTTTTCAAGTTTGTCATATTTAGAACCTCCAAATGTATTCTTGCTATCATTATAACACATAATTATCGTGTTTTGTAGTCTTTTACGACAACTTTTGTGGTCTTTTTTGACTTTCTGCATTTTTTCAGTAAAATACAATAATGTCAAATATGACTACTCTTGCATTTCGTTTGTTAACTACCATTTGTCCCGTAGATAGACCTTTCGTTACGTAGTTATTATATATAAGGAAAAAGAGCCTTGCAAAGTGCGGTTAAACACTCCTACAAGGCTCTGATGTTCACTTACAGAAAGGAAATAACTCCCTTTATGCAAAGAAAAAAGGTTCAATACTTTTGTATCAAACCTTTGCTTTTCTAATGGTGCGGATGACGGGATTTGAACCCACACGTCTCTCAACACTGGAACCTGAAACCAGCGCGTCTGCCGTTCCGCCACATCCGCATTTTAAGTTTTTCGTCCTCTATTTTTACACGGGAAGGACACCCGAGGCAGTGCTTACTATTGAGCTAGGCTCTTTCAGCATACTCCGCAGAAGTTACACAGAGGTGACGTTACCTGTCCAGCGCAGTCTGCATGTGTAGACTCGCTACGCTCGCTAACACGACAAGAACGCGGTGCGTTCTTGCTTCGCCACTGGGTGGCTCGTTCCGCCACATCCGCATTTTTAGTTTTTGTCCTCTATTTTTACACGGGGAGAACACCCGAGGCGGTGCTTACTATTGAGCTAGGCTCTTTCAGCATACTCCGCAAATTGTATAAAAACGCATTTCTGCGGTTTTATCTTTTGTGAGGAATGTTTTTCTCTTGGAGAAATTTCAAAAATTCTTCTAAGCTTCCAACGGTGAATCCCGATTTGTCCAAAATATAACCCTGTCTTTTCGAGATGAAAAGATAAATATCTTGCTTGGATTCCATAAACTTCACGATGGCTGAATAATTTAACTCAGAGGACTCGGTTCCGTTTTTCGTTTCTGCTGAAATTTTGAAAGTATCCTCTTGAAATTCGAAAATGATATTAGCGTTTAATCCAAGTGCTTTATTGATAGTAAAACGTGGCAAAACGAAACAACAAAAAACATAGGTTACATCAATAAAGTAAACAAGTGCCGCATAAGTCCGTATAGTACTGTCATGCGGATCAAGTGCCAGAACTATAGCTAAACAAACTGTAACTAACACGGTACAAGCAATCATTAAAGACCATAAAACTCTTTTTCTAAGAACAACGAAGTTGTTGAATCTTAGCAACCGTTCTTTGTCGTATACAGTTTGGACTGAGAAATTCATATATAATTCTCCTTCCGCGGTAGTTTCAATAAGGTAACATTACCTGAAACCAGCGCAGTCTGCATGTGTAGACTCGCTACGCTCGCTAACACGACAAGAACGCGGTGCGTTCTTGCTTCGCCACTGGGTGGCTCGTTCCGCCACATCCGCACATTCAATTGTGTGTCTCAAGGTTTGGATTCGCCGAGACTCGAATTGTCGGTCGGTAGTTCGCGCCGAACGGCGACTATTATTATACAACAAACCGCTAAGAAAATCAAGGGGTTTTCGAAAAAATCCCAAAACTGCCATTAAAATGTTTTCGACAAGTACGCCCGCTGACGGTTTTACCATCAGCGGGCACGTTTTACGGCTTGCGCGATTTTGAGCAGGTGAAGTATAGTATCTGCCTATCCTTCGAGAGGGAAATAAGCAGACCGAGCGCCGAGGCGATCCTGCGATCATCAAACGCGATAAACGGATCGTCGAGTATAAGGAACGGAGTCTCATTCTCGTATAGCGAGTCGATCAGCGAGAGCCTTGCGGCGAGTCTGTACAGATCTCTGTATCCGCGGCTGTAGGCATCGGTGGAGCGCGTAACACCGCCCTCAAGCTTCGATATACCAAAGCTTGAGTCCATCTCGAACCTGCCGTCATTCGTACCGCTGACCAGAGCCGCATATCTCTCGAATGCCGCTTGCGTTTTGCCGAGATACTTCGAGGTCATCTTTTCTTTTGCCTTTATGAGATACTGCTCGGCTAGTTGGATCATCCTCAGCTGTCGCTGATACCTTTCTCGTTTTTCAAGCAGCGCGTCGCGCTCCGAGGTGACCGCATCGCGCATCTCCGCCTCTTCGAGATCCTCTCGCATCTGTCGCTCGAGTAGGGCGCGCTCGGAGCTGATACGGTCATTATCTCCGCGTAGCCTTGCCTCACGAGTGCGGAGATCGTCGGCATTTACCGACCTATCACGTGAACAGTCGATATAATTCATCGACTCGAATGCGGTGATCTGCTGGCGTCTCGATATGATATCCGAGGTGAGCGAGTTGTACTCGGCAAGCTTGTCCGAGATCACAACGTATGGGTCGGCGCCGGTAGTATCGTATTTTGAGAAAAACTCCGCTGCCTCACGCTCGAGTGCTTTACCTCTTGCGATCGACTCGTGCAGATCCGCACTTATGTAAGCTTCGCTTGCCAATAGCGTAGTGTATCGGTCGTATTTTTCGATCAGCTCTTTTGCGCTGGAAATAGCATTAGCCCCCACCCGTGTAAAGAATTTCGCGTTGAATTCCACCAGCGTTTCTTCATATTTCTTGCTTTTGTCACCGACGGGGTTGATGTACCTAAGCAAGCTTTCCGCCTTGTCTAGCGCACTCGACAGCTCGCTGTTCGGAATGTAGTCCGAGGTGACGGAAGACAAAAATTCACGCATGACCAAATCGGCATTCTTGCGCCGCTTGCGCTTTGCCGAGAGCCTCGAGAAAATCGATAAAGCTATGAATGCTGCACCGGCGGCAACACCGCCGTAGAATGCTGTGTTCAACGTAGCACCGAGTAGTGCACCTACGCCGACGAGCATTATTCCGAGCAACAGTAGAAGCGTGGCACTGAACGCACCGCGCGATGCTGACAGCTCTTTAGCGCGAGATCTGACGCCGTCGATCTCCTCGCTTTTCGGTACTCTTTTATCGAAGAATCGGTCGGCACGCAGCTCCTCATCGGACCTTTCGCGCTTCACTTCACGCTCGAGCGCATATAGCGCGCCGCGTGCCTCTTCGATCTCGTCCTTGGTGCAACGGTATTCAAACAGTGACTTCAAGGACTCGAGCTCGGAGCTCTTTGCGTTTACGTCGCTTCTGCCGGAGAGCAGCTTTGCCGCCTCCATTCTCTTGTAATTCGCATCGCTGAGCTCGGTGTAGCTCGGGATGCTTCCGCCGAAGAAGGCGAGGACCGTGTCGCGTTTTTTCGTGATTTCTTGCAGTGAATTCTGCATTTCCATGAGCTTTTTGGCATAAGTTTCCTGTGCCGCACGCATCGTCAACGCCTCTCGCTCGCGACCGAGTGCTTCGTCGAGCTTCTTATTATCCTCAGCCTCTTTGTTGAGGGAGAGAAGCCTTGCCTCCGCCTGCGCGATGCGAACCTCGCGCCTTTCTATCTCCGTGAGCCTATTCTCACATTCTGTGATCTTGCTCTCAATTTCGAATATCTCACCGCTACCGCCGCGCTTGGAATAGAATTTGCGCTGATCCGCGAGTATCTTCATCGCATCGTCGAGCGTGCCGAGATCGGCATCCGTGTCGCCAATATCCGAGAGCTTAGCCGTTACGGTGACGTTGTCACTCTTAGGTGAGAGCGATCGCTCAGAGAGAAATACCGTTCTCTCAAATCCGTCGGCGTCTATTCCGAATAACTCCTCACCTAGATTTTCGGTATAATCCATAGACTCTCTGCCGAGCCTCACGTCATATAGCTTAAACTTGTCTTCGCTCCGTTTCTTTCCGAAGCTTCTCTCGACTCGGTATATCTTACCCCCGACCTCAAAGGTCAAAGAGCCGCCGGCCGCACTGCCGTCCCATGGGGTGTAGTGCTTTCTGTCGTTTTCCTCAAGTGATGCTTTTTTTGTGTCGCCTATGCCGTATAGCATAGCCTTGATGAAATAGGTGAGGGTAGTCTTACCGCTGCCGTTAGCAGCCTCCAGCGTGTTGAGACCGTCGGTAAACTGATATTTTTTGTTTTTGAGCTTGCCGAAGCCGGTTACGTAACATTCTATCAGCTTCATATACTACCTCCCTCCGTCATCTGTTGTAGTATTCCTCGCCGAGCAGGGCATAGAGTCCCGTCGCAATAACGTCCTCCTTGTCGCGCTCCGATAGAGTGTCATCCGCCATAACGATACGGATAAACTCACCCTTGAGCGACTTGTCCCTGACATACTCCGCGCTGTTTATCGCGAGACGAGATTCGTCCCTTACCTCAAAGTAGTAAAAATCTCTTCCGAGCTTTTCTGTGAGCGCATCGGTGTCCGTCCACAGCTCCGGATTATGCTCACCGCAGAGCACCGTCCGCACGAGATCCGAACGTGGTATCCTCATTATTTTTGCCGCTACAAGACGCTCGATTTCCGATACACGGGTCGCCCCTGTGATGTCGACGTCTGCTATATGCAGCTTTCGTTTAGCAAACGGCGTAAAGCTGAATTTTATCCCCACGTCCGAGGTGTCGAGCATAACGTAGCCCTTGTCACCCGTCTCGTCGAATCCGCGCCCCTCGGGGGTGCCCGAGTAGACCGCTACGCATCTTTTGTCTATCTGCTCGTAGCCGTAGCTGTGGTAGTGACCGAGCGCGAGATAGTCGATATTTCTGCCACGTGCATCATGTCTGCCGATCGTCTCGGGTGAGTAGGTCCTGTCTCTCAGCTCACCGTGTAGGACTACGATGTTCTTCGTATGCTCCGGCAGTTGTAGTGAGTGGAACATATCCTCTCTTACCGTCGCTCGTCCGCATACCGTTACGTCTCCGCACTGAAAGTAGGTCCATTCTTCTCCGAATATCAGAAGATTTTTCGGTATCGCACGTCCTGAGCGCACTATTGCCTCGCCCTCGTGGTTGCCTGGGAGGTAGAAGAAGGTGATCTTGCCTGCCGCCGCGATGACGTCGAGCGCTGTATCAAGCGCTCTTCTCGATACCTTCTCGGAATCGAACAGATCACCCGCAATTATCACACCGCGCACGCCCTCCGCGATCGCACAGTCAACGAGCCTTGCGAATGATGCGAGCAGCTCGCGCCGTCTTTCTCTTGCACGCGCCGTGTCGAGATGCGCACCGAGCGGTGAATCCAAATGTATATCTGAGGTATGTATGAATTTCATATTTTGCTCCGTTTATCACGTAATGTATACCGCCGGCTGATAGCGCAACGAAACGCGTCACCCGGTACCCGTGTCGCGTTTTTTGCTATTTTAACTCATTTTCCGCGTTCGTATTGCACAGATTGTTTCGATATTCGCTCGGCGATATTCCAAACCGTGCCGAGAACACCTTCGAAAAATACGACTGATCCGCAAATCCTGTCATGTCGGCTATCTTGTATATCGTCAGCCTGCTGTCGCCGAGCTTGTGCCGTGCAAGCTCCAGTCTCTTTTCGGTAATGTAATTGTTGACTGTTATCCCGTACTGCTTTTTGAACGTTGCGAGAAGTGTCGATTTTGAGCAACCGAGATAGTCGCAGATATCCGTTATACACAGCTTTTTAGCAAGGTTTGCGTTGATGTACTTTTTCGCCATCTCCGCAAGTGTGGGATTGGCGGCCTGCGTCGCATTTGAGAGCGTCAGATACTGTGCGCAGATAGTCATTATCCTGACGTATGACGCGATCATATCAGGCTTGATGGATGGGATTCCCGATACGAGCTCGTCGGTGAGCTCTCTGTCGCCTGTCAGAGCGAGCATCTCGCTCTCTGCCTTCTCCAGCGAGGCAGCACTTTCCGCCACCTGTCCCATCATGAGAAAGCCGGACAGCGTGCCGAAATTATATAGCGGGCTCACCGCCTCCGTCAAACCGTATCTGCATCGGTAGATATACGTGCCGCGCTTTTCCCGCGCTGCCATACAGGCTATTCTATCGCACTTTAGACATTTCTCGTGCTCCTCCTCAATACTGTTGACCTTCGTGCAGAAGGGCAGAGCAGAGTCGGGATACGCGGCAATCTCCTCATAGTCTGCATTGTGCAGAGATATTCTGAATCCGCTGATCTTATGCAGCTCCGAAAGCACCGTGATTATTTCCTGCCTGTTCATAGCGTCACCTCTGTGATTTGTATTTTTATCGTTTTGAATGCACTATTATACAAATTAATTATACTATTTTCCCTTGCAAAAGTCAACAGTATATCATATAATTAAAGTGGTATTTTATGCGGGCGCGCGCATCTCACTTGTATTATCAGCTTTGTGCACTTTCTCACGCGCATTTGGGAGGTGTAAAAAGTCGCTGTGCGACGGAACGGAGAAAAATGAAGTACTGTATTGGAGTTGACCTCGGCGGAACTAATATCGCCGCCGGTGTCGTTGACCTGGAAGCTAAAAAAATTGTCAAAAAAGCGAGTGTGAAGACGAATGCACCTCGTCCCTGCATCGAGATATGCAAGGATATTATGAGCCTTTGCCGCAATCTCACCGACTCTCTCGGTATGCGTCTTGCCGATCTCAAATGGATCGGAGTAGCTACCCCCGGAATAGTGAAGGGCGGAGTGGTCGTGGCAGCTAACAATCTCGGATGGACCAACGTTGATTTTGCCGGCACGATGAAAAAGCTTACCGGCGTTCCCACCTACGTAGCCAACGATGCAAACGTTGCGGCATACGCTGAGGCGCTTTGGGGTGTAGGCGAGGGTGCACAGTCTCTTGCTGCCGTAACTCTCGGTACCGGCGTTGGCGGCGGTCTCGTGATCAATGGCAGGATATGGGAGGGATTCAACGGCTTTGCGGCTGAGATGGGACATATGATCGTCGACGTAGACGGCAAGCCCTGTCCCTGCGGTAAGCGCGGCTGTCTTGAAACCTATTGCTCTGCGACCGCACTTGTTTCCGAGTCTCGCAGAATGATGACGCTTTACCCTAACAGCATGATGTGGAAGATGTGCGACGGTGATCTTCACAGGGTGAACGGAGTCACTCCTTTTAAGGCGGCTGAGCGCGGCGACATAGCGGCGCGCAAGGTAATCGCGGAATTTACAAAATATCTCGCGATCGGTATTTCCAATATCATAAACATCTTCCAGCCTGACGTCGTATGCGTTGGCGGCGGCATCTCCGGTGAGGGAGAGAAGCTTATGAAGCCTCTCCGCGAAGAAGTAGAGCACATTTCCTTTGGCACATCCTCATCCCGTACCCGCGTAGTAGCGGCAAAATTTATGAACGATGCCGGCATCATCGGCAGCGCATTACTTGGAATGCAAGGAGAACAGAGAAAAATGAAACATCAGATCAGAAGAATAATTGACAACTTTGATATCTCGGGCGAGGTAGTTCTTGCTACGAACTACGGTAACGGACATATCAACGATACCAAGCGCGTAGTAATCGAGTGCGACGACAAGAAGACCGAATACATACTCCAGAAGATAAATAAGAACGTATTCAAAAATCCTCCCGAGCTTATGGAGAACTACGTAGCGGTTACCGAGTTCCTTCGTAAGAAGATAGTAGCGCGCGGCGGCGATCCCGACCGTGAGACGCTCAACGCGGTGAAGACCCGCGACGGTAAGAGCTACTACTGCGATGAGAACGGTGACTACTGGCGTCTCATTCTCTTTGTAGTCGACAGCATGAGCTTTGACGCGGTAGAGCGCCCTGAGCAGTTCTATGACAGCGCGGTAGCCTTCGGTAACTTCCAGTATCTTCTGAAGGATTATCCCGCCGAAAACCTCCATGAGACTATCGTTAATTTCCACAATACTCCCGACAGGATCAGGCAGTTCAAGGAGGCTTTGGAAAAGGATGTTTGCCAGCGTCGCTCTGAGGTCGCAGAGGAGATCAAGTTCGTTCTCGACCACGAGGAGTTCGCAGGCACTCTCGAGCGCGCACACGCCGAGGGCAAGCTTCCTCTCAAGGTTACACACAACGATACAAAGCTCAATAATATTCTATTCGACAGAAGAAACGGTAAGCCTCTCTGCATCATCGACCTCGATACCATTATGCCCGGCTACGCCGTCAATGACTTTGGTGATTCCATCAGATTCGGTGCTACTACCGCTCTCGAGGACGAGGCGGACCTCACGAAGGTAAACTTTGACATAGGCCTCTATGAGCTCTACGTAAAGGGCTTCATCGAGGGTGCACAGGGCGGACTCACCGCAGGCGAGCTCGAGATGCTCCCCATCGGTGCTATTATGATGACCTTCGAGTGCGGAACGCGCTTCCTCACCGACTACCTCTCGGGCGATACTTACTTCCGTACCTCCCGTCCGAAGCACAACCTTGACAGAGCGAGAAATCAGTTCAAGCTCGTCCGCGATATGGAAGCAAAGCTCCCCGAAATGCGCGAAATTGTAAAGAAATATTCGCATTAAGCGGCATTTAATCTTGAAATAATCTAAAAATACAACCCCGACAGAGCTTTACTCCTGTCGGGGTTGTACATTCTACATAGCAATGTTATTTCTTTATTATTTTCTTGCACCAGGTGCGTTGATTGCATTTAGGACATTGCAAGTACCGAGTCGTTCCTCTGTGCATCGCATTAAGTGCCTGCTTGTAGGTAGGTACAATTTCATGACCGCAATTTTTGCACTTATACGCACCTACGCTGACCTCAAGCTTTAATGCATAGAGGCACGGTACTAAAAACACGGCGCACACACCGACAATGGTGACAAGCTGCCACACTCCTTCGGGTATTAAGAATGCGGCGATAAAAATTCCTGCAACAAGGACTGTCATACTTACGATCATAATTGCCCACATACTAGACCAGATCATCTTGTTTTTCTTTTCTAATTCTTTTGCCATTTCAAGCAGAAGCTGTTCGTTTTTTTGATTATTGTTTTCCATATTAATTTTCTCCCCACTTAATAATTCGTTTACACTGATGCCGAGAATATCACAGAGCTCGAGCATAATTGAGGAATCGGGCATTGCGATTCCGCGTTCCCACTTGGATATTGCCTTGTCGGTGATACCGAGTTTTTCGGAAAGCTGCATTTGAGTTAAGTTCTTTTGTTTTCTACAATCAGCAATGAATTTCCCTATTTTCAATTGATCCATAGGCGACCTCCTTTCGCATACAGTATAACCGATGTTTTAAATAAAGTACACCTACCGTTGGTTTAGTGAGGAGAAGTAAACCGTTGGTAGAGCTTATTAACAGTTAAATACTTATTTATCGGTGATATCATTATATCATACCACGGTAAATAAATCAAGCTTGCGGCTTGGATAAACAAAAGCACCCGAAAAGGGCAAAAGGGTGCTTTGAACGGGAATTTCGCATGCGAATATACCCGCACTCTACGCCTGACAAGCAAGCTTTTCGATCTCCGAGAGGGGTATGCGAACCCGCACTCCGCGCAATGCGCGTAGCGAGTTCGATGAGAGTCGGTTCCACCACACGAAAAAGCACCGCCGATTTGGCGGTGCTCGTGTGGTGGAACCGACGGGAATTGAACCCGTGTCCAAAAGCCTCTTGATATGACCTTCTCCGTGGGCAGTCTTATCTTTTAGAATTCCCCTCGGAAAGCGCCGATAGACAGGCTCTCCCTTGGGTAGCCCTTTTGTGCATGACCGATACAAGAGCGAACTCTCGGTGCATGTTCACTACTGATTTGACGCACGGCGGGGGTCGTAGTCCTCCCTCGCGGTACGGGCGGCACTTATGGCCGCGTCACAGCTTACGCTGCAAGAGCAACTTTAGTGTTGTCGTTTATTTTTTAAGTTGGATAGTTTAACGGGATTGTCCGGCCCGCCACGCTTATCATACCTCAAAACCCCTGTCGAAACCTTTGCGGCCCCATATAACTTGAGGGTATGTATTATTATACACGTTTTTTTTTCGATTGTCAAGTGGTGGGGGCGTGATTTTTGCTTGATTACGTCTAAAATTTCCGCTAATTTGCGCGTTTTTTCGACAGCAAGCACTTTGAAATTTTTATCGAATAATTTTTACTTCCGCAAATCCTACAGTCTAGGAAGATACCGAAAAATAGGGCGTTTTGTAAAATGTGGTTTGCAAAACGCCCCCGAAATTATAATAAAATGCAGATGAGACCGTTAGATCCTTCGTTGATAATTTTACCTAGCGTCTCGCCCAGCTTCTCGCGCGACTCGCGAGGCATATGCTCGAGCTTTGAGTTCATTCCGTCGCTCACCATATCGTATAGCGATTTGCCGAACATATTATACTCCCATACACACTCTGGATTATCCTCAAACTCCTCGGTGAGGAATTTGATCACCTCCTCCGATTGAGCTTCGCTTCCGACAACGGGGCATAGGTCAGCCTTGATATCCGTCTTTATCATATGAATTGAATCTGCATGTGCCGAAACCTTGACTCCGTATCCGTTTGCGGATTTGACCATCCTCGGCTCTTCGAGCTTCAGCTCCTTTGCTGTCGGCATAACTATACCGTATCCACTCGCCTCAACGTCCTCGAGCGCGCGCTCGAATCTCTCGTATTTTTTCTTTACCGCCGACAGCTCGCATACAGTCTTCAAAAGCTTGCCGTCATCTCTGATATCCAATCCGCACATCTCGCTGAGTGTCTCGTAGTAAACCTCACGACCGAGCGGCAACTCGAGCTCTGCCGTGCCGTCGCCGGCATCGACACTCACCTTGATTATCTCCTCCGAATCGCATAGCGCGCGATCGATATCTCCGATCCGTGTCACGTTTTTCGAGAATGTCTTTATGCTATCGAGCATTTTCATGCGTAGCGTATGCTCGCGCGGAAGCACCGATGTCCATTCGGGCAGGCGAAAGCAGAGTGCCTTGATAGGAAACTCGCCGAGCACCAGCGATAGTATTTCGCGTATATCCTTTCCATCAAGCTCTGCACAGGATACCAGCGCGACGGGTGCACCGTATTTTTCCTCGAGCTCAACAGCGAGCGCATGTGCCGTCTCGCTATCGGGATATCTTGAATTCAGTATAATGGCAAACGGCTTGCCGTGCTCACGCAGCTCGGAAACGACCCGCTCCTCTGCGGGCAGATAGCTCTCGCGCGGTATATCCGCAATACTTCCGTCGGTCGTTACCAGCATCGCTATCGTCGCGTGCTCTCCGATGACCTTCGACGTTCCGAGCTCAGCCGCCTCCTTGAAGGGCATCTCCTCCTCGCTCCAGGGCGTCTTTACCATACGTGTGACGCCTTCCTCCTCGCCTCCGAGAGCACCGTCGACGAGATATCCGACGCAGTCGACCATCTTCACGTTGAATTCCGTACCGTCTCCCGTGCGTATGCGCACCGACTCGTCGGGCACGAATTTCGGTTCGGTGGTCATCACCGTCTTGCCGGATGCGCTCTGGGGCATCTCGTCCTGCGTGCGCTCTCTGTCGTACTCGTTTTCGATGTTAGGGAGCACCGCGCACTCGAGAAACCTATGTATAAATGTAGATTTTCCCGTCCTTACGGGTCCGACGACGCCGATGTAGATATCTCCGCCAGTCCTTTTAGCTATATCCTTGTAAATGCTGTTTTCCATAATCGCTCCTCCGAAATTTTCATCTCAAGAATACAGTATGCATGAGCCGGGATAATTATGACAAAAACTGCCGCGACGGTCGGGTCGCGGCAGTCAGAATATTTATTTCATTTTTTCTATTATCACCTTGCCAAGCCTTGGAGCATAGCATCTTTCTTCGAACGATGCCTGTTTATCGGGCTTCGCGCTGTACAGTCCGACCTCCGCTTTGGGAAACGTGTTGAAAATAAAATCTTTTTTCGCCGTAAGCTCGTTTGCAGCGGTGTTTGATACCTTGATTTCTATTTTCGCGCACATAGGTATCATATCTCCGGATATCTCCGCTGACATAGGCAAAAGACCGAGATCGCATACTTTTTTTCCATTAAGTGAAACCGAAGCTGAGATCGTTGTATCCTCTAGACGAATACGATATCGCTCATTCTTTTGCGGCTCATATGGGAGCTTGTAATCGCCGACATACGTAATGCTTCCGGAAAAATCTGAGGTGATCTCGGGCGCACCGATATAACGCTTCAGCTCACAGCCGCTGTAAGTTACTTCGAATCTTTCGTGCCGGGTAGCGTCGAAATTATCGATTGAAACCGAATAATCGACCTCATCCGATACGGTATCGATGATCTCGTCGGTGACGAGATATACAGCTATGTCGCCACAGAGAAGAGTAGGTGAGCATTTATCTCTACGGTAGACGTTTCCGCTTCTCGGATCGATCTCGTACAGGTGCTGTTTTCCTTTTATATCAAAACATTCGGTAATCGTGTCTATTCCCTCGTTAAAGAAGAACCAAAGCCTCGAATTGTAAATTTTTCTTGTCATTATGCGCACTTTATCGCTCTTTGGCGTGAGAATAGGAACACCCTTTCCCAAATAAGATGCGATTTTTTCTTTAACGTCATCAGGCATATATTTGCACTCGGGAACGACTATGTGGCTATACGTGGCGTCACCGAGCTTGAGTCCGGCTATAGTCACTTCAGCGTCGCGTATTCCGTAATCGTCAATTATGTCGAACGGGATATTTTCGCTCTCTAAGAGAGTGCCGAGGCGTCCGAAGCTCTCTGTTGCGTCGATAACGCTTTTCGGATCAGCCCAATAATCTGCCGCGGGGTGATAAAGTGCGGTATCCCCCTCGGCATCACCAAGGGATGCAAGGTAACAAAGCCTCTCTATGTATTCGTGCAGATGCTGCCTGTCGTAGAAGCCGGGCTTCTCAGGGGAGAATGACGGACGGCACATCAGCGCTCCGCAACGCTTGCTTGACGAGGGCATGCTCATAAAGTTGAAGCGGTTGATACCTCTGATAAGCTGATAATTGAGCACGAACTTCATTTCCTCCGGAGTTATGCCGTCACCGTATATTGCGAAGGTCTCGGACAGCGTGCGTACCTTGCCTGTCTGCCTTGCGGCGGATGATGCAAGGCGCGGGAAAAATCCGAATTTCTCCGTCTCACCGTCAAGACAGCTTCTTCCGCCGTGGGGATAGCGTATCTGCTCCCATATTACGTCGATTCCGGGCAGATCGAATTTTCTCAAGCATTCAACCATGCTGAAAGCACCGCAGTACATACCGCCGTATGCAATGTTGTCGTTGTTCAAGTGTCCGCCAAAGACGATGCCGCGGTCTCTGCACCAGTTGCGCAACTTTGTAAAGGCGTTGTCGCGGAGTAGCTCGCCGAGCATCCGACCGTAGTCGATCCTTGCTCTTAGCTCCTCCTCCGTAGTTGCCTCCTCACCGTATCCGTCGAGTGCGTAGATGTAGTCTCTTACGTCATATCCATACCGTTCCTTGAATATCTCAAAGCCACCCTTTGGCAAGCAGTTTTTCATAACCGCAGGCTCATCGGTAAAGAACACGGGCGTTTTGGCAAACAGCTCGCCGAGTGCCGCTTTGTATCTTTCATAGGTGTTGGATATAAAGGTATCGATTGCCGTGGGGTTAGTAAGATCGATCACGTTAGGAAGTATTGTAGATTGCTTTATGTAGTATTCCTTCAGCGTCATATCTTTGTAGGCGGTGAAGCTCTCGGGCATTCTCTTTTTCTCAAAGAATACCGCGACGGTATCCTCGGGCGCGCTATAGGACTCACCGAGATGGAGATTTCTTTCTCTCGATTTGATCATATCGACAGCCGCATCCGGGTACTCTCTCAGCGTGTTATAGTTAGCACCGCCCGACGGCCAGCCACCCTCATCGTAGAGCCAGAAGACGATCCCCCTCTTATCTGCCTCCTCCACGGTATATCTTATAAGCTCGAAGAATTCATCTGTGAGATATTCGGGGTCAAGAAACGTTCTCAGCGTCTCGGGGCGGAAATCCTTGGGCAAGGGAATAATATACGCGCTCTTTATTCCGGCTCGTACCATTTCGTCGAGCCTGTGATCTATAACGTCCTTTGTTATAGGACTTGCCCACAGCCAGGAGTATACCACGTCAAACTCGCGCGGTACGCATCTGAGCTTTTTTTGATCAAATTTATATTTCATAGTACTTCACCATTTCAAGCTTTCCCTCTTGTTAGGAGGCTGTCGCCCCGAAGATATTTTCTCGTCAGGATCATAACTACCGTCAGGAGTGCGGCTGCGGTAAGCAACCAACCTAACGGATAGCATACGAGAAAATTCTCGGGCGTAGGGTTCAGCGGATAGACCCAAGTCATCCAAACCACGCGGAGCGCACATACGCCGATAAGATTTGATATCATTTGGAAAATATTATAGCCGTACGCCTGCAGAGCACCGACGTTGACGGTCATTATACCGTTCAGCGCCGCGGCACCTCCGACGAACAGTAGCCTCAGATAGCCAAACTCCACGGCAGCGGGCTCACCGGGCAGGAAAAATCCGAGGAAAAATTTTCCGAGGGTAATTAGGATCACGGTGCACACCGCCATGGTGCTCACGTTTATACCGTATCCCGTAAAGAGCGAGCGCTTTACTCGATCTCTCCTGTCTGCACCCATATTCTGACCGATAAAGGTCGCCACGGTGACACCGACGGAATCCGAGATCACGAATATGTAGCTCTCAACCTGAGATGCGGCAGACATACCCGAGAGTCCGACTGAGCCGAACGAGTTGATAGCCGGCTGAATTATCAGGTTTGAGATTGAAAAGCTTGCCGAGGATATCGCCGCGGGAATGCCGTAGCGTATGATCTTAAGGAAAACGTCCCTGTCAAACGTCGGCTTGAAGGGGAAGAGCCTCGTTGCATCACTTGCACGGAGCATTCGCCTTACGAATAAGAATGCGCTGACGTATATCGACACCGTCGTTGCTATGGCGACCGACTCGACGGGTCTGTCGGTGACGAATACGAGTATCACGTTTAAAGCTACGTTTATAACGCCCGATATGCTGCTGTAAATAAACGGAGTGCGTGAGTCACCGGAGCTGCGTATTACCGACGCCGAAAAGTTCGCCATCATGGAGGCGGGAACGCTCAGAAAATAAATACGCAAGTACTTGATGGAGTAGGGAAGGATGTCGTCGGGGCATTCGGTCAGGGTCAGCATATATTCTGCAAGCCCTTCTCCCAATACCGTTACGCCGATGCCGAGCACGAGCGCGATAACGTACGACGTAGATACCACCTTGCGCAAGCCGTCATCATCCTTGCTTCCCGTATATCGTGCGGTCAGAATACTCGTTCCCACGAACATGCTGATGAAGAAATTAACGCACATGGATATTATCGAGCCGGTAGCTCCTACTGCCGCAAGAGAATCCTTGCCGCCCATGATTCCGACGACGAGCGAGTCAGCGGTGCTGTAGAGCATCTGTAATACGCCCATCAGTATCAACGGTATTGCAAATTTGATCATAGACGGAAGTATTGCACCCTCGGTTATCGAGCGCACTCTCATCTGCGTATCGTTACTCATAATAAACTCCTATGCGTGCTTGCTGCATCAATGGTATTATACATTTCACCCCGTGAAATGTCAATACGAATTTCGGCATTTTCACAAAAGTTATTGAAAAAGAAAAAACGGTGTGATATACTGTATACGCTGTTAAAAATCACACACGAAGAGAGGAATTTAATATGCAGATGTTTTCAAGCGAGGATATCGCTCGTATAAAAAAGAGAATATTGGATAATCCCAAGTTTGTAAGTAATGTGGAAAAAAAGACGGAAAACGTAAGGCGCAAGCTTATTATTCAGAAGAGTGGACTTGCTACGTGGGGTCACTATTTCACCTGCCCCAAGTGCGGCGGTAAGCTTGTGTACGATTATGATTGCAACGATCATTTCGATTGCTCGGTATGCGGCAACGTCGTGAGCGGCGAGCCCTATATCGGCGCGTGGTGGGAGTATATTCTTGACGTCACCGTCGAGGCTGCTTTCGATCTTGCGCTTATCTACGTCGGAGCGGAAAAAAGTGAGTATCTCGATATCGTAAAGAATATTCTTCTCGGATATGCGGACAATTACTGCAACTACGAGGTGCATGGCGGAATTCCGTACAACAACCCGGGTAGATTCGCAGCGCAGGTGCTCAGCGACTGTCATCCCATCTATAACCTGGCGAGAGCCTACGCTCTAATTAAGGATGAATTTACCTCCGCTGAGAGGGAGCATATCGAAAACGACCTCTTCAGAGAGGCGGCAAAGCATCAGATCAAATACCTCACACCTCAGATACATAATCACGAGGTAGTTATTTCTGCCTCTATTGCTACGATAGGATTTGCCATCGACGATAAAAACCTCGTTGAAAAGGCGCTTAACGACAAGTACGGCATAAAATATCAGATCGATCACGCCTACCTCGACGATAATCTCTGGTTTGAGGGCTCGCTCGGTTATCATTGCTACGCACTCGGTTGGATTATGATATACGAGATGATGGCGAAGAATACTCCCGAGTACAGCCTTTTTGCCGACGATCACTACCGTGAAAAGCTTTATGCCGCGCTTATGTTCCTCGAGAACTTCAACATAGACGGAAAGAGAAACTTCAAATTCAACGACGGTGGCGGATACTACGTAGGAAACAGCAGATTGTACGAATATGCATATGCTTATTTCAAGCGCGACGAGCTTCTTCCTTTACTCAAGGCGAGCTACGTCGGAGATGAGCGCGACAACAACCTTTACGCGATCATGTACGGAGTGGAGAAGCTTCCCGAGAATATTCCCCCTATAAAGAAGGATTTCTATTTTGCAAAGGGAGGATCCAATCTTGCCGTGCTTCGCGGCAGCGATGACCGATATCTCGCATTCAAGGCTTTGCCATACGGCGGCGAGCACGATCACTACGACAGACTTTCGATCTCCTTTGGTGCGTTTGGAGAGGGTGTCAGTGCGGATTTTGGCACTTCCTCGGGCTACGGCTCGCCTCTGCACTACGGCTATTTCAAAAACACCGCGTCTCATAACACCGTTGTTATCGACGGCGAAAATATGGCACCCTGCGACACGGTGGTAAATGAGTATCGCGTGAATGCTCCCGATGATATCTATCTTGATGCCGAGACTCTTCCTCCCGAGGATTATAAGATGCTCGACTCCTTCACCATCAAGCAGTGGAGTGACGAGGCATACAGCGGCGTGCGTATGCGCCGTGTCGTCTCCTGGCACGATAAGTACTTTATTGACGTCTTCTCGGTCAAATCGGATAACGACTTAAAGAAGGAATGGACCTGGCACACCGACGGTCGTCTCGTAGCACCGAAGTCGGGCAGATACGTGAACGGCATCTCGCAAAAGGGCGCGCAGAGCTATATCAAGAACGCCTATATCGACAAGGCAGAGGGCATCGTCAAATGTGAGTATGTGTGTGACGGATGTAATCTCGATATTTATGCACTCGCTGACGGTCACGAGATGATCTACGCAGAGGGACCGAATAACCCCGCTGATAAGAATGTTTCCTACCTCCTCGAGCGCTCCACAGCGAAGTGCCCGATATACGTAAACGTAATTGAGGCATATAAGGGTGAGAGTGTGATATCAGGCGTTGAGGCGACGGCTTCTGACGGCACGGTATCGGTCAAGGTTACCGAGAAATCGGGAAAGGTCAGAACCCTTGAAGTAAAAATATAACGAAAAAGCTCCCTACCGCGATTGTCGGTGGAGAGCTTTCACTTTATTCTATTATCTCAAACGCTTCGTCTGCGTTAACAAAGGTATAACCCGCTTCCTTTACGAGGCGCGCCGCAAGATAGAACTTCTCGGCATAGTCCGGCTGATATGCGTAGTAGAAGGGATAGAAATACTCCTCGTGATTGAATATTCCGAGATACGGGCTTCCGATGATTTTACCCAGAGTTTCGGGCAGTCCATCGAGAGTTTCGAGGTTGAGGCAGGCGCATCCGCCCATGGAGCAGAAGCCTATGCCGGTCTCCGCGTCGTGTATCGCCGTACCTTTTTTCCACAGTCTTCCGAAGGTCTCATCGTCAACGTGGTTGTAGGCGCAGATTGAAGAATTGATAGCGGTGTTTTTGCTGTTTCTGTTGTAGAGCATCGTTTCGGGCTTGCGGTTTTGCAGTAGCCTGAAGGAATGTCCGTAGGGAAGGATAGACGGGTCTCCGTTATATTCCTCTGTGGGTCCGTGACTTACAGATGTGAATTTAATGCCGCAATCCGCCATAGCGCGACAGCCGTCCTTACTGATCGGAAGCCAATGCGGACAGACTACGTGCGAAAGCGATTTTTCTCCGGCGAAGCGTACTATCTCGCGGTGTACCGCCTCGCAATCAGCCTTGACGTCCTCGTAGTCGGCGTTGAGGTAAGGGTAGTCGGGGAATTCCTGCTTTGCATGGAAGGCGAATTTTAACCAATCCGAGTTTGCCTCGAATTCCGCCTTGTAGCAGTCCGGCACCTCCGAGAGTGTAAACTCGTCGCTTCCGTAGAAAAAGTCGGTGCGGTAGAATAGGTTGAGCTGTACCTTGACACCCGTCTCGTCGTGCCCCTTCTTCAGCATCCCGAAAAACGGTATGTCAAAGATCGATGCGGGCATCGTCCTCGCAAGATCTCTCATAACGAATATTGTGTCATCAATATAAAAGCAACAAATCCTTTTCATAATAAATCTCCTTATCCGATATTTTAAAAATCAATCCTCGTCGAGGAATGCATACCTTTTTATAAAGCTGTCCAGAGGACTCAGCACCAGCTCCTTCATATACGCCGACGGAGTCTTGCCTACGCGCTTTTTGAAAACTTTTGAGAAATAAAGCGGATCTGAAAAGCCGCAGGAGAAGGCAATGTTTGCAACGGTGTCGTTTTTCGTCTTCATTATTTCTATAGCCTTGTTTATTCTGATCCGCGTCAGAAATTCTGTGAAGCCGATGCCGCAGTTCTTTTTTATGACAGCCGACAGATATTTCTCCGAGTAGAAATATACTCCGCTGATCTCGGATAGCGAGAGGGAGGGATTTGAATAATTTCGGTTTATGTAGTCTGTCACCGCATCGTAGAGGTTGGTACTGTTTTTTATCGGAGCAAACTCTCCGCGCCTCACGGCTATCTCTGCAAACGCATAGTAGAGTGCCGCCTCGCTGAGGTAGTTCGCATTATTTTGATTTAGCCTGCCGACGGTCATGCTGAAAAAATCGCATACCTCGGTGAGGTTTTCTATTATCGGATCATCCTCCGTGATGCTTTGCTCGCGTAAAAACTCATCGGCACCGTCACCGTCAAACGAAATATAAATATAGGCGAAATTATCGAAATCCGATATCTCGTAATTTACACCGGGAAAGCCCCAGAATACTGTTCCTTTCCTCAGCGGGTGCTTACGATCGCCAATCTTCAGCCTTGCATAACCGTCCGTGACTACGTTCAGAAAATATGCCTTGTGGCAAAACGGTTGCTTCAAGAGATGTATCTCCGTCTCGTAGACGAACCGCATAACGGTTATCTCGCCTCGCACCTTCTTCGGAGGCAGAAAATTGCAAATGCTTTTCACGTCGGTATGCTCCTTTCTTCGGAACTTTCATTAATAGTATATCGAAAAAATATACGCAAGTCAACGGCTCACCGCATCCTTTGGGGAATTTTCCATATTTTTTCGCGAAATTCCATTTACATACCGCGCAAAGAATGCTAAACTTGATATATAAACTCTTATTGATAAAGGAGCAACGTATGAAAATAAGGCTTGGTATACTCGGTGCTTACAGAGGCTTTGGGATAACCAACGGCTGCCGTAGCGACGATGACTTTGAGGTATATGCCGTTTGTGATAAAAATAAAGAGCGACTTGATTCCGCAATGAAAACGCTGGCGGAGGAGGGAAAAACCTCGGTGCTTGCCTTTTCCGATTACGAGCAGATGCTTGCGAGTGATATCGATGCCGTTCTCGTTGCAACCGACGCACCCCTGCACGTGAAGCATACTTTGATGGCACTTGAGGCAGGGAAGCACGTGCTCTCCGAAATACCCACCATATACTCGCTCGAGGAGGCTAAGATACTTAAGGATGCGGTAAACGCACATCCCGAGCTCAAATATATGACGGCGGAGAATTGCTGCTTCTGGGAAAACATCCGTTCTATGAAGAGAATGTATGAGGATGGCAAGCTCGGCACCGTAGTATATGCCGAGAGCGAATACCTGCATTGCGAGAAAACGCCCGAGGAATATAAGCCCTACGCCGATCCCGATTATTGGAGAGCACACCTTCCGGCAATCAGGTACCTTACCCACAATCTCGGCCCGCTTCTCTATATCCTTGACGACGAGGTGGAGACGGTGAGCTGCTACGTGCCCGACTTCGATCAGAATAAATACAAGAGCGAAAAGGGAGTAGGAATAGCACTATTCAAAACAAAGAAGGGCGCTGTCATTCGCATCTTCATCTGCTTCGGTGGATACGTTGGCTGTGATCACAACTTTGCTCTCTACGGCTCACACGGAATGGTACAGACTGATAAGGTCAAGGAGCTGGAGGATAAGCACCTCTTTGTAAAGCTCTCCGAATTTCCCGAGAGCCGTAAGGCGGCTATCGAGATTCCTGTTAAAATATCGTCAAACGACGGTGCCACGGGACACGGTGGTGCTGATGCGAAGATGCTGCGCGAGTTTATCAGGTGTATAAAGGAGGATAGGAAGCCTACTCTCGACGTAGACTTCGGTATTAAAATTTCTCTCCCCGGTATTATTGCCGAGCAATCCTATAAGAACGGAAACGCATCACTCGCGATCCCGAAAATATAAAAATAAAAATCGCCCGATCAGTCAGTATCGGGCGATTTTTTGTATCAATAAGTAAACTAAACTTTACTTATTTAAGGAAATCCGCTCTCATAGGAGTGAATATGTCGAGAAGCGCGCCTGCCTCGAGGCATACTACGCCGTGGGGGGCGTCGGGCGGTGTGATGTATGTATCACCCTTTGCGATAACGGTGGTCTCGCCATTGATCGTAGCCTCGAACTTACCCTCGAGCACGTAGGAGATCTGTGTGTGCGGATGGGTGTGCATCGAGCCTACCGCACCCTTCTCAAATCTTACCTCAACCGACATAAGGTTCTCGTCATATGCGAGTATCTTTCTCGATACACCGCCGCCGAGCTCGGTGAGCTTGATATCATCATTTTTTACGAACATTGGAATAGTCCTCCCTTGATTGTTTCTTTTCTACATTATATCAAATGTTCACGCAAAAATCAATACTCGAAATATAAAAATTAAAAAAGCCTTGACAAATTATATCCTCTGTGCTATAATTCCTCTCGCTTGAATAAAAAATGACACCCGAAAGGACACCGAAATGATTGAATTTCTTCAGGAAACCGTTGATTACATAATTGCGATATATACAACCTGCTTCGCTATCGCAGGCATGCAGTTCAAGGATATGAGAATGATCATCGTATCCCAGATAGCAGCTAACGGCCTTCTCGCCGCACAGGCTATACTCGGCGGTACTGCATCCGCTAGCGGCATTATCTTCCTCGCTATAGTGCAGACTATTATCAGCTTCGTCTTCACCGCTAAGAAAAAGGATTTCCCGATGTGGCTGACTCTTATCTTTGCGATAGGCTTCACCGTGATCACCGTGATCTATTTCACTAACGCCTTTGATATTCTCGTCTGCGTTGCGGCGTGGTTCTTCGCTATTGCAATAGTTCAGAAAAACTCTGCGGTATGCCGCCTCTATTCCGCGATCAACACCGCGCTCTGGCTCATCTACGACATATTCGTTATGCCCTCAGGCAGGATCAATCACACCATCATTCTTTGCTTTATCATCGTGGCTATCATTCGCCTCGACAGAGCGGAGTGGCGCGGTATGGGTCTCATCAAGACTGCCGCACGCGATCTTGTCAGTGGCATCAAGAATACCTTCAAGAAAGCGTAATACCCGCATTTTCTCGACACGGTACCCCATATACGGCGGTACCGTGTCGCGCTTTTTACCAAAATATTATCCGCTATTGCATTTTTTGCCATTTTGTGATATACTCTAATCAACGTTTATCTAAGGAGACTGCATATGAAGCTTATATTTATCATTATGATCTTACTCAGCAGTGCGTACTCCCTGATCCTTAACCTCACACGGCGTCGCTCTGCATCTAATCCTACACCGAAAAACGTATCCGACGTTTACGATGCCGAAACCTACGCGCGCTGGAAGAACTACAGCGGCGAGCATTGTACCCTCGACCTTGTCGGCGACCTCGTATCCTATGCCGTTATGCTGACGCTTATAATTACCGACGCGTTTGCCGCATTTTCCTCGCTATTTCCCTCGGGTGATGTATGGCAGATACTTTCCGTTATGATCATCGACACCGCGATCAGTATCGTGGTGACGACCGTGTTCAGCTACGTCAGCACGATGATCATCGAGCAGAAATACGGCTTTAACAAATCCACTCTTCGCACCTTTATTGCGGATAGAATACGCAACGTAATATTAGGCTTTGTTTTGAACTTTGGTATCGCGTGGCTCATCTACGTAACGCATAGTTGGCTCGGCGATATGATGATAATCCTCTTTACCGCAATCGTCTTTGTTATAACCCTGTTTATCTCATTCTTGTACCCTCTCTTCAGTAGGCTTTCGAACAAATTTACTCCTCTCCCCGAGGGTGAGCTTCGCACGAGACTGCTTGAGCTTCTCACGAAGCACGGTTATACTGTAAAGGAGATAGAAGTGATGGACGCATCGCGCCGCACCACGAAGCTCAACGCATACTTCACGGGCTTTGGAAAATCAAAGCGCATAGTTCTCTATGATAATTTGGTTGAGAATATGTCCACTGACGAGATATGTGCGGTATTTGCACACGAGCTCGGTCACGGACTCCACCGTGACGTGCTTAAGAGTCAGCTTCTCAACGTCCTGAATCTCTCCGTGATAGCCGTCGTCGCTTGGCTTATCGTGCGTGATCCCACACTTTACACCTCCTTTGGATACGAGGGTGTAAATTACGGCTTCGCCTATATACTCATCAGCATAGCGCTTGGTATGTCCTCGCCTATTCTCGGTATGCTGATCAACGCGCGCAGCCGTGTCGCCGAATACCGTGCCGACAAGCAGGCGGTTGTCGAAGGCTACGGTCCTGCAATGATCACCGCGCTCAAGCTGCTCGCCAGAGAGAATTTCTCCAACCTCTCCCCCTCACGCCTTAACGTTGTTATGGAATACAGTCACCCGCCGCTCGCCGAGCGTATCGCCGCAATTGAGCAAAATATAGAGTGACATCCATCGGCGCCGCAAATTTTACGGCGCCGATATCTTTTTTTAAAAAACTATTGCAATTTTCTTTATTTTGGTATATAATAATTCACGTAATAAAAATATACGTTGACGGAAGAATATTTCGACGCAGTCCTACGTAGAGAGCTCGCGGGTGGTGAAAGCGGGCAGGGCGGTCGGCTTTCCGCTTCCCGAGTATTCGGCGATGAGCCGAGGGCTGTCCTCCCTTATAGGGATATCGAGCGGTGCACTGTACGTGCGCAATTTGGGTGGCAACACGGAGCTTTTCGTCCCATTTATCCTAGGGACAGAGCCCCGTTTTTTTGTTTGATAAATAATTTTTAAGGAGATAAAAAATGATCGACATCAGATTTTTACGTGAGAATCCCGATCTCGTTCGTGAGAACATCAGAAAGAAGTTTCAGGACTCCAAGCTTCCTCTTGTTGACGAGGTGATCGCACTCGACGAGGAGCTTCGCCAGAACAAGAAGAGAGCAGATGACCTCAGAGCTAACAGAAACAAGCTCTCCAAGTCTATCGGTGCCCTTATGGGTCAGAAGAAGCTTGCCGAGGCAGAGGAGGTCAAAAAGCAGGTAGCAGAGCAGGCGGCAGAGCTTGCAAAATGCGAGGAGCTCGAGGGCGAGCTCAACGAGAAGGTCACCAAGATTATGATGACCATTCCCAACATTATTGACGACACCGTTCCGATCGGTAAGGACGATAGCGAGAACGTTGAGGTGGAGAGATACGGCGAACCCGTGACTCCCGACTTCGAGATCCCCTATCACACCGATATTATGGAACGCTTTGCGGGAATCGACCTCGACAGCGCGCGCCGTGTTGCAGGTAACGGCTTCTATTATCTTATGGGCGATATAGCGCGCCTTCACTCCGCTGTCATCTCCTACGCACGCGACTTTATGATCGGCCGCGGCTTCACCTATTGCGTACCTCCCTTTATGATCCGCTCGAGCGTTGTTACCGGCGTTATGTCCTTTGCTGAGATGGATGCTATGATGTATAAGATAGAGGGCGAGGATCTCTACCTCATCGGTACCTCCGAGCACTCTATGATCGGTAAGTTCATCGATCAGATCATTCCCGAGGCAGAGCTCCCCTATACTCTCACCTCCTACTCCCCCTGCTTCCGTAAGGAGAAGGGCGCACACGGAATCGAGGAGCGCGGCGTATATCGCATCCACCAGTTCGAGAAGCAGGAGATGATCGTAGTATGTAAGCCCGAGGACTCTAAGGCTTGGTTTGACAAGCTCTGGCAGAATACCGTCGACCTCTTCCGCACTCTTGACATTCCCGTCAGAACTCTCGAGTGCTGCTCGGGTGACCTCGCTGACCTCAAGGTTAAGTCTATCGACGTCGAGGCTTGGTCTCCGAGACAGCAGAAGTACTTCGAGGTAGGCTCTTGCTCCAACCTCGGTGATGCTCAGGCACGCAGACTCAAGATCAGAGTGAAGGGTAACGACGGCAAGCCTTACCTTGCACACACCCTCAACAACACCGTTGTTGCTCCTCCCAGAATGCTTATCGCCTTCCTTGAAAACAATCTCAACGAGGATGGCAGTGTGAATATCCCCGTAGCTCTCCGTCCCTATATGGGCGGTACTGAGAAGCTCGTTCCTAAGAAATGAGACGACCCGAGCTCGTAATTATAGCAGGTCCCTCTGCGGTCGGCAAGACCACGATCGCCCACGCTATATTGAAGCTCGATCCGCGCTTCGAGTTCGTTCGCTCCGTCACCACGAGAGCAAAGCGCGGAGACTCCTTTGACGACGAGTATCTCTATATCACCCGCGAGGAGTTCCTTGCGCTTATCCCCGTGCGCGGAGTACTTGAGCACACCGAGTATGCAGGTGCGCTCTACGGCACGCCCCGCTCCGAGGTCGAGCGCATTACCGGAGAGGGCAGGATACCACTCCTCGTCCTTGACACCAACGGTGTCGAGAGTGTATCGGCAATCGACGACATCGCCACCTGCGGAGTCTACGTATACGACGATATCAACGTTATGGAGGAACGCCTCTACGCGCGCTTCCTCGGTGATAAACCCACCGTCGAGGGGCTGAAAAAGTTCTCCTCGCGCAAGGATCAGAACGTCGCAGACTATAAGCGTATACACAGCTTTGCCCCCGCCTTCTACGATTTTATCGAGAATGACGGCACCGTCGAGGATGCGGCACACAACGTCATCAAAACCTACGAGGACTTCTCACGCGGCACATCTCGCGATGACGCGAAAATTGCCGAAATCGTGACACGGCTATATACTTCCGTTGCGGATAAGTAAATTATAGTTGACATTAAAAAGCTACACCGATCGCTATGGTCAGTGTAGCTTTTCATTATATATTTTAATTTTGTCAAAATCCCGTGCAATCTGCACATACGTACCAGCCGTCGCCGTCATCGTGACAGACGACGTATACTTTCCGTAATCCACCCGTGCTGAATCCGTAGGTCTTCTTGATTCTCTTGATGCCCGACGAGGTCGTTACAACGGAATCAACAGAGTTTAGCCTTATTTTATCCGGGTCGACACCCAACCTCTCGAGCTCATCGCTCTCGATGAGATATGAGTAGGCCATTTTATATTCGTCGGTCTCTGTCTCGTTCTTCAGCACGCCGAGCGTTATAGCAAATATACCTCCGATCAGTATCGCGAGCGCGACTGCTCCTGCGCATATCAGAATGATCGCCGTGCGCTTGTTTTTTCTTGCGTTTTCAGTTTGCTTTGTCGGATACTGATTGATTGTATTCACCATTTCCTCGAGCGGCTCTGTTTTCGTTGTGTTCTCTATGTCCTTCTTCGACACCACGACGGTGTTAGCAAGCTGGTCGCCGATGGATCTTCCGGATGCTATCATCACCACGCCGTCGATATACACGAGAAAGAATAAAAGGCTCCTGAGTATCAGCTGATACCGCATTGCATTGCATCCGGTCTGCTTGTTCAGCACGACGAGACCGCATATCCTTTTTCCAATTGATCTGCCGCATAGAAGAAAATCACGCAGAATAAAGAGCACGGGATAGAGCAACATAATGCCAAGCATCGCGACGGTGGATAGCGTGCTATCCGCGCCTGTAGGAACGAGTGCGGCAACTAAACCAAGCAGTATCAGATCAAAGAGACCTATTATATTCCAATCAAGAACCCACGCTATTATACGCCGTATCTTCGTACCCGCATCGTTATATAACTCTATGCGTCTTAAATATTCATACCGTGCATTCAGTTCACGAATCGCGTCGGGGTCGGGAGTCTCTCCGTCTATTCTGTGCCCCGCCATCAGCTCCTCGGGCGTTACCCCGAGTATTTGTGCAAGTGCGAATAATATGTTCACCCTCGGTTTTGACGTGCCGTTTTCCCATTTTGACACAGCCGCTACGGTAACACCGAGCTGTGACGCAATTTGTGCCTGCGTCAGTCCCCTCTCCTCGCGGAGTCGGCATACGAAATTCCCAAAATTATAATCGTTCATTATGTAACCTCTGTTTATATATGCGTATATTTTGAGCGACACGGTGCGTGTCCCTTAGCTAGATTATAACCGAACTACTTGTGAAAGTCAACGGTAATCGTATTGAATATTAGTTGAAATTGCTTTTAAAAGCTCATTTTATTACGGAAGTAAACGATTATTTACATTATAAAAGGCTACATCTACGGCTCAAATGCGGACCTACATCCCGCGCGATGCGCGTGATAGGTCGAATCCAAGGATACCCACAGACAAAAATACAGCCACCCGAGTGGGTGTGGTAGCAGGGTATTCGCCGGTGGCGAATATTTTTCGCCGAGCCTTTCGTGAGCTAGCTCCCGTCGGCTTCGGCTCAAATGCGGACCTACATCCCGCGCGGTGCGCGGGATAGGTCGAATCCTAAGCTATCCACAGACAAAAATACAGCCACCCGAGTGGGTGGCTGTATTTTTGGCAGGGGTAGCAGGATTCGGACCTACGAGTGAGGGAGTCAAAGTCCCTTGCCTTACCGCTTGGCTATACCCCTATTGAAACTGACCTTACATATTCTAGCATAAAATCGCCTCGGTGTCAAGAGATATCTATACTATTTTATGTGTCATTCGTTTTTTCGTGCACTCATAATTTTAAAAGCTATTGAAAAAAACACTCTTGCGTGATATAATATTAAGGTAAAAGAGAAAAAAGGGGATGATCAAAATGCCACGAAGCCTATGCTATAGATACGAGACGCATCTGCACACTCGGCCTGCGAGTAAATGCGCGCGTAGATCGGTCAGAGAAAATCTCGAATTTTATAAGAGCCTTGATTACGCAGGCGTTTTTATTACCAATCATTTCATCGATGGCAATGCGGGAGCTGACAAGTCACTATCCTACGAGGAGCAGATTCGACAAAACTTTGCCGACTATCTGGAGGGTGTCGAGATCGGTCGTGAGCTCGGCATCGACGTATTTATGGGAACTGAAATGAGCTACAAGGGCACCGATTTTTTAGTATACGGTCTCGACATAGATTGGTATCTCTCGCACCCGGAAATAATGGATATGAAAAAAAGCGAGGAGCTGCCGTATCTCGCCGAGGCAGGTGCGCTCATCATTCACGCACACCCATACCGTGAGGCGGGATATATAGACCATATCAGACTCTTCCCGAGATGCGTACACGGAGTCGAAATATATAACGCCAACCGTACCGACCTTGAAAATAGAATGGCACGCGAGTATGCAAAAAGCTATTCTCTTATTCCTTTTGCCGGAAGTGATAATCACGTCGGTGGTGATCAGTTGAAGCTCGGTGGAATCGAATTTATGTCGCCGATCTCAGATGAGATCGATTTTGTAGACCGTATCAAAAATCTGGAAGGAAAAATCTTTAAAAAGTTGATAAAAAGGAATATAAAGCCTTAAATGACAACTAATATTTACAACAACGTGCTTATTTGCCCTAAATGTGCAGGCAAACTTTTTTCTGTAGGTAACGCACTAAAGTGCTTGAATAACCATTCATACGATAGGAGTCGCGACGGCTACTATAATCTTCTGCTTGCGTCGCGCGGTGGTACTCACGGAGATAATTCGGAGATGGTCCTCGCCCGCCGAGCATTTTTGTCGCGAGGCTATTACGAGCCTCTTGCCTCTCGTGTTGCAGAGCTCGTAGCGCTCAATACGAGACCTCTTATGCCTATCCTTGACGCAGGCGCCGGCGAGGGCTATTATACCGATATGATCGAGCGGAAAATGCGTGAGCGAGACGGCGATAGTACAGTATATGCCTTCGATATCTCGAAGAGTGCAGTGCGCGAGCTCCGTCGCAGGAATTCAGATATATCCGCCGTCGTTGCAGGCTCGTATCATATGCCGATAGCCGACGCATCGGTCGCAACGGTAGTTAATACGTTTTCTCCGCTCGCGCGTGACGAAGTATACCGTGTTCTACGTGACGGCGGAATATTCGTAATGGCTATACCTGAAGAGCGGCATCTCTATGAGCTAAAATCGGCGATATACGATACTCCGTATCTCAACACAGTAGACGATCCGTCACTCGACGGATTCGAGCTGATTTTTGACGAGCGTCTCACATATGCTATGCAGCTTGATAACCGCGAGGATATATCTTCGCTCTTCGGTATGACGCCGTATGCCTACCGTACAGGCGAGCGCGGAAGAGAACGAGTCAAGGAGCTGGAGACCCTTGCCTGTACTGCTGACTTTCACATATTCGTATACAGAAAAACCGATATAAAAAGCAACGAGGAGGCGTAGCACGATGAACCTTTCACACGGAAAATATCTTGGCGTCGATTACGGTGATAAACGCACGGGACTTGCCGAGTGTGATGTCTCCGGTATGCTCGCCAGCGGTATAACTACCATATCCGAAGGAGGAATGGCAAAGACCGCCGCGCGTGTCGCACGAGAGGCAGAGAGTCGAGGATGTAAGAAGATAATCGTAGGACTTCCGAAAAATATGGACGGAAGTGAAGGACCGCGCACCGACGTTATCCGCGCATTTGCCGCACTATTGGCAGAGGCTACAGATATCCCCATCGACTTTTACGATGAGCGCATGTCTACGATGGTAGCCTACCGTTTTCTCGACGAGACCGGCACCTTCGGCAAAAAACGCAAGAACGCGATCGACACCCTTTCTGCAGAAATAATCCTGCAGGGCTACATAGATAGGGAAAGGCAGATGACGAAATGAAAAAACGTGTTCTGATTATTTATACGGGCGGCACTATCGGTATGTGTGGCACCGAGCACGGATACACACCTAAAAGCGGATTTCTCTCCGAAGCGATATCGAAAATCGAGGATATGCAGAGCGACGCAGCTCCTGTTTGGGAGCTTTATGAGATGGATCCCCTTCTTGATTCTTCCGAGATGACCGTCACCGAGTGGAACAAGATCGCCGACGTCATCGATAGAAACTACGAGAACTACGACGGCTTCGTCGTTCTTCACGGTACCGATACTATGGCGTACACCGCTTCGGCACTTTCCTTTATGCTCGACGGTCTGGATAAACCCGTCGTCCTCACCGGATCACAGATACCTCTCTCAGAGATACGTAGCGACGGCAGAGACAATCTTGTCACCTCACTTCTTATCGCATCCGACGGCATCGCACGCGAGGTTTGTCTATACTTCAGCGGTAAGCTTCTCCGCGGTAACCGTGCCGTCAAAATGAGTGCCGATCATCTTGTTGCTTTCGACTCTCCGAATTATCCGCCGCTCGCAGAGGTCGGTATCAGAATAAGATACAATCACTCCGCGATAGGCAACTATCCAAAGGGCGACTTCCGTGTGATACCCTTCTCACGTGTGCCGATAGGCGTACTAAAGATATTCCCGGGAATTCAGTTCGACCTCTTTGAGACCATTATGACTGAGAAGCTTTCCGGTATCGTACTCGAGAGCTTCGGTGCAGGCAACATTCCCGGCTCCGGCGGAGATCTGATACCGATAATCCGCCGTGCATTTGAGTCGGGCTCTGTCGTTGCCGTCTGCTCACAGTGCCCATCCGGTACAGTTTCTCTCGGTGCGTACAAGACGAGCTCTGCTCTGAAGGCGGCAGGTGCCGTCAGCGCCTACGATATGACGACCGAGGCAACCGTTGCAAAGCTCTATTATCTTTTCAGCTTGGGTATTCCTAAAGAGACCGTCAAGGCGGAGATGGAGCGAAGTCTTCGCGGTGAGCTTACTGCCATAGATGCCGCTGCGGAATAGTATACACTGTTTCTTACAGAAAATATAGACTTTTTCCGTCATCATTCTTTGAAAAATTACATTTTTCGTATTTATTGAGACATACCGACGCGCCGAGTCTTCATATTTCACCCCCAATCTCGCATATATTGATGTGAGCATTTTTGGAGGTAGATATGAGACGCGGCGCCTTTATTTTTTTACTTATATATATTTTGGTATGCATGCTCCCGTCCTGTCGTCGCGAGATTTGCGCGTATGATATTATGGAGGACTTTTCTCGCGGATACGGAATAGAGGGTGTGATATATTCTCCGTCGGTCCGGGAGGGAGAGGACGGATACGTTACGCCCGAGCTTCTCTCGCGCATCTACCTTATGGGCGAGGTCATACCGTCGGATTTTGCCGTTATACTTAACTGTCGCGCCGATTACGGTTCTGAATGCGGCGTTTTCGTGTGTGACGGTGAAGCAGAACGCGAGGCGGCGCTGGAGATGTGCGAGGAACGGCTTCGTATCCTATCACGTGATGCTGACAACTCGCTTCTTATCCGTAGCGGAAATACTGTTTTTTATTCTACTCTCACGGATGACGAGCGAGCCGAGCGGCTCTGGAGAAAAATTGTATCCGCCCACACTTGACTTTACCGCTCTTTTACTGTATAATATTATAGTCGAAGAATGCTTCGACGCCGCCCGTCGGCTATTAACGTTAAAAAGGATAATGATATGAATCATCCCGAGGTTATATTATGTAAATATGGCGAGGTCGTGCTCAAGGGAGCTAATCGCCTCACCTTTGAGTCCGGTCTTGTGAAGGAGCTGCGCCGACGTGCGAGCCCTTACGGCACCTTTAAAATATATTACAAGCAGAGCATTGTATATATCGAGCCGCAGGACGATTTTTGCGATATGGACGGTATGTACGAGGCAGCTAAAAAGGTCTTTGGATTCGTCGGTGTAACTCGCGCCGCAGTTTGCGAGAAGACCATGGAGAGCATTATCGAGACCGTTAGATCCTATCTTCCCGACAAGCTCGCGGGCAAGCGGACGTTTAAGGTAGATGCCAAACGCTCGGACAAGCGCTTCCCCCTTAAATCTCCCGAGATATCGAGAGAGATAGGCGGTGTGATACTCTCTACCGTCCGCGGCATTAGGGTTGACGTGCATAATCCCGAAGTCACCGTCACAGTCGAGGTCAGAGACGATCATGCATTTGTCAGAGCAGGGCAGGAGCCCGGTGCAGGCGGTCTTCCCATTCGTTCTGCGGGTAGGGGACTTCTCCTTCTCTCCGGCGGTATTGATTCTCCCGTTGCCGGCTGTATGATGGCAAAGCGCGGCATGGAGATAGAGGCACTTCACTTTGAGTCCTTCCCATACACCTCCGAGCGCGCAAGAGAGAAGGTTATGACTCTCGCGCAGGAAATGTGCGAGTACTGCTCCCGTATCCACGTTCACGTTATCTCCTTGACGCATATTCAGGAGGAGATCCGCGATAAGTGCGAGGAGGATTATTTTACCCTTATTTTACGCGTATTCATGATGCGCCTCGCCGAACGTGTCGCAAATTTCTATAAATGCCAGGCACTTATCACCGGCGAGAGCCTCGGTCAGGTAGCCTCGCAGACACTCTCTGCGATAGGTGTTACCGACTCCGTTGTAGACATCCCCGTATTCCGCCCCTGCATTGGACTCGACAAAAACGAGATAGTTATCGAGGCGCGCCGATACGGCACCTTTGACACCTCGATACTTCCCTTTGAGGATTGCTGTACCGTCTTCACACCTCGCCACCCGAAAACACAGCCGAAACGTGAGGACGTTATGCGCGAGCTTGAAAAGCTTGATGTCGATGCACTGCTTGATGAGGCGTACGCTACACTTAATACCGAAACAAAGCTTGTTTATCCCGAATACAGATAATAGAATATCCCCGTAAGACGAGAGCCCAACCGCTCCCGAAATTCGGGGATATTTTGCTTTATACCGTCGGATGTGTCGCAAAATGAGGCGATAACCGTTTATAATTATGCCGCTATTTTGCACACTCCTCCAGTCCTTGATTGATCAGTGCTATGATCTTGTGCTTGTCGGTGTTCCAATCAGGTGCTATCAACAGCTCGCGCGGACAGTCTCCCGTCAGCCTGTGAACTACCGTCTCGGGTGAGATATGAGTCAGTATATATACGGCGCATCTCACGTACTCCTCGAGAGTCGGAGGAATATATTCACCGCGCTCGTACATCTCGGCGAGCCGCGTGCCGCGCATGACGTATATTGAATGTATCTTTATTCCGAAAAGATCGAATCTTTCGAGATGCTTGACCGTTCTCCTGATGTCCTCCTCGCTCTCCCCGGGCAGACCGACTATCAGATGTACGCATACGGGGATGGAGTGCTCTGCCAATATTTCCATTGCGTTATCGAACACCCACGTTTCATATCCGCGATTGATAAGCTTTGCCGTCTTGTCGTTTGCCGTCTGGAGTCCGAGCTCGACCCAAACGTCTACACGTGTCGCAAATTCGGCAATAAGATCGGCGACGTCAGTGTCTATGCAATCGGGGCGCGTGCCTATTGCGAGCGCTACTATGCGCTCGTCGCACAGCGCTGCCTCATATCTCTCACGCAGTACCGATATGGGTGCATAGGTGTTCGTGAAATTCTGAAAATACGCGACGAATAGCTCGCCGTCACGCGCGTTATCGAGCGCGCGCCTTACCTGCTCGGATATACTTTCCGAGGGTGTGATATGTTCTCCGGCACCGCGTTCGCCACAGTATATACATCCGCCCTCGCCGCATCTGCCGTCTCGGTTAGGGCAGGTGAAGCCGCCGTCGATGCAGATCTTCGTGAGCCGCCTGCCGTATTTTTCGCGGAAGTATCCGCTCAGATTTTTGTATAGCATAGCTTTTCCTTGAATTTAAACTTTTCTTTCATTTTAGCATATGTGCGTCTGATTTGCAAGTGAAATACGAAAAAAGTATAATCTCACCGATATTGCACATAATTAGAGTAGCAGTAATGCAACAAAATCTCACGAGGATAAAATAATGAAAGATACTAATAAAAAAGATAGAATGGATCTCCCGGCACCCGATCTCTACAATACCCGCAAGAGCGATTTTCCCGGAAGCACGAAGGGGATCAACACTCCCGGCATAGAGCTCCCCGCCTTTAACCCTCCTGTCCCTAACCGCGCCTGGACTGCTATGAGAGCGGGAGTTGATATCGACGACCTCACACCCGAGGAGAGAGCCGATCTCACTCTACCCGGTCTTTGATCCTGATCTGCAAAATGCGACACGTTCCGACGAAAAGCACGGAACGTGTCGCATTATTTATTCTATCTCGTTTTTAAGCTCGCGGCTCATAAGCGCCATCATAGCCTCGCGCGGTGTTACACCGCCCTTGATAACGTTATACACCGCCTCGGTAATAGGCATCTCTACGCTATATTTTTTTGATAGCTCCATAGCCGCCTCCAGGGCGTGATAGCCCTCGACTACCATTCCTATCTTGCGCGATGCTTCATCATAGCTCATGCCTCTTCCTATCATCTCACCGCATCTGTTGTTTCGTGAGTGCTGTGAGGTGCAGGTGACTATCAGGTCGCCGATTCCCGCAAGACCCATAAATGTCCTTCGGTGACAGCCCATCGCCAGTCCCATACGGGTCATCTCGGCTATACCTCTCGTCATCAGCATTGCCTGCGAGTTATCACCGTACCCCATTCCTCGGTTAATGCCCGACGCAATGGCTACTATATTCTTGAGCGCACCGGCGATCTCGACACCGACAACGTCGGTGTTGGTATAGACACGCATACAACTGCTTGCGAAAATACGCGCGATCCTCATCGAGGTCTCCTCATCCTTACACGCGGATACGATCGATGTCGGAAGTCCTCGCGCTACTTCCTCTGCGTGAGTAGGTCCTGAGAGAGCCGCATACTTGAACTGCGAGTCGGGACGAGCTGCCGCAGTCTCCTCCTCGATGATCTCGGTCATCGTCTTGAGCGATACGGGCTCTATGCCCTTTGCTGCACTCACCAGAATCGCACCTACCCCGAGATAGGGTGCCGCACGACGTGCGGTCACTCTTATGAATTCCGATGGCACGACGTAGAGCACGAGCTCCGCATCAGCGAGCGCGGATGCTATATCGGTCTCGTATCCCAGTCCATCGGGCAGTACCGCGTCGGGGAGGTTTTTGTGCCTCTTAGTCGAGGAGAGTGTCTCGATTTCGGCAGAAATTGCCGACCAGAGGACCACATCGTGACCGTTTGAAACGAGCAGCGATGCGAGTGCCGTGCCCCACGTGCCCGCTCCTAAAACGCATATCTTCATATAATTTCCTGCTTTCGTTTAACTGTGCTTTATTACGAGCGTATCCTTCACCGACTGACGTGTCGCAAATTTTATGCGTTCACCATTCGTCGTAAAGTCGCATTTTTTACCGTCAACCTCGACGGAATTTAACACGCCCCCCACCTTAACGCCGATTTCCGAGAGCGCAAGCGGCTTTCCGAGTATCCTCAGCACCGTCTCGCCGTTACCGAATTTTACAGTGCCCCAGCTATCTGCGATACTGAACATAAATTGCGATTCACCCTCGACGAGCGGATAGAATCCTACGTATCCTCTCGTCATATCGAACTCGAATCCCGAGTAGATATTCAAGAGGGCAAATGACGCCATAGAGCGCGCATAGTTGCTTCCGCATTCTATCTCGTTGTAAGGGTTTCTGTTTTTGCCGTTATATCTTCCGCGCACGGCATTTATCATATTGACACCGTGTGCCTCCTTGCCCTCCGCGATCATAAGTCCGGCGAGTGCATACTCAAAGCCGGTCATACATTCCTCACAGTATGGTATCGGTATTGCGGGCACATGTGCTCCCTCAGGATAGGTGCATATCACCGTTCCCGACTCGCCGTTGAGTGCAAAATTGCGCCACATATTTGTGACCTCGCGCATCGATGGCTTGAAGTTGTTGCGGTACAGCGTATCGAGTGCCGTGTCTTTTTTGTCCTTATCAAATATTCCGTCGAGTCCTATGAGATGCGCGTGCCAATCTGCAAGCATCTGATCTATTATGCATCCCTCGCCGATCTGGTACTTTATCTCACCCGTTTCCTCGTTCCAGTAGCTCTCCCCGTTATATCTTGCGAGCATTTCACGATCCGTGAGGTCGATCCTCTGTATGAAGTGCTCGCCTCCCCAGAGGTTTTCGTTTACCCACTCGCGACCGCTTCGGTAGATACGTCGGTATTCCTCGGCGCGCACCGCATCACCCACTGCATTTGCAATCCTTGCACCGCAATCGAGTGCAAGTAGGTAGAATCCCTCAAGCCACGATGACGGTCCGTACAGCTCCATATCCAGCGTGTGATGCTGACGTCCCTCGAGCACACCGTCGCGATTTCTGTCCCACGCATCGGGATTGTCCTCGCTCCATGCATAGTCGAGCATCAGAAATATCGCATCGGCATGTCTCGTAAGCCACTCGGTATCACCCGATATTTTCCACTCTCGGTAGCACTTGATCACCTCTCCCATCTGCCCGTCGACACAGGCACGGAAATCGTGACATTTTCTGCCGAGTGGCAACCGTATGCGAAATGCGGTTCTTCCGTCCGGGAAGAGTGCGTATTTTATGTTGTTCTCACGCATCGTGCGTTCGAGGTCGGGGAACAGGAAGGGCAGAGCATAAGCGTAGTTCCATACGTGCTGACAGCTACCCTCGCAGGATCCCTCCTTCTCGCATACACCCTCCCATGCCCAAAACGAGCCGTCCTCGTATCTGAGGACAGTCGCCGACTTCAGCACCGAGAGGTTTGCCGTCAAGGCATCGATAGCAACCTCGGGCAGACTGCTCCTACTCATAGCGTTTGCAAAAGTCTCCGATTCTATTTTCAGACGATCACAGTTTTTGAGCGTGTACGTTGCCGATTCGACCGAGGTTGCAAAACGCGTAGCGTAATGATTTTTCCAGGTTATATCCCTGCCGTCCTCGTCTTTGTATGGCATCCAGTAGTTGTATTGCATGGGCGTGCTCCACGCCATAACGAAGCGCACTCGTCTCGACTCCGTGGGAGCGATTGTCATATATGCCGCTACTGTAGAGTGGTCTTCGACGCCGCACGTGTCGTATTTTCTTTCCGGAAGACGATCTAGCTCGGAGAGATTTTTCCAATACGTAGTAACGCCGTCCTGCCACGAGCCTCGGTACCAGTACTCCTCGACAGACGCGTCGGATGCATCCGTGAGGACGGTCATGTCAGAATATCCGACGTCCTCTCGCGTAAGCTCTCCGTGTGTCATATATACGCCATTACGGTCTTCATCCTTGACGGTGCGATTGACACTTTTCTTATTTGGATTTTTCACAGTGAAGGCGAGAGTGTATCTCACCTCTTTATCCGTATTATTCGTTATTTCCCACTCGAATACTGCCACGGGCAGGGAGGAGTCATACTCGTTTTGCGGTATCATCGGATTGAATGACGTGAGCTTGATTTCGGCAGGGAAGTCGGGTTCGCAAAAGCGAATGTCCGCAAGAGGAAATCTTCCCTCGAAGCACACGTCGCGAAAATGCGGGAATCCCGCCATACTCTTACTCGGTACACCGAATCCGTAGCCGCAGAAGCCGGGCGTGTTTTCGTATTCGCCCGAGAGATTTTCCGTAGTGTCGCCGTGCAAAACCCGTACGGCAGATCTGCCGTCGCATTCCGCCTTGATCGCAAAATGCGTATATCCGTTTTTTGAGTTCTTGTTAGGTCTTCCGAATATCTCGAAATCCCGAAGCTCGCCGTTGCCGGACAGACCGATACAGCCGGTGCCTATTCCACCAAGCGGAAAGACTACGTTTTTAAGCTTGTCATCGCAGTATTTCATAGCTTACTCCCTATCGGTATTTTTTTTTGAGACTCTCCACATATATGAGTAGACAAATATCGCCGCGATAGAAACGAGTGCTCCCACAAGCATTCCTGCCTTTATACCTACCTGGTCGGTGGTGAGTGAGGTTGCCTCCGCGATCCTGACACCTATCTCCGACGCCGCAACCTTGTCTGTGATGATACCCACGAGCTGCGGTCCGACCGATGCACCGAGGTCTCCGCCCGATGCCATCATGGCATAGATGAACACACCCGACGTCGGGAATTTTTCCGCACCCACGATGAGAGAGCCCGGCCACATCATAGATACGCAGAGACCGGTCACCGCACACGCGATAAGACCTATCACAGCCGATCCGGAAAACACCGCAGTAAGATAACAAACCGACGCACCGATCGCGCCGAATGTCAGTACCCGTGTCACGTTTTTGCCGTATTTCGCATATGTAGAGCGGCCGAGGCCGAGCATTACGGAGAAGAGCGCAACGCCGAACACGTCACCCCACACCTTCTCTATTCCGAGAGCCTCCTCGATGTAGCTTGAGCACCACTGTGCCATAGTACACTCCGCCGCACCGCCGAGAAATATTGCAACGAGACACAGCCAGAGCGCGCGGTTCTTTAAGTATGTTAGCACGCCGCTTGCACGCTCGGGCTTTTCAAGCTCGGGTAGGGTAGAAGTAGCGTAGAGTACGGAGGCCGTGAGCGGTATCACGGTGAAGATAAGCGAGAGCACCCACCATGCCTTGCCGCCTACGAACATTATAAAGAGCGTAGTGAATATAACGGTGCCGACGACTCCCCAGGCGTATATGGAGTGAAGCTTGCTCATCTCTCTCTCGGGGTTATCTGCGGGAATTGTAGCAATAACGGGACTGATCAGCACCTCTGCAAAACCGCCCGAAGCCGAGAATATTACCGTACCTATAACGAGTCCGAGGTACACGTTATTCGGGAAAATGAACGGTGCCGCCGAGAATAAGAGCAGACCTATGACCGATAACACCGGCGTCATCTTTACCGCGAGCGGAATATTGAATTTATGTGAGCAGAATGAAAATACAAGATCAACCGTCAGCTGCGTCACGAAATTAACCAACACGAGGAGACCGAGAAGCGAGAAGGATATCTCATACAGGTCTCTGAACGTGAGGAAAAGCAGGGGTGAAAGATTGCTGATGACAGACATCGCGACGTTGGTGGCATAGCACGCGTATTTAACGCGGCGGAAATTTGAGTTCATTTGGATTTACCGATCAAGCCTTTCTTTTTTGTCAGTAGTATTTTACAATAAAGCGGCGTGTTTGTCAATATATGAGAAAAATAATATTTTTCTTGACACGGAGATGCGTTTGTGATAAACTTTAAACGAATAAGTATTTGATAGGAGTCGCACTATGTACGATAACCCGACCTACCGTATGTACAAGGATATACTGAGAGAGGAGCTTCGCGCCGCGATGGGCTGTACCGAGCCTATTGCTATCGCTTACGCCGCGTCGATCCTCCACGACCTGCTCGGTGGAATTCCGACCTCGGTGCGTGCCGGCTTCAGTGGTAATATTATCAAAAACGTAAAGAGCGTCATAGTGCCGCAGACCGGCGGCAGACACGGTATCGAGGTCGCGATAGCTTCAGGACTCGTCTCGGGCAGATACGACAAACGCCTCGAGGTGCTGACTACTCTTACCGAGCTTGATCTTCCGCGCATCGATGTGGTGCTCAAAGACACTGATATCGACGTGCGCGAGATATCCGGTGATTGCACCTTCGAGCTTGTGCTCGAGGGAACTCTCGGTGATCTCGACGGTGCGGTGCATATCAGCGGCGAGCATACGAACGTTATTCTTGCACGTCGCGGCAGTGAGATAATTACAGAGAAATATCTTGAAAAACTCGACACGGGTGTCATCAAACGTCAGACTGACCGCTCGATTCTGAGTGTTAAGGGTATCATAGATTTCGCAGAGCATGCTGACATATCGGATATTCGCGAGCTCCTTCTCGGACAGATAAATATGAATATGGATATAGCGCGCGAGGGACTTCACGGCGCGTGGGGTGCATCTATCGGTAAGGTCATTCTCTCGATCGGAGACGACGTTTCACGTCGAGCGCGAGCGTATGCTGCGGCAGGCTCCGACGCGAGAATGTCGGGGTGTGAGAAGCCGGTGTGTATCATTTCGGGAAGTGGAAATCAGGGTATCACCGCCTCTGTACCGGTTGCGGTTTATGCCGAGCACCTGAACGCGAGCGAGGACGAGCTGCTCCGAGCTCTTATCGTGTCCGACCTGATCACCGTCCATCAGAAGACGGGCATCGGCACCCTCTCAGCCTATTGCGGTGCTATCAGCGCCGGAGTCGGTGCGGGAGCAGGCATCTGCTACCTGCGCGGCGGCAGATATAGCGAGGTCGCCCACACCGTAGTGAACGCAGTCGCTATTCTCTCGGGCACGATCTGCGACGGAGCTAAGCCCTCTTGCGCGGCGAAGATCGCTATGGCAGTTGAGGCGGGAATACTCGGCTTCGAGATGTCACGCCTCGGTGAGGAATTCCTCGGCGGTGACGGCATCGTCACAAAGGGAGTAGAGAATACCATACGCAACGTCGGCAGACTTGCACGCGACGGTATGAGCGAGACTGACCGAGAGATAATCAAGATCATGTTGGATAATTGACTTATGAAAGGATAAGTCTCATGAAAGAATTAACCGTAAATTTCGACAAAAGACTTGGCAAAGTGAAGGTGATGAACGCCGTCAACAACGGCCCTGCCGGCAGTAAGGTGCGCGGCACCGGCAACATCGCTGCGTACGAAGCGCTTAAGATCCCGTATGCGAGAAATCATGATGCCTCCTTCTATTCACCCTACGGCGGTGAACATACGGTTGACGTACACCGTATCTTCAAGAATTTCGATGCCGACGAGAATGATCCTACGAGCTACGTTTTCGGCCCTACTGACTCTTACGTTTCCGCTACCTTTAATGTCGGTACCGAGGTGTTCTACCGCCTCGGCGCATCTATCGAGCACGGCTACAAATACGGTACCTATCCGCCAAAGGATTTCGCAAAATGGGCACGCATCTGCGAGCATATAATCCGCCACTATACAGAGGGCTGGGCGGATGGCTATAGCTACGATATCGAGTATTGGGAGATATGGAACGAGCCGGATTGTAGAAATGCCGACGGCTCCAATCCCTGCTGGCAGGGAACGGATGACGAGTTCATCGATTTCTACGAGGTTGTGGCTAAATATCTGAAATCCACTTTCCCGCATCTTAAAATAGGTGGACCCGCATTCTGCTCCTCGTGGAGAAACGACTTCAGAATGGCTTTTCTACGCGCGGTGAAGGAGCGTAATATTCCTCTCGATTTTTACTCATTCCACGGCTATTTGAAGGACCCGTGTGAAGTTTTTGGGCTCTCGCGCGAGGCTGTCGCGAGCTTTTCGGAGCTTGGTATACCCACTCCGGAGCTTGTCTACAACGAGTGGAATTACGTCCGCGCCTGGAGCGGTGAGATGTATAAATATTCTCGCAGGATGAGCAAGCTCACTAAGGGCGCATCCTTGATCGCGGGTGTTATGTGTACGGGTCAGAAGAGCGATATCGATATGCTTATGTATTACGACGCGCGTCCGGGCGCTTGGTGCGGCATCTTCAATACCGACACACTCGATCCCCTGAAGCCGTATTATTCCTTCGCCTTCTTCAGAGATGTTCGCGAGCTCGGCACGTCGGTCGAGACCGTCGATCCCGATGCGATCTATTCGGTGGCATCTGCAGACGATACCGACGGCGCACTTATGCTGACCTATTTTAACGATGACGACAATGCACCGGCGGAGAGGGTGAAAATATCGGTAAATGGCAGAAAGGGTACTACCCGTGTCGAGTTTTATCAGCTTGACGATGCTCACGACGGCGAGCTCGTGCGCGAGGAGATCTTCTCATCCGATAGCTTTAATATCTATCTTGATATGAAGCTCTATGATACCTATCTCTTGAAATTCGTAACAGAATAATAACAAAATAACAACGGCGGAGCGCCGTAGTAATACGGTGCTCCGCCGTTGTTATATTTAGTTGTGCGGTTCACCGACCTCCCACTCGGAGGGGATGATAGCAATGATATCGTCGCCCTGATTGTTGGTGACGGATTGTACGATTGAATGACCTGCCATCGTCGTACTCTTCTCCCACACGCCGTTTATCTCGTGATATACCTGCTTGTATACGAGTATGGTCGTAGTGCCGGGCGTTGCACCCTCGAGATCTGCAAGTCTCCACATATAAAGATGGTATTCCATATCGGTCACGTACTCGAAGACGAAATCAAGGTTATGAGTGTTTCTCGCTTCGCTTGCGAAGTGCTTTATGTGACCGCCCTTGAGATTATCCGAGCTGTAGATGATTCCCTCAACCACGCCGTTATCGTCAGCTGCGGTGATATTGTCGGGGATAACGTTACCCTTATGCGGATCGTTCAGTCCGTACCCACCGCGGATATCCGACATCGCTGCCTCAATAAGTGCTACAAAATCCTCACCGGCGACTACCTGGATATGAGACTTTTGCGTTTAGTGGCTACCCGTGTCGAGCTTTTCGCCCTTTTCCAGCTGCTTTACATCTACGCCGTCCTTTTGGCTACAGCCGGCACGTCCACCGCCAGCACACGCACATGCACACGCACAGGCACAGGAGTGACCGCCCATACCTCCGCGTCCGATGCCTGCACCTAAGCTTTGGTTAGCACTCGCCGCGAGCATAGCCGCGCGATAGGCGGGGTTGACCGCGCCGTATGCGTGTATCGGATGGCCGTGTTCTCTGATAAATCCGCGACCTCTGCCGTAGGATACAAAGCTATCGATTATATACACCTCACCGATACCGACGAGGATTATTATGAGTGCGGCAACCACCCAGACGACATACTTGTCACCATCAAGCGAGTTATATGCACCGTCGCCGTCGAACGGCTCGTATCCGACCGTTCTGACTTCGCTATTGAACACGCGGTTATTATACTCAACGCGCAGAGAAAGGTAATCGCCCAGCCCGAGCGAGCCCTCCCACACGTATCTGTCCTCAACAAGCTCCGGATCACCGCCAATATAGGTTATGTCGCCGTCATATTCCCAACTGAATCTGTAGTGCTCGACCGGTATTTCGTTGAACCAACCGGGCACGAACTCATAAAAATATCCGTCGCCACCGTCCACGAGCATCTCTCTCTGCTCAACGGCGAACTTAAATCTTACAGTTTCGCCTGCAAGGTACGATTCCTCGAAGTAGAGCCTTGCCGAAACGTAGTCCTCGTCGGTGTATATCTCAGCACCTGCAACATTATCGGACAGCGAGTCTGTAAGAAGCGTGCAGTGTTCGTTTGAAAGTCCGATATCTACCCATTCGAGCGGCTCACTTTCAGATAGCGCACGCCACAGTATATCATACTCGATGAGCATATATCCGCTCGTCTCGTCGATATCCACGGTTACGTTGTATTCTTCGATCGTGTCGATTGGCTTCGGCTCGTAGAGCGATGCAAGCACTACGCCTGTGATCTGTATTGCCAATAGCAGAATGAGCAGAGCAATATTTTTCTTTGGCAGAACTCTGCGTTTTTTCACTATCTCGGGAGAGTAGTTGTTGGTATCATGGTTAACTTTTTTCTTCTTTTTGTCAGCCATTGCCGTTACCTCCTCGGCGGCGGAAAGGACACTCCTCCGACTCTTTTTCGGTCATCGAGCGCAGCTCGCGCGAGAGTGGGGAGGACCATATATCCTTAAAATCGTCGGTCAGCAAATTCCCGAGTGTCGCATCTTCTCCGAGCCAGCTCTGGCATGGAACTGCATCACCGTTCGGTGCTATTGCCATGTTGGAGAGGCACGCGCCGCACGCCGGCACCTTCATACCCAGACTCTCGAGCACCTCGCGTCCTACAAGTCCCGGGGAGGTGAAGTCGATCTCCATACCGACACCGTCACAGTATTCCTTAGCATCGCGTAGTATCGCCTCGAGCTCGCAACGTGAGATGTCGTACCTTTCTGCACGACCGTCGAGCTTTCCGGTTGCGATCAGACCGCTCACCGTCACGAACCTTACTCCGAGAGAATGAATAAACTCAAGGGTCCTTACGTAGTCCGAGTTTGCCCCGCACAGCGGTGTGTTTACGCTTACGTCCAGTCCTGCCGCTACTGCGCTTTCAATGCCGCTTACCGTATCGGAAAAGTGCTCCGCACCAACGAGCGCGTTGTGTGTTTGCTCGTCCTGTGAATAAAGCGTCACCTGTATACTGTCGAGCCCCGCCTCGCGCAGTTTCGCTGCAAGCTTGGGGGTAAGTAAAACTCCGTTTGTGTTCACACGCGTGACGAATCGACTTGCATACGCTACAAGCTCCGCGAGATCCTCGCGCATTGTCGGCTCTCCGCCCGTGAATGTCACCATAGGCACGCCGGCATGCCATAGCTTGTCGATTATTCTCTTCCACTCTGCCGTGGATAACTCAGGTGCGGAAGCTTTATTTTGTCCCGCGGCATAGCAAAATGTACACTTTTGATTACATTTCCAGCATCCTTCGCCATCTGTCATCGCGCTTATCAAGAGATCCATTCTGTGCGGCGCAACCATGCTTTTGCTGTATTCACGTATCGACATTTTTTCGATATACTCGTCCGGCAGCTCGCCTCTTGCTACCGTGAAGAGTGTGTTGAGTATTTCGTCGAGATCCCATCGGATCTCACCGTCACTTACGGCAGGGTAGAGCCGCTTTACTCTTTTAACGGTGCTCGAATATATTGAGGCGGCATCCCCGTCGGAGATCTCGCGGCCGTGGTATGGTGTCACCTCGTCGATAAATGCCGAGAGCAGTGTTGCCCACGACTCGCCTATCGGAAGTATATAGTAGCCGTTCAGTATCACCACGTGCGTGCGACTGCCTACGAGGCTCTTTTTAGGTGGCAAAAGATGTATTCTCACGACTCCGGGACCGTCCGGATTAAATGTGCAGTGTTTTATCTCACCTTTGCCAAAATATGCTTTTATTCTTGTAGCTATACTCATTTTAGTACCTCTGATCAAAGGTTATCACACCGCGCTCGATCTCCTCGACCGTTCGTGCAAGTGCGTGTTCCTCGTTTGATACGGTTATGCGATCTGCGACCGCCTTTACCTCCTCCACCGCATTGCTGACCGCTATGCCGACACCCGCCGCCTCGATCATAGATACGTCGTTGTTATAGTCGCCGAGTGCCACGGTGCGCTTCATATCTATACCGAGTATACGGCTCATCTCGCGCAGAAGATTTCCCTTACTGTTGCCCTTTGGCAGTATCTCGTAGAGCAACTTCTCGGAACGTATGAAATCAAACTCCTGCGCCCTTGGATGTGCGTCGAGAAGCTCCGCTACGCGCAATATCGCCTCCTCGCGCATATCGGCAAACACTACCTTTGCTATAGGAATGTCAAAGCTTTTTATGTCAGCACCGAGATACGGCATGCCCGTCAGACGTCGGTGTAATGCCGTACCGTCGTTATCGTATGGAAAATAGAGCTTGTCCTTACAGTTCAGTATAACGCCCATGCCATCGACCGCCTCAGCAATATCCGCGACGACCTCACGAACACTCACGGGCAGCAGATTCAGCATCAGATATTTTTCCTCGCCGTAATCGTATATTCCACCGCCGTTTATGCATCCAACCGGTGCATTAGGGCGGACCGTGTCGAATATTTTGCGTGAAAAATAGGGCATACGACCTGTTATGAATGTAAATTTTCCGCCCTCGGATTTAAAGTATTCGAGTGCGTCGAGGTTCTCATGTGAGACCGTTTTATCGTTTTTCATCAGCGTGCCGTCGAGATCCGTGCAGATCAGTATTCCGTCAAACTTACCCATAGTAGTACGCTCCTTTATCCTTTCTATCAACCATTGTAGCACAAATCCCACGGAATCGCAATACCTCAATTTTATTTTTACCATTTTATTTAGTCACCTTGACAATCGAGCGCGCGTGTTGTATAATCGTAATGAAAATATTTAAGGAGGCATATATGTCAAGAAGAGTATTTGAGGAGGGGCGTTTTGACCTATCGGGTCGCGTCCTCACCTACGATAGATATCGCCCGTTTATAGATCTTGCGGGTGGATTTACTATCCCCGAGGAGCAGAAGCCGCGCATCATCGCCGAGGCTGATAAGGCGCTCGCGGAGGAGATACCGCAGTTGTCGGCTCACGAGTATATGATGTTTTCCCGCAACGGCAACCGCTCGATCTATGAGTCAAAATATTTCCCACGCCGCACGATGCTACTTACACTCGCCCTCGGCGAGTACGTTGAGAGGAAGGGAAGATATACCGATAAGATGATAGATCTCCTCTGGCTCATTCTCGAGGAGACCAGCTGGGTACTGCCGGCACATAATCCGAGCCGCGCAGGCGTCAATTGTTGCCTGCCATACGCCTATGCAGGGGACGTCGACTATATAGACCTTTTCTCCGCAACAACCGCGGCGACTCTCGCATGTGCATATTACCTTTGTCGCGAGACTATCGAGGGAGTCTCGACTATAATTACCGACCGTATTCTCTTCGAGATCGACCGCAGGATCATCAAGCCTTTTATGAATGATGACTATATGCGTGCATGGTGGTGGACCGGCTGGAGTGCCGCAACGAACAATTGGGCACCGTGGATCGTCTCCAACGTTCTCACGGCTACTGCATTCACTGTGCGCGATCTCACCACACGCACTGCGATCCTCGAACGCACGATGCCGATACTCGATAACTTCCTATCGCGCTACCACTGTGACGGCGGATGTGACGAGGGTCCCTCATATTGGGGAGCGGCGGGCGGAGCGCTCTACTCGGCGTGCCTCGTTATGTACGATATGACGGACGGATACGTTAGCGTGTATGATGATCCGCTTATCAAAAATATGGGTGAATACGTTGTAAAAGCCATCGTAACCCCCACCCGTGTATTGAATTTCGCGGATGCCCCCTCGAAAACCTTGCCGAATCCACACCTCGTTTATCACTACGGATGCTCGGTCGGCTCGGAGTCTATGATGAGCTATGCTAAGTGGAGAATGAACGGCGAGCTTATGAGCGTCATCCCCGACTCGAACCACCCGTACAGATGGATGCGCTTCTTGACCACACCGCGACTTGAGCCTACTGATATTACAGTACCGAGGAGCTTCTACATCGGCGGTATCGAGGTTGCAGGCTTCAGAGAGTGTGACAGACTGGGCGACGGTCTCTACGTCGCCATTAAGGGAGGTAACAATGCCGAGAGCCACAATCATAACGACCTCGGTAATGTAATAGTCTTCTCGGGTACGACACCTATCTTTATCGACGCAGGCTCCGGCACGTATACGAAGCGCACCTTCAGCTCCGACAGATACACCATATGGTCTATGCGCTCGGAGTACCATAACTGCGCTACACTTAACGGTGTGAATCAGGAAAACGGCATCGTCGCACATTCGACCGACACTCGCTACGATCCGGACGGCTTGATGTCATTAGATCTCACCGCGGCATATCCTATAGCGGCAGGTCTTGATTCATATAGACGCGCCGTCTCACTCGCCGACTCCACGGTTACCGTAATAGACGATATAACCTTTAGTGAGCAGGGAACGGTCACCTTCAACTATCTCGTCAGAGTGAAGCCTGAGATCCTCTCGCAGAACAGCTTTGCGATCGATGGCAGAACAGTCACATGCGACCCCGACCTCGACTATGCCGTCGAGCCTGTGGATTGCACCTGGCCGGAGGTCGAGACTATCCCTGCCGGCTGGGATACCGACACTCTCTACCGCATAACCCTGACGTCACGTGCCCCCATAAAAACAAAGCACTACACACTCACCGTGCGCTGAAATTTATAAAAAGCCCCACCCCGTGTCACGATTTTGTTACACGGGGTGGGGTTAAGCTTGCAATTAATAATTTAAAGCCTGTGTTTGTAGCATACACCCGAGATTTTGATATGCTTCGTTTTTTGATTGATCCTGCCCGATGGCTACGTTAATCTAATGTGATCACTTCGTTAACCTCGAGCACGTCGCTTTGACTAACCGCAAATCCAAAAAATGCGTACTGCATGTCATCTGTACCCCAGGCGGGAATGTCGGTTCTTATTACAACATAGAGCTTGTTGTCTGAAACGTATAGGTTGTTTACCGTCAATTTTGTTGAACCGGAACCGCGAGTTATCATTCTTGTGATTATTAATGCATTCTCTTCGAAAAACGCTTCATCATATAGATCTCTTACGTTACTTATATTTTCCTTTTCGTAATCATATTCCGCGGATGCAAGCAGCTCGTCAAGATAAGCATCGTATTCATTCTTAGATCTGAAGATAGCATCTTTTCCGTTAAATATACCGATAGGCTGGCTTTCTTTATAGCTCACTGCCTTTGCATCATCGGTATAATACTCGATTCGCGGCATATAGCTTAGGCGCCAATTGCAACTCATATTGATGAACAAGCCTTCAATAAGTGCCTCGCTGTCTTTTAACTGCTGTACCTTTTGATGCATATCCTCTGTGAATTCATCTCTCTCAAAGATGATGCTGATCATCTTTATAGCATTCAGAGGAGAAACGTTCGCATTTGCAAAGAGCTTATCCATATCGTGCTTTGCAACAATATCATTGGCAGATGCGTCGGTATCCAGAATCAATATGCATTCGACATAATCTACCGAATGATAATAATAATTATTTTCCGGATGCTCTCTGCGCAATTCGTCAAGCTCGTCCCTCAGTGACTGCTCGTAGTCAAGTACGATTTGAGCAACGTCGGGTGACTCCGTAGAAGACTCGAGCCGATATCCGCAAATATCACAGCTTGATCCTCCGCTCCGATTTTCGTGTTCGCCGTAACAGTAAACCGCTCCATCGATCGAAACGTACCAATGATGCGTTTCGTCATATTGCCATTCGTCGGCAAGCTCTGTCATATCACATTTGCAATAATCACATATATAGTCGGTATCTTCATCATAATGCGGTGCAGTTTCTTCTTCAATATCGCATCCGCACGTAAAGACTGTATAGTGTCCCGATCTACCCATGGAGGTATATGAATAGGTGTGCTGATGCAGATGAAGATTGCCGTGAACGGCCTTCAGCGCATCCTCGTTAAAGGCAATGATGATTTCACCGCTGACGGGGCTGAGTGCTTCAAACTGTATAGAGATTTTATCTCCTTCAATATAACCGCCGGAGCCGTTTATGGGCATTTCGTCATCTGCCGTAAATTCACCGAGCGGTTGTTTCTCGTGGATGATACCTGTATCTTTGTAGCTGATGCTTACAGCACCTTCTTCAAGGTTTACTTGATAATAGATCGTACCCTCGCCTGAAAGTGTGCGTTCCAGCGTAATAGCGATCTTACTTTCAAAATCATCGAACGTGAAAACAGCGCAATTATCATAGTATTCTTTATCAACGCCCGATTTTTTACCGAAAGCATCCTCAAGCATATCGCAGGCGGTGAAAGTGAATGTGAGCGAGAGTAACACGAGTATTACTAACGTTCTTTTCATATTTATACCTCCGAAGAAATTTATATTTCTGACTTAAGTATACTATACTCACTCATTTTTGTCAATACTGTCACCAGGTGGAGCGGTGCAAAAGCGAGAGTGCGAAAAAACTTATTTTCTTTTTCTGGAAAACCTATTGACAAAGCGCCAAAAAGTTGATATAATACTATGGCAAGTCCTTAATTCACCGATTTGCATGGAGAAGTACTCAAGTGGTGAAGAGGCGCCCCTGCTAAGGGTGTAGGTCGGGCAACCGGCGCGAAGGTTCAAATCCTTTCTTCTCCGCCAAAAATACGGAATACCCACTCGGGTATTCCGTATTTTTCTTTTGGTGGAGAGAAAAGAAGGATTTAACCTGAGCGCCGGAGGCGCAGATAACGCAGCGAAGCTGAGTCGGAGAGCTTGCTCTCCAGCGAGGCAAGCAAGTTGCTCCGCGAGCGTTGCGCAAGAGCGCAACAAAGCGCACCGCGCCAAAAGCCAAGAGCTTTTGCGGCTCGCAAGGAGTAAGGTTCAAAAAAGACTACTTTTGAAAATCAAAGAATACCCACTCGGGTATTCCGTATTTTTCTTTTGGTGGAGAGAAAAACGGTTTCATAAACCGCAAATCCGATAGAGAGGACTTGCGGTTTTTTATTATACCTTTTCCACTTTATTCTCTTTTTGTAAATAAAATTTAAAAAAATACAAAATTCGCAACACAAACGCCGAAAACTATGTTATAATATTAAGTACCGATATTTAGGGACAAAATTTGGGGAGGCGCTATGTTCGGTTACGTAAAGCCTGTTGCGGCTGAGCTGCTTGTTAAGGAATACGATTTTTACCGCTCGGTTTATTGCGGAATCTGCCGCTCTATGAAGAAGCATACAGGCGTGCTCTCTAACGTTACCTTGAGCTACGACAGCGTATTTCTTGCCCTTGTGCGAATGCTCTACGTCGATGACTCCGATATTGCGGTGGATAAGCGCCGCTGTATTGCTCACCCGATGAAGAGGCGTCCGATGCTCCGCGAGAATGCCGCTATCGAATACACCGCGCGTGCGTTTGCCATTCTCACCTACTATAAGCTTCGCGACGACATCGCCGACGAAAAGCTCTATAAGCGCGCCGCCGTCTCACTTGCTAAGCCTGTGATGAGGAGTGCCGATATAAAGGCTGATCTCCCAGAGCTCTCGGGATTTATCGAGGAAAAGCTTGATGCCATAACTGCTCTCGAGAGAGAAGGGTGCGCGAGCGTTGACGAGCCCGCCTCGCTTTTTGGAGAACTTTTGGGAAGAGTATTCTCGTGCGGATTTGACGGAGACGATGCACTCGTCCTCGATAGATGCGGATATCATCTCGGCAGATTTATCTATGCTGCCGATGCCGCAGAGGACTATGATAAAGATGTGGCTTCCGGTGCGTATAATCCATACGCCGTCTACTACGGCATGAAGCCTCTGACGGTCGAGAACCGCGAGAGCATCAAGTGTGCATTGCTTCTCGAATGTAAAAAGCTCGAGAGTGCAGTTAACCTTCTCCCGTTCGGTAACCGCGCCACCATTGAGAATATAATCAACAACGTGATCTACCTCGGTCTGCCGAAGAGGATAGAGTTTTTAGACAACGGCAGTGATAAAAAGGAGTAATTAATTTGAAGGATCCCTATTCCGTCCTCGGTGTATCGAGCACCGCGACCGATGAAGAAATAAAGAACGCATATCGCAACCTTGCGAGAAAGTATCACCCCGACAATTACGGCGACGACAATCCCTTGAAGGATCTGGCAAACGAGAAGATGCAGGAGATCAACGCCGCCTATGAGGAGATACAGAAGCGCCGCTCGAAGAAGAGCAGGGGAGGATACACTCCCGGCACGGGTAGCGGTAGCACCTCGGGCATCTACTACGAGACGAGGCTTGCGCTGAATAACCGTCGCTTCAACGAGGCGGCTCGCCTTCTCGCAGGCGTACCGTCCGAGGAAAGAAACGCAGAGTGGCACTATCTCAACAGCGTCATCCTTATGCACAGAGGATATGCAAACGACGCTATGCGCGAGCTCGAGTTGGCTTGCACGATGGATCCCGGTAACTACGAATATCAGAAGGCAAAGGAAATGTTCAATACCACCGCCCGCGGCTACGGCAGCACCTATTACGGTAGCACGGGTACAGGCTATCAGCGCCGCACGACCACGGATGACGATGTCTGCAACTGCTGTGCTAACCTCATATGTCTTGACTGCCTTTGTGAGTGCCTTGGCGGCGATATGATCCCCTGCGTATAAGCTATGAAGGATACGAAAAAGCTTGCAATATCCGCGATGACGGTAGCACTCGGCGTGGCTATAATGTCGCTCGGCGCACTGGTTGAGGCGCTCGACTTATCGGTCTGTATGCTTGCCTCGCTCCTCATCGTAGTGATATATATCGAGATGGGCTCACCTCACGTCTGGCTCATCTGGCTTGCAACGTCTCTTGCCGCGTGGCTCGTTTTCCCGGGTAGCGTTATATGGCTCGAATATCTGTTTATATTCGGCGTATACCCCATCCTGAAGGCGTATATTGAGCGACTGCCGCGCCGTGCGTGGCTGCCTGTAAAGCTCGCGTTTATAAACGCTGTAGCATGGCTTTTGATCTTCCTTGTCGACCTTGTTTTAGGCTTCGATTTTTTTGGCACGGATATCCTTGTGATGAAGATCATGATCTACGTTCTCGTCAACGTAGCCTTTCTCGCATACGATAAGCTGATCGAGCTTTTTGCACGCCTATACGTTGGAAAATACAGAAAGCGATTTGAACGCTTTTTTAAGTAAAAGACATAAAATGTAAAGTATGGTATACAAAAATGACTAAAATAGGATTTATATCCCTTGGATGCTCTAAAAATTTAGTTGATACCGAGGTGATGCTTCACAAGCTTCACACTGCGGGCTACGAGATCACTCCAAACGAGGAGGAGGCTGAGATCATCGTCATCAACACCTGCGGCTTTATCGAGAGTGCAAAGCAGGAGTCGATAGACTCGGTGCTCGACGCCGCAAGCCTCAAGGAGTGGGGAAAGTGCCGCCACATCATCGCGACGGGTTGCCTCGTAGAGCGTTACCGTAACGAGGTTATGGATGAGCTTCCCGAGATAGACGCTCTCGTCGGCGTTGGCAGCCTCGACGATATTGTCAAGGCGTGCGATGCGGTAATGCGTGGCGAAAAGTTCACCTCCTTTAAGGATAAGGAGACCTCTCCTCTCGGCGGCGACAGAATAATTACTACCGAGCCTCACACGGCGTATCTAAAGATAGCGGAGGGATGTGACAACCGTTGCACCTACTGCGCAATTCCCCTTATTCGCGGCAAGCTTCGCTCCCGTCCTATAGAGGATATCGTCCTCGAGGCACAGGACCTTGAGCGTATGGGTGTTAAGGAGATCAACCTCATAGCGCAGGATACCACTCGCTACGGACTCGATCTCTATGGAGAATATAGCCTTGCGCGACTAGTACGTGCCTTGACAGAGCAGACCTCGATCCCGTGGATCCGTCTTCTCTATTGCTATCCCGACAAGATCACCGACGAGCTTATTACCGAGCTCCGAGATAACCCGCGCTTACTTAAATATATGGACATTCCGATCCAGCACATATCCGATAGCGTGCTATCACGCATGAATCGCCACGGTAGCGGAGCACTTATCCGCGAGACGGTAGCGAAGCTTCGCCGTGAGGTACCGGGTATCATTCTTCGTACCACCGCTATGGTAGGCTTCCCGGGTGAGACAGATGCCGACTTTACCGAGCTTTGCGAGTTTGTAAAGGAAGCGCGCTTTGATCGCTTCGGTGCCTTTACCTTTTCCCCCGAGGAGGGAACCGTTGCTGCCACTCTCGACGGCGAGGTCGACGAGCAGCTGAAGCAGGACCGATACGACGTCCTGATGCAGACTCAGCTTACCGTAGCCGAGGAGAATAGCCAAAAAAACGTCGGCAAAACGTTGAAGGTACTCGTTGACGGCTATGACACCGTAGCAGAGGTTTATTACGCCAGGTCCTATGCCGACGCGCCTGACGTTGACGGCAAGGTGTACTTCAAATCCCCCAGAAAAATTAACACGGGTGCCTTCGTAGAGGTTAAGATCACCGAGGCACTTGACTACGACCTCGTCGGAGAGGTTGTCCTCTGATCAATGAAAGGAAATGTAGAAAAATGAAAAAAGCATCGCTTAATCTTCCGAACACCCTATCCCTGATACGCGTTCTTCTCGTGCCGGTATTCGTGGTAACTCTTCTTTGTATGAAGGACTTGAAGATCTGGGGAATAATCGTTCCGATAGTCGTCTACGCGCTTACCGCTCTTACCGATATGCTCGACGGTAAGATCGCGAGAAAGTACGGTCTCGTTACCGATTTCGGTAAGTTCATCGATCCTCTCGCAGACAAGTTTATGGTACTCGCATCTATGATCACCATTCTTCTTTGGATGGCACTTCGCGGTGAGATGACCCAGGCTATCGTGTTCGTCGGAGTCGTACTCGTTATACTTCTTCGCGAGCTCGCCGTCACCAGCCTCCGTCTCGTGGTCGCCGGAAAGAGCGGAATCGTTGTCGCGGCATCTATGCTCGGTAAGATCAAGACCGTCTCTCAGATGGTCGGCACCGTGCTTATCCTCGCTGAGCCTATGATTCCCTTCTTCTCTGAAAACCATATCCTCTCCTACGTCGTAATGGCTATCATGGCGTTCACGACCCTCTTCTCGGGACTCGATTATCTGAAGGCATATCTCCCACATATCGACGCAAATAAGTGACACGCCCCCACACTAAAGCGCAAAAATAGCGGCAGGAATTTGAATTCCTGCCGCTATTTTTATCAAATGAAGAGCTTTCTTATCAGCTCTGCAAGCTCCTCTGCGAGCTCATTTGCGGGTCTCTCACGACCGGATTCGAGCCACATCTGTATCGCACCCGATACGCCGCCGACCGCGACGCATGCGATAACGTCGGGAGAGTTGTGGAGCACGCCGCCCGCATTGACGTATCTTGTGAGGCTTTCGTACGTGTCGACGTAATTCTGCGCCGACAGAGCTGAGAGCACCGCGGGAAACGCCGAGCTTTCAAATATATTGTTGACAAGCTTCTCATGCTGGGCGATAAATAGGATCATCTGCTTTGCGTATTCGGCAAAATAATCAACCGACACGCCTTCCTCCTCTACCTTGTAGAGTGCGTCGAATTTCGCTCTCAGCATTCTGCCAAAGGATGCGATATAATCATATTTGTCGCGATAGTGCTTGTAGAAGGTAGTGCGCCGGATTCCCGCACGTTCACAGAGCTCTATAACCGTGATGTCGTCAATTGATTTTTCGGACAGAAGAACGAAAAGAGCCGATGCCAGTGCACGCTTCGTCTTTCTTATCCTGTAATCTTCTTTTTCTGCCATGTATAGCTCCTCCCGGTTGCGGAATATATTGTTAACAGTATACAACTTTAGATGTCGCTTGTCAAGCGAAATTCGCACCAAATAATATTTTTTTATAATTAAAAAACTGTTGCATTACGCGCGCATATGGTGTATAATAGACATGTATTTTAAATAAAAGCGACAGAAAGGAATCCATTATGATCAATAAATCGCTGACCGAGCGTCTTCTCGGTATAGCTCTTGCAGCGGGCGCTGATTTTGCCGAGCTGTATTGGGAGCTTACGAGAAACGGCGGTATAACACTTCTCGGGGGTAAGATCGACGCTATCTCCGATAACACCGTTACCGGAGTCGGTATACGTGCCTTTATCGGAACTCGCACCGTATACGGCTCCACCTCAGATGTAACAGAGGCAGGTCTTCTTGCCTGCGCTCGCTCCGTTGCGGGCGCGATAGGCGACGGTGCCGACGCACCCTCCGTGGTTCTTACGGAGCGTCGGGTGTCGGATATTCACCCGATTAAGATCGATCCCACCACCGCCGACGTTAAGGATAAGTGCGACCTTCTCAAGCTGGCGAGCGAGGCGGCGTACAAGTACGATAACAGAATAGTTCAGGCGGCAGGCAATCTCGTAACCGTCGACCATACCATAGGCATCGCAAACACCGAGGGCCTTCTCGTTACCGACAGACACGTCCGCACGCGTATGGCTATAGAAGCGGTCGCCTCCGACGGAGCAGAGAACCAGTCGGGCAGATGCTCACCCGGACGCGGAATGGGTCTCGAGGTATTTGAGCTCTTCGATCCCGCGGAGATCGGCAGAACCGCATCCGCACAGGCGATCACCAATCTCACCGCCGACTACTGTCCTGCAGGACAGATGACCGTAGCTATCGAGAACGGCTTCGGCGGCGTTATATTCCATGAGGCGTGCGGTCATTCTCTTGAGGCTACCTCGGTCGGCATCGGCATGTCGGAAATGTGCGGCAAGCTTGGTCAGCAGATCGCTAACGAGAAGATCACCGCTATCGACGATGGCACTATTCCCAACGCATGGGGCTCCGTCAACATCGACGACGAGGGTAATCCCACACAGCGCAACGTTCTTATCGAGAACGGTGTACTCAAGAGCTATATGGTCGACCGTCTCGGCTCCCGCAGAATGGGTCTTCCCATGACCGGTAACAGCCGTCGTGAGAGCTATCTCTACGAGCCGACCTCTCGTATGACAAACACCTTCATCGATAACGGTCCCGATAAAAACGAGGATATTATCGCATCTATCGAATACGGTCTTTACGCAAAATCCATGGGCGGCGGTTCGGTCAACCCCCTGACAGGTGCCTTCAACTTCGCTGTTACCGAGGGATATATCGTCCGTAACGGTAAGATCTGCGAGCCTGTACGCGGCGCTTCTCTCGTCGGTACCGGTGCCGAGATACTCAAGGATATCGATATGGTAGGTCAGAACCTCGACGTGGGTCAGGGAATGTGCGGCTCCTCCAGCGGTAGCGTACCCACCGACGTAGGACAACCCCTTATCCGTGTATCGAAAATAACTGTCGGAGGTCGTAAATAATATGAATTTTGATAAGCTTAGACTTGCACTCGAGCATGCTCTCGCCGCTCGTGGAGCAGGTGAATACGAAATATACTACGTAGAGGAGGATTCCACCTCTATCGAGACTCTCAACAAGGAGGTCAACAGCTTCTCCTCCGGTAGCTCTGCGGGCATCTGTCTGCGCGTTTCTCACGAGGGAAAAATGGGATACGCCTCTACCGAGCTTATGGATGAGGGTGAGATGGCAGGTCTCGTCGACCGTGCTATCGCAAACGCCCGTGCAACCGAAAAAGAGGATCTCGTCGGTATATATGCAGGCGGTGAGGAATACGATCCTCTCACCGAGGTATCCTTCAGCGCAAAGGACGCCTCCGAGCTTCGCGGCGTAGCTATCGATATGGCTGAGAAAATATACGCGGCAGGCGATAACGTAAAGGACGGTACCGCCTCTCAGGCGATCACCGCATCCGGCACGACCCGCCTTTATAATTCACACGGGTTGGCACTTGAGGTGTCAGGAGGCGTCAACGTAGTGCTGGCGCAGGCTGTCGTTTCCGATGGCACAGCTGCCGAGAGCGACTACGAGATGCGCGAGCTCACCGACGGTCTCGATCTCTCTGAGCTTGCAGAAAAGACGGTAAGCACCGCTAACCGTAAGCTTACAGCGACCCTCGTTCCCACCGGCAAATATAATATTATCATAGACGGCAAGCGCATGAGAATGATCCTCTCCGCATTTGCCTCCGCCTTCTCTGCAAAGAGCGCACAGATGGGTATGTCCCGTCTCGCGGGCAAGGTTGGTGAGAAGATCGCCGCCGATATCGTCACCGTCACCGACGATCCTCAGCGCGACGGTATGGCTATGCGCACAAACTTCGATGCAGAGGGAGTTCCCGCTCGCAAAAAATCCGTTATCGAGGGGGGCGTGTTAAAAACTTTGCTTCATAACCGTGAGACTGCGGCGAAGGACGGTTGCGCCAGCACAGGCAATGCAAGCAAGGCAAGCTACGCCTCTCCCATCGGTATCCGCCCGTACGCATTCTGTATCGAGCCTGGCGAGAATACCGTCGAGGAACTCTACGCAATGGCGGGTGAGGGAATACTCATCACCGAGTTGAAGGGACTTCACGCAGGCGCAAACGCGATCACCGGTGACTTCTCGATTGAGTCCTCCGGCTTTATGATCAGAGACGGTAAGCTCTGTGAGGCTGTCAAGTCCTTTACTGTGGCAGGCAACTTCTTCGAGCTTCTCGGATCCGTAGCTGCGCTCTCCGATAAGGTGGAGGTCGGCATCGGTACCTCGCTTACCACCTTCGGTTCCCCTGCGGTCCTTATCCGCGATATGAACGTATCGGGCAAGTAAAAGTCTAAAGTACAAATATATTGTTTAATTTTTAACAATCTACTTGACTTAATAAAGAAATTGTGCTATTATATCTTGTGGCAAATAAAAAATAATTATATATTTAAGGAGAAAACACAATGGCAACTTACAACAAGAAGAATATTGAAGACGTAGCCGTAGCAGGTAAGACCGTGCTCGTACGTTGCGACTTCAACGTTCCTATGAAGGATGGCGTCATCACCTCCGACAAGAGAATCGTAGAGGCACTTCCCACCGTTAAGTATCTTCTTAACGAGGGCGCTAAGGTTATCCTTTGCTCTCATATGGGTAAGCCCCACAACATCTTCACCGAGGGCTTTGGCCTTACCAAGAAGGAGAAGAAGGCGGTTGAAAAGCTTCCCGAGGCAGAGCAGGCAGCAGCTAAGGCTGAATATCTCTCCAAGGCAGTAACTTCCGATAAGAAGAAGCTCACTCTCAAGCCCGTATGCGACAGGATCAACGAGCTTCTCGGCGAGACCAAGGTTACCTTTGCAGAGGATATCATCGGTGCCGATGCTAAGGCAAAGGTTGCAGCTCTCAAGGCAGGCGAGGCTGTACTTCTCGAGAACACGAGATTTGATGCTCGCGAGGAAAAGAACGGAGCTGATTTTGCAAAGGAGCTTGCTTCCTATGCAGATATATTCGTAAACGATGCATTCGGTGCGGCTCACAGAGCACACGCATCCACCGCAGGTGTAGCTGATTATATTCCCGCAGTTTGCGGTTACCTTATCGAGAAGGAGATCTCGGTTATGGGTAAGGCACTTTCTAACCCCGAGCGTCCCTTCGTTGCTATCCTTGGCGGTGCTAAGGTTGCAGACAAGCTCAACGTTATCGATAACCTTCTTACCAAGGTCGACACCCTCATCATCGGTGGCGGTATGGCATTCACCTTCGCCGCTGCAAAGGGTCTTTGTGTTGGTAAGTCGCTTCTTGACGAGACTAAGCTTGACTACTGCCGCGATATGATGAAGAAGGCAGAGGAGAACGGCGTACAGCTTCTTCTCCCCGTTGATAACGCTATCGCTGACAGCTTCCCCAACCCTATCGACGGTCCTATCGACATCGAGTATGTTGACTCCGATAAGATCCCCGCTGATAAGGAGGGTCTTGATATCGGTCCCAAGACTGCAAAGCTCTTTGCAGATGCAGTTCTTTCCGCAAAGACTGTTGTTTGGAACGGTCCTATGGGCGTATTCGAGAACCCCACTCTTGCTAAGGGTACCATCGCAGTAGCAAATGCTCTCGCAGAGAGCTCCGCAACCACCATCGTAGGTGGCGGTGACTCTGCAGCCGCATGTGAGCAGCTTGGCTTCGCATCCAAGATCACTCACATTTCTACCGGCGGTGGCGCATCGCTCGAGTTCCTTGAGGGTAAGGATCTCCCCGGCATTTCCTGCCTCCTTGACAAGTAATTTTTGGTTAAAATCTGCCTTTTCTTGCATGCTCGCCGTAGGCTTCTACGGCTTCGGCAAGAAGAAGCCGAATTTTTCCTCAAAAATTCCGTTGTCAATTTGGGATAAATCACTTTTGTGATAAATCGCTTTTCTTGCAAGCTCGCCGTAGTTTTCTGCGGCTTCGGTCGCAGAGTGCGCGATTTTGTCAAAAGAAAAAATACAAAACCGAGAGTCCTTTTACGGTCTCTCGGTTGCCAATATAAAGGCGGATCTAAAAAATGAAGGTGTATTTCATACGTCACGGAGAGAGTGAAGGAAACGCACGCGGTGTTTACACGGGACAGCTTGACGTACCGCTTACCGATCTCGGCAGGGAACAGGCACTCACCGCACGTGATAAGCTTTCCTCTGTCAGCTTTGACTGCATATATGTAAGTCCGCTCGTAAGAGCGCGTGAAACCGCAGACATAATCTTCCCGCAGAGCGAGCATGTATGCGATGAACGTATCCGAGAGATAAGTGTCGGTGATCTTGCAGGCATATCCGGCAAGACATACCGTGAAGAGCATCCCGATATGCTGGAGCGATTGAACGCTCGCGACTATACCCCATTCGGCGGTGAGTGCGATGATGACGTCGTGCGGCGCATAACGCCGTTTTTTGCCGATCTGGCATGCGAGAGCTTTGAGACGGTCGCCGTCGTTTGTCACGGCGGAGTCATTCATGCAACGCTTGAATATGCATTGGGCGTGAAGTTTTCGGCATGGCGCACGAGCCGTCCAAATTGTATGATCGCCGTGTTTGAGCTTTCGGATGATGCATCCTTGAAGCTTATATCCTGGAATTTTTAGAAACCGTAACTAATCGAAAGGAAACAGAAAAATGAGAAGAACAGTTATCGCAGGCAACTGGAAGATGAATATGACTCCCTCCGAGACGAAAAAGTTCATCGCCGAGCTTGCTCCTATGGTAGCGGGACTTGATAAGTGCGACGTAGTGCTTTGCGTTCCCGCAATAGATATTCCCGCCGCAGTTGAGGCGGCGTGCGGCACCAATATCAAGATCGGTGCAGAGAACGTACATTTCAAGGAATCCGGCGCATACACCGGCGAGCTTTCTGCAAAGATGCTTGTTGAGGCAGGTGTCGAGTACGTAGTTATCGGACATTCCGAGCGCAGACAGTACTTCGGTGAAACCGACAAGACCGTTAACCTCCGTACCCTTGCGGCTCTTAACGCAGGTCTCAAAGCTATCGTTTGCGTAGGCGAGACTCTCGAGGAGAGAGAGCTCGGCTACACCGAGACCCTTCTTAAGTATCAGACCAAAATGGCGCTTACAAACGTAACCGCAGAGCAGCTCAAGAACGTTATCATCGCATACGAGCCTGTATGGGCTATCGGTACCGGTGTTACCGCTACTGCTGATCAGGCAGACGAAGGTAACGGCTTTGTCCGCGCGGCAGTAGCAGAGGCGTACGGCACTGATGCGGCAGAGGCTATCACAGTTCAGTACGGCGGCTCTATGAACGACGCTAACGCCGCAGAGCTTCTCTCCAAGGTCAACGTTGACGGTGGTCTTATCGGCGGCGCATCGCTGAAGACTGATAAGTTTACCGCTATCGTTAAGGCTGCAAACGCTTAAATTTTTCCGAAAATATCAAAAACGGCTATCCGTGCTTAATTTGACACGGGTAGCCGTTTTCTTCAAAATATGTTAATCCATCTTTACATTTTTGCGTTTCATAACGCGTTCTGTTATATCGTTGTATGACTTTGCGCCTTTGCTTTTTGAACAAATCTGTTTACCCCACATATTTTTGTTGAAAACATTGTTATTTTCATTCTTTTAGTTTGCGCTCGCAGAATTCTTTGAAGTCGGGTGTTTTCCATGACTTGTTGTAATCTCCGAAGCCTTGATCGGCAGGCGTTCTGTAATCAGGGAGATTGTTTCGCTCTGTCAATACCTCTCTGATGGCCTGAAGGTATTTAAAGCCGAATTTGTGGCTGGGCGCAACGAAATGTCCCTCGTCCCATTCGTTCCAGTTGTCGATCATTATAATTTTTTTGCCGTAGGAATCGTCGGGAAGCGAGTCTGCGATCTCTTTCATTCGCTCGAGAAGAGTTCTGTATTTTTCGGGAGAAAGATACCATATATTGCACCATTCTCTGAATTTACAGCCGAGGTTGTTCCATCTTTCGGTAAATCTCGGCGTAGGGTCGGAGAAGCAGGAAGGCGTAGGGACGAATCTCTTGTTGTCGATTGCAAGCTGCCTTTTGAGGATATTGCACTGTTCGTTTACGATATCATCCTCATCGGAGTAGAAATCGCAGGGGGCGTTATAACCGGAATTGTAGCCGAATGTGAAATCATAGCCCTCTTCCAAAAATTCCTTATACCTTGCGCTGTTGGCCTTGCCGGTGGTGCAGGCGGCAAAGATCATTCCGTCAAAACCGCATTTCTTTGCGTACTCACGGCAGGCATCAAAGGTTTTATTCTGACTTTCGATGCTCTTGAAGCATTCCCGCGAAAGCCTATCCGGTGAGAAAACGAACAGAACGGGCTTGTTATCTATCAAAAGATAGTTTTCCTTCTTGAAATAAGTTTCCATCCAGAAGGGCATAAGGTTTTCGACCATATCTTCCTCGTCCGTACCGCCCCAACGGTGAGACGCCTCGAACATTATTGCAAAATTAAGGAGCTTTTCATATCTAGCGTTGAAAAGTGCCTCGTGCAGACCGTGTCCGCAACGAAGATCGGCAACCGATACAGGCTTGCCCTCGTTGTCCTTCTTTCTGTACCAGCAGTAAATAAAACAGTTGATACCGTGCTCGGTAGCCCATTTTATCTCCCAGTCGCAAACCTCGGGGTTTTCCTCGTCATAATAACCCATAAGCGGAGTTCTGTCGGGGTATTCCTCTGCAAGATCGTCAAAGCCTTCGTGAACTCCTGCCGCACCCTTTTTCCACGCAGCATAATAGTGCGCGGCAACTATTCTGTCACTTTTAGCGGGATTTGGCTCGGGAATATAATCGCTGAATTTAATGTTATACATTTTTCATTCTCCTATTATTAGCGGCAAAATATTTTCTTCTTCAAGTATTGGCTCTTTGCCCTCGACTAAAACTCTGTATAGGTTTTGGGCAGAACGCTTCGCAATAAGAATGAATCCCTTTTCATTTATATGATCGTTACTGAGACCGAAGTAACTGTCTCGACAATCTCGGTATTCCTCCCCGGGGGTGATTTTGAACCATCCGTCCTCCTCCTGACCGGGGAAGGTAAGGTATGAGGCAGCCCTTGTCAGTATATATACGTCGGAATTGCTATCGGCAAAATTCTCTTGTGCTCTCATAACCCGATATATCAACGGAGAGCCAAAGTAATCTACCCTTATTATGAAAAAGTGAGTGAAGCCGATCTTCTTTGCTTCTTTCCAAAGAACCTCAAGTCTTAACTGATATTCGATGCTCTCATATTTTGCATCTGATTCTCCCTGCAACCAGAAAAGGCATTTGTTGGATAGCTCGTCTTCGGGATAGGTGCTTTTTGCATCCTCGAAAAAGTCCTTACATTTTTCGAGAAAATAATCTGCCGCCCCTTCCATTCTTTCGTAAATGTCCGGAGAGTAGGATGTGCCGTATTTTTCGTTGTAGACTTTGTTCACTGCTTCATATTCCTTTACCATTTCATCGGTAAAATAGTAGCCGATCGGGACTCCGCCCTTTGCAATATGAGCATAGGCGCAAGCACCGCCGAGCCTTTCCCATTCTTCGACGAGAAACGGAGCGAGAGTAGCTCCGAGGGGAGCCGTGGATTCGGAATAGATAGCAAATGGGTGAACAGATCTCTCGGCTTCGGATTTCAAATTCGACATCGAAGAAGAAAAATAAGCATTTTCTCTGTAATTATTTAGCTTGCTCAGGCCGTTTTCATCTACCATATCGGGGGCGTAGGCACTCTTTAGATCAATATAGGAAAACTCTCCTACGGGATAGACTGTCGAAACGAAGCTTCCGCTTTTCGCGCCGAGGCGCTTAGGGGTGTGCTTATACTCGAAGGAGTTACGAAGACTCACCTTCTTCTTTGGCGGATAGGCGCACGCTCCCACCATATTGGACTGTCCTGCAAAAACGAATAGATCGCGTTTCATTTTTACCTCTCTGTAACGTATTCAATACCTGAAATATCGCAATTTGTTTTCTTCTCTCGATCATTTTGTATGCCTCTTGCAAAAAATGATTTTTATAACTTGATTTTATCACGGATGAATGTTATAATACAAGTAAAAAGCAAACCTAAATTTGTCTAAAATAAACATTTGGAGCATATATGAATAATATTTTGGATAACATTCGCCCGTTTGTAAGATACGCGCATTTGATAACGTTAAACGATTTTCTGTCTTCTAAGAAAATGGTTGCTTACGATTTCAGACTTTTTTACGTTGTTGAAGGGCGTGGAAAGATAATAGTAAACGATGAGGAATATGACGTTTGCCACGGCTCCTTGATCGTGTGGCATCCCGGACTTGAATACTCGATTTTTAATGAGGATGGCAGGGATTTAGTGCTCGCGGGCTTCAACTTTGATTTGGATTTTTTAAACAGCGATAGAAAAGCGCCAATCCTGCCAAGCAGGCTCGAAAACTACAAAGAGGAAAATATGCTTTTGCCAAAAGGATTCTCCTCGGAGCATCCTTTTTACGAGGTTGTATGCATACATCGGGCGTTTGAATTTGAGACGGAGCTTATACGTATGGTTTCAGACTATAAAAACAAGCTTCGCTACTATGAGCACAAGCTCTCGGGCAGGCTCCTTTCAATTCTCGTCGACCTTATCGATAGGGAAGGTAAGGGGGGAGATGGATACTATGACAACGACAAGATAGAAAAAATACTCGCTGTAATAAAGGAAAATTACAGCGGTCCTCTTTCAAATGAGATAATAGCTGAAAGGCTTGGATATCATAAAAATCACGTAAACCGACTTATGGTTTTTCATACGGGAACGTCGCTTCACCGTTATCTGCAGAATTACAGATTGGAGAGGGCGATAGAGCTTCTTGACACTACCAACTATCAGATCTCAGAGATAGCTACGATGGTTGGATTTGATGATTTTTCGCACTTCTCCAAATATTTTAAGAAGCGAATAGGCTATCCTCCGAGTGCTCTTCGCAGACTCGTAAATAAATAAAGAAGACCGATTTGAGATGTTCGCCTTTATCTCAAATCGGTCTTTAAAATTGTAATATGTTAATCTATTTTTACATTTTTGCGCTTCATAACGCGTTCTGCTATATCGTCGAATGACTCTGTCGGGTCTTCAAATATAGAGGAGCACATAGCGAATGGCGCCCAGAGCGCGCCGTCAAACAGTCCTGCCATACACAGGTTGATACGACCGTCGGTGAGCTTGTAGGCGTACTCTGCAACCTTTCGTGCATATTCACCGTAGCGGAGCCATGCGGCGGTATATCTGCGCCATGAGTCGGAGCGAAGCCGTCTATCGTGCTCGAGGAGCAGGGGAGAGCCATCGCCGAGAATGAACGGACCTCTCTGGTGTACGAAGCGACTGCGACTCCAATCCAGAATTGCAAAGCCCTTGAAGACGAGTCCCGTACGTGCGTCGTCTCCGCGAAGCTTGATTATCTTTTCTGTAAAGCTGAGCGCCGAGTTAAGCTCCTCTTCGCTAACGTGTTGCGGCATATATGCATAAGGGAACGCACCGCAATCCTCCCACACGATCTCGATCCTTTTATCTACAGCGGCAATCTTGTCGAGCTCGTTTTTGACCGATGTCGCGTGAAGACCGAATTGAATATGGAGCTCGGGATCGCGCTCGTAGAGTGCCTCTGCGACATCGTTTACGAGTGCGACCACCGCCTCTGCGATGCTCCTGTTACCGATCTTATCGACGTTTTTCTCGGTGAAGGATTGGAAGTATATTCCGTCACCGAGACCGCGCCACACGGTGTCGTATTGCTCCACTATCTGCTTTTTCAGATTCTTTAGCGTCTCGGGCTCGATATCTTTTGCGTTCTCACATTGCCCCTCGCACCAGCCCCAGGCATAGCCCCATATCACCTCTATTCCGAAGGAATGTGCGTATTCCACGATTTCTTTAGCGTTGATGGGGGCGTAATCGTTCCATAGTATTATCTGGTTTATACCTACTCGAGCGGAATCGGATATAAATCCGCGATAATCGTTTATCGGGTGACCCCAGGCGAATATCGACCTCGTTTCTATTTTCGGACGTCTGACTATGAGAGCCTCCGCAAGGGGTGCCGTATATAGCTCGTGTCTTAAAATGAGAGAGCCGCTTTTCGGGGAGTGTATCATCGAATAATCGTCGATGAAAGTTGCCGCCGCAAGGTAAAGGTGCTTCGCACATCTGGCGGCTATGACTACGATACTGCCGCCGGCGCAAGAGGGATTTCTTAAAACCTTAACGGCGTATGCACCGTCGGGAAGCTCGCTCTCTGATATAAATCTACGCACCAGTGAACTTTCGCCGTATGTGCCTATCACTATCGCGCTGTGCTCTATCACCGTGTTTTCACTCTCTCGCTCGCAGGGCAGAACGTGTAGCCTATACACCTCGGGTTCGCGTATTATACGCTCGCCTGCCTCGCGGGATATCAGCTCTATCGCACGCCTTTCCACGCCCTCATATTGCGAGTAAATTATCTTCCACGAGGTTGGTCTGTTATATTGAGTATCCATATTCCCAGTGCTCCTTTCAGCTGTTGTTTTTTTAAATTTCCTACATTATATAATATATTGTACCTCTGTTACAGATTGCATAGCACCGCGCTTATCACTGCGAGCAGTATTCCCACTACGCTGAGTGCGCGTATCCTATCACGGAAAAACAGCGCGTCCGTCAGCAGCGTCAGAGGCATGGACATCGCGTAGGAGAGAGGGAACAGAACCTCACTGTGTAGCAGACCGGAAGCCAAGGTGTGCAGATACTGTGCTCCGTATAATCCTATAATAGCGATGATAATGTAAACTATAATTAGCGTTTTGGGGACTTTTGTGTCGTTTTCTGTATTGTTTGCGCCTTTTTTAAACATTCTCAGCAGAATATAGATGATCACCAGTACGGGTATTGTCGTTGCAAACGATACCGTATTAAAGTCGGCGGCTGTACCGCCTCCGTACGCCGCATACAGCTTTTGTGACAGAACGCATCCCGCGTTTGCCGCGCCTGCGAGCAGTAGCATAGGCAGAGCTGAGATAGAGGTAGATCCGCCCGAGCTGCGCGGAAACAGCAGCAACGCCGCCGGCAACAGCAGTGCTGCCCCGACCCACGCGAGCACGCCGACCGTCTCTCCGCTGAGGAATAACGGTGTCACCAGCATAGGCACTATCACGCCGCCTGCCATGCAGAATATCTCGACCGTGCACAGCGATGCGTGCTCGGCCGCGAGCACCCATGAGAAGAGGAGTAGGGCGTTCGCTACGCCGTATCCGACGGCGATCCATACCCCCACCGCGCTCATTTCCCTAAAGCCGATTGCACAGGAAACCGCAATGGATATCAAAAGACACCCCAGCGAACGTATAAGATTTATCCGCAGGCTATTTTCACTGCCGGACGCGATGTTACCGCATTTTTTCATAGCGATCATTTTCAAGATAGCGGAAAGCTTTGAAAGAAATAAAAACAAGTAACCCATAGAAGAATCTCCCTTCGTGATAATTATATACCCATCTCTCGCCGTTTTCAAGTAACTAACTGACAAAAAAATATAATTTTTCGAAACTGTTGACTATTTCCGTGCGTTGTGATAAACTGTAAAAAAACCACTGTGGGAGCCGAAAAATGAAGCTGTGTGAATTTTACAAAACCGATTATCGCATCTCATTCGTCAACTGCCTCAGGCAGTATTGGCGACAGAGCAAGATGTGGACCTGCATCGGTGAGCCGAAGGAAAAACATCTTTTGTTCCTTCTCGACGGTTGCTCCGCACGTTACGATCTTTTGGACGGTCGCGTCCTGCATGTGAGTGCCGGCGATGTAGTATACGTGCCACGCGGCAGTCAGTACACCGTCACCTTCTCGGATTTTGAGTCCGAGCGCTCCGGCACCGTCGGCGTCAACTTTGATATAGAAAGCGGTACGGAGCCTGAGCCGAACGGTATCGAAATATTCACGCTGCCCTCCGCCCGTCCCATCTTTTCCGAGATCGAACTACACGCGCGCTCGCTCTGCCGTGTACCCTCGCGCTACAATGTGGGTATTTATAATCTTATCTCGCTTCTCGGAGAATGCAGTAACAACAGTCGGGTGATGGAAGGCTTCGGCCTCATCGGCACCGGAGTCGAATACCTGCACTCACATCTTGCCGAGGACACATCCGTCGAGAGCCTCGCCGCAATGTGTAACATCAGCGAGGTGTATTTCCGACGTCTCTTTCACAAGTGTATGGGTGCCTCCCCTGCGGGATACAGATTGAATCTTCGTCTCGAGCGCGCCTGCGAGTATCTGGTGCATACCGAGAATAAGGTCGCGGAGATAGGAATCTTGCTCGGCTTCGGTGACACCTCCTACTTCATCAAGCGCTTCAGAGAAAGGTATTTCGTCTCGCCGCGCGTATACCGCGAGCAAAATTCTAATAAATTAGAAAGTTGATCTTCTTTCGGTTGATGTTCACAAAATCGCAACCTGATTTTTGTGCACACTATACAAAATCTCAATTCAAAAATCGGCAAAATGACGATTGGAAATTTCCTTTGAATCTGTTATAATGTTAGCGTTAGAAAATTTATTTTAAGGAGAAAACAAAATGGCAGGTCTTTCACTCAGACACATTTACAAGAAGTATCCCGGCGGCGTTACCGCCGTATCCGACTTCAACCTTGAGATCAAGGATAAGGAGTTCCTTATCTTCGTCGGTCCCTCCGGTTGCGGTAAGTCCACTACACTTCGTATGATCGCAGGACTTGAGGAGATCACCGAGGGTGAGCTCTACATCGGCGACAGATACGTAAACGATATCGCTCCTAAGGACAGAGATATCGCGATGGTGTTCCAGAACTACGCTCTTTACCCCCATATGACCGTTTTCGATAACATGGCGTTCGGTCTTAAGCTCCGCAAGGTTCCGAAGGAGGAGATCAAGAGACGCGTTGAGGAGGCTGCAAGAATCCTTGACATCAACCATCTTCTTGAGCGCCGTCCCAAGGCTCTTTCCGGTGGTCAGAAGCAGAGAGTTGCTCTCGGCCGTGCTATCGTTCGTAACCCCAAGGTATTCCTTCTTGACGAGCCGCTCTCCAACCTCGATGCTAAGCTTCGTGCGAGCATGAGAACCGAGCTTACCAAGCTTCACAAGAAGGTTGAGACCACCTTCATCTACGTTACTCACGACCAGGTCGAGGCTATGACCATGGCGACCCGTATCGTTGTTATGAGAGACGGTATCATCCAGCAGGTAGATACTCCTCAGAACCTCTATGACGCTCCCTGCAATCTCTTCGTTGCAGGCTTCATAGGCACTCCTCAGATGAACTTCCTTACCGGTAAGCTTGTCAAGCACGACAACGACCTCTATGCTACTCTCGGTACCACCGAGGTCAAGCTTCCTCCCGAGAAGTCCAACAACCCCGATCTCAAGGAGTACATCGGTCAGGAGGTTATCTTCGGTATCCGTCCTGAGGCTATCCACGACGAGCCCATGTACCTCCAGACTCTTGCTGACACCACCATGGAAGTTGACGTTGACGTCACCGAGCTTATGGGTGCAGAGATCTATCTCTACCTCGGCTTCGACGGCATGGAGGATGCAACCAACGGTAAGAATATTATCGCTCGTGTTTCCTCTCGCTCCAAGGCACAGGCAGGCGACAAGATCAAGGTTGCTATCGATACCTCCCGTATCCACATCTTTGACAAGGATACCGAGAAGTGCATCTGCCACTAATTCTGCTATTTTCCGGGTTGCCGACACACAGTCGGCAACCTTTTTTCTTTTGCTTGAAACGGGGAAAATGCGCCGTTTTGTAATCTCTTGCTTTCATTTTGCAGGTATTTGCGGATATTTTCACCGAAAATGGGGTGTGCGGTGCGTGTCCTCTTGTCTCAAATGCACCAGAAAAGCGCATAAGTGGGGGATCAAGGCCGAAAAAAGTGCAAAAAACGAAAAAAATTTAAAAAAATTTGCCAAAAAATTGCCGATAACTATTGACGACCCTATATTAATTTGCTATAATATTACTGTAATTGATTACCGCTATGCGGAGAAAGAGGAAAATCATGTCCGAAGTTAATACAATGTCTAAGAAAGAGATCAACGCTAAGGTGGCGGAGCTCTACAATACCATCAAGGAAAATAAGAAGAAGGCGGCAGAGCAGTTAGGTCTTTACAAGGCTGCGGCTAAGGATGTTGCCTCCTCCGCAAAGTACTATGAGTCGGCTAAGAAGTCCTTCGAGAAGAAGGCTAACGCTAAGAATTCCGAGAAGTTCGAGGCTGCACGTGCCGAGCTTCTTAACAACGCACAGGTATACCAGACCGTTGCCAACAATATCAACTATCTTGCAAATGCTATCCGTGAGGATTATGCTAACATAGCTAATCTTCTTCCCGAGAAGAAGGCTGCGAAGTACACCGCAGAGTGCGACAAGTACACCGCTGACCTCACCGATCGCGTACTTAACGTTCAGTCCATCACCGACGGCATCACTCTTCCCGTTGTTGAGGTTGCAGTAGAGGCGGCTCCCGTAGAGGAGGCACCCGTAGCGCCTGCAGTGGAAGAGGTAGTGGAAGAGGCTCCTGTTGAGGAGGCTCCCGCAGAGGAGGCTGCTCCCGAGGCAGAGGTAGTTCCCGCTCCCGCAGAGTATCCTGCAGCAGAGCTCGAGCTTGAGCCTAAGATCGCTCCCGTTACCGTTGATGTTTCCGCTGTTGTTGAGAAGGCTATCGCTGCTACTATGCAGAAGTTCGTTCTCGCATTCGATAAGCGTATCGAGAAGTTCCTCGAGAACCATCCCGTAAATATTCCCGTAGGCGAGGCACAGGTAGTAGCCGCTCCTGCAGCAGCACAGACTCCCGCACTCGTTTCCAGAACCTACGGTGCTGACGAGATCGCAGATCTTGAGAAGACCATTCTTGAGGATGAGCAGTTCCTTATCGACAAGCTCACCGCTATGATGGATAGCCTCAAGTCCCTTACCGCAGATATGGCAGACCTTACCGCAGCTTATTCCACTCTCGCTGAGAGACAGGCAGAGGCAGGTGACCTTCAGAAGCAGACCAACGATATGCAGCGTCACACTCTTCGTGAACAGCAGGGTATCCAGGTTAACCAGAGAGTTATCGGTCAGGATCAGGTTACCATTGCTCAGGAGCAGACTCTTCTTCTCGAGCAGCAGAAGTCTATGTCCGAGCGTCAGCAGGCTCTCACCGAGGCTCAGCAGAGCATGGAGGAGACTCAGCGCGTAGTTGTTGAGACCCAGTCCACTCTTGAAGAGGCTATGAAGTCTGTAATGCAGGCACAGAAGGATATAATCGGCGTACAGCAGACCATCATCAACGGCAACAATAAGAATGCCGAGCTCCAGGCTGAGATCGCAGAGCGCCAGGCTGAGGTTCTTGCAGCACAGAAGGAGGCTCTCACCTCTCAGAAGCAGGTTCTTCGTGAGCAGAGATCCACTCTCGATAAGCAGAAGGATGTTGAAGCAGGCACTCCCAAGAAGAAGACAAGAGCTCGCAAGGCAGCTGAAGAGACCGTTGAGGCTTCTGAGGCAGTAGCTGAGGAAGCTGTAGAGGCTCCCGTTGAGGTTGTAGCTGAGGAGACTGCAGAGGCTCCCGTTGAGGTTGTAGCTGAGGAGACCGCAGAGGCTCCCGTTGAGGCTGTAGCTGAGGAGACCGCAGAGGCTCCCGTTGAGGCTGTAGCTGAGGAGACCGCAGAGGCTCCCGCTGAGGAGGCTAACATTGAGGAGCTTTCCGCAGAGGAAGAGTTCAACGCATAATTAACACCGTCGGCTCTCTGCCGAGGTAAAGAAAAAGCAACTGCCGCTACCCGAGTCGGGTAAGGCAGTTGCTTTTTAAAATATTGCACGCTTTTGTGCATGTCGGATATGTGAATTGTACGGTGCAGACTGATCGGTGTGAGATATTCAATCTCCGACTGTCGGTGATCAGAGAATTACAGCATCGTCGGAGGCTTCGATAGCTTCCATATCGTGCTGTGCCGCTACAAGCTGCACGTGGTATGCATCTATTATCTGCTCTTCCAGAGACGCTCTGAAATCAGCATTGATAGGATGCACGATATCGCGGTAGGTGCCGTCCGGATTTTTTCTCGAGGGCATTACGATGAAGTACCTCTCACGCGCATAGATCACCTTGATGTCGTGAACTGCGAGACAATCGTCAAACGTCACCGATACGATAGCCTTCATAGGTCCTTCATCAAAGAATTTTCTGATCTTGATGTCAGTCAACTGCATGATAACATTCCTTTCGTTAGTCTACTATGCTCTGTAAACGATATTACGTATATAGTATACAGCCTATATGGTAAAATTATACACCTATATCGACTGCGATTTATTAAAGAATTGTAATAAAATTGTAAATAAATTACATTAACACCGAAAATGTCCATTATCTTTCCGAAAATCAACTTTTTTTGATTAAAAAGTACATACTCACGCATAATTTGTGCCCTTGAATGTGAAATATATCACATAACCTTCGCGGATTCATACTATGTTAATGCCGGCAATACATAGAGAGGAGGGACTATGCAGAAATCAAATATCAGCCAGGATAAGATACGACAGATACTCAAAGCTCCCGACACGGTGTTGCATTTCGTAGGGATAGGCGGAGTATCTATGGCGTCGCTTGCTCATCTCGCACTTTTGCGAGGGATAAAGGTTACGGGCAGTGATCGCATCATCGGCAAAAATGCACATAAGCTCGTCGAGCTTGGAGCCTCTATACACGCAGGCCACGATGGCGCAAACGTCCCGGGGGCGACAGCACTCGTTTATTCTCACGCCATCGCACCGAACAATCCCGAGATGCTCTGTGCTCACACATTGGGCATACCGCTCATATCTCGCGCGAGATTTCTCGGTACGGTAATGCTTGATTATAAGAGTAGGATAGGTATATCCGGCACGCACGGTAAGAGCACCGTCACCTCAATGCTTAGCGAGATATTTACTCACGCCTCGATGGATCCCACCGTTCTTTCCGGCGCCGAGCTCTCGACGGGCGATGCCCTGCGCCGCGGCGGTAACTCATATCTTATATACGAGGCGTGCGAATATAAGGACTCGTTTCTGGAATTTAATCCCACCGTTACCGTGGGACTCAATCTCGAGCTCGATCACGTGGATTATTTTGAAAACATAGATGCACTGAAGCGCTCATTTACCAAGGCACTGGGCAGGGCAACCGACTTTTGCGTCATCAACGGTGATGACGAGCACCTCGCCGATGTTGCCTACGACCTGAGGTGCAGGACTGTCAGCTACGGAGAGGGTGAGCGCACCGATTACCGATACCTCATCAACACCTTTGGCGAGAGTGGATACGGATTCACTCTCTACCACTTTGGCACGTCCCTTGGCAGCTTTGTTCTGAATATGCAGGGCGTATATAATGTCTCCAACGCCGTTGCGGCAATAGTTACTGCGCTTGAGCTCGGCGTGGATATTTCCGCAGTGCGCGAGGCGGTATCTAAATTCCGTACGGTACCTCGTAGGCTGGAGCTCGTCGGACATCAACTTGGCAGAGAGATATACTACGATTACGCACATCATCCTACAGAGATCGCCGCCAATATAAATGCTCTTCGCATCGCACACTCGGATCGCGTTACAGTGGTCTTCAAGCCTCACACCTTCACTCGGACAAAGGCACTGTGGGAGGAATTTATAGCCGCGCTGTCTCTTGCCGATCACGTCATCCTGACCGATATTTACCCCGCTCGTGAAGAGCCGATTGCAGGCGTGAATTCGCGGCGTCTCGCTCGAGAGATAGGGGGGCGTGCTACGTTTTTGCCGGATTATGAGGTAGCAAGCTATGTTTTCGAGCATACCGACGGCACTATCGTTGTGATGGGCGCGGGAGATCTCGAAGGCGTTAAAAACGATATTCTTAAGCATTAAAGAGGAAAGTAGAAATGAAGAAGAAAATACTTATCAGCGCTTGCCTTCTCGGCACACCCTGCCGCTATGACGGCAGGAGCGTGAAGCGTGTCGACGTCGATATGCTGACCGAGAGATACGAGCTTATACCTATATGTCCCGAGGTCGACGGAGGACTTCCCACGCCCCGCACTCCGAGTGAGAGGTGTGGAGATAAAGTTGTGATGCGCGACGGAACCGATGTCACGGAAAATTTCCTTCACGGAGCGGAGCACGCATACGCCGTTGCACTGGAGCACGGCTGTGACACCGCCCTCTTGAAGGAGCGGAGTCCGTCCTGCGGCAAGGACGTGATATACGACGGCAGCTTCACATCGACCTTGACCCGGCGTATGGGCGTCGCGGCAGAGTATCTTGCCGCGCGCGGGATCGCCGTTTACGGTGAAAATGATATCGCTGAGCTGCTTAAATAAATTTTTTGTTGACATTTTACTGTTTGGGAGTTATAATATATTTGCTAAAAAAACGGAAGGAGAGACCTTGATATGTCTGACTCTAGTCGAAGTTGCTACATAGGAATAATTAACAAAAACGTCGGCGGCTGTCAGGGGTGTTAAGCTACGTCTCCTGCATCTGCCGCATGGAGGCAGAAATGGAAGAAAAAAATTACGTTTACGACGACCTCCTCACCCCGATAGACGAGATATCGGTAGAGGAGGTTTCCGCTCTTATAGAGGAGCATATCACAAATAAAAGATACAGAGAGCTGCGCGAGCTTCTCTCTGACATTGCGGCGCCCGATATCGCCGAGATATTCACCGAGACGGATAAGAGCTCGCATACGCTCGTCTTTCGTCTTCTTCCAAAGGAACTCGCCGCGGAGACCTTCGTAGAGATGGACCCGGAAACACAGGAGCGCCTTATCGGCTCCTTCTCCGACCGTGAGCTTTCGGAAATGCTCGCGGAGCTGTATATCGACGATACCGTCGATATTATTGAGGAGATGCCCGCCACTGTGGTCAAGCGAATTCTCAAATCCTCGACACCCGACGACAGAGAGATGATAAACACCATTCTCCACTATCCGAAAAATTCCGCGGGTACTGTGATGACCACGGAGTACGTACGTCTGCGCGAGGGAATGGTCGTCTTTGAGGCTCTCGAGCATATCAGACGCGTCGCACTTGATAAAGAGACTGTCTATACGTCTTACGTGACCGACAAGGATCGCCATCTTTTAGGCATGGTAACCGCCAGACAGCTTTTGATATCCGATCCGGATACCCCTCTTTTGGATATTATGGACTCGAACATAGTTTTCGCATATACCGACGACGATAGGGAAGAGGTCGCATTGAAATTCCAAAAGTATGGCTTCCTTGCTATGCCTGTCGTTGATCGCGAGCACCGTCTCGTCGGTATCATCACTATGGATGACGCTATATCTGTCCTTAACGAGGAGTCAGAGGAGGACTTTGCAAAGATGGCGGCTATCACCACCTCTGCCGAGACTCCGTATCTCAAGACCTCTGTTTTCGATATATGGAAGACGCGCATACCATGGCTCGTCATACTTATGATATCGGCTACCGTTTCCAGCACAATACTCGCCAGCTTCGAGAGCGCACTCCCCGCAGTCCTCGTCCTCTTTGTCCCCATGCTGATGGGTACGTCGGGTAATTCCGGCGGACAGTCGTCGGTCACCGTGATACGTAGCCTCTCGCATATGGAGATAGAGTTTTCCGATCTGTGGCGCGTATTCTGGAAGGAACTGCGTGTCGGTATACTTTGCGGCTTGACGCTCGGTGTCGCTACTTTTGTAAAGGTTGAGCTGATAGAGAGACTGTTGCTCGGTAACTCAGAGGTGACCCTCATTGTTGCCTTGACCGTATCGCTATCCCTCGCCGTTACTATCATACTCGCCAAGGTCGTCGGTGCTATTCTTCCCATAGTAGCGAAGAGGATAGGACTTGACCCTGCCGTTATGGCATCGCCGCTTATTACGACCGTCGTGGACGCACTTTCGCTTATTGTTTATTTCTATATTGCAAATGGCATTTTAGGACTCTAAATACAGAAAAACTCGACACGGGGTGGGGCTAAACCACTCTATGCCGAGTTTTTTCTTATATTTTTTTGAGCTCGTTTACGACGTCGACGTATGTCGCGGGATACTCGTCGCCGCGTTCTGCCTGCTCGTAGAGCTCCTCAAATTTTATAGCTCTCAGTCGGGATATTAGGAAATTTTTTATCCAATAGAGGAATACCGTTCCCTCCGATAGGTGCTCGAGTGCATGCATTTTCTCATACATAGGAGCGCCGTCCGATGCATCGCGCCAGGTGTCTACGAATGCGACGTCGTATCCTTCGGTGGGCATAACCTTTTCCGCGTATTCGAATGCATCTGCCTCTACGATCCTAACCTTGTCCTTGTGCGGAAACTGCGGTAGGATATGCTTTTTGAACAGACGTATCACCTCACGGCTCTTTTCCACCACCGTGACCGAGTCTACGCTATCTTTTTCAGATGCCATATATGCATAGTATCCGAGTCCGAGACCAAACGTCACCACTTTTCCGTGTGCCGACTCTATCGCTTCGTCACAGGTATCGAGATCGACGGGTGTCAGCGTCATCCATTCGTTGCCGCCCTCGAGCACCGCCGGGAACTCAAAGCTCTCTGTGAAAAAGCCGAGGGGAGGTATTTCCGCGAAATCGTCGCCGACTATCATATCGTGCGCTATGACCGCACGGTAGGGGTTGTAGCTCTCGTGCTTTAGCTCCCACGCGCCGTCCTTTATATCATCAATATGAATATTAACGTAGTAAGGGTTACGTCTGTACTTGTTCGCGTCGAGCAGTCTTACCGATGGCGTGAGATACTTGCGTATCAGCTCGCGATCCTCTGCTTTATCCCAACTCAGACCGAATATTTCCGTCAGCAGTGCCGTGACCGCCTCTGTAGGACTTAGCTCGCCGTCCTCGGTAAGCGTGTTTATCATCTCTTTGGTGATTATTTCGGGAAACCTCTCCAGCAGCATAGCGTACAGATTTGTTATTCTGTAATTCTGATCGAATACGTGACGTAGCTCACGCAACTTTTCGAGCTCCTTATAGTTCATAACAACTCTCCGCCTTTCGTTTTGAAAACATATGCGGTTGGTTGCTTAAATACTATTCTGCAACCCATACCCATACATTGCTTTGGGATGTTGCATAGCTTCGGATATCCGATGCATTTGCATAGAACGCGAGTGCACGTGTGTTATAAGTGCCGTTGACGATCTGCTTCGTAGCAAGATTTACACTCCATGTGGTAGCCTCAGACTTAGTGGTAACTGTTTTGAATACAGTGGTCTTGTTTGCCGTCATTGTGATATAGTGCTTGGTGCTTCCTACGAGATAGTAAACGTAGTACGAGCCTTCTTCACCTGCGGATTCAAAATACATCGCAACTGATTTTTCGGCGCTGGTCGTCGTCTTGAGTGTCTTGTTCGAGCTCAACTCACCCGCGAAGTAGTAGCGCACTCCTGCCGCGGTAACGGTGAGATGATATGGGGTGTTTTCTGTGGGCAGAGCGTTGATCTCTGTGATGGTCTCTCCATCGGTATCGCCGCCATCATTGTCATTGTTTTCGCCGCCTGATGTGCCCGCGAGCCAATTCTCGCCTGTCAGGTAATTGATCTCAACACCCGGCTCAACGTTGTAGAGAAATACGCAGAAGCAAACGTCCTCGCCGTCGTCCTCGACGCTCCACGCCTCCATCAGCACGCCGCTTGCCACGAGGTTGTTGCCTTCAAATATAGGCGTCACGCGATACATAACGTGTCCGTCGGTCTCCTTCACGTAGTCGGCAACCATATTCTCAAACGACTTCATCACGATCTGGTTCATATAGCGCGTACCCGTGATGAGATTTCTCTTGTCAACGTCCTCCTCTACCAGCTGATTTGCAAGCAGATGCGAACGGTTGTATACGGTATTCTGACCGATAAGCTCGGGATAGGTATGGTTGTTACTTACACCGTTGTATTTCCAGCCCGACGGCGTTATATGGCTTATGGATTCTCGCGGTGTCTTGGGAAGCGTTTCCGGACCAATACAGCCTATAGCAACACCGCATCTGCCGAGTGCATCAAGCTCCGTATATGTATAATAACCTTCATCGGTTATCTCGTCATCTGTGAAGAAGGGAATATTACCGTTGACAGCAACGTAGCCCTCGCCGCTGTACGCAGGTATCCTTTCACCGCCTATTATTATGTTGCTGAGTGTGTCACCGGTCTGGTCACCGCCTGTTTCGCCACCTGTTTCGCCACCGGTTTCTCCGCCTGTTTCGCCACCGGTTTCTCCGCCTATTTCTCCGCCGTCGGGAATAACAGGTACGTTACAGCCGGATAGCATAAGCGTTACGACAACGAGCAGTAGCGCCAGCAACTTTCTCAAATCAAATTTCATATTTTATTTACTCCTTTAAGTACTGTTTTAATCATCGTCAAAGCACGCACTGCAAGGGGTTGCATCGGGATACGCCGCCTTTAGGTCAGAGAGTCTTCCGCTGAAATCAATTCGGTTTTCTTCCTTTGCATTCCTTGCGTATACGCAATCGGGCATATGATATTTGAGACTCTTCTTATTGATGATGAAGCTCTCCATATATCCAATGGGCTGATCGAGGTCGACGTAACCGTCACCCATCACACGACTGACGCCGTTGAAATAATTGATCTCGATTCCGGGCTGAACGTTGTATACGAAAATGCAGAAGCATATCTCCGCCCCCTCGTCCTCGACACTCAACGCCTCCATCAGCACTCCGCGCGCCACAAGCTCATATCCGTCGTAAAGAGGGGTGACTCGGTACATGACGTGCAGTCCGGTCTCTTCAACGCAGTCTGCGATCATATTTTCAAAGGGAAGCATACCCTTCACGTTAAAATAACCGGTACCCGTGATAAGATTTTTCTCATTTGCATTCTCGCCTGCAAGCTGGAATCCTATCAGATGACATCTGTGATAGAGATATCCGTCGAAGCTTTCGTAGTATCTGTTATTTGATACTCCCTTATAGATCCAACCGCTCGGGGATACCGTAGAGAGCGATTCGTCACGCTCCTCGGTCGGCATCAGGTCACGCCCTATCGAGGCGTGCGCTACACCGCATCTTCCGAGCGAGTCGAGCGGTGAATAATATTCGTATGACTTATCGGTTATCTCCTCTTCCTCAAAGAACGGCACGTTGCCGTTCACGGTCACGTATAGCTTTCCGTCATATTCGGGGATATCGCTGATCGTCAGTGCGTCGTCCGAGCAGGAGAATAGCAGTGTGAGTAAGAGAAGTACCGAACAAAATGACAGTACAGATCGCTTCATCGCTCGTATATTTCCCTCGTGATCTTCGGGTGAGATTTACCCTCGAATTCATAGGTGTCTATGAGCTTAAAACCGTATTGGGCGGGAGGCGTGTCGAGTTTTTTGTCCGACGGATATGATCTGTTCCAGTGATAAATCACAAGTCTCTCTATCCCGTCCACGTGCTGGGCGAGTCCTCTGTCCTCTATCAGGACGTATTCTCCTTTACCCGCCGTAGCCAGTGGATTAATGGAAAGCCTGTAACCGCCAAGATCGCGGAACAGCTTTTCGGAGTACGGAGTTATTATGAGATCGCCACCCGCCAGCGCAAGCATATCCTCGCACGCACGCACGTCACGGCTCTGTCTACGATTGTTGAACATCATACCCATGCTATCGTCGACGCAAACTATTACGTTCATATGGAACCTCTTTTCTTTTGATCAAGTTTTGTATATTTGCATGTGTGTAATAGCAAAAAATATGAATTAGTCATGGGGCGTGTCGAGATTTTTGCCGTTATCATCCGTATAACAGCATTCCGAGCGCACCGGATATCAGTATCAGCACGATAGGGGAGAGTGCCTTTTTTCGCAATTTAGTATACAGCACCGTGAACAGTGCCAGAGATGTGAGTATTACAACACCGCGCCACTCGAGCGACAGTGTGCTTGCTACGGTCTCGATGGAGAATATCTGGCTGAGCATCATGGTAACCGTCACGGAAATTATAAGTCCCACTATGGCGGGTCGCATACCTGCGAGGGTTGCTTTCACACCTGCATATTTTAGCAGGTTCCTTGCAAGCGACGCGATTATCAGTATTATTATGAAAGACGGCAGAACTATTCCGAGTGTCGCGCACAGTGCACCGAAGAAGCCGCCCTGCGACGATCCTACAAAGGTCGCGATGTTTACCGCAATAGGTCCGGGTGTCGACTCTGCGAGCGCTATCATATTGAGCAGCTCCGCCTCGGAGAGCCACCCCGACGAAACGCACGTATCGTGTATCAGTGATATCATTCCGAGACCACCGCCGAATGAGAGTGCACCGACCTTCAGAAATGCTAAAAATAGTTCAAGGTATATCATCTCGCCTTACCTCCCTTGATATATCCGATGAGGTATATGACGAGTCCGAGCAGACCGCTGAGCAAAATATAGAACACCGCAGAGAAGTTGACTGAGAATAGTGCGAAGCATATCGATAGCACTACCGTCAGCGAGATGACTGCAATGTTAAAAGCATTTTTCTTTATGCTCGATAGCATCTTCACGCCTGCCATCATTATGATAAAGATGACGCCGACCTGTATTCCGCGGAACGCCGCTGCGACCGGCTTGAGTTCGAGAAACGCATCGAAAAACAACGAGATAAGATATATGATTGTAAACGACGGAATGCACATACCGATCGTTGCGGCAAGCGAGCCAAGCACGCCACCGCGCTTATAGCCGATATAGGTAGCGAGATTTATCGCTATAGGTCCGGGTGTCGATTCCGCAATAGCCACAACGTCCATAAATTCGTCGTAGCTGATATACTGCTTCTTAGTAACGAATTCATTCTCCATCAGCGCGATCATAGCATATCCACCGCCAAAGGTGAACGTGCCGATCTTCAGCATCGTGAGAAACAGTGAGATGAGGTTTTTCATAGTGTCTCTTTCGTGAAAATATACGTTACTACTAATTATAACATATCATGAAAAATGTTGCAAGAGGGAAATGAAAAAACACCGACACAAGGTCGGTGCGATTTACAACGCGGAAGCTGGGTATTCGCGGAGCGAATATTCGCACATCCTGCGCCTGACAAGCGAGCTTGTCGATCTACGGACGGCGAATGCGAACCAGCGCACTTGCCGGCGCAAGTGCCTAGTCCGAAGTTGGAGCTTCGCTCCGACAACAAAAAAACACCGACACAAGGTCGGTGTTTTTTTGTTGCGAAGAGACACACAAACGGTGCGTAAGCGTAGGTAAAAACGCAAAAAAGGTGCGTGGTTTCTCGATATCTTTTGCTCGATAAATTGGAATTTGTCAAACAATCCATTCATATTCAATATAGTCGGTTACTATGTCAAGAGTGATATAAGTTTGGCTAAACAACTTGATAATAATAGATTGATAGCCAACATAATGGTAAAGATATTCGAGTCTTTCATTTTTAGCAATTTTTTCAAGTTGGGCGTTATCAATACGGGAATAATCCCCTCTACACCAA
>JAZRBV010000074.1:0-52144 GCA_045635225.1 Eubacteriales bacterium
CATTATGGGCTAATAAAAACCTCTGCTTTTATCATAACATATTCAAAAATCTAAAGTCAAGGGCGAGATGTACACATCTGGGTACATCTCGCCTCAAAAGACCACTTTTTTGAAAATTTTTTGAAGAATTTTCGTTTTTGCAATCAAAAAAAGCCTCAAATTTTACATTCACTTTTCTCGGTCTACACCTAATCAAGACTTTTGATAAATGGGATAGGTATGTTTACCCAAGCGCTCCAATTTTGATGCCATTTTGCTCGGTCTAGACCGCGTAATTAGCCACTTGTTTCGGTGAGATAGTTGTTGATATTTTGATTGTTTCTTTTTGTTGTTTTAAAAGAGGGATAAATTCTTTTTAAATCTATCCCTCCCGGCTAGTCTTGTCAAATGACGTTAGGTTAAGTTTTCCGTTTTTCTTTTTTTGTTAAGTAGTGTTTTTTAGTTAGTGGCGTGTGCTTGGCTCGGCGGAGCATGCAGGGCTCCCCTAAACGAGCGAAGCGAGTTGTGGGGGCTAGCTAGCGACGCCGACTTGTATCAAGACAAGCACACGCCACGGTGCCAAAATTTGTTTTTTATTGCTCAATAATACTTGAATTATTTATAAAAACGTGGTATAATAAGAACGCTAAACCAACTTAATATGTAAAAAAGAGCTTTTTTGTTTGCAAGGGGGGTACTATACCCTTTTTCGGCTTTCTACATATGGATTTGATAAAAATGCAGATCCCACTTGTAGAAAGCAGATTAGCTCTGTCGTATTCAAGTTGGTTTAGCGACTCGGGGTTTGCGTTTTTTGTGCGTTGGCTCCGGTCAGCGCACTTTTTGATTTTATGGAGGAATGACTATGAAAAAAATCCTAATCTCTATTCTCGTTTTGTTAACGATATTCTGTTTTACTGCCTGTAATGGAGAAAACACACAACCATGCCCTAAATGCGGATACGAAAATTCTAATGGGGTTAAATACTGCTCTGATTGCGGTGCTTCAATGTTAGCTACAAACGATGATAATGAATCATCCAATGGCGGAAATCAAGACAATAATGAAAGCAATAACAATACACCTTGTGAGCATTCCTATGGTGCATGGAGCGAAAAAACAACCGCAAGCTGCACTGCCTCAGGAACAAAAGAGCGCGTTTGTTCTAAATGTTCAAAAAAAGAAACAGAGATAATAGCAGTCCTTGGTCACACAACAACCACAGGAGTTTGTACTAGATGTAATGAGAGAATCGGATGGACTGCTGAAGAGTTGCAGAGCATTGTTCAAATTCACGATGTATATGTAGATGATATAAACTCCGCCGATGGTGTTGATATGAGAATTTCATGGACCAACACCTCTAATAAAACCATCAAATACATACACTTTTATGTGGTTCCGTACAATGCCGTAGGCGATCAAATGTATTGTGATATTCGTGACTATAGTAGATTTGATGCATATGTAACTGGTCCTTGCGAACCGGGTCACGAAGGATACTATAAGATCGGCGACATCTATTACGGTAATCTTTGGGAAACTGTTTGGTATAACAGTTCAATCAGAACCATTGAATTAGTAGGTATGAAGATTATCTATATGGACGGAACTACCATTGATATCGGTGAAAATGATGTTTCAAAAGCTTTCGTTCCTTTCTCTCCATTAAAAGAAGGGTATGATATGGACGAAGCTTTTATTGAATATTATGCAGAAGATAAAAGACATCGTTTCTTCTGGGCTATTGATTACTTAGGGGTTTCTGTTAGACCTGATGTAAATATTGACGTGCGCATAGTTAACAGTAACAATGTCGAAGTGTTCTATGGCGAATATTATGCAAAAAGTGCAAACTATACTGAAATAAACATGTATGGTGTAAACAAGTGGATGATGGCAACATCTATGTATGATAACGAAATCAAACTTGGAAATACATCAACTGGTACATTATATTACCACATCTGGAGCGATGATGGAGAAATTGACTTGGGCGAACGCAGTTTGGCAATTGATAATCTCCCGGTAGGTAATAACGAGTTAAGTTTTGAACTGAACGAAGATGGGCAATCGTACTCTGTAACTGGAATAGGCACATATCTTTCTTCTGATTTAGTAATTCCCAGTACATATAACAGTAAACCCGTTACAGGAATTAGTGACTATGCTTTTGAATATAATAATACAATTACCTCTGTTACTATCCCAGATAGTGTGAAAAATTTAGGATCAGGAGTGTTTTATGGATGTTCTAATCTCGCTAATGTGAGCTTAGGAAAAGGCATCTCTGGAATTTATGGCGATGTGTTTGCATACTGCACATCACTCAAATCTATAAGTGTCCCCAAAGATCACAACAAATACAAGAGCGTTGATGGAAATTTATATAACAAACAAGGAGTACTTATACAATATGCTGCTGGCAAAAGTGAAAAATCATTTGTAATTCCAGACGATGTTAAAGAGATAGGACAATGCGCATTTTATGGGGCTTATAGTCTCGAAACTATTACCATAGGGGCGAATGTCGAAAGTATAAGTGGTACACCGTTTTATGAGTGCACGGCATTGAAGAATTTTATAGTTTCTGATAAGAACCAAAACTATAAATCAGTTAATGGTAATCTATACACTAAAGACGGCAAAACATTGGTTAAATATGCTATTGGAAAAACGGATAGCTCTTTCTCAATACCCAACGGGATAATAAATATTGGAGAATGTGCATTTGAAAGTTCCTCGTTTTTAACTGAAATAATTATACCTAACGGCGTAAGCTATATCGGATATTACGCCTTTAACTGTGCTTATGCTTTAGAAAGTGTTACCATCCCTACAAGTGTTACATATATAGATTTTGGAGCTTTTATTATTTGTAATTCTTTGGCAAGTATCAATTTTAATGGTACAAAAGCCCAGTGGAATGCCATTGAAAAGGGTGAATACTGGGATGAATACACTGAAAATTACACTGTATATTGTACAAATGGAAATATAGCAAAAGCGAATTAAAGTCGATATTTTCACTTGCGGTAAGTAAGATAATCGTTTTCAAATGTACTTGGGCGGATTGCATTTACCCAATTTTAAATCCATCAGGGAGGGACAAGCCGAGTTCGATTTAGCTTGGCATTGGCTCACCAAAACAAAAAAGGACACCAAACGGTGTCCTTTTATGTTTTGTTACCCATGGTCGCATCGAACTCCGCACCGAAGCGCATAGCGCAAGTGTGCGGGAGTTCGAAACACTGCCTCGTCGCTTCCGTGTCGGAAGCCTTTGATGACGAGGCAGATTCTCCCACGGGTCACCAAAACAACCTAAATCGAAATTTTTTGTTTAGGTTGTTTTTATTTCAAACATCTTTTTACGAGGAGCATTGCTTCCGTAACGAGCTAAAAGTCCATCAAAATCGATCACTGTCTCATTTACGGTTTTCGCCGTTTTTTGAGACTTTTCATTATAATTTCGGACTTTTTCGGTTTTACCAAATGTGACAGCCCCTTTTGTTGTGCTGTGTCGCATTGGTGCCGACACTCGATCTTGAAAAATACGCGTTGGTTAGGGAGCGTGTCGCGTTTTTTGCGTTTTTCAAACGATTACGGCTTCAATACGAGTTTGATTATATATGTCTGCAGTCGCTTTGGAAAGAGAGAAAGAAGGAGAAGAAGTGGGTTGCGATTGATGCTGTAAACCTGCCTCGGTCGCTTACTTTTGAGCACTCGTGCCACAAGCTCGGCAACTCTTTCGGGCGCTATATTTCGCGCCTCAACACCCTCGACTATCTGCTTGAATCTTTTTGCGTTACAGGAGTAGAGCTTGGTGCTTTCGATAAAACGGTCCAGCTCCGCGGTAGAGACGCCCAGCATATCGGTCGACACGGCACCCGGGCGCAGTACTGTTACCGAAATACCGAGTAGCTGTAGCTCCATGCGTAGCGAGTAGGCGTATTTATCGAGCGCCGACTTCGTTATGGCGTAAATACCGGTGAAGGGAAGGGGATCTAGCGGAGCGAGCTCACTCGTCGTTATGATGATTCTGCTTCCGCGCTCAAGCATTGGCATTAGCTCGCGGTTTATTCTGTATACGCCAAACACGTTTACGTCGAAGCTTCCGACAAATTTTTCGCTCTTACATTCGACGAGCGAGTCAAGACGGTACACTCCGGCAAAATGAATTATGGCATATATTCTGTTGGTTATTTTTGCGACACGTTCGGCGGCATACTTCACGTCCTCATCGCTTGTGACATCGACTTTTATGGGTATTACTTTTTCCGAAGCCTCACACTCTCGACGGTCCAGAGCAATGACTGTGTATCCGTCGTCGCATAACCTTTTTACACACGCCGCACCCATTCCGCCGGATGCGCCGCTTACAACTATGTACTTTTCCATATTCATCCTCCGAAAACAGTTTAACACACCCCACACTAAATTGCAATATATACATGAAAAAATCTTTTTGATTTTCTTATTTTCTATCCTTCTCTTCGGTGCTCGTTTATAGCGTGATGTTTGGGATGACTGTAGGCAAAAAAGATCTTTACCCCATACCCGTGTCGCGTTTTTTGTCCTTTTCATATACTGTTATTGCCATAATGCTTGCGTTATGGCGGATGCTCTCCTATCTGATTTGGAGAAGAAAGGAAAGGTATATTATGAAAAGACAAAATTTTGGCTATGGCACAGAAGCAAACCTTGGCTTCAACTATCATCCCTCACCTAGCCCTTGCGGCGGTGGGTGCGGATGCTGCGGTCAATGCGGCGGTATACCCGGGCCTCAGGGTCCGCAGGGTCCTCAAGGTCCCGCAGGTCCACAGGGCCCTATAGGACCGCAGGGTCCACAGGGAATCGCCGGCGAGATCGGACCGCAGGGCGATACCGGACCACAGGGTCCCACCGGTGCGCAAGGTCCTCAAGGTGAGGTAGGTCCTCAGGGTCCCGCCGGTGCGCAAGGTCCTCAAGGTGAGGTAGGTCCTCAGGGTCCCACCGGTGCGCAAGGTCCTCAAGGTGAGGTAGGTCCTCAGGGTCCCACCGGTGCGCAAGGTCCTCAAGGCGAGGTAGGTCCTCAGGGTCCCGCCGGTCCCCAAGGCATTCAGGGCGAGATCGGTCCCCAAGGTCCCACAGGCGCGCAAGGTCCTCAAGGTGAGGTAGGTCCTCAGGGTCCTCAAGGCGTGCCCGGCACGGTTCTCGGATATGCCGATTTCTACGCGCTTATGCCGAGCGACAACGCCGACCCTGTTGAAACGGGTGAAGACGTCGCATTCCCGCAGGACGGTCCCTCTGACGGTAGCATAACCCGTGCGAGTGATACTGAGTTTACCCTCGGCGAAGCAGGAGTATACAAAGTCGATTTTATCGTCGGTGTGACCGAGGCGGGCCAGCTGATCCTGACACTGAACGGTGCTGATCTCCCGTACACCGTTGTGGGACGCGCAACCGGTACGTCGCAGATCGTCGGCACTGCGCTTGTAGAGACTACAGCAGCCAGCACCCTTCTCACCGTCCGTAATCCCGAGGGAACTGCCGAAGCACTCACGATCACTCCTCTCGCAGGCGGAACGAGACCCGTGTCGGCGCATCTCGTGATAACCAGACTTGCATAGGTTGCCGAACGTTTTTTTAACTAATAAAAACCAAATGGGGCTGTCTCAAATGCAGAATTTGAGACAGCCCCAAAAGTTTGATAAGGGGATAGTCAGATTTGAGGAAAAATCTTCGTTCTTCAAGCCGAGAGGCGTATACACATACGCCGAGACTTGAAAACGGAGATAGAAAAAGTCTGTTAATTTTGGAGAAATCCGCAGGATTTCATCCTTTTATTGTCTCATTTACGCATTTTGCCGTATTTAAGTCTTTTTTTATTGATTTTCGGACTTTTTCGGTTTTACCAAATGTGACAGCCCCGCGCTTTTTGATTATTACTCGATCACTCTAACCTTGATCATTCCCTCGATAGCCTCGAGCCTCGGCAATATATCCTCGGGCACCTTAACGCCTATTTCGACGATCGTGTACGCATAATTGCCTTTAGAGCCGTTAGAGAGATTTTCGATATTAATTCCCGCTCCGGAGACGATAGATGTGATCTGCGAGAGCATATTTGCGATATTCAAATGCGCAAGACATATTCTCGCGGCTCCCGTGTGGGGAATGGATACCGCGGGATAGTTGACGGAATTCCTGATATTACCCGTAGAAATGAAGTCTACGAGCTCCTGCGCCGCCATTACGGCACAGTTATCCTCGCTCTCGGCGGTAGATGCGCCAAGGTGGGGGATGTTAACGACATTTTTGAGTCCTACGGTAGCCGAAGTGGGGAAGTCGGTCACGTATGAGGCTATTTTTCCCGACTCAAGTGCAACCTTAAGGTCGTCTGCGTTCACCAGATCTGCACGTGCAAGGTTGATGATACGAACACCATCCTTCATCTTCGCAATAGTATCCTTGTTGATCATTCCACGCGTTGTAGGTGTGGAGGGGACGTGCAGCGTGATGTAATCTGCCGACTCGTATATCTGGTCGTAGCTCTCGGCGTGATGTACCGAGCTCGAGAGGCTCCATGCAGCGTTTACGGTCAGGTAGGGGTCACATCCCATAACCTTCATACCGAGGTTTTTCGCGGCGTTTGCCACGAGACCGCCGATGGCTCCGAGTCCAATAACACCGAGCGTCTTGCCGAGTATCTCACATCCGGCAAATTTTGATTTACCTGCCTCAACGGTCTTAGCAATATCGGGGTCATCCGCAATTGTTTTGACCCATTCTACGCCACCTACAACGTCGCGTGATGCGAGCACGAGAGCCGCTATCGCGAGCTCCTTTACACCGTTTGCGTTAGCACCGGGAGTGTTGAACACCACGATACCGCGCTTTGCACATTCCTCTGTCGGGATATTATTGACACCTGCACCTGCGCGGGATATGGCAATAAGCTCGGGGCCGAACTCCATATCATGGAGATTTGCGGAGCGCACCATTATCGCGTCGGGGGAGGTGACACTGTCGGATACCTCGTATGCAGACTTATCAAAAACGTCCGTTCCGACTGCCGCTATCTTATTCATCAATTTAATCTTTTTCATAGCAAATACCGTTAAAATGTAAACTTAAGCTTGAATTTTGGGGTTATTAACTGCAAAATCCTTCATGAACTGCACGAGCTTCTCAACGCCTGCATATGGCATAGCATTGTATATAGATGCGCGCATTCCTCCGACGGAGCGATGTCCCTTCAAATTCTTGAGACCTGCCTCTGCCGCCTCGCGAGCAAACTTTTTATCGAGCTCTGCGTCTCCCGTGATAAACACGACGTTCATCATAGAGCGGCACTTCTTATCGACCGTTGCCGTGTAGTATTGCTGATTGTCCAGATAATCGTAGAGCAGGCTTGCCTTCTTCTCGTTGCGACGCTTCATCTCCTCGAGTCCACCGATGGAGAGTAGCCACTCGAACACGAGCTTTGCCATATAGATAGGCCAGCAGGGAGGAGTGTTATACATCGAGTCGTTCTCCGCCATAAGCTTATAATCGAGCATAGCGGGAGTGTCGGGACGTGCGTTACCGATGAGGTCGTTTCGCACGATAACGATCGTCAGACCTGCGGGAGCAACGTTCTTCTGCGCACCTGCATAGATGAGACCGAACTTCGATACGTCGATCGGCTCGGAGAGAATGCAGGAGGACATATCCGCGACTAGCGGAATATTGCCTGTGTCGGGGATATAGTGGAACTTAGTGCCGTATATCGTGTTGTTAAAGCAGATGTGTACGTAGTCGGTATCGGGACGAAAATCACTCTTCGTCGTATAAGGAACGGTAGAGAAGGTGGGGGTAGCCCCTGCGGATGATGCCGCGATCGCGATATCTCCGTACTTTTTAGCCTCTGCCGCCGCCTTTTTCGAGAACTGTCCCGAAACTATATAGTCGGCGCACTTATGAGCAGAGAGGAGGTTGAGCGGTACTGCCGCAAACTGCGTTGACGCGCCACCCTGGAGGAAGAGGACCTTATAGTTTGAGGGAATATTCATCAACTTGCGCAGAGCATCCTCCGCACCGTGAAGTATCTCCTCAAATTCCGGAGTCCTGTGACTCATCTCCATAACAGACATGCCGGAATCCCCATAACACATAAGCTCTTCCTGAGCCTTCTTCAGCACTTCCTCCGGAAGCATAGAGGGACCCGCAGAGAAATTGTAAACTCTGTCCATCGTGTTCACCGTATTATCCGTATCGGATAATTTCCTTTCATTTAAATTATTAATTGGAATTTTAAATAAAATTACGAATATTATACTCCGTAGGTATAGATTTGTCAATAGTAAATTTTAAATTCCTTGCAATATATTATTCCTTTTTCATTCAATAAAAATCTTACGTATCTGTTGACTTTAATATTGCTGTTATGATATACTTTTCTCGATGATATAATACGAAGGTATCAGGAGACGTCGATATGTATTTTTCTAAGAAATTTATCTCACGCACGAGCCGTCGCTCGACCTTTACCGACCCCGTAGCAGCACCGCTGTTGCGAAAAAATATGATTCTTGAGTCGATCCCCGACACTGCAACGCTTACTGTAACCGCTCTCGGCTTCTACGAGCTTTGGGTAAACGGTGAGCACGTCACGCGCGGCAGACTTGCACCCTATATCACAAATCCCGATCAGCTTCTGGCTTACGACCTCTACGATATCCGTCCGATGCTCCGTGAGGGCAGGAATACTCTCGCCTTTATCCTCGGCTCGGGCACACAGCAGAGTCACACCTCTGCGTGGGGTCTTTCCGGCGTGCCGTTCATTTCCGCGCCAAAGCTTGCCTTTGCCCTCGAGCTGACCGACGGCGACACTCAGAGACTCATCGAGGCTGACGAGAGCATCAGAACGTGGGACTCCGAGATGCTGTTCAATGACCTCCGCTACGGTGAGACGGTAGATGCGAGACGTGCTGTTCGCGATTGGCAAAGCCCCAATTTTGACGACTCCGAGTGGGATCCTGCCATCTCTGTCAACACCCATGCCGGAGAGGCTATGCTCCGTACCGGTGACCCCATCGTCGAGACCTACAGACAGGCACCCGTGCGCATTTTTCGCGAGGATGACGCCTATATCTACGACTTCGGCACGAACGGCGCAGGCTACTGTGAGATGCGTGTTTCCGGTGAGGCGGGACAGAGGATAGAGATCCTATACGGAGAGCTTTTCGAGAATGGAAGATTTTCGCAGAGCAATCTTTATTCGAAACCTCCGTCGCCGGAGGAAACGCCGCGTCAGCGCACCGTATATATCCTCCGCGGCGGCGAAGAGGAGATCTACAAACCTACATTCACCTATTTCGGCTTCCGCTATGCGAGGGTGTCCGGCATCACGGAGGAGCAGGCAACCCCGGAGCTTCTTGTGCGCATCGGACTGAACAGTGCCCTCAGCGATATATCACGCTTCAATTCATCCGATGAGTCGCTGAATCTTCTCTTCGATATGACTAAGCGCTCGACCGTGTCGAATTTTCACCACTATCCCACCGACTGTCCCCACCGCGAGAAGAACGGTTGGACCGCCGACGCCTCGCTATCGGCAGAGCATACGCTCCTGAATTTCACACCCGATGAGTCCTATAAGATGTGGATGCGCGCGGTCTGCCGTGCGCAGAATGCGAGAGGCGCTCTTCCCGGTGTCGTGCCGACGGGCGGCTACGGCTTCGCATGGGGCAACGGTCCTGCCTGGGATTCAGTACTGGCAGTGATCCCCTACGCTCTATGGCAGCTTCGCGGAGACCTCAGCTGTGCTCGCGAGTCGGCAGGCAGCTTTATGCGTTATATTTACTACCTTGGCACTCGCCGCGATAAAAGAGGGCTTCTCGCCATAGGTCTCGGCGATTGGTGCTCGCCTCTGAAGAAAAATAACGATCCCTATACCTCAAATCCCGATCCCGAGCGCGATGCACCCCTCGTCTTTACCGATAGCGTTTACGCTATGTATATTGCAAATATTTCCGCGGAGATGCTCGCAGCGCTCGGTATGACGCGTGAGGCAGAATATTGCCGCGGCTTCGCCAAAGAGATGCGCTCCGCTATCCGCGAGCATCTTCTTGACCGTGATACGATGCGCTTTACTCACGGCGACCAGACCTCGCAGGCGATGGCGATCTTCTACGGTCTGTGCGATGATGAGAGGGAGGAGAAGCTTGCGTATAGACTTCTTCTTGATGCGATAGAGCAGTACGGCGGTCACCTTATGACCGGCGTTCTCGGAGGCAGAGTTATATTCCGCGTCCTCTGCGATCACGGTGACGCCGACCTCGCAATTAAAATGATAACCCGTCCTGACACGCCCTCCTACGGCGTTATGATCGCCGACGGCAGCTCCACTCTTACCGAGCATATCGAGCACGAGTGGTGCTCCTCCAACCATCATTTCTGGGGCGATATTGCCGCTGTGATGATAGAATATTTTGCAGGCATCAGAGTCGATTATCGCTACACGGGTGCGGGTATAAGCATAAAACCCGTATTCCCGAAGCTGCTTGACCGCGCATCTGCGACGCACCGCGAGGTGAGCGTGTCGTGGGTTCGCCACGATGGCGGCATAACCCTCACTGCAGAGTGTCCCCAGACGCTCGCCTCCGGGATTTCGTTGCCCGCAGGCTACGTCTTCTCCTCGGGTGAAGAGACCCTACCTCTCCGTAGCGGTAGCTACGAGATAGTCAAAGTGAAATAAAGGAGCTTGAAAATGAAAATCATCTTTCTCGGTACGGGACACGGTGTCCCTACGGCAGAACGTGCCTGCAGCTCGATTATGATCGCGATAGGCGACGCGATATACCTTTTCGATGCGGGCTGTCCTGTGACCGACAGACTTCTCTCCTTGGGTCGTGATATCACCTCGGTAAAGGCGGTGTTCAACACTCATACTCACAGTGATCACGTTTCCGGCATCTACCATCTTGCCGATCTCATTAACTGGAGATATCGCGACTCCGAGATCGATATCTATCTTCCCGAGCGGCGCGTTTGCGATGCCTTTGAGAATCTTATAGAGGCAACGACCAGACCATTAGACCGCACCCGTGTCAGATTTCATGCGGTTGACGGCGATTTTATCTACGATGACGGCGTGCTTCGCGTGACCCTTTTCCCAACCGAGCATATGACGCCCGTCGGCCGTCCGTCCTACGGTATGCTGATCGAGGCGGAGGGCAAGCGCATCTACGTATCCGGCGATCTCTCACAGCATCTCGCGGGCGGCGATTTCCCCACTCGCGCACTCTCCTCGGATATCGACCTCTTCGTTTGTGAGCTCGCTCACTTTGCGCTGGATCTTACGCGCCCCTATCTTGATAGGTGTCGGGCAAAGCGCGTGGCGTTCACCCACGTTTATCCCCTCGATAAGTATAGAGAGCTTCAGCAAATTAAGAATAGCTATTCGTTTGAGCTTCTGACTCCGTCCGATATGGAAACGGTAATAATTTGATCCTTAATAACAAGAGGACTGTCACACGAACCTACGCTTGTAGGCGGATGCTGACAGCCCTCTTTTGTTATTTTTTCTCTCTATGAAATAGCGATGCAAGTGCCGTTCTGTGCACCTTCAAGGCACTCTTCGGACAGAACTCCTGACAGCAGAAGCATCGTATGCACTTCTTTCTCTCTATCCTCGCCTTCTTGTCCTTGATCACAATAGCCTTCGCGGGGCATATTCCGGCGCATATTCCGCAACCGACACACATCTCCTTTTTTAACACGGGTCGCGTCTTAAGTATCTCGCCCGCTATTTTTGAGAAGATGCGCTTGACACCGCTCTTTCCATCGCCCGAGAAGCGTAGCGACCGCCTCTCCACCACGCGCTCAAAGTCTGCTACCCGTGATCCGTCTATGTCTCCGTACAGGGTGATGCCCGCAAAGCTCTCGGGTGCCTGACCGCGTCTGTACGCCGCATCGAGTATCGGAAGCTCCTCTCGCGTGAAGCCGAGCATTTCCGCCGCCACCGTATCGAGCGTGTGCGGTGAACGCGATGCTATGAGCGATCCCATGGCCTTCGGCGTGCCCGCGGTGGGACCGTTTCCCTCCATACCAACCACCGCGTCTGCGATCGACAGGGTAGGGTGGAAGTACTCATCGAGATCAACTATCATATCCGCAAAATCCGCATATTCCGGAAAACGGAAATGATACTCCGGCTTTATAACGCCGGGTATTACGCCGAACATGTTCTTCGCCGCACAGGACATACCCATCATTCCGTGGCTCTTGAGCTTACAGAAATTGATTATGTGGTCGGCTCCGTCGAGATATCCCGTGTAGGTGAAGCTGTGCAGCACCTTGCCGCCTTGGAACTCCGCCGTGCGCTGCGTGTAGTCGTCGTTGAGGTGTGCGCCGTGCTCCTCAAGCTCCCGCATGCCCGTGACGGTATATACTCTTCCGACGAACGCCGCGTTATAGAGACCGCCGGGGCTATCTCCGAGCACCACCTCTGCGCCTCTCTCCACGAGCATATCGGTGAGCGCCGCAAGCAACGTCGGATGGGTCGTTGCCGCCTCGTGCGGCTTCATTGCCGACACAAGATTTGCCTTTATGACGACACGGTCACCGCTCCTTATAAAATCGAGACCGCCAATAGGCTCGAGCAGTGCCTCGAGCGCCGCGCGAGCCCCCTCGTAAGTATAATTATCGAGCTTTACAATTGATACGGGCTCTTTACCCGTATATGGCGACGTATAACTCATACTATCTTCCTTTTGTAAATATAACTTGTCATTTTGAGATCATATTGCGGATTTGCGTAGCAGTGCCGATCTGTGCCCGATAGACTTGCTCTCTTGATTTTTTGAGAATCGTTTTTCTGTCTCCGGCGCCGCTCCACCTTCTACATTTTACCATATTGCGTGCTATCTGTCAACCCCGATACCCGGACTTTGAGATGGCTTTTTAGACTTTCGGTAAAAAAATATATATTATGTATTCACAAAACTTAAAAAATGTGCTATAATAGTCTTTGGTAAATTTTCGGCAACGCGTATAGTTGCCGTCACAGCTATAAGGAGTTAATATGTTCAAGTCTATTTTTGGTGACGACCCGCGCACTATGATCAAAAACGTTCTTCTCGTCGTGCTCGGCACGGTGATACTTGCGGCGGGTGTCTCGATATTCCTCATTCCATTCGACCTGATCTCCGGTGGCGTTACGGGACTCGCCATCGCTCTTGAACACTTCCTGCCGCTTGAGATATCAGAGATAATAACGGTAGAGCTTCTGATAACCGTCCTGACCTGGCTTTTCTTCTTTATCGGTCTTATATTCATCGGACGAAGCTTTGCGGTGAAAACGCTTATCTCTACCGTGGTATACCCCGTAGCTATCTATCTTTTCAGCTTCATTGTTGACCCCGAGATGCTCGGCGGCTATTTCTATCTTCCTATCAGTGAATATCCCGACGTCGCTCTCGTGCTGTCGGCTGTTGTAGGAGGCGCACTTGTCGGTGTCGGCGTGGCTCTGGCATTTGCGGCGGGTAGCTCGACGGGCGGAGTCGATATCATCGCATATCTTATTTGTAAGCGCTTCCCGCGACTCAAAATATCTAAGATAACCTTCTACATCGACGCGACGATAGTTATACTCGGTGTTTTTGCTATCGACGATCTCGTCGTATCGCTTCTCGGCGTAATTTCGGCGCTCGTCTCATCTCTTCTTATAGATCGCGTTTTCCTCGGCGGTACGCAGGGATTCGTTGCGTATATCAACTCCTCTTTCTATGATGAAATACGTGTCGCGATAATCGACGAGATGGACAGGACCTCTATGATCCTCGACGTAACGGGCGGATACTCGGGACATGCTCAGCACGTGGTCATGGTATCCTTCACCATGAGACAGTATGCGAGCCTTATGAGCATTGTGCACAGGATAGATAAAACGGCGTTTGTTACCATTCACCGTGCCCATGAGATCAACGGCTACGGTTGGACCTACGACAAGCTTTATATCGAAAAAAACGATAACGCATGATTTTGTGATATTTTCATAAAAACCGAATAACACGCGCTAATATTTTCTATAAATAAAATATTTGCAATTTTCCCGCGTCTGTGATATAATATAAAAGTTGAATAAAAATCAGTGAGGAATACGTATGAAGAGAAATGATCTCAGAAATATAGCAATCATAGCGCACGTAGACCACGGAAAGACTACTCTCGTTGACGAGATGCTTCGCCAGGGAGGTATATATCGCGACAATCAGGAGATGGAGGATCGAGTCATGGACTCGAACGACCTCGAGCGTGAGCGTGGCATCACCATTCTTGCAAAGAATACCGCTATTCACTATAAGGACGTTAAGATCAACGTCATCGATACCCCCGGCCACGCCGATTTTGGCGGTGAGGTTGAGCGTATATTAAAGATGGTTAACGGTGTTATCCTACTCGTCGATGCGGCGGAGGGCCCAATGCCCCAGACGCGCTTCGTGCTTGAGAAGGCACTGGCAATGGATCACAGAGTAATAGTTGTTGTTAATAAGATCGACCGCCCCGATGCTCGCCTCGATGAGATAGGCGACGAGGTTCTCGAGCTTCTTCTTGAGCTCAATGCGACCAACGAACAGCTCGACTCTCCAATGCTCTTCTGCTCGGGCAGAGCGGGTACTGCGTCCTTCGACCCCCATACTCCGGGCACCGATCTTACCCCTCTTCTCGACACCATACTTGAATATATGCCCGCTCCCGAGGGTGAGGAGGACGAGCCCGTACAGCTTCTCGTATCCTCGATCGACTATAACGAGTTCGTCGGCAGAATAGGCATCGGCAGAATAGAGCGCGGTACCCTGAAGCAGGGACAGGGCGTTGCTATCTGCAACTTCCACGGCGACGGTAAGTCTCGTCCCTCGAAGATAGTTTCCATCTATCAGTTCGACGGTCTGAAGCGCGTGCCCGTAACCGAGGCACACGTCGGCGACATCGTATGCTTCTCGGGCTGTGAGGATATCTCTATCGGAGATACTGTCTGCTCCCCCGCTAAGGTCGAGCCTCTCGAATTCGTCAAGGTTGGCGAGCCCACGATGGAGATGACCTTCTCGGTCAACGACTCGCCGTTTGCAGGTAAGGAGGGTAAGTTCGTTACCTCCCGCCACCTCCGTGCCAGACTCTATAAGGAGCTTCTCAAGGACGTATCTTTGCGCGTCACCGACGGTGAGACGACCGACTCCTTCCGCGTTGCGGGAAGAGGTGAGATGCACCTTTCCATACTTATCGAGAATATGCGCCGTGAGGGCTATGAGCTCTGCTGCTCCAACCCCCGCGTTCTCTACAAGGAGATCGACGGCGTGAAGTGCGAGCCTATCGAGGACGTTATCGTAGACGTCCCCGAGGAGTATGTCGGCTCGGTAATGGAGAAGCTTGGTGCGCGTAAGGGCACACTCAACGATATGCAGCTTCACGGCAAACGCCAGAAGCTCTTCTATACCATTCCCACAAGATGTCTCTTCGGTTACAGAAGCGAGTTGCTTACCGATACTCGCGGAGAGGGACTTATCTCCACGATCTTCGCCGGCTACGAGCCCTTCCGCGGTGAGATCAAAACTCGCTTTACATCCTCTCTCGTTGCGAGCGAGAAGGGAATTGCAACCACCTACGGTCTCTATCAGTCTCAGGACAGAGGTCCTCTCTTCATCGGTCCTGCGACTCCCGTATACGAGGGTATGATCGTCGGTGAAAACCCGAAGCCCGATGATATCGAGGTCAACGTATGTAAGGAAAAGCATCTCACCGCTGTCCGTTCCTCCGGCGCAGATGAGAAGCTTACTCTCATCACCCCGATCCAGCTTTCCCTTGAGGAGGCAATAGAGTTTATCACCGATGAGGAGCTCATCGAGGTAACTCCCAAATCCATCCGTCTCCGTAAGGTTATCCTTGACACCCCATCGCGTAAGCGTATGCAGGCGCAGAAGAGGGCGGCACTAAAGGAAGGCAAATAATATTTGACTGTCGTATTTTGACATAAATGCGCGTTCCTCACCTCTCGCTGTAGGTATCTACAGCTTCGGGATCGGAGCGCGCATTTCTACTTAAAATCCGAAGAGTCAAATGCGCGTTGCAACCTTATGTAAGATATTTAAAAAGCAATAAACGCGGCACCCGTGTCGCGTTTATTGCTTTTTTATGTGCTTTTATGTAGGAATTTTACAGTGCCGTCTGCGTGTCATTCGGGTCGCCGTTACGCGCGAGGTCGTACTCCTTCGACCAATCGAGATCGCGGTACTCCTCACCTCTCGGATCGTTCTTGATCCAATCGAGGAGCATATCGAGCATCTCCTCCGACCAGGTGTTCTTATCTATCTGGGCGGTGGTGAATTTGCCCTGACATATCATCTCAAATCCGAAATCGTCCTTAACGTGTGTCTTTGCCGCACCTTCAACCACGTCGGCTACGAGATGGCTGGGAATGAAGAGCACTCCGCCGCCCGCGCCGAATACCACGTCACCCGGCAGACATACCGCGCCGCCGAAATTCGTGATATCGTTCCAGTCCTTCATAACGAACTCGCGTATCGGGGTGGGATCTATTCCTCTGTAATATACCTGCACGTCGGGTACCTTCTTCATCTGCTCGACGTCGCGGATACCTCCCCAGATAACGGCGCCGCCGTTCTTCGTGCGCTTCTGTATAGCGGTGGTCAGGTTTCCGCCAAGGAAGGTTCCCTTGTATATCTTATCGTACATATCGCAGACCACGACGTCGCGCTCGACGAGCGAGTCGATGACCCACTGATTATAGTTGCCCTTCAGTCCGTCCTCGGCACCGCGGTTGAACTGCACCTCGTGAAGATCGGGACGGGTGGGGGCGTATGTACAAGTAACCGCACGACCGACGAGCTTTCTGCCGTCGTTGTGCAGAGCCTGCATCGGTGCTTCTCCGCCACCGACGAACTGATGCTCGTAGCCGAGCACGAATATCGGCTTCCATACCTCCTCGAGCGTCATTCCGTAGAGTGCGTCGAGATACTTGTCAGCTACCTTGGGTCTTCCGTCGGGAAAGCGCTCTCCCTTCCACATAGGTGTGAGCGCAAGTATTTTTTCTCTATCATTGAAATTCATTTTCTATCTCCTTTTTTTATGATTACTTTATATCTCGGAGCCTTATATTGCTCTTAGATCTTGCTATTGATTACGATCGCAGCGCATACTCTCCACGCCGTCGAGTATTCCCTTTAAATATCCAATCGCGAACAGCCTGCCCATCGCGTCGTAGCCGGGGAGACTCGATACCTCGCCTGCCATCGTCGGCACGTGATCGACTCGTATCGGTACGTCGACGCCTGCCTCGGCGTACACTCTCATAATCGCCGCCATATCAATATCGCCGTTATCGTGGAAGGTCTCGCGGAAGCGTGTCGGCTCACCTCTGGTATTGCGGAAGTGTACGGCGTATATCTTCTTAGAAAATTCCTTGATAGTGTCCTCGAGATCCTCGCCCATGATGAAATAGTTAGCCTGACACATAGTGATGCCCAGGCTGTCGCTTTCGACTATACCGTACACCGCGCGACGAATATTATCACGGCTGATCATAATTCTCTCGACGTCGCCGAGCCTCGGAACGGGCGGGTCGTCGGGATGGAGCGCGAGCTTGATACCGTATTTCTCGGCATCAGGTATTACCGCTTTGATGAAGTATTCGTAGTTCTGCCACAGCTCACTTGCCGTGATGCTCGCACCGACGGGAGCAAAGTCCTTCATATTGAATTCGGTAACGCGTGCACCGCCGCGCTCGGGATAACTCGATGAGGTTCTGAGCCAGCCTATATGCGCCATCCAGTTAAAGCAGATAGTGTCGATGCCGTACTTATTCATTATCGGGAACATTTTTATGACCTTTTCGACACATTCGTCGCGAAGTTCGTCTGCCGCCTTGATATGATCGTGCAGCTCGTTTGGCATTGGCTCTATAACGAGTGGCTTTATGCCGAAATCGGTGAAACGCTTGTATACGGTGTCCCAATGTGACGCGTCGGTGAGATCAAAATCCTTGTCCTCCGGCAGACGTATGAAGCCGTGCTTCACACCCGATTGCAGGGCAAAGTCCCACGTAATATCTCTTTCACTTTTGAAGTAATCAGCAAGTATCATCACACGCCTCCGAGAGTAAGGAATCCACCGTCGACGGGGATCGTGATACCCGTGACGAAGCCCGATGCCTCACCGTCAAGTAGCCACTTCACGCAGCCGATAAGATCCTCTGCCTCACCGAATCTTCCCATAGGAGTATGTGCGATCACCTGCTCGCCACGGCGCGTCAGACCGTCCTCTACCGTACCGAGATAGTTCTTGCTTCTTTCGTTTACCATGAATCCGGGAGCAATAGCGTTTACCCGTATTTTAGCCGGCGCGTAGTACGCCGCAAAGGATTGGGTGAGATTTGATATTGCCGCCTTGCTCATAGCGTAGGCGAAGCAACGGGTGAGGGGACAGTAGGTGTTCATAGATGCGAAATTGATGACCGAGCCGCCGCCCTTTTTTATCATCTGCTTTGCAAATTCCATAGTAGGTATCACGGTACCCATAGTGTTTATGTTCAGCACGCTCTCGAATGCGTCCATATCAATATCGTAGAGACCGCGCTCGCCCTCGGGAAGCTCACCGGTGAGCTCACGGGGATCGAATTTAGTTATAGTGGGCATAGCCTTGATATTATTGCCGCCCGCTCCGTTTACGAGATAGTCACAGCCGCCTGCCGCCTCTACCTGCTCGGCGAGCTCTGCGACGGAGTCCTTGTCGGTCACGTCACAGGGGAATACCACAGCCTCCCTGCCGCCGAGAGCCTTTATATGCTCTGCGACCTTCACGAGCTTTTCCTCGGTCCTGCCGACGAGAAATACCTTCGCGCCCTCAAGCGCGAGTCTTAACGATATCTCGGAGCAAAGCGTTCCGCCTGCACCGGTCACTACTGCGATCTTGTTTTCAAACTTCTTACTCATTTATTCTGCCTCTTTCAATTTTTTCTTTGCATTGGTGTAGCATATCCGCTCAATTATCTGTGTTTTTATATCATATGGCATATCCCACTCTCCAACCGTACAGCGCTCGTCGAGCCAGGAGCAGAGAATGCGTCTGAAGTAATCGTGACGGGCGAAGGATAGAATGCTTCTCGAATCGGTCGTCATACCGATAAACTCCGATACGACTCCGTACGATGCTATCGAATCGAGCACCCCTCTTATACCCATCTCGTGGTCGCACCACCACCATGCAGGACCGAGCTGTACCTTGGAGCTTATTCCGTTTTCCGAAAACGAGCCCTGCATCACGGCTACCGCCGCGTGATCCGCCGCATTGAGAGGGAAGACGACCGTGTCGGGCAATGCGTACCGTCTCTCCATATCACCGAGTGTATCAATGAGCGACGGGAGATCAAAGCCATTGCCAACGGCTGCATAACCGCCCGCCGGACCCGCTATCCTTGCCAGTCTCGGACTCGTGCTTCTTTTTGCACCTACGTGCAGCAGAAGTGTCCAGCCGCGCTTTGCATACTCGCCACCGAGTCGCGTCAGCATCTCGCGTGCCTTGCCGTCTCCGTCTTCGCTGAAAAATCCGCCGTCCAATGAGTGATCGGCAAATCTGCAGCCTGACGCGCCGAATCTATCGAGCATCACGCCTACCGCCCTCACGTATGAGTCGGTGTCGGTTATAGGTATACCGGTGACGGCGGCGAGCTTACACTCCAGCGCCCGTGTCGGTCGGAGCAGATCGTCCGCTCGCAACGAGGGAGCTACCGTCTTGCCGTCAAAGCAGCATAGGTCGTCGGTCAGCGCAGCAACTGGGGACTGATATTCAATATTAAAGCGCTTTAGTATACCCCGTGTCGAGAATTCGGAGGATCTGAGTCGCTCATTTGCCTCCTCCCATATCCTATACGCAGTTTCAGTCGACGGTGTTGCATCTATTCCGAGTACCCACGCAAGCTCCATTCTCGACCAGTCGTATACAGGGTTGCCTGCAAGATATGGAAACACGCGGCAGAACTGCTCGAACTTCTCTCGAGCAGATGCATCTCCCGTGATGAAATACTCATCAACTCCCGATATGCGCATCAGACGGTGCTTATACGGGTCGGTCGCGAGCCACAGCTCGTAAATGTTATCGTATTTTCTGTCAGAGGCAATATCGCCGACTGACAGATGGTTATGAAAATCGATGATAGGCAGACGCTTCGCCACCTCGTTATATAGACTCTCGGCTCCGCTCGTCCTTAGCAGAAATGTTTCTCGCACCCTCATACCTCCGATAATGATAATATGACAAGATAATTATATACCGAGCACGCCTCGCGAGCAATACCATATATGACAACTTTTAACACTATTCGATCAAAACGTATTGACAAATACCTCGTAAGGCGTTAGAATATATCGGGGGGTGATCATATGAAGTTGACTTACGATCTCGTCGAGCCGGGCTTTCGTGTCGGAAATATAGATATCCAGAACGTCAGGCGGCCGCAAGGATATTCGCATTCCTATAAATCCGGTAGAAATAAACACGGGTTCGTTTATACCGTCAGTGGTAAAATGCATAACGAGTTTCTGGACGGAGATCTCAGGGACGTTCACGTTTCTGCAGGTGAGCTTATATTTATACCGCGCGGCACACGCTACGTTGGCAATTATCTCGACTCAAATACAGAGATAAAAATTGTACAATTTGATATAGTATCCGGAGAGCTCCCACAGCATCTTTCTTCACCTGTTCGGCTGGAGCTTCCCAACGCCGGCGAGCTTATTGAGGCATTCTTTACCTCAGCGGAAAGCCGCGTGTCCACTCACGCCTTCTACTATCTTTCCTGCCTATACAGACTTCTTTGGTGTGTGGAGGAGAGTATTGCACGTCTGCCGGGAAAATATAACAAGCTGACTCCCGCGCTTCTCGAGCTAACTGAATATTGGTACAAAAACGAGCCTGTCTCCTACTATGCAGAGCTTTGCTATATGAGCGAGGTCAGCTTTCGCAGATCATTCAAGGAATTCACCGAAAAAACGCCGATTGAATATCGCAACGACATTCGTCTCACCCACGCGAGAGTGAAGCTTGAGAGTGGTGAATATAACGTTACCGAGGTCGCAGAGGTATGCGGATTTTCCAATCTTTCATTCTTTATCAGACTCTATAAAAAGAAATACGGCATCACACCGAAGCAACAGTAGCATGTGCAAAATCAAAATAAAAAAGGCAATATCTCGACACGGGGTCGGGTTATTGCCTTTTTTTGATGTATTTTTATTCTTTGGATAGCTTGTCAGCTATATATTCGCCGACACCCTCACCCATCGATATCATCGTGCGGGTGAGCCTTACTGACGACGCAGCAATATGTGAAAAAGATGCACCGCGGCAGGCAACGAAGAGGTTGCCGTATTCGCAGGTCTCTGCGCACTCGAGTGGCACCTCGTAGGGCTTGTCGAGCACGTTGCACATTCCGCTGTCACCGTGAATATCCATCGAGTGATCGGCGACGGCAACGGTGATTCCCCTAGTCGGGCGTGTAGGCTTGCCTGCTCGGAGGTCATTTTCGGTCAGAATGTACTTGCCCTTGAGGCGGTAGCTCTCTCGGATTCCTGCGTCGAAAATGTGCGTGAGCGTATAACCCTTCATGCCCTTTTCTGTCTGCCAATAATGCCAATAAGCCCACACTCTCGCTCTTCCGATAAGGTCGGCGCGATCGCCGAGCTCGAGATATTCCGCGCCCTGCATGGTCGGGAGCATATTGATGTTGTAGTCGCCGTTCGGGTACTCCACGAGGCAGGAAACCGTCTTTTTCATCCGCCCTTCGGTATAGTCGCCGAGGTTGACCGAGGCGTACTCGGAGGGAATCTCGTCGACGTGCTCTTTATCCTCTGTGGGCGAAATTCTGAACACGTATGAGACCGCGTTGACGCGGCTGCTCTTCTCGCCCGCAGAGGGCTCACCGTATGCCTCGGTGCCATCACAGCCTATCGAATAGCCGCACCCTGCGTCGCGCGCGAGCAGGATGTCGCCCGATGCATCGATGAAGTAGTCGGCGGATATCTCGCATTCCTCCGAGCCGTTTGTCACCGTGATGCTCTTTATGCGGTCGCACTCCGTCTTGCAGGAGAGATATCTGTAACCAAAAAGAGTGGTGAGATGCTCGCGGTATTCGTCGAGGATCGCGTTTGTTGCCGCCGCCATGACGGAGGGCTCGAACTGAAGCCTGGTTCTGTGACCGAAGGTCGCATTTTTGAGAGTAGCCTCGTACCCGAGATCGGTTGCCGAGGAGAGACCCCACGGACGCTCCGCGAAGGAATGGTTATCCCAATTCGTGCCGTTTTCCTTGTCGAAAATATTGCAGTTCGGCATCTGGATAACGACGTGACAGCCGTTCTCGACCGCCGCCATTTTTTCATACAGAAGCGTGTGCATTCCGTCGAGCGAGGGGCCGGGCTCCCAGCCGTCGACACCCGCGAAGACCGCGGAGCCGCCGAAGTCTGGATTCTTGTCCACCACTACGGTGTCAACGCCGTTTTTGATCAGGCGATAGGTCGCACCCGTGCCGCCCGCTCCTGCGCCGAGAATGCAGACGCTTGCTTTGAGCGTTTTCATCAGAGGGGATTGATCTCCTGATCGATGCCCCAGACGGTAACGTCCTCAACGACCGCTCTCTGGGGAAGGTTTGCAATATAGAGCACGGTCTCAGCAATATCCTCGGGAGCGAGGAGCATGGGAGCACCTGCTGCTATACCTGCCGCGGTCTGGAATCCCGTGCTTGCTGCAGCGGGGATAACACAGCTTACTCTTACGTTGTGAGGCTGAAGCTCAAGGTAGAGGCTCTTAGAGAAGTTGAGTACGCCTGCCTTCGCCGCGCCGTACACGCCCCACGTAGGCCAGCACTGTCTTGCGCATACAGAGGATACGTTGATCATCGTACCCGTGTTTTGCTTTTTCATCATATCCGCAAATGCGCGACATCCGTAAATTACGCTATTGAGATTGAGCTTGATAACGCTGTCGATCTCGTCGTATGTGAACTCGCTCGTCTCCTTGATGGTGACTCCGCCGCCCGCATTGTTGATGAGGACGTCCAGTCTACCGTACCTTTCGGTCACGAGCGCCACCGCCTTATCCCAATCCGCAGGCTTCGTCACGTCCATCGGGAATGCAACGTCACCGCCTACCTCTGCGCGTGCCGCCTCGAGCTTTTCCGCACCTCTCGCAGTCATAATTACCGTGTCACCTGCATCCTTGAATGCCTTTGCCATAGCCTTGCCGTAGCCGCTTGACGCGCCTGTTATAAGTACTATTCTGTTCATTTTATATTCTCCTGTTCTATGGGAATTCTTATCTCCCATTCAAAATTATCCTCTGACATATCGGTGGGGAACACCTCGATCGACGGTACGTCCTCGCGCCGCCTCATGCCCGCCGACGGCAGCACCTCGTAGAGTATCTCGCCGTATCTTGCGTTGACTGTGTCGTCGTCCGTCGTATACATTTTGAAGCACGCCCAGCCGGACGCCGGGATAGCCTCACAGTGCTCTACACCCCCACCCGTGTCGCGCCTTTCGCCTATCGTGCACAGCACTCCGTCCTCCGCATCGCGGTAGGTGGCGTATATTTTATCGCCTGTCAGCGAGCCGTCGTGACCGCCGTCGTAGAACTCACTCCATACTGCGTCACAGCAACAGCTGTCGGTGTGCGGCGATGTCATCGTGAGGCCTGCAACCGTATACTCGCTGTCGCGTATCACCGAGAAGGGAACAGCACCGCCACCTCTTACCGACATCTCGAACCTCGGACGTGTGAATAGCTTGATCTCAACGCCGCCCCTCTGACATCTGATGGGAGAGAAGCCGTGCATCTCGCGGAACGCCTTTGAGAACGCCGCCTCCGTCGAGTAGCCGTACTTTTCGCTGATCTCTCGGATGCTCTTGCCTTTGCCTGCCAACAGCTCGCACGCTGCGAGTGACAGCCTGCGCCGCCTCACGTATTCCGAGAGCGGACACCCGACGAGAAACGAGAATATCCGTCTGAACTCGTATACCGACAGTGCCATTTTCGCCGCCAGCCGCTCGTAGTTGATCTCGACCGTAATATTTTGCTCGATCTCCTCGATCGCGCCCTCGATCCTCTCAATCCCGTTATACATCGCACGCCTCCTTTGATCTTGTACATCCATTATACCATACTTTTACCCACTTGTCTTGTCATCTTGTGCATTTTTTTGATAAATAGCAAATCTCGCATCATTCAAAGCTCGTTTCAAAATCATGAATTACTATCCAAAATAAGCACCGCGACGGTAATTATGCCGTCGCGGTGTAGAACTTGAGCGGACTGTATCTATACGTAAATAGATTCAGTGATCGAAAACGCAAGCTTGCGGATTATGTAAAATCGATATGATAGTTGTTAAACAAAGTTGTCAATTTATTTTTGTTGGAATCGTGATCGCTACGTCAAAATCTGCAGTTCCGGTATATTTCGGAACTGCGAGCATTTTGTCAATAGTCGCATTGAATTCACGCACATCCTTTTGACGCGTAAGTTCCTTTTGCCGGATAGCCTTTTTGCTGTCGTTATATTGCTTTAAGTATACGCAAGTTCCAACTGTGCCAATAATTAGGAAGATGGCGCCCAAAACAATAGCGAAAGTCATTTCTCCCAAAATGCCTATGAAGAGAAGGAAAAGAGATATAAAAGGTAGCAATGAGCACGGTAATAAAGCATCCGGTTTTTCTGCTACAAGTTTTTTGTTTTGTTCTAACAATAGCGCTTGGCGCCGTTGCTCAAGTTCTCGGGTCTGTTTTAAAATCGGGTTTTGATCAAGGTATGAATCATATTCGGCATGCGAAGCTATTTTCTCCCAAAAAGCTTTGCTATTGTCGATAAAGTCTTTGTCGCCTTTTTGTATTTTTTCGGATTCTGTTCTATCCTTTTGCAGTATTTTTTTAACCTCTGATATATGTTGATCTATAAGCGGCAGTCTTGCGTATCCGGTTTGAGCTTTCGTTAATTCTTCGCGTTCTTTTTCACTCTTTTCGAGTTCAGCTGCTAGGAACTGATGCTCATCGATATAGCGATTCCAAAAGCTCGTGATGCGCTGATTTTTTGCGTTTTCTGCTTTTTTCTGTTCGGCCGCTTTTATTCCTTTGATCTTTGCTTTGTATTCTTTGATCAGCTTCTTTCGATATGCTTTGGCTTCATCATTAAGAGACCACTGCTTGCGCCATACGTTTGAACCCGTGGAAGCATTATACGAGAGGTCCCATGAACAGCTGTCGATAGCCTTTTCATGAAGAAATATAAGATTTTCATATCTTTGTATATCGCTTTCATCATCTTCGTCACACAATTTGATAGCTTGCTCGACCAAGGTGGTGCAGTGATTTATTCGGTCTATATAGCGCTGCCAATCATATTTGTTAGCTCTATCATCCGGATCATTGGGATCGCCGTTGTAATCCGGAAAAATGACGTCGTTGAAGGCTTTGACGACCGATTGATTGATCGTTGTTGCCATCGGTGCCATCAACTCTGATAGCGGAATAATAACCCCTGCTTGATTTATAAACTGAAGAAGTGTTTTCAAAATCGAGGCAATGTCGGACTTAAATCCGTTGGTCTCCTCTTCATCAGGCCATTTTGCAAATTGATTTCCTCTCAATTTGATCATCGCTGTCGCAAGATTTTTGACTTGTTCTTTAGATTCATCAATTATGTCTTTTTTAACTTCACTTGGAGCATTGATTATCGCTTTGGCAAAGGCGGATACACTTTCGGTAAGACGAGAGTTTTTTAAGGTTGATTGCCAACCGGCTGCCTTACCCTTCAAAAACCATGCTCTATAGTTTGTGGGATCAATTTCGATGATCTTATTGCAGTATGACTCAGCCTCTGTATTGTTATCTGCGCCGTAGGCGTTAGTTGCCATCTCGAGATAGTTATCGATCAAATGGGAATTATCTACTTTAACCGTTCCTTTGATCTCTTGAATCTTTTCCTTCATTCTGTCAGCAGTATGCTCCATACCGCAGCTGTCACAGGTAGCAATTCCACCCGATCCCATAATCAATTTTCCACCGCAAAGGTCACAAACTAGTGCTGCCATAACATCCTCCTAATATTACTTTAATATTGTACATTTTTTGTTGCGCTCTGTAAGTAATGCATCGATCTCGAGAATAAGCGCGGTTTTATCCACTGCTGTTTTCATTTCATCAACCTTCGCGATCATTCTAGATTCCAACTCGCTTAACATTTCGTGACTCATTGGATCACTAAAGCGCACTTTTTCGGCGAGCTTTTGGAGTGCTGTCTTCGTTTCGGGCTCGCTCTCTGACAGAGCGAGCATCTCAATATCTACTCGCAACAATTGAATGAACGCTCGTTTTACCTTAATTTTTTCTTCAACACGGTTGATTTCAGCTACGCCGACATGACCCGCGATAGCGCGTAGGACAGAAATTGCAAGTATGATTGAGCATACGAGCACTGCTAACCATACGGGAAGCTTTTGAAGAATCATAAATATCGCGAAGGCAATCAGCTGAATTATCAAATAGGTGATTCCGACACGAAATATGGGGATACCGTGATATTTGCTTTTTGGGTCTCCGCTTTTACCAAATGCGATTTTCCAGAAAGGAATTTGCGCCGCAAAAGCAACGGCGGTAAATGCGTATGCAGTCCAGAACGTAGCGGTTTTGGCGGTAGGAATTAAGAATGCTATTAGGTTAAAAAGAACGAATGTAATTCCTAGCGAAATGTAGAAAGACAGATTGCTTTTTTTCATTTTTAGCCATTCCTCCTCGTACCGCATTTTGGACAGAATTTGCCGGGGCGCTCAAATTGGTGTCCGCAATTTCTGCAGATGCTATCGGGAACTGCTACTTTAGTACCACATTCGTCGCAGAATGCCGCACCGGGTGTGAGCCTCGAACCGCAGTTTTCGCAAAAAATATTTACGTTGGTATTTGGTAGAGTCTCCTTTTGCGCGTAAATTCCGTTAATCGTCGTATTTATAGCGCCACCTACTGTATTAGCAATGCTGCCTCCGACTCCTGCCATCATACCGAGACCTACGCCCATATTCGTAAACTGAGCGGTAGCCTCGTTCTTTGCTACGTCCTGTGCAACGTCAAATCCGCGTTCCTGCTGGTATGTGTATCCCTCCTGGGCGCGTTTGGTTGCCTGCGCTTGCGAGTCGATAACGACTTTCTGTGCCTCGGTTTGCGCGTAAATAATATCCGTCTGCTGTTGAAGCCTTGCTTCTGCAATGTCTGCATACTGACGAAAATGCAGATTCTTGAAGCGTTCGTACTGTGGGTCACCGTCCGGCTTTACGACTGTAGTAACGTAGAATCGGTTGAGGCTTATACCGTATTCGAGAAAATCTTCGACAAGCCTTGTGTGAATTTCCTTCGAGAAAAGCTCGAGATGCTCGTCAATTTCGAAAATATTGATAGCGTTCAGGCGCATCGTTTGCGCAATGTAGCTTTTCACCTTTGTCATAAGCACTGCACGGAAATATGATACCAAACTCTGACGCTCGAGGGAGGTTTCGGTTCCGACAAGCTTTATCAGTAGTTTTCTTGAATCTTCAACACTGAGTGTCATCTCACCGGAGGCGCCGATAGAAATAGGAAATTTATAAGTCGGTTCTACATATTGAACTTTAGAGTCTGTGCCCCAACGTATAGCCATCTGCTCGGTCTTATTGATGAAATATATCTCACAGTGAAAGGGCGTCTTTCCATCCGTGGATATGTTGATCATTTTTTTTAAAAGAGGAATGTTCTGGGTTTCCAACGTATGGCGACCCGCTCCGAACAGATCGAGAGCCTGACCGTTTGCAAAGAAAATCGCCTCTTGCGATTCGTGCACGATCAGTTGCGTAGTTGTATTAAAATCCTCACACGGATGCTTCCATATGAAGGTGCTGTTATCCCCTTCATATTTTATAATATCGGAGATTTTCACGAAATGCCCTCCATTTTCTTGTTGATTATTATCACAATTATAGCATTAATTAGAACTTATGTCAATACTGATAACTAAATATATAGTTATAGATATCTTCTTTTTTAGTTCTGAGTATTGTAATCTATATTATAAAGAGAATGAGAGGGGACAACTGTGAATATTGATTACAAATTGATCGGTGAGAGAATTAAAAGAGCAAGAAAAAGCTGTGGAATGACGCAGGAGACGATGGCAGAGAGGCTGAACGTTTCGATAGGATACGTTAGTCAGGTTGAACGAGGCATAACGAAGATAAGCTTAGATCTTCTTGGAGCTATATCCTCTATACTTGATCGAGATATAGCGGAGTTTGTTTCCGAGAGCGCTGTTAACTCCAACGAATATATGGAGACTGAGCTTGCTTCTGAAATACGCAAGCTGGATCAGAAAAAGAAAAAGTTCGTTCTTCAACTGATAAAACTCACGAATGAAAATATGTAACAAAACGGCAATATCCCAACACCCGTGTCGAGATATTGCCGTTTATTTTGTTGTTTTGCGGTATAGATATCGTTATTCAAAATATGCTTTGAAATCCGTCTTAGGATATTTATCTTTCAGATCGCGTTCAATTACAGCGCAACGATCGGTAACCCGAGGGAGAGGTGCCGTACGCTTTTTTGAACGCTCTGTAAAAATCAGAGGTCGCGTTAAATCCTATTCTGCCTGAAATATCGAGCACGGTCATACTTGTTCTTTCCAAAAGCTCGGCAGCAATCTGACAGCGCAATTGGTTACGGTAGGCGATTGGGGGCAGTCCATATGCGCAGGTAAAGCGTCTGCGTAGCTGGCTTTCGCTTAAATGGCACTTTTCCGCCAGGAATTTCGAAGAATCCGAATCGCAGTAGTGCAGAGATAAGTATTCCGCAATTTGAGATGCTGCATCATTTGTTTTCGTTATTGCACGCGGTGAAGAGATGGATGGAAAGAAGGTATGAGCGTTAATAATAAATGCGGCAAAAAGTAACGCTGACGTCATATTGCCCTCGTCACTTTTTTGTATACAAGCATCTATAATGCGTTTGAGCAGCTCTGCTGACTTGGGATTTTCCGTAGGATGAATCACCGTCGGGATATTTTGTACGTGGTCTATGAGAGACTTTGTTTCTTTATTTTTTGCCGCAGATAAAGAGATCAATCGTTCTATTGCGTCGATGCTAAAATAGGCAAAACGGCAAATGCACGGCGTATCTCGGTCTAATGACCGTGAGTAGTGACGATGCGATGGGGCTACAAAGATAAGATCCCCTTTGGATACCGAGGAAAATACTCCTTCCGATAAAAACAATCCCTCGCCACTCTCGCAAATTCCGATTTCGTAGCGGTCATGATAATGCAGAAACGGAAAATCATCCGCGAAAGGAAGTTTTGCGAATATGCCGCTAAAGTAGATGGGCTCACTCTGTTCGGCCGGGATAGGCGAAAAATAAGTATCGTAACCAATATGATTGTCGGATGCGCGTTTTTGCATTATAATTGCGTGCCTTTCTTATGGAATATCAGAAAAAAGTTTGTTATAATAATATTAGCATAAGTTTTCAAAAAAGTAAATAGTTTTGTGAAGCTCATAAGAAAAGCACAAACAAAAAAGGAGTAAGCTTTATGAAAAAATACGATGTTGCGGCATACGTGTGGCCGGCTTATACAGGCGATGATATGAGAGCGAGACTGTTTTGGAGTGAGGGATATGGCGAATGGCAAACAGTAAATAATATTGTAAAAAACAGTCGGAACAAGCCAAAGGATTACGTCTGGGACCGCAGACCTCTTTGGGGTTACGTCAACGAGGCTGACCCGGACGTTATGGAGATGGAGATCAACGCCGCGGCAAGACACGGCGTAAATGTCTTTATTTACGATTGGTATTGGTACGATAACCGCCCGTTTCTTGAAAATTGCCTCAATGACGGATACCTTAAAGCCAAAAATAACGACCTTGTTAGGTTCTACGTGATGTGGGCAAATCATAATGCTACCCACGTCTGGAGTATCGATCACTCCGATAAATACAACCGTGAGATTCTATGGCGAGGCGATGTTTCTTTCGACGATTTCAAGATTATCGTCAAGCGTTGGATAGAGAAATATTTTTCCCATCCCTCGTATTATCAGATTGATGGCAAGCCGGTGCTTTCTATTTACAGTATCACAAATTTTGTAAAGAGCTTTGGCAGTGTCGAGAGTACGCGCGAGGCTATTGCTTATTTCAGAGAAGAGGTAGCAAAGGCAGGCTTTGCGGGACTTCACCTACAGCTCGTGCATAACGCCTTTGAAATGTTCGATTTTGACGGAAAAATCGGGATGACCGCTCTTGATTTTTTTGAAGTGCTTGATTTTGACAGCATCACCCACTACAATATGGGAACGCAAAAAGAACGTAATAACGATTATACCGAAATGATCAGGACTCATAAAAAAGCCTATGACGAGATGGACAAAAGAGGCATTAAGTACTTCCCACAGGTATCTCTCGGTTGGGATGCAAATCCCAGGTACCGTGAGTTTCAGCCATACATAATGACTAATAACACTCCGGAGAATATTAAAAAGGCACTCATTCAAGCAAAAGAATACGTAGATAATCATGATCTGCCGGTGCCTCTCGTTACTATAAACTCATGGAACGAGTGGACAGAGACGAGCTATCTGGAGCCCGATAACCTATACGGCTACGGCTATCTCGACGCGGTTAAGTCGGTATTTGACCCCGATGACGAATGACAGCGGTAAAATATAAAAAGGCAATATCCCCACACCCGTGTAAAGAAAAACGCTGTTTCGGCAGAGTATAAAGGTACCGAAACAGCGTTTTTTAGTATGTCAGATTGTAATTATGAAGAGTAGCCAGCTCTTCCTTGATTCCGTCAAATTCACTCTTGTCGTACAGCTCTGCGTGTATGAATCGGTGAATCATATTGCGCATACCTGCGGCGGGGCAGGAGATCATGTGCGCGCCTAAGTATACGCTGATCTCGTTTTCCGGATCTATAGAAAGGGTTGCACACGCCGCGCCACCCCAACCAAAATCGGAGTGCAAGTGTCTTGAGTCGGGACATTTTACTCCAAGCCCGTAGCCGTAGTGGTCCTTGCTCCAAAACGTTATCTTCTGCTCATCGGTCAGACGGTCGGTTATCATGAGCTCGAGCGTCTCCGGCTTGAGTAGCTTGTGCGTGCGTAGTGCCTCGAGAAATTTAATATAGTCGTCGACGGTCGAGATACAGCCTGCACCACCCGATGCGTATTCGCTACCAAACTTGTATTTATAAATAGTGTGGCCGATGTTGGATGCGGCACCGTTGGTGTACGTATATTGCTCGGCAATGGTTGGCAGCTCCTCGTCGGGGAGCATAAAAGTAGAGCGCGTCATTCCCGCTACGTCGAAGATGGTTTTCTTAACGTAGCATTCAAACCTCTCGCCCGAAACTACCTCAACGAGCGCCGCGAGAACGTCGTGACAAAGGCTGTATTCCCATCTCTCTCCGGGCTCGAAAAGGAGTGGCTCCTTCGCAAGATATTTCATCATTTCTCTCGTCGGGCATCTGCCATCAGTTTCCTCGTATCCCTGCTTTAGGGATGGGGATGCACAGTCGTATGAAAAACCGGCCGTCATCTCGAAAAGATGTCGTATAAGTATCGGCTTCTCTGCACGCTTCACGCCACAGTCGGTGATAACGTTCATCTCGCTGAACTCGGGCATATAGTCGCAGAGCTTATCCTCAAGTGAGAATCGTCCGTACTCCAAAAGCTGAGCCGCGGCAACGCAGGTTATAACCTTCGAGCAGGAGTAAATATTGTATCTCTCCTTGCCGGTTATTGGTAGCTTTTTCTCCAGATATCTGTAGCCGTTATAATGACGGAGTATGCATTCACCACCGCGATATACCGCAAGGTCAAATCCCGGTAAGCCCGCATCTAAAAGCGAGTCGCAAAATGCCTTTGTTTTTTCAAGCATAATTTTGCCTCCGTGAGTACGTCAATTTTAAACAAGCAAATTATAGCATACTAACAAACGTATGTCAAGGCGCCACCGCAAAATATAAAAATCCTCTTTTCAAAGTCCGCAAAGTGCGAGAAAAGAGGATTTGTTTTTGCGTATCAAATTTTAAGAAATGCCACGGCTAAGATTCCGAGCACGAGTGCGGCGTGAATCCTATCACGATTGATGACGGAGGAGCAGAAAAAGCATGCACATATAATCCGGTGCTTATGAAAAGATATCCTGCAGTCGCTTTACGGCTTGCTTCTCGGGAACGGCAAAAGCGTGTGCCTGCATTCCGATAGCGGCATATTTGTGCTCGCCCATTGCGTGGTAGGGCAAAAGCTCAATTTTCTTCGGTCTTCCGTGCGAGTAAACGTATTCCTTGACGGCAATCATATCCTCTGTCGCATCGTTGACCGATGGAATGACGGGAATACGTATCCAAAGCGGAGCGCCGACACCGAGCAACGTTTTTAGATTTTCGAGTATCAACTCATTTCCGACACCGGTATATTTTTTGTGTACCTCGTTATCTATAGATTTCACGTCATAGAGAAACAGATCGGTGTAGGGAAGTATCCGCTCAAAATAGTCGTATGGCACGTGTCCTGCTGTATCCACGGCGGTATGTATTCCGCTTTCTTTGCACTCTCGGAGTAGCTCCTCGAGAAAGTCGATCTGTAGCATACACTCACCGCCCGAGAAGGTCACGCCGCCCCCGGAGCTCTCATAAAACGCTTTATCCTTCAAGATCTCACGCATGATTTCATCGACGGTGTATTCCTTGCCACATATCTCTCTTGCATCGCTCGGACAGTATAGAGTACATCTTCCGCACAAATCGCACTTTTCAAGGGAATATGCGCACTTTTCTTTACATTTTCCGCATCCTGTACATCTGTTTTTGTAAAACAGTAGCTGTGGCTTTGGACTCTGACTCTCGGGGTTGTGACACCACGCACATCGTAGATTGCACCCCTTAAAGAATACGGTCGTGCGTATTCCCGGCCCGTCAACGTAGGAGCCTCTCTGTATATCAAATATAGTTGCTCTCATCTTTGCTCCGTCCTTGCGATAATATCATCCTGTATCGCCTCGTTCAGCTTTACGAAATAATCCGAGAAGCCTGAGACACGCACGCGCAGATGCTTATAATCGTCGGGAGTCTGTTTTGCACAGATGAGATCGTCACGTGACACGTAGGTGAGCTGGAAATGAACGCCGCCCATCTTAAAGTAATTCTCGAAGGCTGTGACAGTCTTCTCGAAGTTCTCGTCGTTTTTGATAAGAGCCTCGTCGAGCGAGATGTTCGTAACGGTCGAGCCGCATCTTATACCGTGAGGATCCGCCTTTGCTATTGAGTTGAGGAGTGCTGTAAGTCCGTTTCTGTCGTAGCCGCCGTTTTGTGCAAAGCCGAATTTCAGCATCTCACCTGCGGCTCTGCCGTCGGGAGTTGCACTCGTCAGCTCGCCAAACCACTTGTGGTGCGGATGGTAGCCGATAAGGTCGCCCATCAGTATGGGGTAGCCGAAAAGATTTCTCTTTCCCTTGAGGTAGCCGTGACAGCTGTCGAAAAATCTCCTTGCTATCTCGTTTGATCGCTCAGTATCGTTACCGAAGAAGTCGCCCTTCTTCTTTATCAGGGTACGAAGATCCTCGTAGCTCTCCCAGTTCTTCTGTATCGCCTCGATCAGCTCATCCATCCTGCAAATTCCCTCGTCATAGACGAACTGCTTCACGATTATCAGCGAGTCGATAACGTTTGTAAATCCGAAGCATACCGGCGCACAAACCACGGTATCCGACGCACCTCTCGTGGGGCTCAACGCCTTCTCGACACAACCCTTGAAAAATGGAGCACAGGAGTAGGAGACGTCCCTCGCTCTCACCTCGTTGCATTTGTTGTCGAACTCGATATGCCGACCGATATCCGCGCATAGCTCGCTTATATAAAAGTCATAGAACTCGTCAAACGTCCGGCAGGCTCTCGTCATCTCTGATTTCTCGTTAAAGACGCGCTCCATAGATTTTGCGAGATTCAGTTTCGCCGTCGCGCCTACGATACCGCCGGGAAAGGCGGGCTCGTTACATCCAACCGTGGTGTAGCTCACCGCATCCGCGTAGGAAAAACCGCATATCTCGGTGTACGCCTTGATCCTTATCTCGTCATTCTGGAAGGCTATGCGCTTGTGAGGATCTTTCCTTTCAAGATCCATAGCAAAACGAAGCACCTCCCTAGGTTGAGCTTTCGTCCAACGGAGAGTTACCTGGGGAATGTAGGTCGGTAGGTCGACAAGTGTTTCTAAAATAAGTGCCGAAAGATCATTATACGCATCAGTACCGTCCGCCAGATAGCCGCCGATGCAGAAGTGGCTCTCGCCTCCGCGAGTGAAATTGTTTGAGTATATAGGAGTTGCCGCCTGTAGCATCAGGAATAGCTCCTGCAGGTATTCTCCTGCCTCTTCTCTGGTGATCCTACCTGCCTGAAGATCGGCAAAGTAGAAACGGGAAAGGTATCTGTCAAGTGTGCCTACGCTGTCGCTCGACATTGAAAAGCACACGTATATCGTGAGACAAGCCTCGTAGAAGGTCTCGGGCGCATTTTTCGGTACTTTAAGTAGAGTTCTCGATAACCTTTCGAGATTTGCGCGATGCTCGGGATCCTCAACCGTCCTCGAGAATTCCAGCGCACTCGCGGAGCACTTCTCGCACCAAGCGATAAGCGTGTTTACTACTTTTTTGAGTCCTAGGAGATATTCGCGCTTCTCCCCCTCGCTATGTACTCCCAGGAATCGCTCTATCTTGTCGAGTATACCTACAAGACCTATATTGAGTACTTCCTCATAGTCCGCTGTCGCGTGCTGCCATTCCACGACGTGCAGACCGTCCACGTTCCTTAGATAGAAGTCGTCGAGCAGCATATCGGTGTGCTTATGCCCACGGCGGTGGAAGAGGTCACCTACTACGTCATCACTGAAGTTGAAAAAGCCGGTCATCGTCTGGTATTCCGTGATGATAGGCTCCTGATTCATCATATATTCACAGAGCCGCTTTACGTCGCGCTCGCACTCCGAGAGAAAGAGATCCATTCTGTCGAACTCGGTCTTTACCTGCTTTACGTACATATCACCCCTGAGTGTAATATCGCACAGTGCCTTTATTCTTTCGTTCATAGCTCCTCCAATAGGTTTTTATTCTAATATATCAGCATCGCGTAAATTTGTAAACCTACCTTGCGACAGATTTGTACTTTTCGACACGGTTTTTTACCAAAAATGTTGATTTTAAAGTGAAAATGCGCTACAATATAGTGGGGGTGACAGAATGAATTTTGATTTTAATATAACCGGTGTACATAGAGTTATAATGGTCGGTCGGGAGGAATATCCCGAGAAGGTGACCGATTTTACTAAGAACAGGATACATCACAACGAGCTGATATACAATCTTTCGGGCTATTCTCGCGTCCTTTTTAACGGTAAGGAGCTGATTAACACCCCGGGCAGTATCCGTTTCTTGCCGGTATGCGATCTCTACGAATACCGTGTCGAGCGGATTGAGGGCGGCGAATGCATAGATGTATTTTTCGACACTGATATACCCATTTCCGACGAGGCTTTTATGCTCGATACGTCAAAGCGCGAGAGCCTTGAGCCACTTTTCAAAAAGCTTTTCTGCTCATTTGTTGCAAAGGATGACGGCTATCGCTTCGAGTGTATGTCGCTGCTTTATAAGATCTTCTCCGAGCTTGAAAAAAGCTCTTATATTCCCGAGAGCAAATTCAGACTCATAAAGCCCGCCCTTGATATTATACAGTCCGACTTTCTCTCGCGAGAGATACGCACGTGCGAGCTTGCTCACGCCGCAGGCATCAGCGAGACCTATCTCAAACGGCTGTTTGGCGAGAGATTCGGCGTTCCGCCAAAGCGGTATATAATTCAAATGAAGATAAATCACGCGGCGGAGCTTCTTCGTTTTGGCGGCTATACCGTTACGCAGATATCCGAGATGTCGGGATTTTCCGATACGGGATTTTTCTCCCGCCAATTTAAAAAATATATGGGCATCACTCCGACGGAATTCGCGAGAAAATACAGATCGTCAAAGTGAGTAACGCATCCGTATTCTGTAAATAAGAAGGTAATTTTAATAAAGCTATTGAATTTACCGTCGGTTTGTGATAGAATATACGCGACGTAAATATGTCTGTTATTTTATTCAAATTTAATTGTTCGGAGGTATTGAACATGGAAAGAATTAAAATGACAACCCCACTTGTTGAGATGGACGGAGATGAAATGACCCGAATCATCTGGAAGATGATAAAGGATGAGCTTCTCACCCCCTTCATCGACCTTAAGACGGAGTATTACGATCTCGGTCTGCCCGAGAGAGAGCGTACGAAGGATCAGGTTACCCTTGATGCGGCGTATGCTAATCAGAAGTACGGCGTCAGCGTTAAGTGCGCGACCATTACTCCCAACAAGCAGAGGGTTGAGGAATACAATCTCACCGAGATGTGGAAGAGCCCTAACGGCACCATTCGCGCGATACTCGACGGCACCGTTTTCAGAGCGCCGATCCTTATCGATTCGATAAGACCCGCGGTCAGAAATTGGAAAAAGCCGATCACCATCGCCCGCCACGCCTACGGTGACGTATATAAGTCCACCGAGTACAGAGTAGAGGGAGAGGGAAGGGCAGAGCTCGTCTATACCGACAAGGACGGAAACGAGACCTTCCGTAAGACTATCTACGATTTCGAGTGCCCCGGTGTCCTTCAGGGACAGTATAACAAGGATAGCTCGATCCGCTCATTCGCACACTCCTGCTTTAACTACGCCATAAATACGAAGCAGGACCTTTGGTTTGCTACCAAGGACACTATTTCAAAACAGTACGATCAGACCTTTAAGCTCATCTTCAAGGAGATCTACGACGCGGATTATAAGGAAAAATTTGAGGAGCTCGGAATTACATATTTCTACACCCTCATCGACGATGCTGTTGCGAGAGTTATCCGCTCCGAGGGTGGATATATCTGGGCGTGTAAGAACTACGACGGCGACGTTATGAGCGATATGGTATCTACCGCATTCGGCTCGCTCGCTATGATGACATCCGTCCTCGTTTCTCCCGATGGCAAGTATGAGTACGAGGCGGCTCACGGCACCGTCACAAGACACTATTATCGCTTCCTTAAGGGTGAGGAGACCTCTACCAACCCCATGGCAACGATCTACGCGTGGTCCGGCGCTCTCAGAAAGCGCGGCGAGCTTGACGGTCTTTCCGATCTCGTATCCTTTGCAGACAAGCTCGAGCAGTCCTGCATCGATACCTTGAACGACGGCATTATGACTAAGGACCTCGTCGGACTCGTCGAGCCCGGATTTGCGGCAACCGCGGTCAACACTACCGAGTTTATCAAGGCTATCAGAGCCCGTCTTGAGCAGAAACTCGCGTAAAAAGTAAATAATTATTGACAAAAAGGCAATATCAAACCGCTATGGAATGATATTGCCTTTTTCTCTATGCCGCCTTCGATAATTCATTGCGAGAGATCTCGCTCGCATTCAGCATATTTTCAATGAAGATGCCGTATCCTGCAGTGGGCTGCCCGACAGGTGTGGGGTCAATAAAGGACAACAAAATTTGTGATGTTTTTTATTGTTTCCACAGCTGATTTTATTTCTGCATCCGTCGGTAATCTATTGGGCAGAGTGTTTGGAATATTCAAAGCCTCATATTTAGAGCCTGCATAATTGTGATAAGGTAGGACACGTATTTTGGTGACGTTTTGAAGCAGTGCGAGAAAATTGGCGATCTTTTCAATTTGGCTGTCATTATACTCGGGAACGTAAGGAATGCGGATTTCAATTCGCTTACCCAGCGCATTCAAATATTTCAAGTTCTCAAGTATTTGTTTGTTCGATATTCCCGTGCATCTGATATGCACGTCCTCATCGTACGCCTTAACGTCATAAAGAAATACGTCGGTGTATGGAATGACCTTATCCAAAGCGCTTTTGGATATAAAGCCGCAGGTGTCCACGGCAGTGTGGATGCCTTCCTTTTTTAATTCCTTTAAAAGCTCAGCGCAGAAACCTGCTTGCACAAGACATTCGCCTCCCGAAAGTGTGACACCGCCGCCCGAATTGTCATAAAAATCTCGGTCCTCAAGAAGAATGGGCAAAAGCGCCTCGACCGTCACCTCTTTGCCGTAAAGAACGGTGGCTTCACCGAGACAATCCTCGGGCGTAAAGCCATCTTTTTGGCATTCTCCGCAACCGATGCATTTATGAGAGTAGTGGGCGGTCTGCGGTATAGCGGTCAGTCCCTCGGGGTTATGGCACCACACGCAACGCAAAGGGCACCCCTTGAAGAACACGGTTGTTCTGATTCCGTCGCCGTCGTGGACGGCAAAGCGTTTGATCTCAAAAATTGTAGCGGTCATACCAGTGCCTCTGCCTGACGGATAAAGCCGTCCTGTTCTTCTTTGTTAATGTTGTTCCAAAGCACGTTCCAGCCGCACACGCGGATCTGAAGATCTTGATACTTTTCGGGATGAGCTTGCGCATCGCGAAGGGTGTCTGCATCAAAAACGTTGATGTGAAGTGCGTGACCGCCTCGCTTGCAGAAAGTCATAAGTAGACCGTACATTGCCTCAAGCCCATCGTCACCTTTAACAGCGGAAGGAAGTAATCCGAGGTCAAGTGCGGCATCAGAGGTGAATGATGTTGCATCAATTTTAGTGGCGGACAGAATTGCGGCGGTTGCACCTTCTCTGTTTTGCCCCATGGATGCCGAAACGTTCTTGGAAAGTTCCTCGCCAAGTCTGCGTCCGTTAGCAGAAGCGGCTGTCACCCGGCCTTGCGTGTAGGACATACGCGCCACGTGGAAACCGCAGTTCCATTTGCCGTCGCGGGAATTGGTTCTGCCACAGAGATTTTTGACAATGAAATTCACAAGATCAATTGCAATAGTGTCGGGACGCTCCTTGTTGTTGCCCCATTTTTCGCGGTCGGATAGAAGCTTTCTGCGAAGAATTTCGCTGCCCTCGAAATTTTTGTCAAGGACGGACACAAGCTCGGAGAGTGTCAGTTCCTTTCTTTCGTAAACGTATTTTCGTATCATCATCAAAGAATCGGTGATATCGCCGAGAAATCCAAAGAGTATCGAAGAACCGTTATACTCTCCACCGCCGCCAATGGCGTCTTTGGACTTTTTAAGACAGCTTGGAAATGTGGCGGAGAGAAGCGAAAGCGGGTTGATCAGCGAAAGATACCCCTCGAACCCATTGACTGTTTCTACGGTAATATCGATCAGGTGAAGCAGCTGACGCTTGTATTCCTTGTACAGCTCTTCAAACGTTGTATAACGAGTGAGAAAAGGGCTTTTTTCTCCGGAAAATGTACCCGTAACACCGTCGCAGCCTTGGTGTAGGGCATACTCTAACGGCTTTAACATATTGAGATAATTCATTCCCGCGTTATACGAGCTTTGGGGAGAATATTCATAACAACCCGTAATATTGCAAATTCTTGCCTCGTCGGGAGAAACGCCAACCTTTTCAAGTGCTTTCCTAATCGTAGAATCTGAGACGAATACTATGCTGTTTCTGCCCCGTCGGATCATATCAAGCGCTTTGAGTAAAAACGCTTTCGGAGTGGACTTGCTGACCTTGATCTGTATTTTGGGATTATAGATGTTCATCTCGTCATAAACGTCGAGGAAAAGATAAGAAAGCTCATTTATAACGCTTGATCCGTCTTCATTCTCTCCGCCGAGGTATACGGGCTGATTCCAATAGTTTCTTATCGCAGTAAACTGAAGAAAATAGTACGCGAGATCTCGTCTGATCTCTTCCACGGAGATGCCATTTTTAATATCATTTTTATAAAATTGATAGAAAGAAGTATCGAATCCTGAAAGTGACCGCACCTGCAGATTGTCGATATGCTCGCTGATCATAAAGTAAAGGTAGGACAAAAGAAGTGCCTCATAAAAATGTTGTGGAGCTCCTTGGTGCAGCCTGTGGAGAGCATTTTTCATTTTGTCGATGGTTGCCGCATCCTCAAGACGTTCTATGAACATAAGAAGAGCTTCATAAGTGATTTTTATTCCTTCGAAAAACGCATCCTCCTCTTCGGACAGAACACGGCTTTTGCGAATTCTTTCGCTCTCCCTCAAGATTCCGATAAATCCGAGCTCGAATAGCCTATCCCAAACGGGAACGCTATGATCGTAATCGGGCCATATCGTTACGACTCCATCGCGCTCCAATTGGCTCCGACGTGCCTCAACGTCCGGAATGGTCTCGGTAAATACCTCCTCTCGCCATTTTTTTATAATGGTCTTGCTAAGAGGACGGTCGATCATGTTGATCGCGGGAAAAATATCCCTTTCGTCACAGGATATCCTTGTGTTTCTCAAAACATATTCAAGAGCGCGTGCCTTTCTCACGGGATGAGAAAGATTAGCATAGATCGAATCGTTGTCTGCAATTCCCTCAATAATATCCTCGGGTGCCATTCCGCTATCGGGTGAAAAGATCTTGTCGTGACGGATAAATCGTATGTGAGGGTCGAAGGGCTTTTTCGTATCATGGTATTTGTTTTTGATATATTCATAACTTTGTTGATTGATGTATTGCATGAGTTTACCTCCGAGTTCTCTTAATTTAATCATACCGTGTACCGTGTATATTGTAAATGTTATAATCATAACACTTGACGAAATCGAAACAAAATGTTATAATGATATCGAGGTGATGACAATGAACGAACAGTGGAAAAACATAATCATTACAGATATTAGCCTTGCAATATACGTTCCCCCTAATAGCGGCAAACATATACACAATAACCGTCCGTATCACGGTTTAGTCTTGAACGACGCAAGCAGCGCGAGGGATTATATTTTTGATGATGGGCGTATTCTGCATACTGTTCCAAACACTCTTTTTTACTTGCCAAAGGGCTCGTCTTATCACGTTGAACAGTACACGAGCGGCGGATGCTATGCTATCAATTTTGACTCGGAAATCCACGACAAGCCATTTTCGGTTTCCTTTCGAAACACAGAAGCTTTGCTTCATAATTTCAAGGCAGCATGTGATGCATGGAAAAGCAAGAGCGAGCACGCCCGCCCCCTCTCCATGCGCGCGCTGTATGACGGTATCTATAAAATGCAAAAGGAGCAAAAAAAGCAGTACATATCTAAAACGCAGGTATCCTTGATCGCTCCGGCCGTTGAAGAGATAGAGCGAGCTTTTACTCAAAATGATCTTACTGTTTGCGAGCTTGCCGCCATGTGCGGAATCAGCGAAGTTTATTTCAGGCGCTTGTTTTTGAACACCTTCGGCATTCCTCCCAAGGAATATATCATACAAAAGCGAATAGAATATGCGAAAACGTTATTATCATCAAAAGATTTTTCTGTTGGGGAGGTTGGAATTCTATGTGGATACACAGAGTCCTGTCATTTCTCAAGAGAATTTTCCAAACGAGTCGGCATTTCGCCAATGCAATATGAGAATCTATGAGAAAAGGCAATATCAAACCGCCACGGAATGATATTGCCTTTTCGTTTACGATGCACGCGCCTCTGGCATTTGCGCCGCATTTAACATACTCTCGATGAAAATGCCGTATCCTGCAGTGGGCTGCCCGACACGAGTGTGGTCAAGAGAAAAGAAATTTATAATTTCAAAAGAACGACTGCAATGATTCCCGATACAAGCGCAGCATAATGATTTGCTTTAAGCTTTTCCTTGAATAGTGCTCTTCCACAAATAAGTGCGGCGAGAATTGTTCCTGCCGAAATAATCGGAAATAATACCGAGGTGTTTTCTAATCCCGCAAGCACTAAGGTCAAAAAGTTTGCAAGCCCGTTTGCAAGACCGGACAATACACCGTACCTTTTTCCCCGTATTCTCTGCAGCTCTTTGAGTGAGATTTTTCTTAACGCTGAGATCACAAAAACGACCGAACACAGGAGCATCGCAAATAACATAAATTCCTTACTGTATGCTTCGGGATAAAGTGTTTGATGCTGTTTTTGCAGGATCGAACAGATGCCGTTGCACGCAAAGGTTATGCCAACAAACAGAAGCCATGCTCCATAGTTGATCGGTGTCGTTTGCTTGACTTTCATCTTATCCACGTTTGTCATTATAATGGCAAGGAACAAAAGGATAAGTGCCGGGTACTGCATTGTTTTCAGCGTTTCATTTCCTACCGTAATCCCCCAAATCAGCGGGATCACAACCGAAAAAGATACCAGCATGCTTGTCAGTGCCATTGGTCCGCGGCAGAGTGCCTGATATCCTGCGTACATGGAAATACATAGGCACGTGCCATACAGAATACCAAACAGAACCGTCGGCAAATGAAAGCAAAAACCGAACGCAGCAACCAGCGCAAACAGAATGAGCGCAGTGCAAGATTTTATTGCATTAAAAACAGCGGAGTATGAGCAATTCCGATTAAATAATTTTGTGGTTGCGGATTGAGTTGCCGAAGATATAACAATCAATAGATAAACGATAATTACCATAAATGATGCACCTGTATTTTGCTCCAACCCGCTTTTTCATAGTCGCCATTCACCGGCATCACCTTTCGCAAAAGTGCAGCAGTTTGGGTGTGAATCCGACCATATTCGCATTCATCAATATTTTCAAATCCACCGATAGCGGCGAGAGTAACGTATGGCATTCCCTTTGACAGAGTGTGCCATGTGGTGTGTAATACACCCATAAGCTTCTTCTCCTCGACGGTAACAACAACCGCCTTCATTTGAGCTACCCCTCGGTCCCACGGACACAAAAGACAATCAAAGCCTGACCGTACGAAAACCTCGGAGGTTTCCACAGGCGGCTGTACCGAATTATATTGCCAGTCGGCAATAACCAAATCATGATTTAAGCGCCCCAGCATATATTGTTCCGCTTCGGCGGTGGGTGCGTTGCAGGCATACTTATTATTGGGGTTGTAATGTGAATGACGGTATAAAAACATATCGCCCCACACGATCACCCTTCTTTTTTTCGCACGCATCTCTTCATTGATCTCGTTGATAAAATCGCAGATGTAATCCATATTATCTTTTGTTAATTCAAAATTATATGCTTCATCACATCCGATGTGAAAATAAGAGCCGCTACCGCAAAGCTCGGTCAATTCCTCTCTTATTTGACCTAACAGCTTTTTAACCTTGGGTTTACGAATATCCCAACACCAGCCATCATCGCTGAAATAGGTTTGAAGTGTGGGATTTTGGTTGAGAACCACATGTTTTCCGTGCATTACACGTCCTGCCGAAGCGTGTCCCCAATGATTGAACATCGGGATAATTTCAAGTCCCAGGTCACCGGCTTCTCGAATTATGGGCTTGATCTCTTCCTTAGTAAAGCCATGCGACCACGAAAGCTCCTTCAAGCATTCATATTGCAGCATACCCCAAAATTCCAAAACGACATGCGTATACTTCAATGCGCCGCAAAGTCTTACAAACCTTTGCAACTCCCAAAGTTCGGTTTCGGGGAAGATACAAAAATGTACCATTCTGGTTGGGATCATAGGCTTGTCCTTGATCTGACAGCACTCCATTTCAATTGCAAGCGCTTCATCGTGATCGATTGCCACGAAGCGGTCAAGCAAGGTCATAAAACCGCGAATAAGATCCTTTTCGTTTTCAGCGCAAACACAAACTCCGGAGGGCTCTATATTGATGCTGTAATCGTAACCGTCAAGAGAAAGCGGCTTTGCGTTTCCAAGCGAGAAAATGAATTCCTCGCTCTCGGAAATATTTAACGTAGAGCTTTGAAAGCTAAAGCTGTGCCAAAATTCTTTTATGATATTCTTATTCAAGCAAGGATGCGCGATCGCGTTGAGATCACCAAAAAAAGCAAATCTGCCGTTCGTCTTGATGACGTTCTGTGGATGAAAGATCATAAAATACTCCTCATCATTTTCGTTTTTTATATTGTATCATGGATGTTCGATATCAAAAACTGTTTTTTTGTGCAAAGAGGTGGACTTTTTAGTCATAGTATGCTATAATAAAACCGAGGTGGTAAAGCTATGATATACAATTTTGACAACTTGGAATTTCAAATGTTAACTGTTGCCCGTTTTTTTCATCAAGAAGGTGTTTATTGCGTAAAAGCACGCCCGTATGCGGCGTTGTCCTTTCGTGTAAGCGGAACCTGTAGCTTTGAAATTGGTAACAAACATCTTGTTACCAAGCCCGGAGACGTTTTGTTCATTCCGGCGAATATGCCATATAAAGTGGAATATTCGGTCAGCGAAAGTATCGTTGCGCATTTCAGTTACTGTAATTATCCTGAACCTGAGAATATCTGCTTCGGCAACTCGGCAGTGATAGACATACAATTCCAACGGCTATTGGAAACGTGGAGTGAACAGCATTCGAGCAATCAGGCAAAATCTATGATCTATGATATTCTTGAAAAAATGGATAATAGCTATAAAATGTCAATGGCCGCCACGCCGGTTGTCGATTGCATCCAATATATGGATGAGCATTTTCGTGATCCCAATTTGGATATTGAATCGGTATGTAACATAGGATTTATTAGCGTTTCCAGCCTGCAAAGGGCATTTAGCGAATATCTTGGGGTTTCTCCGAAGCAGTATTTGATCAGGCTTAGAATGAATCATGCGTTAAATTTGTTGACAATGAATGAGCTTTCTGTCAAGGAAATTGCATTTGCTTGCGGATTTACAGACGAAAAGTATTTTTCAAGAGCCTTCAAGAAAAAATACGGATATTCTCCTTCTCAGATTGGAAGCGTGTAGTTTTAAAAAAGGCAATATCAAACCGCCACGGAATGATATTGCCTTTTTCAGTTTTTGAAAAATTATCCGCTACTCCTCGATGCGTTTTGGGATATTCTTCTCGGTAGACGCTTTGAAGAGCTTATGAAAATCAACGGGGCTGATTTTTGCCCGTTTTGACAAGGAATGCAATAATAATTCCTCTGAAAAATTCTCTTTGATGTATTGAATGGTTTGCTCTATATCAAGTCACAATGATGAGTACGATAATTTGACACGGGTATGAGTTATATTTCTTTTTTGTACGCTTTGTAGAAATGCATAACGTTCACGTCCTCGGGCATATCGAGCCCGTGCGAGCCTGCATCACCCTCGATCTCGTGACAGCCGTGGTCCATAGCATAGCCCATAAATACGTTATGCCCCTTCCAATAAGTCTGGATGAGAGAATCAAATATAGCGTATGCCGCTGTATTCACCTTTAACTCGGAAAGCGCTTCAATGCTTTCGGGACCGCACTTGTGCATGCGTGTATCGTAGTTGGCGGCATGAATGGCGATAAAATCGTACTTATCCTCCATAATCAATTCGGCAACCTTAGCGTGAATATCCTCCACCGTAGCGCAGGGAAAATACGCCATATCTCTTTCGGTAAAAATGCAGGAAAACGTGCATTTCCTATGCGATACTATCGCCGGCTTTTTGCCTGCTCTGATGAGCGCATCGAAAACGGTATCTGCCTTCAGGACGGGTCTTTCGTATTTTCTTATTCCGTGAGATTCAGGTTGCGTGCCCGTATACATCGTTGCAAAGCATACCGGGGTAACCGTTGGCATCGGTGCGCGGAAGGGAATTTTAAGATCGGTTCTTGCCTCGGTCTCCTTTATTAAATACGGATACTTTTCGCAGAGCCATTGACCTATTGCGTCGGGGTTATACATAAGTATTCTGTCGGCCTTCTCTGTGCCGAATGTCTCGTTTGCGTAGTTCAGCATTTCGCGGTTTCCCTCTGCCGCGCCCTCGGGCGATTCAATACCCATCATCTGACAAAGTGCGCTCGCTATGGTATCGAGGGAGGTTTCGTTAATGATATCGCTCATAGTTATTCTCCTTTAAATTAAAATTTCTTTAGCCTTTCGTTTTTCAAAATAACATATACTGTTAAATCCGCATTTCTTTAGTAGCAAAGCCGCAGAAGAAAAGTTCTTCGCAATCCCCTCCTTGCTGTGCGCATCGCTTCCTAAGGTAACCATACTGCCGCCGAGCTTCTTGTAAAGAGCTAAAATCTTGTCGAGGCAGAAATTGCAGCTTCCTTCCTCGTCAAACAGTCGGATGGTGTTTAATTCAAGCGCAATATTTCTCTTTATTATCTTCTCAAGTATTCGCGATATCTTGTCTTGAAAGAGCATAATATTGCTTTTTCTGCCCCATTTGCCCGATATATATCTGACAGGACAGTGTATATGCGCCAGAACGTCAAAATCAAAGGCATCAACAGTCTCGGAGAGCAAATCGAAGTATAGATCTAAATACTCGTTAATCTCCTCGTCTCTAGTCATATAATTCTGGAAATCTATTCTGTTGTAGGCAAGCGACCAGCCTGCCTTCGGAACGAAATGCACCGAGCAAAGAATAGCATCAAAGCAGTTCAGAGAAAGCAACTCCTCCGCTTTCTTTGGAGCGACGGTGTATTCTCCAAGCTCTACTCCCCTTAAGATATTCAGTTGACCTCTGAATTTCTCTTTTATTTCCTCGATGCTTTTTATGGATTCTTTGATATTTTTGAGAGTGTCACGCTCCATGTAAAAATTCATATTGGCGTGATCGGTTACCGTTATTCCGCCGAGCCCCTTTTCTATGGCAGACGTACACATTTCAATGGTGGAGTTTTTTCCGTCTGAATGCGTAGTGTGAGTATGACAGTCATAAAGCATAAAGCTCTCCTCCCAATGTTTTTATTAATCGTTTGTAGAAAAACAGCATATATACATATTATACACCGCAGAAAAAAATATTTCCATTGACTTTTATGGTGTTTTTATGTATAATACTGTCATAGAACGAGGAGAAATAAAATGAGCGATAAGTTTAAAAAATCAAGATACGTACTCGGCAAGGGCTGTACGATAAGCCACACCGTAGGTATGAGCGCCGAAACGTCCACACTTTCTTATTATCATTATAATAAGGATTGCGTGTTTTACTATTTTATTGAAGGCGGCGGAAATATAAAGGTTGAGGGTAAAAATTACCCTGTCGCAAAAGGAGATTTGATACTTATAAATCCCTCGGAGCTTTTCGTATGCCAAATAGAGGGAAAGGCTCCGCACGAGAGACTCGTTTTGCGTGTTAATTACGGCGTTTTGGATAATTTCTTGCAGGATGGCACATCTCTGCTTGCTCCATTGTACAACAGAAAGAAAGGCGTCGGTAATTATATTCCGAGGAATACGGTTGAAAAAGCGGGAATAGATAATTATTTGCGTGATATTTATACCTATGCGAAAGCACAAAAACCGTCAAGCAACATTCTTGCAATCTGTAAAGCCGTTGAATTAGCGAATTTGTGCGCCACACAATTCACCTCCTCGGATATAAAATCCGAAAATCATTCGGGAAATCCGCTTATAAATAAAATACTCGTTTATCTCAACGAGCATTTTCGGGAAAATATGACTATCGAGGATATTTCCGCATCATTCTACGTCGAAAAATCATATCTTTCGCACCTTTTCAAAAATCACGTAGGTATTTCGCTGTGGAACTACGTTATTTACAAAAGGCTTAACTATTTTAACGATATGATATGTAAAGGGGTGTCGATAGAAGAGGCGTGCGCCTGTGCAGGATTTCAGAATTATTCAAATTTCTTTAGGTTGTATAAAAAATACACGAATACTACCCCCTCGGAGTTCAAAGCAAGAATTAATAAGGGGTAAGATGTAAGGCTACATTCAATATTTACAAAGTAGTTCTTCTGTTAAAAACTCCGATTTTGAAAACTGTTATTTACAAAAGGCAATATCAAACCGACCCTGAATGGTTTCGGAATGATATTGCCTTTTCTTTTTGACTGCCGAGGGCGCCGGTTCCTCAACTTTAACGGTTATGATGCCTTTGCCATGGGTTATTTGCGGAATTTAACATGTTTTCGATAATCAAGCGAAACCGAGTCGACAAGCTTGCTTGTCAGCGAGCGAGCGCAGATTGCTCCGCGAGCGCTCCGAAAACGGAGCAAAGCACGAAGTGCCGCCGAAAAACGGCGAAGCTCGCAGGGAGTATAAATATTCCGTATCCTTACGTCGGATTTGCTACCATAACATGTGTCACCGCTCCCACGAGCTTACCGTCTTGAATTATACTCCTACCGGCGCAAGTGCGCTATGCGCCCTTGGTGCTACGCACTACGTTTGCCCACGGCAAACCGCCGAGGAGCAATCTGCGGCATTCGCCCTGATAAGCGAGCTTCTCGATGCGAATTGCCTTGATTATCACGCCGCAGGCAATTCATTGCGAGCGCTCTCGCTCGCATTTAACATATTCTCAATAAAAATTCCATAACCTTCCGTGGGGTCGGCTACCATAACATGGGTCACCGCTCCCACGAGCTTTCCGTTCTGAATGATCGGGCTACCGCTCACGAGTGTGTTCAAGTAGGGACAACACATTTTAACGGAAAATTCACACTTTTTCGTGCTTTTTAGCATTTTTTAATGAAAAATATATGTAAAGGCGCGAACTGTCAAAAATTTTGACGCGTGAAAACGCAGATGTTAGCAGGATTGATGTCGAAATATGAAAGTATATCCCCCGCACGATGCCCGACAAAAAACGACAATCGTCGGAAAAACATTCCGACAATTATCGGAATTTTATTGAAATAATTTGATTTTTGGTGTATAATTGATGTGCGTATATAGTACCCATCGGGTGATTGAAAAATTAATGTTATTTTATAGGGAAAATGAAAAAATGAAAAAATATAATATTATTAATTACCGTCTTAAAGCATCGGTCAAGCCAATCGATGTTTTGCGAGAGCTTGAGCAACTTTTAAAGAAGCATAACGCTACCTATTTGGAAAACCTTTTGAATTTGGAAGTTCTGATTATAGAGATTGAATATAGCGGCAAATTGCACTCAAACAGACAAAGAAACGCTATATTGACAATATTAAAGCATCACCCCGAGCTGAATGCATTTTTTGAAGATAAAAAACAAGATAGTGAAGATGGTTTTACAAAAGAAGTATTAACTATCAGGAATTATTCGGAGCAAAGCCTACTGTCGTGCGGTAATGCGGATTTTTCACTCATCAAGCAAATTGCCGAAAAAATACCGAAACCGTATAGCGTGAATCGGTTGGAAATCATATTCAATGGAATCGGTTTCGAAAAAACGATCACACAGCACTGCGTAATGAAGCCATCACACAGTGGATTTGATTCGCCCGTCGGCAACTATATTTCGTATTCTCGTGAAAAGTATGGTGATGAAAAACATTCTTACATTCAGTTTTCTGCAAATGATGAAAGTCTTGAATCTATGCGCAGTTTGTTTTTTGATTTTTCGGAAGCCATTGCCGGAAAATATGAAGGTACGGAATATCACGAATGACAATCGGCATTATCCAAGGAACCCTAGTGTGATATAATAGGGACAACACTCTTTCAATAAAATTCACATAAAAAATCGGACAAAAAACTGTTGTCCCTATTATAACTCACTCGTGGAGTGTGTTCAAATAGGGACAACTTTTTGCGTATATTTTCCTGTTTTGTCGCTTTATGATGCCTTCGCCATGGGAATATTTGCGGCATTTAACATATTTTCAATGAAAATTCCGTAGCCTGTGGTCGGATCATTGATGAGCACGTGCGTCACCGCTCCCACGAGCTTGCCGTTTTGAATGATGGGTGAGCCCGACACGAGTGTGTTCAAGTAAGGACAACAGTTTTTAACGGCAAATTCATAAAATTATCCTAATATATTGAATTTTTCACTCCGGTGTGGTATAATATAAGAGCCAAACAATCTTAATATCGTAGTTATAGGTCTTTTTCTATCTATGGGAAAGCTATAGCTTTTTTCACTATGCCTTGAACAATTCCGTTTCGGTAAAAACGCGGCTCCTGTTCAAGGTAAGGATAACCTATACTACGAATAGATTGTTTGGCGACAATTGGAGTCTTGCGTTTTTCGGTGCGCTGGCTTCGGTTGGCGCACTTTTTGATAAAGGAGATCGTTATGAGAAAAATTATCACAATCCTATTGGTTATGTTGTCAATAGTCGGACTTTCCTCCTGCCTTGGAGGAGTAGAGTTTGAACTGAACTTTGTTGTTGACAGTGAAACGTACGACACTGTATCAACTAATGGAAAGGAAATTGTAAAAATGCCCAGTGATCCCACAAAGGATGGATATACCTTTGACGGTTGGTATTGGGACAAAGACACTTGGCAAAAGCCCTTTACTGCTAATTCCTTGCTTGATGCACCTCTCTCAAGCGATATGAGCGTCTATGCAAAATGGAAAGCAAATGAGCAGGAGCATGTTCACACTCCGTCCGAATGGATAGAGGACACCCCTGCAACCTGCAAGGCGGCAGGCTCGAAGCACAAGGAATGCACCGAGTGCGAAGAAGTTCTTGAAACCGAAGAAATTGAAAAGCTTACAACACATATACCTGCCGAAGCAGTAAGGGAAAACTTTGTTGACTCGGATTGCAAAACCGAGGGCTCGTATAACTCTGTTGTATATTGCTCGGTTTGCGATGCTAAGATTTCAAGCGAAGATAAGACTGTTGATAAGAAAGAGCACACACCGTCAGAGTGGATAATTGACACCGAAGCAACCTGCAAGGCGGCAGGCTCGAAGCACAAGAAATGCACCGAGTGCGAAGAAGTTCTTGAAACCGAAGAAATTGAAAAGCTTACAACACACACTTACACAAATGATATGGATATAGACTGTAATGTTTGCGGCGAAAAACGCGAAATTTCGTGTCAGCATAACAACACGACAATAATTCCCGGTAAAAGTGCAAGTTGTAGCGAAAACGGACTCACCGACGGTTTATTTTGCAACGATTGCAAGCAGACAGTCGTTGCGCAAACGGTAATTCCTGCTTCTCACAAAGAAATCATCATACCAAGAATAGATCCAGAGTGTAATCAATGCGGTTGGACGGAAGGTAAGGGATGCGAAATCTGTTACGAGGTTATTGCAGAGCCGGAAATGATAAGACCTTTAGGATGCCAAGGCGGTGATTGGATCACAGTATCACCTGCAACGGAATTTGATTCAGGCGCCAGAATTAAAAAATGTATACGATGCGGGGAAGATATGCAATTTGAGAACATTCCTGCTACGGTTGCATCTCTTTCTTACGAAATATCTTACGATGGTAAAGGAAAAGAATATATCACAATTACATATGCAGAAGTAAGGACAGGTACCGTTACTATTCCTAGCCAGCTTAATGGACTTCCCGTGTTGGCAATTGCAGATAGGGCGTTTGTTGGGCAGACCAAGCTCAAAAAGGTGACTATCCCCGACAGCGTGGAAAGCATTGGATGCGGAGCATTTGAGAATTGTAAATATTTGACTTCTGTTTCTATAGGTAAAAATGTAAAATTTATAGGTGCACACGCGTTTACCGGTTGCTCGTCTATAACCGGAATAGCTTTTGCAAACACTAGTGGATGGTGGATGGCAACTTCGCCTACCGCAAGTAGCGGAACAAAAATATCCTCAACTGATGTAGCCAATTCGTCAAGTATGGTGAAATACTTGTGTATAAGCTATAATGGATATTATTATAGAAGAGCTTAAGTTGTTCAAGTTTATAATAAAATAGTCGAGATGCTGCCTTTGTGTCTCGACTATTTTTATAGTATATCAATGCAAATCAGCATCATCCAAGGAATAACAGTGTGATATAATAGGGACAACATTCTTTCAATAAAATTCACATAAAAAATCGGGCAAAAACGTTTGTCCCTATTATATCACACTCGTTTGGTGTGTTACAAAAGGGACAACTTTTTTCATATATTTTCCGTGTTTTCCTGATTATGCGGCCTTTGGAACGGTATTTTCTGCCGCATTTAACATGTTTTCTATGAATATCCCGTAACCCTCTGTTGGATTTGCTACTAAAACATGGGTCACCGCGCCGATAAGCTTGCCGTTTTGGATGATGGGACTGCCCGACATACCTCTCACTATACCTCCCGAGAGGGCGGTGAGGGTAGGGTCGGTGACCTTGATGCGAAAGGATTTTGAACCCTCGGAGGTGCGGTCAATATCGCTGATCTCGACCTTATAGCGCGCGGTTTTTCCATTGCGCAGAGT
>JAZRBV010000075.1:0-3557 GCA_045635225.1 Eubacteriales bacterium
CGGAAGAAACCGAATATGTGGAATTCCATCTGGACAGTGATGACACGAAGTTTGGTGAAGTGATCAACAAGCCCACGGAATATTGGTACACCATCGAGCTGAATCCCGATACATACTGTCAGACGATCATCGGACACACTGAAGACGGAGCGAGTGTGTTTATGCTTTATCCCGAAGCAGACGGAGGTGGACTGAGTGAATAACAATGTACTTATGGGTACTCTGAAGAACAACGGTGATCTGAAGGGTAATCTCGGTGGGGTTATCGGCAGAGACGGTAAATCCGCTTACGAGGTTGCTGTGGCAAATGGTTATCAGGGTACTGAGGCTGAGTGGCTTGCCTCGCTGAAGGGTGCTGACGGCACAATGACCTTTGAAGACCTTACTCCTGAACAGAAAGAGAGTCTTAAGGGTGATAAGGGCGACAAAGGCGATAAGGGCGACAAAGGTGATAAGGGCGACCGAGGCGAACAGGGAATCCAAGGTGTTCAAGGCGAAAAGGGCGATACCGGGGCAACGGGCGCAAATGGCACGAACGGCATTTCGGCGACTCACTCGTGGAACGGTACGGTGTTGACGATCAATTCCGCAAGCGGCGCTTCTTCGGCTGATCTCAAAGGTGATAAAGGCGACAAGGGCGATAAGGGTGACACTGGCGCAACGGGTGCAACAGGCGCAAAAGGCGACAAGGGAGATTCTGGTGTTTATATCGGTTCTGGCGAAATGCCTGAAGGATATAATGTGCAGATCGATCCTGATGGTGAGTCTTTCGAGGGTGTCGGTTCGGGTGTGTGGTACGGGACTACCTCGACCGAACCATATACCGCCGAAAAAGTAGTAACAACCGAGACAGGAGATTTTAAACTCATCAAGGGCGCACGGGTGGGTGTCAAGTTTCTGACGAACACGGTAAACTTCAACAGTCTGATCGTGGACGGTGCGGAAAAGGTGTATATCCGCAGTACCAACGATGAGAAGGGCGAAGCGGGCAGCTCAAGCACGGAAATTCCGATTGTTTGGCACAATCTTGGGCAGGTGCAGTGGTTTACCTATGACGGCGAATATTTTATTGTCGACGATTCCATCCGCGCTACGGCGGCGAATCAGTTATGCGGAAAGGTATCTGTGTCCGACAGTGTGAGCAGCACGGGGAACACCGTTGCAAGCTCCAAGGCGGTTAAAGCGGCGTATGACAAAGCCGTAGAGGCAACCAACGCAGTAACCGCACTTGATGCGGCTCTCGCGGCGGCTATCGGAAGTGGGGTGGTATCGTGAGCGAATTTGTGAGTGTTGACCGGATTAATGCCCTTAAATCCGGAATCGAGTCCAAAACCGGAGAAACCTACACCGACCTGACGGCAGGGGTACAGGCTCTTGTGGATGGATATGGACAGGGCGGGGGAGGCGAAGATTATCTCGCCGGACGAATAACCAACACACTCGTTGAGTATACAAATTCGGACATTACTAATGTTACGCAGTATGCGTTTTATGCCTGTAACACGCTGAAAAAAATCATGTTGCCTAAAGTTGTTAGTGTTGGGGATAATTCATTTCGTGCATGTAAAGCGATTGAAAAATATGATTTCCGCAGCGTCGTTACAATCAATCAAAATGGTTTTTATGAAGCGACAATCGGCGATGTAACGGATGATAATTTTTCGGCATTGTATGAGATATACAAGGGAGGATTACGCAGTACAAAAATCGTGAATTTTGTGAAACCGAACAGTACCGTCAAATTCCACGCAACGTGTATGGAAAGCAACAACCTTTTAAAAAAGGTTGATGTGAGGGCGATAGTGTGGGGTAACAACAATCAAAGCTTGGGGTTTGCCTATAACTGTAACGCATTTGATACGTTTATCATCCGCCGAACAGATGCAGTCAACGTGTGGTGTGGGTGGAGCGGCGGATTTAGCGGTACAGCCATTGGTAACGGTACAGGTTATATTTACGTACCTTCCGCACTGGTGGACAGTTATAAAGCGGCTACCGGGTGGGCAAATTGGGCAGAGCAAATCCGGGCAATCGAAGACTACCCAGAAATCACAGGAGGTTAAACATGATCGTAAAAGTATATCATCGTACCCGTGCAGATGGGGTGAAATTGTATAAAAGCTATTCCGATACCGGAAAAAGACTTCGGCAGAACGAGACAGGAAATGTATATGAAGAAGCTATCGACGTTGAAGACGCGCCGTATACATATTCTGAAATCCCCGCAGAGGAAGCCGGTGACGAAGCAACGGAAGCGGACTACCTCGAAGCACTTGCAGAACTGGGGGTAACGGATGAAGAAAGCTAAACTCAAAGAAAAAACCGCCGAGGTGAAAAACGAAACCCGTGAAGCATTGCAGACGATGTATGACGCGCTGAATCCCGGTCAGCGGAAGCAGATCGTGAAGAACGAGGCGGTCGCGGCGCTGTTTGCGCGGTACGGGGTGACGGAATGAGCATTATAATCGACATCCTTGTCGGTGGTGCGGCAGGAGTGATCGCGTTTGCAATCCTGTGCTGCTGCAAGGTCGGCGGGGATGATGACAAGGAAACGGAGGTGCAGAAATGATCCTACGAATCAGAGATGCTGATGGTAACGTGCAGGAGATTCTCTCCATCCGAGGCAAGGATGGAGAGAGCTATGTACTGACCGAGGCAGACAAAAAAGAGATTGCTGAAATGGTGATCGAAATTCTCCAGAACAGCGAGGCATAATATGGTACTGAAAATCAGAGACTCTGACGGAAACGTACAGGAGATTCTTGTCATCAAGGGCAAAGACGGCAAGGATTATGTGCTGACCACTGCGGACAAGGAAGAGATCGCAAACATCATACTGCCCAAAGTAAGTGGTGCAGTTATTCGTGAAGTGACCGAATTGCCCACGAGCAATGTGACTATCGGTGCGATCTACAAAAAAGCGCAGCCGAAACTGATCGACTTGGTTTACTTTTATAAAGACTTTGTACACCGTGCAACGCCTTACAGCGAACATTTCTATTATGTTGCGACCAAACCGACAGAAAATATCGCAGTATCAAGCGCAGACGGGAGCGTGGCGAATCCGTACTATGTCGAGGACGAGAACGATGTCTTCTTCTATATTGACGGTGTGTGGACTCCCTTCTCTGCGCTTATTTCAATGCCGTACAAAGGGGCAGTCACGAACGCAGCTGATGCAATTGAAGAAGGCTATTACGCCGTGGTCGGCACAGAGTATTTGTACTATGAGTATGTGAACGAGGTAGATAATGTTGTTTGGGTGCGAAACGGAACAGCCACAAAGATAAGCGAACTTGTACACAGCACGAAATTCTACACCATCCCCACCAAGACTACGGAGGGTGTCTTGAGATCCAACGCAAGCAGCACGGCTTATGTATACTACATCGAGGACGAGAACGATGTGTTTCTGTATAACGCAGAGTGGAGATCGTTGAGCTACAACTTCGGCACTGCCCGAGGCGAGATCACCGACATAGCCGATGCCGCAGAAAACGGATACTATATTCTCCGCAACAAGTGGAGACGATACGAACCTTGATTGAAAGGGTGAT
>JAZRBV010000076.1:0-11171 GCA_045635225.1 Eubacteriales bacterium
CGCCTTGCGAGTATTATTTCGCCACCGCCGCGTGACGAAAAATCTCCCCCTGCTGCGCAGCAGGGGGAGATGAAAGAAACTTATTCAATTAACAATTTCTTTTTGTTTTTTAGTCTGTCTACTTGACAGGGGGCACATTAAAATCGCACTTAGAGTAATATTTTTTTATTTATTAGTAATAATTTCGCATTTTTGAGAAGATCAAAAATCATTTTTCATTGCCCAACATAGATGAAGCAATTTGTGAGTTATTCAAGGGTAAATTAACCACAGATGAAACAAACCACTCCGGAGAAGGAATTTTCTTCACGTCACGAATGATGGATTCATTTATGATCACGTCAGATGGAAAAACGTTCACTACAACAAAATACGAAAACGATGATATACTAAACATCGATGAATTTACGACCGGAACTCGAGTCTTTATGTCTCTTTCTAACTATACAAACAGGAGCGCGCGCGACGTTTTTGATTTGTATTCCGATGTTGACTACGGATTTACCACTACGCGCATCCCCTTAAAGAACATCTTTGATTCTGCTCCCGTTTCACGCTCTCAAGCGAAACGCATATGCAACCGTTTGGAGAAATTCAAAGAGGTGATACTCGATTTTGATGGTATCGGTTGGATGGGACAAGGATTTGCGCATCAAATTTTTGTGGTTTATAAGAACTCACACCCGAACGTTAATATTACTCCCATAAATATGAATGATAGCGTAGGAAATATGTATAACCACGTTGTAAAATCTGTTTGATACCCCTACGGTAAACGACATCACCAAAGCCCCGCAAGCCACGTCATTTTTGCGTCAGCAATGCGTCACTAACAGAATATAGAAAGAGCCGACGGCAAATCGCCGTCGGCTCGGTTTTTTAGAGCTTGATTATACCAGATAATCTGCTCGGGATTTGTGGTTTGCTGAATTACTCAGTAGCCTCGCCCTCTGCGGGAGTTTCCTCTGCAGGGATCTCGGTGTATACAGCAACTGCATAAACGAGAGCTTTAGTGTCGTTCCAAGTTCCGGTAGTGGGAAGCTCGGTTGCGGTAGCTTTGTAAGAGCTGCTAGCAAGACACCAAGTAACGGTGTAACCGTCTACTGCTACAGGAGCATCAATAGTGTACTCAGCGCCCTTAACGAGACCAAAATACTTTGTGTTGTACTTGTCGGTACCGGGAATAGGAGTTCTAGCACCTATCCAAGTAGCCTTGATCTCAGCCGCGTCGGTTACGGGAACTTCCTCTACGATAGTAGAGTTAGCAAACGTGCAGTTGAGGGTGTAGGACACATTTGCAGTACCTGCATCGTTCTTACCTATCGAAGAACCACTTCTGGTCTCGAACTGGAAGCCCTTGATCTGGTAGTAGGGCTGTTTGCCATCAAGGTTTGCAGTAATACCGGTCTGAACGTTACCATCTGCGTCGGTAGCAGTAGGCTTAACGTTAAGGGGAGCGGTTGCGGATACAACACCGTTAGTAACGGTAACAGTACCGATGGTAGTAGTGAACTCTACGGTGTAGGTCTTGCCGATCTCGAAGGTGAGACCTGCCCAAGTGAACTTGGAGAAGTAAACCTTAGAAAGGTCAGTACCCTCAAAGCCCTCAAGGAATACGCCGCCCTCAGCGCACTTAACGTAGGTGCCGGTCTCCTCATCATAGGTGACGAGATCACCGCTAGCAGTTGCCTGCCAATAGAGAGATCTGGACTGAGCAGTCATGAAGCCCATGTAAGCATAAACTGCATTCTTCTTCTGTGCTACGATTGGATCCTCGGCAGTTCCGGCACCGCTAAAGGAGTTAAGTCCGGTATAGGTGAAGTCGGTTGTGAAGGTGTACTTAGTACCCGAAACAGCAACCTCATCCTCTGCATATCCATCGTGAGTGAATAAATAGCTCTTAGCGCCGGTAGCAGCGACCGTAGTGTCTTCGAACTCGGTGGTCGTGACGTCGAGCCACTTAGCAGTGAGAGTAGCGGTTGCGGTTACTACGTAGTTGTTGTCAACAAGAGTATCGCCGTTATACCAGCCGCCGAACGTATACTCACCGTTAGTGGGAGTAGGAAGTGCTAAGGTAACACCGGGAAGTACGGTTGCGCCGGTGATTGCACCCTCGGGAAGAGTACCGCCGTTAGCATCGAGAGTAACAGTAGCCCCGTCAATGGGAGCGATAACCTCAAGATTAGCATTCTCACATGTGACTGAGGTCGTTCCTTTTCTGCTATAGTACGCAAGAGCACCGACCGTCGTATGGGAGGTCGGAACTGCGCCTGCAGCGGTAAGAGTCTTCGACTGAACGTTACCACTCTCATCGGTAGCGGTAAGAACCAAGGTAGGACGGTTACCCGCACCGTTTACAGTGATCTCATACTTGATCTTATAGGTCTCGTTGATATCAAATATGATACCTGCGAACTTGATCTGTGAGAAGAATATCTGATTTGCATCAGTAATTTTGGAGTTCTCTACGAGCACACCGTTATTAACCACGACATTACCTGCAGCATCTACGTAATTACCCATAGGAATAACGTTTTCGCCGTGGATGATCTATGTATCAACAGGGTTCTGCACAGCATAAAGTCTAAAGAAGCCAATGTGATCGCCGTTAACAGGTGCTACCGCGCCGGTTTCCTGATTAAGAGTGAAGTACGATGCACCCTTGTAGGTGAAATCGAAGGAATAAATGTACTTAGTACCTACTGTGTCAATCTGACCGTCAGTATTACCGGTCTTGTAAGTGAAGGGATATTGCCAAACACCAACCGTCGCGTCAACAGGATCATAGTTTACAATAGTAGTATCAAGATACTTAGCAACAAGAGTTGCATTGCCGCCAGTCCATACGTCGCCGCTGTTTACAAGAGCGTTGCCGTTGTACCAACCTGCGAATGCATAAGCACCGCCGTTAGGAGTAGGAAGCTCGGGAAGCTTCATACCGGTGAGGAGAGTGAAGGAATCCACTGCACCCTCGGGAAGAGATCCGCCGTTAGGATCAAGAGTGATCTCAGCAGAAGCTACGGGTCTGGAAACGTTCCAGGAAACATTCTCGAACTTATTGGTAGTCTTGAACGTATTGCTTGCACTGCCACATGCGTTTTCAGCATTACGGCCTTCCCATCTGAAGTAGTCGATGTTATCACAAGCTTTAAGGGAAATACTTCCGGTCTTAACCTCGCTTGTGAGCTTATTGGTAGCCTGAACAGAAACGGTAGGTGTACCGCCGTTATTCATAGTAATGGTAATAACGAGAGTATAGGTCTGACCGATCTCATAGGTGATACCGCCCCAAGTGAGCTTAGAAAGGAATACTTCATCCTTAGTAAGAGTTAAGCCATCATTAAGAACGCCGTTGGGAGCTACAACCTCGCCCTTAGCGTTAACGATATCGCCGGACGCGGTGGATACCGCCGCATAGTTCTGAGCGCTTGCGCCTGCTTTGCGAGTATAAATCTTTACGTACTGAGGCTCAGTTTTGGTATACTTAACGAAGGGATCCTCTGCTGTACCGCTACCGGTAAATGCAGACATACCAAGGTAGGTATAATCGGTTGTAAAGATATAACGAACGCCTGCTGCATCAACAGCATTTACATTGCTGTTGGGAACAGTGAAGTTCTTTGTTGCATTAGCAAGCGTTGCATCCTCAAACGTAGTGGTAGTAGTATCAAGCCACTTAGCAACAAGGGTAGCATTCTCATCAAGAACTGCAGCCCAAGTGCCGCTTGCAGGAATAATTGCATCACCATAGCTCCAGCCTGCAAATGCAAAGCCGTCAAGAGTAGGAGTGGGAAGAGTGTAGGATTCGCCGGTCATAAGAGTCCACTCAGTCTGTGCGTTCTCGGGAAGTGCGCCGTAGCCTGCATCAAGAGTGAAGGAGGACTTAACAGAGGGAGCTATAAGACCGCAGTATACGTTATCGAAGGTGAAGTTACCTACACGTCTGAAAGTGAACTGGAAGCCTACTACCTGAGTAGGATCAACAGATCCCTGAACACTGTTGTACTGATGTGTTCTGACAAGAGCGCCGTTTACGTAGACGTTAACGTACTTATCGTTGCCTACAACCTGCTCGAAGCGAACAGTATAGGTCTCGCCCTTCATAAACTGAACACCGTACATATAAACGGAGTCAGCATCGCCTGCCTCACTCGCGGTAGTGGAAGGTTTAAGGAATTCGCCGCTCGAATACTGGGATCCGTTATACTTAGAGAAGTCAGCTGCGTTCTGGAAGCCTATATATGCGGGTTCCTGACCGCTAGCAGAAGCAGTTGCACCGCCAACGTAGGTGAAGTCCATCTCGAAGATGTACTTAGTGCCTGCGGTATTGCCGGAGAATACCTGCTTGTCAGAGGACATCGGGAAGTAAACCTGAGCATTCCAGCCGGTGTTGTTAAGAACGAACTTGCCGTCACTTACGCTACCTGCGGCAGTACCAAGGCTGATACCGCCAAGTGCGTTAGCATTAGAGAAGTCGTTGGAGTTGCCGGAAATCTCAACGTACCACTTAGCAGTAAGAGTAACGTCGGTCTCACCTGCCCAAGAAGTACCCTTAGCAGCGTAGAAATTACCCTCAGCATCGTACCAGCCGCCGAAGATAAGACCTGTTCTCTCGGGAGTAGGAAGAGTGTAAGCCTGACCTGCGTATACGCTAGCAGAAGTGGAAGAAACAGAACCGCCGTTAGCATCAAGAGTAACGTTAACGGGAGTAGCCCACTTAGCTACAAGAGTAGGAGCTGTACCGTAGATTACTACGTCCTTGCCACCGATCTTTTCGGTGCGCGAGCCAATGTAGTTCCAAGTACCGGTCTGCTCAACGAGAGTATCGCCGATATACCAACCAACGAAGGGAGTCTCGCCCTTCACAGGAGTGGGAAGAGTGTAAGCTGCGCCCATAGTTACATTGTAAGTCTCAGCACACTCGCCGCCATTAGCATCGAGAACAAGATCGTAGGAAGCGGCAGGACCGTCAGTGTAAGCTATAACGTTATCAAAGAGGGTTGTGGAGTTGTATGTATTACAATTCTTACCGTTTCTAAGAGCCATACCTGCGTTGGCAACGCGGTAGTCCTTACCAGCACCCACCTGGAAGCCTGCGCCGTTGGTTGCAGCACCGTCAAGGGTAGCAGTAGCAGAAAGAGTGCCGTCTGCAGCAACGGTCATAACAAGCTTGATATGGTGCCACTCGTTAAGAGCAAATGTTTTACCACCAAAGGTAAATGCATCCCTACCGCTACCGGTAAGCGTGACGTTGCAGATTTCATCACCGTTAGAATTCCAGAACGCGAACTTATGCAACCAAGCATTTGCCGACATATCCCACTCGGTGATATTGAAATCAGCTTCGTATACATAGGTAGTAGCGTATGCGGGAGTGAGAGGATACTTAATGCTGTCGCCGTTATCGTTATCGTTATACTGCTCGAAAACAAAGTAACCGTCCCTGATCTCGTAGAACGCATCAGAAGACTTGTTATCTTCGTCGGTAACCTTGTTAGCCATCGCGGTAGCATTGGTAGTAGCGTTACCGAGAGTGCCGTCGTCGAAGGTAGCAAGACCTGCGGGAGTAGCTACGTAGTTAGACTTAAGTACGGTAGCAACACCGGGCTTGAAGGTCATGTTAGTCCAACCCAAAACAGGCTTATCCTCTGCATCGGTCCAACCGGTGAAGGCGTCGCCCTCAGCGTTGAATCTCTCAGCGGTGTAAGTACCGTCGAAGAGATTACCACGGGTGTACTCAGTACCGTCGATGGTTACGTTCCAGTACTCGTCAGCCCAAGGATTAGCCTCAGTACCTGCAGTCTCGGGATCGAGAACTGCCTGAACTGCTGCACCGTAGTTAAGAAGAGCCTTATAGAGCTCGGTCTGTGCAGGGGTTGCGGACTGACCGAAACGGTTCATAGCGTAGGTGTAGGGGGAGTACTCTTTAACAGCGGACTCAGCAACAACTGCGCCCTCGCTGTCAACTACGACTGCCTTAGCATAGACGTTCTGACGAAGATTCTTCGGAGCGATACCGTCGGAGAAGAATGCCATGTAGGTAACTTCGTCCTTAACGTAGTCAACGTAGTGAGTCTTAGACTTGAGCTCATTGCCCTCGGCATCAGTGATGACGAGCTTAACAGTGCCATCTCCAATGTTCTGAGCATCAACATAGTAAACAACCTGAACTGCGCCCTCGTAGGCGATGTTAGCGCCCTTGATAGCAACGGTGGTGCCGGTAGACTCGTTAGCAACAACGGAGATGCCGACAACTGCACCGATGAGGAGTGCGCAGGAAAGGATCAGGGTTACTATTTTAGCAAGATTTCTTGATTTCATATCTGCCTAATTCCTTTCTGTTAATTGCCAAGGACAGCGCCTGCTGCCTTGCCGTATGCGATAACTGCATTGTAGAGAGTCTCCTGAGCGGGGGAGATAGTAGCCTTATCGGCTTCAAGTCTCTCGTTGCAGTAATCAACGACGCTGTAGCTATACACATCGCCGTAGTGGACGTTGTCTTCAGTGTCCTTGATTACGGGATAGTAGTCGTACTTAACGCCGATTTCCTTTGCCGCTACTGCCTGAGTTACATAGTAGTCACCGACTTTTTCATCGGTAAGCTCAGTGTAAGTAACGTAAAGAGGCTCTGCGGTTGCGATATCTGCGCCCTCAGCGAAGACTGCGATACCCTTATCGCCTTCAACGCCGGCAAGATCGCCCTCAACCGTAAGAGCAATGTGGAAATAGTCTGCGTATACGAGGTTCTTCATACCAACGGTATAACCCGTAGACTCAGCTGCTTCCTCTGCGTTTGCCACGAAAGACACGCCTGCCATAACACCCACAAGCATAGCAAAGACGGTTATCAAAGTAGCAAACTTAATGAATTTTGTCTTTTTCATGTTTGATCCTTTCTAAAAAACTATTTTTTAGGGATGCGCGAATTGGGGATGCCGGCAGGATTAGTTCCACCAGTCACCGCCGTCGGGGTCTACGTTGTCGTCAGTCGACGTGGTGATGACGTCCTGCATGGAAAAGAAGATGACTTCCATTTCCGGAGAATCGTAGGAGAGTTTTTCTTTCATTCTTTTCACAGGTTCCTTTCTAAGAATTTATGTGCTAATAAAAATACTAACTAACTATGGGCGGTGGGTGACACCCTCAGACAAGCCTTCCGGACCGGTCTGCTCAGTAGTAGAGATAGCAAGGGTATTTATATTTATAATAATTATAGCACAGGGATATTGGAAATTCAAGCCAATTTTCGATCTTTTATTATAAATGAAGCATTTTCGGCAGATTTTACAAATTGTGAATGCGATTTTTGGGCATTTTGCGAAAATGATAGGGAAATATCGCGTGCTCTGTGGTGATTTCGGCTATTATGATACATACAGGAATTGTACCGCCAAAAAACAGTGAGGCAGTATATCCACCAAGAGAGTCATTTGTCTCCAACGTATCGGCACATCATCAGCCTTCTTTGGCGTGAGAGCCGCGCACAATCAGCCTTCTCCAGAGGGAGAAGGTGGCGGCGCAGCCGACGGATGAGGTTGATCCGTTATTCTATTTTCACAAATTCGCGCCAAAGCTTTTAAAGTAGCAATCGGCGCACAATCAGCCTTCTCCAGAGGGAGAAGGTGGCGGCGCAGCCGACGGATGAGGTTGATCGATATTCTACTGTCCGACAAGTGAAGCTGTGGTTTGATGTTTGTGTTTCGACTACCTCATCAGTCACTACGTGACAGCTTCTCCCAAGGAGAAGCCAAAAAAACGTTAAAAAAACAGCATTAACCCCTACCCGTGTCGCATTTTCAGGTCTTTTTCCCGAAGTCGACATCAGAGAATGTCAGCCCCACGTGTCGCAAAATATCAGAGCAAACATAGTTAAATTCACTGCGTATAGCATCATTCGGATACCGCAAAACCTGTATACCCAGCGATTCGAGATAGGCGTCCCTTTCCGCATCGGACACCTCGTTTTCCCTGCTCTTGTGCTGTATACCGTCAATCTCTATCGCAATCTTGTGCGAAGAAATGTAAAAATCTACGATATAGTCGCCGATTACTTTTTGTCTCTTGACCGTGAGAGGAAGCAATTTAAAAAAGTCATACCAAAGGTGTCTCTCTTCTTTGGTCATATTGTTTCTAAGCTCACGGGAAAAAACTTTCAAGTTGTGATTGTAATTATAGGACATTATTTTCCCTTTCGTTTGTAAATATCCACCTGCATAGTCATAATACATAGCCTTCTCCAGAGGGAGAAGGCGGCGGCGCAGCCGACGGATGAGGTTGATCCGTCATTCTATTTTCACAAATTCGCGCCAAAGCTTTTAAAGTAGCAATCGGCGCACTACCAGCCTTCTCCAGAGGGAGAAGGTGGCGGCGCAGCCGACGGATGAGGTTGATCAATATTCTACTGCCCGACAAGTGAAGCTGTGGTTTGACGTTTGTGTTTCGACTACCTCATCAGTCACTGCGTGACAGCTTCTCCCAAGGAGAAGCCAAAATCGCCACAAAAACCGCATTAGTCCATACCCGTGTCGAGTTTTTGGCGTTTTTTAACGCTTTATAGTCGCTATAACAGCAGTGCTCATCGGCATCGTAGAATCTGTATTTTGCGCTTATAGATCGGAGGACGTGTCGCAAAAACGCGGTAAAATGGGTTAATGTGTCCCATTTTACACGGCAAGTCCCGAGACGTGTCGCAATTTACCACAACAGAAGCAGGATCGCAAGAGCAACGACGAGAGTAACTCCACCGGTGATAAGTATGATTGCGGAGCTTCTGTTAAAGGAGAGCGAGACGTTCTTTTTCTCTATCAGACCCGCACCGGACATAGCGACGGTGACAGGCTTATATAACAGCATGAGGACCGCGCCGTTCATCATCGTTTTCGCGAAGTTGAAGGGTAGCAGCACCTTTGGGAGCATATCGGCAACGGTGCCCTTTGCAACATTGAGCGGCATTCCGTTGTATACGAGGTAGAGTGGTGTGATAAACGTATTTATTAGCAGCATCGAGCCGGTGGTTGCCACAACCGCTATAAAGAGCGCGATCAACGCGCCGTTGAGCGTTCTGCGCCGCGAGTATAGCAACGTTGCCGTCAGCGAAAATACCGCCGAGGAGACGAAATTCATCACGAATCCATACCAGCCCGTGGTGCTGAACGTAAGCGCTTCTATCAATGCGGATATCAGCGAGATCATCACCGCGGAGACCGGTCCGTAGGTAAACGCCGCTATCGTTATGACGGCATCCTTCACGTCAAGCGAGAGGAAGCCTTGTACGGGTGGGATCACGTTGCATACGAGTGCAACGACCAGCGCCAGAGCCGAGAATATCGCTATTCCGACTACCTTTTCGAGTGTTTTGTTCTTGGTTTTTCTCATTTTTAGACCTTTCTGCTTAGGAGAGAAGCTTTGCGCAATATACGCCGATGTAAAAAGAAAAAGCCCCGAAAGATCGGGGACAAAGCGCGTAATACGGGCAAAAAAACGCCCTATCAGCCATCTTCTTTTCTCATCCGGACTGACGCGTGCCGTAGCACGCCAACACCGTCGGTCAGGGAATCTCACCCTGTCGGGAGTCGCGGCGGACTTCCCCGCCCCGCTCTTCGCAGACTTTACTGCCGGTATGGAATTTCACCATTCCCCAAAGAATATGTATTTTGCAGCCGCCACATCGCGATCAGCTACTGTATATATTTTATTACTTTAGCGCGTATTTGTCAATACCCTGCGCACATTTGGCTTTATTTTTATTTTCAGCCACGTCCTCTCTGACTCGGTGAGCTGCTTTTTTCTACTCGAAAATTTCATTAAAAGTAGATCGATATCGGAATCGTGCACCGCAAAAAGTTATATTTTATATATAGTTTTTGCATCATCAATCTTTGTTTTCTTATATTTTGGCGCGCTTGTCATTCGGTTTCTTCCGCCCGCCCGAGCAAAGCAATATCGCACAGGCAGGTAGCGATCGCACTGTTATACAAGCATAAGACACAGTATCCATAAGATCCGAGGAGCAAAAGCAGTACGGCACCAAACCGCATAGCAAAAGCAGTACGACGCCTAACTCATAGAAAAAGCAGTACTGCACCAAACCGCATGACAAAAGCAGTACGGCACCAAACCGCATGACAAAGAAAAAGCTCCGCGCAAAAATGCACGGAGCTTTGTTATTAGCTTATCTAAGATCTGACTATGAATTAGCCAATGATCTCGGAAACGACGCCGGAACCTACGGTTCTACCACCCTCACGGATAGCGAAACGAAGACCCTTCTCGCAAGCGATAGGAGCGATGAGCTCAACGTTCATGTTGATGTTATCGCCGGGACGGCACATCTCAACACCATCGGGAAGGTTGATGATACCGGTAACGTCGGTAGTTCTGAAGTAGAACTGAGGTCTGTAACCGGAGAAGAAGGGCTTGGAACGGCCGCCTTCCTTCTCAGTAAGAACGTATACCTGACCGATGAACTTGGTGTGGGGGTTGATCGAACCGGGCTTAGCAAGAACCTGGCCTCTCTCGATGCCCTTCTTGTCAACACCACGGAGAAGGAGACCAACGTTGTCACCTGCCTCAGCGTAGTCCATGAGCTTGTGGAACATCTCGATACCGGTTACGACGGTGGAAGAAGACTCCTCCTTGAGACCTACGATCTCAACTACGTCGGACATCTTAACAGTACCTCTCTCAACTCTACCGGTAGCAACAGTACCACGGCCGGAGATGGAGAATACGTCCTCGACGGGCATAAGGAAGGGAAGGTCTGCCTTACGGTCGGGAGTAGGAATGTAGCTGTCTACTGCGTCCATGAGCTCCTTGATGCATGCATACTCGGGAGCGTCAAGGCCGTTGTTAGAGGTAAGAGCCTCACGAGCGGAACCACGGATGATCGGAATGTCATCGCCGGGGAACTCGTACTCGTTAAGGAGATCACGGATCTCCATCTCAACGAGGTCAAGGAGCTCCTCATCGTCAACGATGTCGCACTTGTTCATGAATACTACGAGTGCGGGAACGCCTACCTGACGAGCAAGAAGAACGTGCTCTCTGGTCTGTGCAAGAGGGCCGTCAGTACCTGCAACAACGAGGATAGCGCCGTCCATCTGAGCAGCACCGGTGATCATGTTCTTAACGTAGTCAGCGTGGCCGGGGCAGTCAACGTGAGCGTAGTGACG
>JAZRBV010000077.1:0-10298 GCA_045635225.1 Eubacteriales bacterium
CAACAACCTCAACCAGTACACGGCTATCGGTGATTTCGCTCCCACCTACGATGCCGCCGGTAACCAGACACTCGTGAAGACTACCACGGGTATCTGGACTGTAGCTTACGATGCCGAAAACCGCCCCGTGAGCTTCACCAATGCGGAGACAAACACGGTCATCGAATGCGCCTACGACCACATGGGCCGCCGTGCCACCAAAAAGGTAACAGTCAACGGAAGCATTACCCTCCATCATCGCTACCTCTACCGTGGATTCCTGCAAATCGCCTGCTGTGACCTCACCCGCAGTAACCACCCGGCACTCTGGCTCATCACATGGGATCCCACCCAACCGATAGCCACCCGCCCGCTGGCCATCCAAAAGGACGGCACATGGTACACATACGGCTGGGATTTGACCAAAAACATCTGCGAGGTCTATGGCATCAACGGCTACATCCGCACAAACTACACTTACACCCCCTATGGAGCAGTAACCACCAGTGGCGATGTCACCCAGCCCATCCAATGGAGCAGCGAATTCCATGATGACGAACTCGCCCTCGTCTACTACAACTACCGACATTATAATCCAACCGATGGTCGTTGGATGGGAAGGGATAGAATAGACATATTGAATGAGTACATATATGTAACAAACCGTCCTCTGTGGAGCATTGATATATTAGGTGAACGAAATACAACAAATAACCGAACGGATGCAATGCAACTCTGCCATAGAATAAAGGAAAACAGACTTGCGTCTATTAAGAAAAATAAAGATTATGGAAAATGCGATATAACAATTACATGCAAATGGACAACTAATCCTCCATCTTTCGCAGTCACAAAAGGTCAAGATATAACTATTTATATACCAAAATGCCTACGAGATGGAGAAATTGGATTAATTAATACAATTAACCACGAGATTCTTCATGCATACGATGAATGTAAACGAGGACCTATTTTAAGTTGTGAAGAACTGTGGTACAGAGAGATTCGAGGAAGCTACTATGGTCAATGTGCACAAATCAAAAATGAATCATCTCGAAAAATTTGCGCATTCAAAGGAGCAAAAAGAAGTGTTACAGGTGTAATTGCAGACATGAACAAAAAATACAGTAAAGAGCAAATGGTTATGTGGAATACATGCTGTATAACAGATCAAGATTGCGCAGCACAAGCAGAAAAAGCATACCAACAAATGAAAAAAGAGCCCATACCTTTTCTCTAAAGAAGAAACATGAAATTATCAAAAAAAATAAAAACAATCACACTTATATCCATATTTTCGACTAGTTGCACCCAGCTTTACATATATGATTATAGAAATCAAGTTGGCATAGTCATCACATCGCATTACCATACATCTAACTTAAAACAAAAAATAATAAAAGTATATAGTGAAAGCATACCTACAAAAAACAAAACACTAAGTGATCCATTAAAAGGAATCACATCAACAGACTACATGCCTATTGTATCATTTTATTTCAACGAAAAAGAAACTTTTGATTTGGCTCATACTGTAAATGATAAAATTGTAATTTCATACAATGGATATCCATATAGAACGGTTATTCAATCCAAAGCTTCATTTAAAAAATTATTAAAAGCAGCACACAATATCCCTTTCAAAATAGACTATGAAATTTCAAATTCGCATATTTCAACACAAGGCAAATAAACCAATCAAGCATATCATACTGCAAGCATAATCAATAAGAAAACAAATTGTCCGATTCAAAGGAAAGCAATTCTTTAGCAAATGACAGCATCCCCACCTCATCTCGAAATCCAGCGATGATAAAGCACGCAGGTTTCTTTCACAGCAGCGAAGAAAAGCAGTTCAGCTATGAGTACCTTTCCGGCACACACCTGCTCCAAACGCTCACCAAACCCAATAACATGTCGCTCACGCTCAGCTATGAGACACAGCGCGACCTGCTCACCGGCATGTCCTACAAGCGCGGCAACACCGGCGTGGCAAGCCGCACCTATACCTACGATGCTGCGGGGCGCCCGATTACCCGAAACACCTCCAGAAACGGTACAACCGTCAACGACTCCTTCGGCTACAACAACCGTAGTGAGCTCACCACCGCCACCGTGAATAATGGGGCTTATTCCTACAACTACGATAACATCGGCAACCGAAACACGGCACAGGAAATAACGGAAGAAGTCACCAACTACACGGCCAACAACCTCAACCAGTACACGGCTATCGGTGATTTCGCTCCCACCTACGATGCCGCCGGTAACCAAACACTCGTAAAGACCACCACGGGTATCTGGACTGTAGCTTACGATGCCGAAAACCGCCCCGTGAGCTTCACCAGTGCGGAGACGAACACGGTCATCGAATGCGCCTACGACCACATGGGCCGCCGCGCCACCAAAAAGGTAACAGTAGACGGAGCCATCACGCTCCACCGGCGATACCTCTATCGAGGCTATCTACAAATCGCCTGCTGTGACCTCACCCGCAGTAACCACCCGGCACTCTGGCTCATCACCTGGGATCCCACCCAACCGATAGCCACCCGCCCGCTGGCCATCCAAAAGGACGGTACATGGTACACATACGGCTGGGATTTGACCAAAAACATCTGCGAGCTCTACGGGCAGCACGGCTACATCCGCACCACCTACGCCTATACGCCCTTTGGCGCGGTGACCATTTCAGGCGATGTCACTCAGCCCATCCAATGGAGCAGCGAATTCCATGATGACGAACTCGCCCTCGTCTACTACAACTACCGCCACTACAATCCAACCGATGGGAGATGGCTGAGCAGGGATCTTATCTATTTACCAACGCAGCATAACTTATACAATTTTGTAGCAAACAACCCTTCGACTTTAATAGATTTCTTAGGTCTGACAAGAGTATACTTTACGACTATATATATTAAAAATGAAACTTATTCAGCGATGAAACGCTCTCAACAATCAAGTTGAGCATAGATGCAGAATGTGAAGAAAAAACGATAAGGGGTAGCTTTATACCTACATCAAGCGAAATATTTGATTTAAATATAAGAGAGCAAACATCCACAGTTCCACATTCCAGAGAATTTTGCGTCACCATCGATTTTGATATTTCCGCATCTTTCAATGACCAAGTTGTTCTGGAAGAAGTCTTAACTAATGGTTTGACCGGTATCGCTGCTGGAGGAGCAATAGGTGCAGCAACAGCGATACCAGGCGTGGTAGGCGGAGGCATTATAGGAGGAATTGCGGGTAGCGTTTTAGGAATGCTTATAGAAGTATGTAGAACTGTTCACAAAGTCATATCTATTGAAACATGCTGTAAATGCCAATATATGTTTAATCGTCTGAAATGGCATGCCGAAACGAGAGAACTTTCTTCAAAAGGGAGAGAACAAGACGGAGATTTGTATATAGAATACATGTAGCACCATTCTTGTTAGTGTGAGCGGGAGTTCCCCGCTCACACCGCGTCTTGCCAAGTTTATTTGTTACAATGGATAATTTTGCATTCTATTACAATACACGTGTTCGCATAAGTAATCTATGGTAGTCGACTAACCTACATAAATGCCAGTATATCATTTAACCAGGCAGAAGAACCCGCACAAAATTCGTATAGATATTAATTATTTATCTGACGTTATTATAACAGAGCGTCTTTTTACGAATTCACTCAAATACACCATGTATACTATAAAATTAATTCTATTTATTTTTTTGAATAATTTTATTGCTTCCAGTATAACTATTTTTTATATTTATATCAATTACAAAGCATTAGCAAACGAATCACTATTATTGACTATATTTGTCTTACTTATTTACAGTATAAACTATATAATGTTTTTACATATAAGCAAAGCGCATCACTTGCATGGATATGCTCCCTACTTCAAGTAAACAATTACTCCATATTAAGCGTATACCCAACAAACAATAAACTAATTTTTATATTCACCATAAAACACAAAAATCAATTAAAACAAATCACAAGCACTGAGATATTAACTTTAAAATTTATAAAAAAATACATATTAACAAATTCCATTCTGTATACTATATTAATATCAATAATTCACTATACAACTTTTATATCTGAAATAGATGCAATACATCGAATACAAACCATCGTTGTATTCTCTTCATTTGCATTCTCTCCTTGTATATACGCAAAAATAATAACAAAAGCTTCACCTTGTTCATCTCGCATCTTTTCTTTACCCTGCATAAAATACATATCAAAAACACCATACGAATATAAACAAACAATAAAAATATGCATAAAAAACAAACATTATCACTTTTATGATAAGATTTAAACCACCCCGAACGTGGCAGCAAGCTATCCAACCTTGAACAGTCCTACCGCTTTCACTCTCTATTCCCCCGGAGGTCTATGCCTACGGCGCGGAATCCCAGGAGGACGGTATCTACTCCGTCCTCACCCGCACCCGATTCAATGCCGCAGGCTCCCCGCTCATTTCGCTGCAGAAGCAGCTGATTTCCTCTCTTTCTTCCTCCATTGAAAGCAAATCAATCACATGTGTCCCAAAGATTTTTCCAAACGGTAGCAAAATAGCAAAAATCAGGGCAAAGAAAAAGGAAGATTGATTTTCTCACCAGTAAACCGTATGCTGGTGTTGCTAAAAGAAACCACCTTCCATGGGTACTGTACATCTTTTTTCCCAAGTAGCAAGCTTAATTGGTCGAACTCTTGTCAATTTTGCCGCTAAAAAGCGACATACAGACAAGTATTGCCAAACTCTCGATACGTGGACGCACCTTATTTCCCTGTTGTTCTGCCATATGGCAGATTGCCAGTCTCTGCGTGATATCTGCAAGGGATTACAAGGTATAAGAGGCGGGCTCAACCACCTTGGAATTCAAAAGGCTCCATCCCGCAATGCACTGAGTCACCAGAACGCAAAGCGCGATGCCTTGGTGTTCCGGGATATCTATCGATTGCTTCACAAGCGTTTGGGAAAGCAGGCTTTCACCTGCCGATTCCGAGAGGGTATCAAGGCATCTCGCATCATGTTGCTCGATTCGAGCGTTATTACGCTCTGTCTCAATATATTCAACTGGGCGCATTACAGCGAAGAGAAAGGAGCTATTAAACTTCACACGCTCTTTTCGCTGAATGATTTTCTACCCATTGATGTCCATGTTTCAGATGGTAAGATGTCGGATAACATAGGTGCTTACCACCTGATGGCGCCGGGCGCAGTATCATTGTAGCCGACCGTGGATACGATGATACGCAGCTCTGGAGGGATTGGGACAGCAGGGGAATCAGTTTTGTTGTGCGACTGCGTAAGGATATCAAGTTTACCCGCAAAGAGGCGTTTCCGCAGCCTGACGACCGGGAACAGGATATTCTGGTAGATGAAGCCGTAGAATTAGTAGGTGATGATACGTCAAAAAACTATCCACACCCTTTGCGCCGTGTTGTGGTTTACCGCCCGTATGACTCTTCCCGCCGCAAATCAGGGCAGACCACAGACGATACAGAAGCGCCAGAACATACAATTGAGCTTATCACGAATAATGCTTACTGGGAGGCTGGTACTATTAGTGCGCTCTATAAGTCCCGCTGGCAGATTGAAAGCTTTTTTAAGACCATTAAACAGTATTTACGCATTAAAACCTTTATCGGGACGAATAAGAATGCCGTGATGTGTCAGATCTGGACGGCCATGATAGCCATTCTGCTGCTCCAGTACCTCAAAAACAAGGCAAAGTACGACTGGCATATGTCCAATCTAGTCACATTCATCAGGATTCATCTGATGAGCTACATTGATTTGTGGACATGGTTAAATCAGCAGGTAGATAAGGCGCATTCTCCACCGAAATTTGCTCAAACCTGAGTACAGGGGGGGCTTCGAAAAAGCCTCTATTCGGAAAGCCTAGGATTTATCGCCACTTGCGTCTCTCGGAAAAAAATCTTTGGGACACATGTGAGTTGGTGGGGCTCGGCTAATACAACTATGGAAATAAAAGAAGAAAGATTTGGCAGCGGAACCTTGAAGGTAACATTCACATCAACAATTACAACTAGTGGTTATGCCCCTTTTATAAGTAATACTTTTGAAGAGGGAGGCACAATTATAGACGCTTGCTGTGGCGCTTCTGGGGGAGTAGCAGGCATCGCCATCGGATCAATTTGCGGATATATGATCTCCTTTTTAGGCGCCCCCATTCAGAAGTGTGTAGAATCATTAGGAAAAGGATCATCCTATTGGTCTACCTCTGCGACATTTTCGTACTCTAAAACAAAAGAACACTCCAAACCTGATCTAAAATGGGGAAACATAGAACCAAACAATATATGGATTCGCTCGACAAGTGCTCGAAAATTCCTCAATGGATACGAACACTATGTTCCTCTGGATAAAACAAATAGAAGCAGCAACTAAGTTTATGCACGCAGGCATCATAGTTTTTCTATGATACCTGCATATTTTCCAAAAAATTCCACTAAATAACCAGATGTAACATATAAATATTTGCATGACAATTTTCAATTTATTAAATATAGGCAATAGAAATTTAGCCATAGTAATAGGCGTTCTGGCGGATATACAAAAAAACGCATATGATAATTTATGGCAAGACACCCACCTTGCATGCGTACATCGGAGGCATCGTTGGACTAATCGTTCATGATACTATCTATTATTTACTGAAAATCTACTGACGTTACAACAGTTACATATTACTATAATTAGGCCGACATTCATTCACTTGACTCTTTTTTGCACGATGGCAATTTGTTCACGTAGCGTCGGCGAGAGTATGTACGCTTGATAACAATCTCTTATAGGAAGGAGTTTCATTCACCTGCCTTACTCCTAGTGTCTTGTCGAGTTAATTCGTTACAATAAGCAAGCTTATTTATTCTTTATAATACAAATGCCTACGTGTTGAGAGTATTGTGTAGGACTAGCTAAACGATACACTAGCAATCGAAATAATCAAGGTATAATAGCTTCAGATACGCAAAAAAAACACAAAATACGCCTACAGGCGAGCTCGTCAATTTCTTCGTCTTCAAAAAAACGCAGCCCCAGGTAAACAGACACCCCTAACTTCCAGCGTGACACACCCCATCACGCTGGGCAAGCACTTCTCTGCCAGTCCCTCAGAAAGTCATCCACACATCTATCCAATCACCCTTGTGCTTGGATATCATCTCCCTAAGAGATGTTCAAAGGACTTATTTCCTACCATAGCGTATAGACGGCAGCCTTGTATTGAGCTCATATAATTCGTCGGGTAAAACCTTAACCTTATTGGAATTTCTTAAAACTCTCAACGTATTTTTACAAACTAATTCTATCCGCTCGGATGGCACTGTAGAATCCATTCTTCCTCTCACTTCTTTCGTCAAATCTTTAAATGAAAACGCCTGTGGTTGAGTCAGCACAGCTCGAGTAACAACACTCTGTATATTTCTTTTTCTATTTGATGTTGACATTTTGTAAATCCTTTCAATTTGGAAACTCTCTTTCGTAACACGCTTTTATCAAGCCTGCAAAATCTTTGACTATTCTATTTCGAATCTTATTCAAATTATCTTCTACATTATTTTCATCACATAATTGCACATACAAATTTACCGACAAAGTCGAGTTTCTCTCAAGCTGCAACTTAGATATTAAATTAGATGTATCATAAACAGATACCTCTTGTGTAGATGGCTTAAACAATAATATGGCTCTATCATCCTTCAATCCTATTTTATTGCGTCCCTCGTTTTTACGAACAATAAAAAAAGAAGTTATGACATTTTCTTTTGCTAAATCAGTCAAACATTTTCGAATAACCTCTATATTTACATCCTCATCAACACCCTCAATCAGATCCATAATATCTAAAGCGCTGAAATCACCGCTCTCGTAAAAATATTGTAGATTCTCATCATACTGGAAATAGTAATCAATAGAATCATCCGATACCGAGTCCTTCGGAGCACTCAAGATCCTCTTAAGATATTCGCCTCTATCACACCTTCTTTCCAGCTTCGCTTGGGCAAGTATTATCTTTGCGAGAGCAACGGCATCATGACCTCTTTTAAGAACTGAATAAAAACGTTTCTTATTCAAAATCAACTCATCAAGAATATTCAAAAGCTCCCTTTCCTCTTTTTCCAATCGTTGCTCTCGTTCTTTCAGTGTTACCAAGGCTTTCTGAAGAACTGACATCAGCCACGAGTCATTCCACATAGCTATTTTACGATGATTTCTTTCGACCGACAGTCCAACATTCAACGATTCCCAGAGATGAACAATTTCGGGAGCAATGCCATCATCCCCTTTTATCAAGAAATCATCCACCAATTTTCGTATAGCATGCTGTAGCAAATTTGCCGACCTGACAGTTCTATGGTGAGAGTTAATTCGCGCAAAAATTTTATACCGACTTAGCAGAATATCATCTATGGTATCCGTAATCTTGGAAGGAAAGGCAAACTCCAGTTCTTTTTTATGTTCAACTAATCGAATCGAACGCAGAACACACTCATACGGCAACTGCCCCCATAGAAAACCACTATTGTAAGTATCACGGTATATGTAATCCAATCGATCAGCATCTATAGGTCCATCTACAAAATGATGTAAACTTGTAGCAAATGGTTCTGCTTCTGATAGGATTTGCATCGTCAGCCAAGCAACGAAAGAGTAATAGAGATATGATATAGAATCACTATCTTCCAACGTACCCATCAAGCTCCTAAGAGCAGATTTAAAGGCCAACCCCGTCATCTTGCGTCCCACATTCTCATGAAATGCAATCTTGGGGTCATAGTGCTTTTCCAACACCCTTTGCAAAGATTCAACCTTTTCGGCATTATAACCTTCTAATTCGAAATTTCTATCATTCCATTCCTGGAAAAGCTCTTCTACGATATGACTAAAGGGAGGATGCCCAACATCATGAAAAAGGGCAGCGAGGCGCAAAGCCTGCAAAACAGCAGAGGTAAGAATAAGACGTTTCTTACCTCTACCGTAGCAAATACATGGTAATTCTTTCGAAATAGCGCCCTCAACGCTGAAGTTGGCATATATTACTTCTTCATTGATATCTAAACCTCGCAAAGCTTCCTGAACCTTTACCGCTTCGTGATTGTTCATGAAAGAAAAGCTCGCGACATCATCAGCTCTATCCATTATCCCGCAGAAGTCCTCAAGCTGTTTCTCAGCAAAGGAAAAGAATTTCTCTACCACTTTTTCTTCTGCATTAGTTAAGGCGGCATGAAACATTCTCCCAGCCAAATGCATGGTACCCAACGAATGTTCATAGCGCTTCGTGCGATTCGACGGCAACGTCATGTATACAGTTGAACTCTGATACACATCATGCAAGCGAAAGAAGAAAGGAGTGGAAGTCATCACACACTCATACTCACTTATATAGATGGTATCGTGTATATTGTCCGTTATGTGTCGAAGTTTGTACATAGAGAGACCGAGATTATAAAGAAAAAGCGCGTAGGGACGAATGTATAATACCATTTCTCACGCTAAAGTCAAGATAAGGAATAAAGTTTTTGAAACACATTCGCAGTATTCGCGTTCGGTTTGTTTTTAGTTTGTGACAACTCAAATAGATTAAGGACAGTTTTTACTCCCGATAAGTCCCAAAACTCTTTAAAATCAATTTTTTCCAAAAAAATGCAAAAAAAAATGGCGGATTATCCCCTCGAGGCGACTTAACTCTTATGTAAGCGTCAGACGACCTGTCGGCCTGCACCCTCTTCCCCATCACCAAAACAACCAAACCAACCTTCAGACCATGAATTACTCCCGCAACACGGACGGCAGCGTTGCCCACGTCTCCGGCACCGGGCAGCGGGAGCTGTATCATGTCTACGATGTCAGCGGCAGCAACCTCCGCGAGACGGTGAAACTGGGGGATAATCAGACTACCTTGTCACAGTCCATCTCCAACGGATTCGATGAGCTGATTACGGAAGCCGTCGCCTCCGTCTCCGGCTTCATCTATACCCGCAGCGAGTACAACGCCAAGGGGCAACTCACCAAACAGTATCAGGATGCAGGATGGAACACACCCCCCACCGCCGCCACACTCTTTGAGTACGATACCATGGGCAACGTCTCCAAAAAGACGCTCGCTCTCGCCGAAGCGCCGGATGAATCCAATTCCCCCACGGAGGTCTATGCCTACGGCGCGGAATCCCTGGAGGACGGTATCTACTCCGTCCTCACCCGCACCCGATTCAATGCGGCAGGAGCACCGCTCATCTCTCTGCAAAAGCAGATGATTTCCTCGCTTTCTTCCTCCATTGAAAG
>JAZRBV010000078.1:0-34663 GCA_045635225.1 Eubacteriales bacterium
GATTAGCTATGTATATGGTAACGATACTTGGAAAGACCTTCTCACTTCTTACAACGGTCAGTCCATCACCTATGATGCACAGGGTAACCCGACCTCTTATCTCGGTCATACTCTGACTTGGGAAAAGGGACGTCAGCTTAAAAAGTTTGATAACATCGAGTACACCTACAATGCAAACGGCATCAGAACGAGCAAAAAGGTCAACGGAGTTCTTCACACCTACACGCTTGACGGAACTAAGATTCTTCGTGAAACTTGGAACGGCAATACGCTTATCCCTCTATACGATAATGAGGACGGCGTATGCGGAATTCTCTACAATAACGTACCCTACTACTTCATCAAGAACTTGCAGGGCGACGTAATCGCTATCGTTGACAAAGACGCCAAAACCGTAGCAAGATACTCCTACGATGCGTGGGGTGTATGTACTGTTACGCAGGATTCTGTTGGCATCGCAAATGTCAACCCCTTCAGATACCGTGGTTACTACTACGATGAAGAGACCTCGCTGTATTATCTCCAGAGTAGATATTATGATTCCAGCATGGGACGTTTCTTGAACTCTGATAATGTAGATTACTTAGGCATGGCCGGTACATCGGCATCATATAATCTTCTTGCATATTGTGAAAACAACAGTATTAACTTCGTTGATTATTTCGGTCACGCTCCGAGTTTAAGTACTCTTACAAGAATGCACAATGCCGTGGTTCAAAGCGCGCAATCTTTCCTTTTCTCTGTAGGTACAATTACAACTTCGGAAGTTCGAACCTGTAATAGCAAGGGCAAGTACAATGGACGTATGGATATATATTCATACATTTCCAACAGAGTATGGGAAGTCAAACGAAACAATAGCACTGGTATAAGCGCTGGATTAAGTCAGTTAGGTACATATACATCAAGTTATGTATATTCTCTGTATCACGCTTGGTTTATAACCAAAAAAACTCCTCGTTATGGAAATAAGAGCGTATATGGTTCTACGGTAGTATCAAATTATCTTGTTACCTACCGCTCCTATTCTGGTAACAAAGCTCTTATCGTGTATGATTATATGTCATTAGAAAAAGCTGCTGAATTGGTATTTAGTGCTGTAATGGCAACGAGTGCTGCCTTTGCCGCTGCACTTGCACGATGCGCAAAGAAAACACGAGAAAAAGTTACTGCTATCTTGGCGCAAATCAAAAAGTTCTTAGGAAACGTTGGTAGAGAGACACAAAAGGGGTTGAACGCTATAGGCGAATTTTTGAAGAAAGCTGGACCCATAATTCTTATCATCATAGCTATTATCATTTTCCTTTGTACCGGCATTCCTGTTCCAGCCTAACTTTATTTGAGGTTAAGGCGATTTCGCCTTAACCTCTTTTTTACTAATACTGATTTCCAAATGCACACGGAGGTATAGTTATGTCATCTCTTTATATCGTAGGTTGTGGCAAAGAAAATATGCAAACATTTATTGCACTTCTACAAAACGAAATAAAGGCATTTATAAAACAAAACAATGCTTCATTCTATAATTTGAAAACATTGTGGAAAGCTGAAGCTTCCACGGAATTGCTCAAAAAAAAAACACGTATTGTCTTGCCATTCGATGATGCAGATCAAGAATATTGGGGGTTTTTTCATGTAGATGATTATGACGCTTTGTATTCAGTTCTTTTTTCTTCACCACAAAATACCAGTTCAGATTATTCTAAGCAGGAACGCTATACAACCTCACATCTAAAGTCGTTACTAAAACAAATTGTCACTCCATTCGCAAGCCGCAGTTCACTCCCTCCATATGATTTTAGGATCTTATATCATAGTGAATTGATTAATGGCTTTGAAAGAATGTGTACGCTTAAAGTTGATATTGATGATACGTGTTTGAATACTTTTGATTTTTTTCAACATGTCGTATACGAGCTTGACACTTTTTCTCCTGATGTATTCTTGTCAGCATATATTGATAATTCCTACACTTGCAATTTTGATTTCAAATTTGATAACGAAATGCTAACGAAAAGAATAGTTAATACAGGAAAAGCGTTTTATGTATCTAAGGATTTAGATGTGATGAACAGCTCCACAAATGAAACTATACTTTATGGGTATGTGTCATCGCCTATGAGCAATGGAGTGTGGTTTACGCAACGTGATATAAGTATGAATCCAAATTATAACACGATAAAACTGAACAACTTATTGATACCTCAATATATGGTTGTTAATTGGAGTAATCTATCAAACCAAATATGTTTGCGCGTAACAGATTTTGACACTATATCAGTATATTATGATAAATATTCTCCTGCGGATCCTACGCTAATCTTATCAAGAGGATATTCTTCTATACAACTTGATTATCTTTCGAAAGAGTTAGGGGATTTGGTTCTCAAAGAGCAATATCCTGCTGACATACTGCTTGACGATAGACAAAGAAAATAATATTTTTTCTCCGCACTTCTTATGAGGTGCGGAGTTTTTTATCTATGACAGTAGTTGTCGTGGTTAAGTTTTATAATACTCCTATAAATAACTTTTAGGAGCACAAAAATGTCAGCAACAAAAGAAATATTATCTATTTATTCGGAAAACGAAGTTGCATCGGACTTGCTATTTAACATCTTATTGAGTAACAATTCTTTCACGGAAAAACTACAAAAAGTTGCTAAAGATGTCGCAAAAGAAGTAGAGGTGACAGCTGATGAATAAGAATCGTGTCGCTATCTATTGCAGATTAAGTAAGGATGATGAGCAGATTGGTGATAGCGTAAGCATTGAAACGCAAAGAATGCTATTATCCGGTTATTGTATCAATCAAGATTTCGAAATTGTAGAGACATACATTGATGATGGCTTCTCGGGTCTAAACTTCAACAGACCTTCTTTTAGAAGAATGATCAATGATATCGAAGATGGGAAAATCGATATCGTTGTTACAAAGGATTTAAGCCGTCTCGGACGAGACTACATACAGACCGGGTATTATATTGACGTTTATTTTTCCACAAAGCACATACGCTATATTGCAGTTAATGATGGAATAGATACTTTGTTAGATAATAATGACATCGCACCGTTTAAAAACATTTTAAACGATATGTATGCAAAAGATCTCTCGCGTAAGGTTAAATCAGCTAAAAATCAACGTGCAAAAAGTGGACTGTATATCAGTGCGCAGCCCCCATATGGATACAAGGTCGATCCCCATAATAAAAATAAACTTATCATAGATGAGTTTGCCGCAAAAATCGTAAAATACATTTTTGAACTTGTGTGCGAAGGAAAGAATTATTCAGAAATAAGCAGAATACTTGAGAATCAACAAATCATATCCCCTTCCGCTTATAAAGCAATGCACGGAGATACTCGTTTTATAAAATTCACAACACCAGAACGAATCTATAAATGGCCATATCAAACGATTAAATCCATTATTTGTAATCGTATATACGTTGGTGATATGGTCAATCACAAAGTGGAAACAATAAACTATAAGACAAAAGAACGTGTTCGAGTACCATTAGAAGACCAGATTGTAGTTAGTAATACTCACGAACCTATCGTTGATAGAGAAACATTTGAGGCCATAACCTCGACATTAAATAATCGACGCAATTCAAACCATAAATACGAAAATATATTTAAGGGGTTAGTTTATTGTGCTGAATGCGGCGAAGAAATGCAACTAATTGCAAAAAAATCAAGGAATGAGACTAAACCAATGTTTCGATGTGCCAAACACGCCACAGATAGCAAATTCTGTACACATAATCACTTTATTTATTACAATGACTTAATCAATGAAATCGCAAATCAACTCTCTTTTCAAATTGAGAAGCTTATCAGCTCAACTGTATATGACAAGTTATACGATAAAATAATGATACATATTAACCATCGTGCACACGAAATAATCTCGGAAACTCTACAAAAAGAACTTCAAATAGTTAATAAAAAAATTAAAGACCAGTACAAATCTTTATCTGGTGAAATAAAAACTTCCGAACTGAAAACCTTGTATGAAACTCAGAGATCTTTATTAAGAAAAATAGCAGAATCCCGCTCCGATTTAAGTCTGATGTTTGATGGCAAATCTAACGATATTAAAACAATGCTTAAAGAATATTTGACTCAAACGCCGATCAATCAAAACACTCTGAATCTTTTAATCGAGAAAATTGAAATAGGTCATTTAGAATACACGTCCGCTAAATGTGTTCAAATTATCAAAATACACTACCGCTTTTAACAAAAAGTTTCTTGAAATTTGGGTAATCTTATGCTATAATAACTATCAAACAAAAGAGATTGAACTGTATTATCTCCAAAGTAGACATTATGATGCTTATATTAGAAAATTCATAAACATATTTTCCCTTACATCATATCGGGTTCAGCTGCTGTTCCTGATGTTAAAAATATTATTCATGAAAATTGTCAAACTCAAATTATTCTTTTTAAAGCATCTGCAATGCGCGATAATGTGCCATCAGAAGATATTTACAACGGAAAAATGATTTATTTTGATAAGGATGACGTGTCGAAGTTTTTCATCAAAAAATTTCCCGAACTATTGATGTCCTCTTTAACAATAACTCTCTGGTTGATAAAATTATCGATGATTGGGTTTGCACCTGCTATGAACGTCGAATTGTTTATTTTGTTGACTCAATTAATTATCAAATTTTAGTTGATTTGCTATTAACACAAAAGTTCAACACGACATCTTGCCTTGAAAAAACACGGAATCTCGTTGATTTCGTTATAGAGAATCTTCCCCATGCTCCAAGTCATGACACATTCCTTGTGATTTCAAAAAAAGACTTACAAATCAAAACTGAACTTACATTGACGGTTCTCCGCACTTCAATTTGATGTGCGGAGTTTTTTTATTTTTAAACCACGACATTAGTTGTCATGGTAATGATTTATAATTATCTTACAAAACGGATAAGAAAGGAGGATAAAGCATGAAAGAGAATAAAAATATTAACACAGAAGCCGCCGAAAATGTAGAATGTAAAAAAACAGAAGCTCCAAGCGCTCTCAACGAGATTAATTATGATCCCGATGAGTATCTAGATGAGTATTACGACAGTATGTTTTTTTATGATGAAAAATGTTTATCGTGCAGGCATTGGCTAGTATATCATTGTGGAGCCATGGGCGGTCCGTGTAAATACGAGCCATGGTAACTTCAACCCAATTGACCGTAACATATTCCGTTGCGGTCAATTTCTTAGCACGAAAACAATCAAAAAATAATTTTCAGAAAATTTCAAAAAACTATTGACAAATCACTATATGAAATGTATAATATATTTACAGTTAAGCGAACAAGCAGACAGGCGAATCGAAAACTGTTGGTTTTTTGAGAAGGCAATCAGATATAAAAATATATTGGATCTAGTTTACCGAAAATCTTAAAACTATAGAATGGAGAAACCACTATGGAAAAAAAACACTTACCATTCGGTGAGTATGTTAAGCAAAGACGTGAGAGTCTTGAAATGACCATGAGAGACTTTGCTGAAAAAGTACAAATTTCGCCGGCATATTTGTGCGATATCGAAAAAGGAAACCGTAAACCGCCCGTAAAGTATCTGGAGAAAATTGCAGAAATCTTGCAGATTACCAACACAGAAGAACTTGATGCATTTTACGAAAGTGCTGGAGTGAGCAAAAAACAACACACAGATATAGAAGCTTATATCGATAATTTACCTTCTGCACGTGTCGCTCTCAGAACAGCCAAAAATAACCATTACACCGATGAAGATTGGGCAAAACTCGTCGAAATTATCAAACAGAAAAAATGAACTAATAACTATATATAGAAAGAAGGGGTGATTCCTTATGCACTGCTATAGGCAAAAAGAGAACGGAATGTATATACTTTCCAGAAGCGAAATCGAACAAATCGCAACCAAGAAACTACAAGAATTTTCCCCTTCAAATTTAGAACAGCCTATACCATTACGCACTACCGACTTCCTAGAAAACTATTTGGGACTGGTGATAAAGTATAAGTATATCTGTGATTTTCAATCTGGAATACTCGGACTTACCGTTATGGGAGATGAAGTACCCATCCCATCTTACGACGAATTACTGCGTCCTGTAGTTCTTGAAGAAACTTTTGGTACCGTTCTCATTTCGCCTCTGCTTCGCGGACGCGATCATGTGGCTAGACGCCGTTATACCAAAATGCACGAAGGAGCGCATTTTATTCTTCACCAACCTTATTTTGGAAATTGTGAAAAGGTTGCCGCTGCAGCTCGATGCGAATATCCCTGCAACTTTATTGCTTGCCGTAAAATAGAACTGCACAACGAAAAACCTAAAACCGATTCAGATTGGCTAGAATATCAAGCAGATGCATTAGCCGCTGCATTGCTAATGCCACAGAATGTCTTCCACTTGTATGTTCATGATGTACTCAGAAAAAACGGAATACGCTCTAATTGTCTGTACACACAGCCTAATACAAATGACAGACGGGCGCATAGCGTTATTTATGATGTTGCTGAAAAATTTGCAGTTTCATACCAAGCCGCCAGAATCCGTATGACGCACTTGGGACTTTTAAAAGAATCAACCTTGTCTTATTGATTCTTTGCTTTAATACGGTGACACACATCACCGTATTATTTTTTGATCATCTTGTTTACAGTTTTGCGAATTCAATGAAAGGAGGCGGGGATTACATGAAATATCCATGTCCAATTTGTAATAAAAGAGCGTGCGATTCTTGCAAGACGCTAAAATTGGCTAAACTATCGAAAACCAACGAGTATAAAGCCGATGTCATTATAAAATGCCACAATTGTAAAACTACATTGGCAGTTAAAGTTACAAAAGATACGTTTGTCATAGAGCAAATGAGCCCCCATGGAGAGGTTATGTCTTAATTCACATATACTTAGTACATTGCACGATGAACTAACATACGAGCATGACAAGTAGCGCTGAAAGCTATTTGTCGTGCTTTTTATTTTGCACAGAAAGGAGGAAGAACTTATGGGAACGGCCGAACGAAGACTCGAAATATATAAATATCTGTGCCTTGAGCGAAAAGCTTCAATGCCTCATTTGGCTGAAAAATTCGGCGTTTCCGTAAGAACGATCCAGCGCGACATTTTTGAAATTGAAGCAACATTTCACGCCCCGCTTGATATAGCTAAAGGGCGGTACGGAGGAGTATTCGTCATTGGTGATCACACGTTGGATCGTGCCTATATGTGTGATGAAGAAATACTCTTGCTCAAAAAAATACAATCACTTGTTCAAGAGCAAATATCCGAAAAAGAAACTGTTATTCTCGCACAAATAATAAAAAAATACTCCAAAAGTGCCTAAATGTTTTTTAACGCTGACAGCGGTTGTCCACGTTAACTCTTATAATACAGTTACAGCCGAGTAAAAAATGAAAGAAAGGAGAAATCTCATGGAAGATGCACAGATCATTTTGGAGAGGCACGAGCAACGAATTCGGGCTATTGAACGAGATATTTCCGACCTGAAAGCGGTTCAAGCCGAAATTCGCACGATGAACGAAACGCTCGTTACTCTTGCAACCGAACTCAAACACACAAACGAACATTTAGCACGTCACGAACAAAAGATCGATGCTATCGAGAGTCAGCCCCGAATGCGAATGCAGCAGATCGTTACGGCGATCATTGCAGCTTTAGCCGGTGGACTGATCTCTGCGATTATCGGTATGATTCTTGCATGAGAGGAGCTGGTATGGAATTGAAAGAATTTATCAAGCCTGAGCTTCTCATACTGATTCCGGTACTGTACGTTGTCGGTATCGGACTTAAGAAAAGCAAGTTATCCGATACCCTTATCCCGCTTGTTTTGGGAGGAATCGCTATCGTTCTGTCTGCTGCATGGGTAATCGCCACGAGCGATATATCCACCATAAAGGATGTTGCCTATGCCTTGTTCGTTTCAGTAACGCAGGGTATCCTATCTGCAGGTGCCAGTGTTTACGTCAACCAACTGTACGTTCAATCAAAAAAGAAAGATTAAATTTATTATTCGAAATTAAAGAAAGAAATTTGTTATGTTGCATTTTATTTTAATCACTATCTGCGTTCTGTTAAACGTAATTTGTCTGTGGGCGATTCGTATCTTGATTAAGGATATGGACAACCTTACTTGGACATACTACCTAAAGTATCTTTCGGGTATTCCAGTAGGAGCAGCCTTGTCCCTTCTGCTCTCCCCTATCACCGTTCAGAACGTCATCCTGTTCGCTTTGATGGGCGGTGTTGTGGGAGAACTGCTTGCTCTCTTTGTTCTCACGATCAAACAGGCTTACAAAAAAGATAACGTTATTTCGTATTACGACGACGGATCTTCCGCAAAATTCTTTATTACGGGAGACAAGCACCGTCATTTTGACCGTGTCAAGGAGTTTTGCCGTGAAATGAATACACGCCGAAAGGATGTGCTTATTATTCTCGGAGATTCCGGTTTCAACTACTACGACGACAAGAGAGATGATGAACTAAAGAAAGAAATTTCAGCCCTTAGCATTACTTTGTTCTGTTTGCACGGAAACAAGGAAAACCGCCCTCAGAACGTCGGTACATACGGCATCCGAAGCTTTTGCGGCGGTAAGGTATACTATGAGCCAAAGTATCCCAATATTTACTTTGCTATTGACGGTGAGATCTACACCTTTGAGGGCAAGAAATATATGGTCGTAGGCGGTGCGCACAGCGTAGACAAAATGCGCTGTCTTGAGGAAGGTACTCCATTTTGGTATGATGAAATGCCGAACGATAGCGTAAAGGCAACCGTCGAGCAGCATTTGCTGAACGAAGAGAACAAGATCTACGGTATGATGACGCACACCTGTCCAATCGATTATCTTCCCACCGAAATGTTTATCTCCACGAGGCAAAACGCCAGCATCAAGAGAAAGCCACGAAAAGCAAAATCCAAGAAGCTTTTCAAACCCGATATCGACCGTTCTACTGAGATTTGGCTGGGTGAGCTTGAAAAGAAGCTCGATTATGAGGTATGGTTCTGCGGACACTATCACGTTGACAAGCATATCGATAAGGTTCAAATGATGTGGCGTGATATTCGTCCCTTGCATATGCAGTTGTTTGGTGATGAATAATGTCCTGCCTGACAATACTCCTCTCCCCGCTTAATCTTCTGTTTTTCATGATCGTTGCAGGTCTTGCTATCGGCAGAATACGAATCAAGAGTATTTCGGTCGGTATCGCGGGAATCCTGTTTGCTGCCATATTCGTCGGTTTTCTGATGAATAAACTTATTCCCAACGAAAGCCGCGAAATCATTGCAAATGCACAAAGCACTCTGAAAACATTTTCAAAGCTCGGCACTGCTTTGTTCGTTTCGGTGATTGGCTTGCAAACAGGATTCTCCATCAAAAGCAATTCAAAAGAATCTGTGATAGCTTTTGCGATTGGCTCCTTAATGAGTATATCGGGAGTGATGTTAATGTTAATAATATCCGTATTCGACGAAACGATTAGCTATCCCTCTCTGCTTGGTATTCTCTGTGGGGCTCTTACAAGTACTCCCGGACTATCAAGTGCCTGCGAATTACTCGATCACGGTAGCGAGGACGCGGTCTTAGGATATGGAAGCTCTTATCTCTTGGGTGTTATATTCGTTGTCTTTTTTGCACAGGTATTCTCACGAAAAACAGATAAGGAAGGAAATCAAATAGAAGTATCAACCGAGATCAAAAGCAAAATATATCCGGAACTAATGTTGATCTGCATAACGGCACTATTGGGGAACTTTTTCGGTAACATAAAGGTAGCATTTTTCAGCATTTGTTTGGGTACAACCGCAAGTACGCTAATTGTCGGATTAATTATTGGACTCGTTGTAAATAAAGCCCACATCTCAAAAAGACTCTCCAAACAATGCCTAAATATTTTCAGAAATTTAGGATTGGCATTATTCTTCGTGGGAACAGGTTTTGCAACAGGAACACAAGATATAAACTTTGACATCAAGACAACATTTTATGGAGCGCTCATAACACTCACAGCCATATTATTTGGATGGTTTTTATGCAAAATTGCCTCGAGATGGATTGAAATACACAAAGGTTTTACTGTTGCCGGCGGTATGACGAGTAGCCCTGCTTATAGTGCAATTGCTTCTGACGAAAACAAATCATCCATAAACTGTTTTTCTTTCGCTTATTTCGGGGCTTTGATATTTTTGGTTATTGCATTACAAATTATTTCAAGATAACCAATCGAAACTTGATTTTCATATCAACCATTCTCTTATCATGCGAGTTATAAGAATCTGTATTTTCTTCATACTTTAAGCGAAGTCAGCATTAACAATTGTCTTTATGAAGCTCTGCACGAATGCAATAAATATCAAAACAACTATTTCCGCTAGTTAAACAAATCCTGGAAAAATCTTAGTTGCGTTTTAGCAAATGACGTCGGCAACGTAATGAAATCGCAAAAATCAACCAAGCGGTTATCAAAATTCGGATGCGCAATAATTTCCATCATCGCATATTTCGCTGTCCACGTCATACCTCTGCCGCCATACCGTTTTCAACATATGCAACATTAAAGCAGTTAAAATTAAAGTATAGCAATAACGAACATCTATGTGCATATGCTTGAAATAATATATTTTTTGTTCTATAACCCATGCTTTTAAGGTTAATCTATGTAATAGTTCGTTTTATGCAAGTAAAACGTTTGACCGCAGGGCGTGTGCTTGTCTTGATACAAGTGGCGTCGCTTCGCTCCGCCAGACAAGCACACGCCCTGCTCCAAAACTAAAATGCCTAAACTCGGAAAATCGAAAGCCGGACGGGTGCGGGTTTCGCGCTGATCCGCTTGCGAAATCTCCGCACTAATCCGTCGGCATTATTTTTCGATTTTTAAGCCTCATTGTAAGGACGATTTTAAGTTTTAGTTACAGGTTCGTAGTTGCTTTATAACGGCGGGGCTCACCTCGCCTACATAGCAGCCCTCGTCAAAACACGAGAAGTTATCGTAAAGGAGAAGCTTCTGCTCTTCCATACCAATTCTGGTAATTATATCATCGTCAAGGATATCCGTAATGAAGAACGTCGGCATGCCCTTTGAGTAAACTATCTTTTCACCCGTTTTCTCGATATACTTCATAATGTACCCTACTGCATCATTCATTCCAACTTGAGTTTCTATCGGTTCAAAGTCGGAGCGTCCAAATCTTTCGTTAAAGTAAATACTCTGATTGGTAATCTGTCTGCGCTTGGTGTTGAAATTATAGTCCTCTACTTGAATAAACATACCGGGCATTGTTCCCTCTGGAATATAGAAAAGACCGTGAAAATGCAAACGTTTCTTTTCGGGAGAGCGTTCCCATACACCTGCATACTTCCAACCTCTACGTTTAGCAAAATTAGAGAACGTATCTTTGAGCTTTCGCTTAAAGGTAGCCTCCGTGTGAATTTTTGAGTCATAAGTGAAAGTGCAAAAGTAGTTGAACTCTTGCAAATTTAGCTTTCTTGTGAGGCGTATTCTACGGGTTACGAGGTTGCGATATTTTCTTTCAAGGTTAACTTCAACAAAGGTCTTTGCGTGTTCTTTATCTTCAAAATACGGTAGCATTTTGTCTATTAAAAATCGCTTACGTGCATTCCTTTTTAAGTCCATACTCTCTCTATAATACTCGTCAAAAAGTTCTTTCCTGGTCGCTCGCCGTGGAATGTCAACAGAGGGCGGCGGCTCGCTCTCAGGAAAGATATCTTCCTCTACCTCGATTTCTTCCAGCACCAAAAGCTCGCTTTCAATGTCTAAAAGCGAGCTATCTGTTTCTATATCTGTATTTTCGGTCTGTTCCTTATCTTCGGTCTTATCGTCCTTTACTTCTACGGTTTCTTCTTCGGGTTTATATCTTTTCTTTGAAGGTCTGGTAGTATGCGGTATTGCTATGTAGTGACTACCATCGTGATAAACTTTCGCTTCTCCATAAGCCATATAGCCTCCTTTCCGGACGCAGACTTTTGGATTTAACTATGCGCCATTAGTTAGAGCCTGCGTTCTTATATAGCGCGTTAATAAAGTAGCTATTCTGCATTTTAAGTTCCTCCACGCTTGCCCTTTCTGTTTCGTATTCAATATAATCCTCAAGTCCGATCTTAGACTTCTTTGCCATATCATTAAAGTAATCCGAGAAGCAGTCTGTACTGAATCTGCTTGCGTAAATCTTCTTGTTCATAACGTAATATTTCTTCTTTTCTACCTTTCCGTCCATTGTGCCGCGTTCCTTCTCTATCTGAGAAACGGCGTAGCCATATCTGTTATAAATCCTAACATTCTTCTTATAGAGCCATGCGGTTATGTTCTTGAGGACATAAACAAGCAAGGTGTTATCTCCCCTACGATAACGGAGGTTATAATAGAGGTCTATGAACCAATCGAACATTGACTCACAAATCATATCCTCTATCGTATAGAACGGCATAGCAAGCCTTTGCTTGCCTGATGAAGCTATGTTAACTATATCGCAAAGGTCTCTTGCATCTGCTCCCCAGCTCTCCGGGCGTTGCTCGTCCGTAAAGACTTTAACAAAAGGAAAATGGTCTACAGTGGCACTATGCCTACACATCTTAAGCCAAGAGTTAAAGAGGTCGTTCTTCTGGTTGGTTTCATCGTTATTCTTTTTCATTTCTTTGTGATCGAGGACGTTGCCTCTCTCTTTTCCGACCTCGGATATTACTACTACACCAAATTCAAAGCTGCCTGCGTTGGGGTTATTCTCAATGACCTTCTTGCCGAGTCTTAGTACGTCAAAGTCAAGAATATGGGCATGTCTACTATCTGTTGCCGCGACTTCCGGGAAGAAATCTGTAGCCCACATAGGAAAGTTGCCGTTATCTAAAAGCTGGTTATCTGTCCTTATAGAGTAATTCGCTACAAGAAGGCTGCTCTCTATCACGTAGATGAAATAGAGCTGTGCATAAGTTGAAAGCACATCGTGAAGAGACTCTATTTTAAGAGCGTCGTTATATATTAGACCATAACGCTCGGTGTCATAGCCGTAAAGCTGTAGCGTTGAATTTCGGTGCTTTGTATATCTCTCTTCTTTGAGGCTTACCCACTCTTTTACTGTAGCGAGATTATATACCGTTCCGTGTTCCATACACTTACGAAACTCCATTTCAAAGCTTATCCACGGGAAGAATGGAAACTTCATATCGTTCTTCTTTAAAAGCTCGAAAGCCTTTTGTCTGAACATAACCTCTTGCGAAAGAGCCATGTCCGTAATAATGGTGGTTTTCTTCTTTCCCATACTGCCGCAGGTCATAGAGACTATTGGTAGCTCGTTGATAAAGCCACAGTTCCGGGCTTCCATTCGTCTGAGCTGCATAGCACCTATTCCCTTACGGAATTTATCAAATAGGTAGTATGCGAACATACTGAGAGTCCACCATGGGAACGTTTTGAAGATGATCTGCAAATCTATAAAGAGCTTACAGAACTGAACGTAGATTGATCCAAAATGGAACGATACCGAGAAATACAGATAATATGCTATGAACGCTACGATGATGGATGCAAGGTTCAAGTGGAACACCCACATAGCGATCCAGAGATTTAAGATGTACCTATGCTTGCGTATAAAGGCTATGTATGAAAGGACAACCTTCTTTACCGGCTGATAAGTGTACTTTGCTATAAACTTGAAAACACGTAGCGGCAAAGTGTCTTTGTTATGGTTATTATTCGTTCCTTCGTAGAGCCTTTTTATGAGCATTACGAGCAGAATTACACAAGGCAAGATAATGACGATTACACGAGACACGCCCCCTATAATCTCGCCTACCTTAGCCCAGTATTCATTGAAGTTCTCTTTACTGAAGAAGAGTGCAAAATAGTCGCTTGCCGTTGCTTTGAAAGCTTCATAGTCAGAGGGTAAAAAAATGTTCCATTCTAACACATCTGAAAACTGCTCGACGATAGGTATAGTGAGATGTGGTATCCCGAATATTTCAAAGAAATAAAACTTGCAGGACTGCCACAAATCTACTAAACTTTCGCCAAATCGTAAGTACGAAGTGTTAAAACAGAACACACCCAATAATATGAAGATTATAGTTAAAACAGCGGAAAATGTAATGTTAAGTATACGAAATTGCTTCATTTATACCTCCTACATCGTTGATGGTGGATAATCGGCTACCCGTGAAAACAAGATAGCCGACCAAAGCCACAGTCACGACAAGAAGGACTACCGCGATAATCCTTTTTATCGTTTTCATTAGTTATTCCTCCTTGTTTGTGTCGTGTTTTTGTTTCTTTTTTCTTCGCTTTGTTATGACTTTCATAACCTTTACAAGAAGAGATACAAGCCAAGTAATGCCCGTAATTACATACGGTAAAACAGGGGCTAAAACTACTATCAGAAGAACAAGAAGAATGAGAGCGAGAGCAATCTGCCACCACTCAAGCTTGTCCGGCATATTTACGGGAGTCGTAATGTCGTTCACGATATCAATCGGGCTGGAAACAACCGGGATAACTGTATAGTCTCCGTCCTTGTTGAAAGTAAGCTGAATGATATCAAAATCAAGAAAAACGCTCTCCTGCGCACGATATACTTCACCCTTAATATGCTTATCTGACCACAGGAATCCTCCATCGGGATCAATGATGTTTACATCGTCTGCATAGTAATCGCTTGTAGCAAATCTAAATAGAACTACTACCTGTTCTTCATCATTCGTACCATTGACGGTAACGGCATTGTTATACTCTGCTTTAATGCTGTCTACATCCTTTACGTTTACAAGAAGCCTTTCCGCTATCTCGGAATTAGAGCCATCAAGATCGGATGCTTTAAGTATCTGAATGGGAGCAACAGTTTTAGAAGCTTCATTAGGGCCGCCCGTAAAGGCTGCACCAAGACCGAAGTTCATCCAATTATCCCAAAAACTCGGCGAAGAATCTGACCAGCTCTTAAGCGTCTGTAAGTCTACGTCTGCGTCAAAATCATAATAACTATATCCCATCTTAATTACGCCGTTCTCATTATTCATTTTACGGCTTTCATCGATATCGTCTGTAAAGAGGTCGGCACTGATTTTACCATTCTTTATGGGTAGAGTGCCTTTTGCGTAGCTTTTTTCATAGTTTTTGATCCAATTATATAAATCATTACTTTGAACGCCTCCGATATCGGTTGCATTAGCATAGGGATCGTATTCCTCTATGTTATTTACATAGAAGAGATAGCAGAGTCGCTGACAGGCATTATGTAGGTAGCCGTTCAAGTTCCAACCCCATCTTGCGATATTCATACCTCCGCCGCTTTCGGGATCTTGACAGAGCATATAATAAATGTCCTCGTTATACTCATACATAAGCGTATCGTTAAGGTCGCCCATGTACGTGCCTATATAAGGAAGAGCTTTATTGTAAAAGTCCGAATTACTTGTTACGATAATATCGTTAGTCTTATACTCGTACCACTCTGCCTTAATCCTCTGGAGCTTGCCGTATGTGTCTATATACCTTTTAGGTACAGAGAAATACACGGTGTCTAATTGGTTCTGATACCCTGCTCCAAGAGCCGAAGTTTGCGAACGATAGAATGTATGCTTTACGGATAGTTCTATGGTTTCGAGGTATTCCACATCGCAGTTCAGCGTACTTTTTGCATTGACATCAGGACCATACCCTGCCGCAAAGCCGGTAAAGATAAAAGTGCCACATACGCCATACTCTGTAGCTATATTCGCTCCGTATTTTGCTATTTCAACTCCCGAAATATCATACCTTCGAGCGTTACTGTTTACTCTATCTGAAAATGTCGTTCCGTTCACCTTACGGTCTACTACTTTAAACTTATAGAACAGGTTCTTATAGTCCCCGCTTTCAACCTTAGAACAAAACTCAAGGCTAAACTTTTGATAGTCGGTAGGATTTCCCTCCGCATCATAAGCTACAGCCATTTGAATTTTATTCTGCTTGTCGCTCGTTGAAAGATTCCACCCCTTTGGGTTGTATATGTAGACGTATAAGCCGTAGTTATTTCTGAGATTAGCTTTATAAGAATAGCAATACTCTACGAAGCTTATGACCTGTATATCTTTGGTTTCATCAAACGGATAGTCTTTTATATCAAAAGCCTTTCCGTTTATCTTAGAGGACTGTAAATCCTCGAGAACGTTAGTGCTATCGAATTTAGCTTCACTATCTGCAGCAAAGGCTATGATAGGCTGTGCCATCGTAAAAATAGTACAGACTACCATAGCCAGCGCCATTATGCAGAGAAGAAGCTTATTTCTTTTCCCTGCATGAGTCATTTAATCACCTCCGAGATTAAAGAATAATGTTGGTTTCGTCAAGCTCGATTTCGGTGGGAACATATTCAACCGAACCGTTTACGGTATCGAAACTAAAATAGAAGAAGTATGACTGATCATCATATTCCGACACAGCGTTAACTTCAATGTAGAACGCCTGTCCATCACCGAACTCGCTTACTACCTGATTAAATGCGTTAATCTTATCATAATCCACGGTGTAAGATTCGCCGAGAGGAACAATATCTCCACAGCAAAGACTATTCAGAATCTGACCTGCCGTAAGATCTGTACCAAAAGAAAAGCTATATGCGTGATAATCTTCGGTTACTAGACCAGCCGCGTCAAGTGCATCATAAAACTCCTGACTTACAAGAACATTGTAAGAGAATTCATCATAACACATATCAAGGGTATATACATCTTCCATGATGTAGCTAAATGCAATATCGTCATTAAGATGATATGCATCAATAAGCTCCTGCTTCGTACCACTTATGATAGGGAAAACATACCACTCACCATCATTAGACATACCCATATCTTGGAAAAACACATCGGTTTCCACAGTAAGATACTGCTCCTTAGCAAACTTCTGACCGTAATCTACGAGACAATATGCCGTTGCATCAGGGTTGTCCTCTGCGTATACGACAATCTTTATCTGCGCGCCGAATGCTTCATTAGCAGAAATGCATACTACATTTGAAGCACCAGGCATATCAATACAGATGTAATCATCTACATCCTTGCCCTTTGCAAACTCCGACTCAGGATCTGCCCAAACAGCAAACCATTTCAGTTTTGCATCGCTTGCAGAGGCCGGATTGATAGTTGCAACTAGTTCAATATAATTTCCGTCCTCGTAAGACATTGTGGTAGGAGCACCGGAATAAGCCTTTGCTGAAAGCATCATAAGCTCGCTATTTACTACCTGCACCGTACTTAAGCCCTCTGCCGATTCGGGTTTAGAGCTATCTACTTCGGGGTTGGTTTTATTTCCATCATCCTCGGTAGTGATACCGATATCAACGCCATCACCAAACACCTTTGCGCCAAGAGCGACTACTGAAATCGCAAGAAGAATAAGGGCAACAAAGGTAATTATCCACTTAATGGAATCACTCTTCTTATGCTGATTAAGTTCATTCATAAATATAAATCCTCCTTTTTATTTTAAAAATAGATGTGATCGGGAGTAAGTTCTATTCCCGAAACGCTTTCAACTACCGTGAAAGCAATGGTTACAGTAGACTCGCCGTTATAAGAGTCTACAACAAGTAAAAACATATTTTCGTATCCCAAGTTAGTCATATCGCCGACTTCGCTATTAGGATACACGGCTGCCATTACCTCGTTTAGAGTTCCCTTCGGGGTGATAGTGAATGACGTATCTCCGTATTCAATATCAAAACCTGCCGTAAGGTCAGTCTCTGCCTGGAAAGAATAAGCTTCACCATTTACGGTAATATCAAAATCCTTTCCTTGCAGAGCATTAGGAACTACCTTAACGGAGTAACCATTCGCGCCATCGTCAGCAAATGTATACTTAACATCTACTGTCATAGGGTTTGCCGCACTAACGTCATAGCCCGTAGCAGATGTTAAGATATCCTTGCCATCAACGGTAACGTAAAAGGTCTTAAACTCGCCGGTAAATCCACCTGTAAAGTGGGCAATAGCGCCGATGCCTGCTGCAAGTACAAGTACAACAAGTACCCAGCTTATAATTTTAATTACAGCGCCTTGCTTCATTTACGAAACCTCCTTAAAAGTACATTTCACCGCTAGAAACCGAAACACCAGTTACAGCATTGGGATCGATAACCACATTAAACGAAGAGCTTACACCGCTATTAGGCTCGGTAAGTACAATCTTAAAATAACAGTTGGTTACATAGTCCCTGAAACAATCGGTATAATACTGAGTTCTACCGCCATCGATACGCTGCATCGAACCGTAATAGCTCTCAATAGATTTAAGAATATTTACGGTTACAGTACCATCAGTTGCGATGCTTGCAGTTACAAACTTGTTTGCAATAGTAGCAATATCAAGATTATCCGGGTACTCATCGTACCACTTTACGTTGCCAGAATTATAAACCTCTTTAGCTACTACTTTAATCGTTCCCACGCCTACTACGGAAACATCAAGGTTCTTGTATGCGTTGCCTACCTCACCAAAAGGATTGGAAAGTTCCGTACCGAAGGTGTAAGTGTTGCCTACTGCAACGTGATAACCATCAGAAGCGGGAGTAAGATTGGTTACGATATTGATATTCGCAGGAACACCTACGAAAGCTACAATACAGTCTGCCTTATAACCATTCTGGCGAGTGGTTGCAGTAATAATAATATTACCGGTAAAAGCGCCCTTGCAAATAACGGTTGCTGATGTGCTACCATCACCATCGGGGGTTACGGTAATGAAATTTGATACATCTGCAGTGTGGCTCGTATCAGCCCAAGAAACCGACCAATCCACCTTCTTATTAGAAGCGTTTTCGGGAAGTACAGTTGCTGTGAGCTTCTGAGTAATTACACCCGTTCCGGCAGTCATAACAGGCTCGGATGCCGCCATAAGCTTTACGTTTGCGGTATTCACGAACTCTGTCTTAAGTGACGTTGCCTTAACTTCGTTCTCGTTCTCATTCACGGTTGTATTCTCGCTATTCTCTCCGTCATCGGGATTAAGACCGCAAGAAGCCATACTGAAACAAAGAACTACAACAAGAAGCAGGCTAGTCATAATTGTTGAAATTTTGGTTTTTGTCATTTAGATCCTCCTTTAAATTATTAGAAATTCTTGCCTTTCTTTTGGTAGGTTTTGTTGTACTTATCAATTCTGTGCTTGTTACGCATTCCTTTCTTAAATCCGTAAGCCGCCGCAGTTTTCGCCAAAAACCTATCAGGGATGTCAAAGGCGTGATCCCATCCAAGAGCATATCCAATATCGTGCGCATCTACAATGTCACACTTATAGGAATTCTTCGCCTTCTTAGGCTTTGCTCCAGCATTCATAGTTGCTTCCATAAGAAATCCTCCTTTTTTAATAAAAATGTAAACAAAACTGCGACTTATGCAGACTTATTATCCACATAAGCCGCAGAACCTTAGTTTTTAATTAAGCCTGAGCTGCCTTGACAAGCATATTAAGAATTGCCTTGTCGGAAGCACGGTAAGGCTTAATAGCGCACTCGTAGGTCTCGCCGTTCTCGTCATAGGATACGACTGCAAAAGTATTGCCGGAAATTACCTTGCCGGTTGCATCGTCCTTGATCTCAAAAGGCTTAACAACGAGTTCAGCTGCCATAGCATTACCAAACACGATATCGAGTACAGTGTAACCGCCCTTGTCGGGAGGAATGACCGCCGCCTTTACGTGCTTGCCACGAATTTCACCCTGAATGAAGTAGGAGAAATAGGTGTTGCCGTTCTTCTCAAAAGTTTCTCTTTCAACGAGAATCATTACATCGTTCTTTGCCATTGTCTTTTGTCTCCTTTCTTTAGATTATTTTGCGTTTAGTTGAAGCAATTACTTACTACCCTTCTGCTGAGAGATAGCTCTTGCTTCTGCCTTAGACTTGCCCTCACTGATAGCCTTCTTGTACTTGTAAAGGCCTGCGTGGTCGGTCTGGCACTGAAGATAGCCGGAACGCATACCTGCCTCGTAATCGGTGAGAGGCTGATCCTTCTTAGGACCTCTTGCATGAAGCTTCATCTTACGCTCTTCCGCGTAATTCTTAGCACGCTTGGTAGGTACAGCCCATCTACGGTTGTTGTACTTGCTACCACCCTGTGCATTAGCATTGGCTTTTGCCATTCTTAATTCCTCCTTTTTGTTATGGATTTTGATGTGCCAAATTTGGCTATTAAGTTGTATTGCAACCGCGTCAATTTTAAACATTATGTTCGCCGTTCTGCTCTCCAAACGGTGGCCACCTTTTTGCAAATTCAGAAATGCGAGAAACCTGTGTCCTTGCGTCGATTGCATAAACAGTATACCGCTTTTTTAAACCAAAAAACAGAATCCTGACTGCCCGCTTTTGACTACTTTCTGGACTCTTTACACACGCTTTTTATTTCCTTTTTCCCTCTCTTTTGACTAACGTGCTTCTAACCGTTACTAACTGTTACAAAGACTTACAAAAAGAAAAAAGCAAGGCTTTTACACCTTGCTCCGTAAATAGAAAAGTAGGCATTAAAACAAGTTTAGTGCCTACTTAATATCATCAATTATATCCGTGCTTTTTGCACATTTCGTTAATAGTCTCAGCAAAAATAGCTCTCGAATGTTTGTCCGGATTATCGTTAGAGTCCTTCTTATAAAGGTAGTAATCTCTTACTTCATTCCAAAGCCCCTTTTGCTTTAACCATTCTATCTTCTTAGTTTGTCCTTCGTAGCCTTTTCCACGATATACCCATTGATACTGATTTGTAACCTTATTCAAACGGATATACTGTTGCTGTCCATCTTCGCAATCATATACTACTGCAAAATCACAGCTATGACAAATACGAGAATTGTAGTAGTCTACCATTTTAATAGTAATGACGCTGGTTGAATTCTCGATTTTCTGATAACCGTAATTTGGTGCTACCGCTTGAAGCGCCTCAAATATCTTTGTTCTGATTTCTTCCGGGCTATATTCTTCGTCAGGATCATTGACGTAAAGATTTACATCAAAGTCATACCCGATATTTGAGTCTGCATCATAAGTTATCATATTTCTTGCTGAACTACCTATGAAATTGAACTGAAAGGTGAAATAATCTCTCACATAATTGCCGACATCTCGAATGAGGTAAATCAAATCCATTCTAACGTCTCTGGCTTCGTCTCTTGTTACATAACGAAAATCTGACATTTTATTTAATGCTCCTTAGTTTTACTATCCCAAGCCGCCCATTTGATAATCAAATCGTTAAAGTATATCACATTTTTTCAAAAAGTCAATACTATTTCAATAAAAATATTTCCTTTTCTCATTATATCACAAAAATCTTATGGTTTCAAGGCGCGTTATGTATCAATAGGATGGTGTGAACATTTTGATACATACAGAAAAAACACCACTTTCCAACTCTTTGCAGGGTGAGAAAGTGGTGCTTCTTATACCGAAATGTAATTTAATTAAGCTTCTTCAAGTCCATCCTCGGTCAGATATGTAGATTCGCCTTCGATAATATCAAAGTCCATCTCTTCTGCCGGGGTGGACTTAGGATAGATCTCAAACGTTATCTCACAGTTCGGACACTCAAAAAGGTTATCCTGAACGTTCTCGTGATGCTTGAGTTCTGCGCCGCAATAGATACAGTACATTTCAATCTCCTTCCTTTTAATCGATATACGTGCGCGTATACATGGTAGATGGTAAACGCTTACCGTCGATATTCACTTTATCTTGGAAAGCCATATTATAGGCGAGGTCTCGCTTTGGAGTTCTTCGGTAGTAAGTATCTACACTTACCACCTGATTATTTTCCTCTTCGCTCTCGTGTATGCCTATAATCTGCTTAACAATGAAGTGCTTGGTACGATATACGTTATCTGCGTCCTGCAGAAATGCCGGGATAAATCTTTCCATTATGCTGCCTCCTTATTCATAGCGTTAAAGAAGAAATCTACTATCTTCTTATTGGTTTTGTAAACGTAATTAACCGAGTAACAAAGCGACTCTGCTGCTGCCTCGTAAGTGCAACACTCAATATAGAGTGCTACGTACATTTCGTAGAGCTTCGGGGGAGCTGCACAGATAGCCTGATTGTATCTGTCAACGGTCTGCAAGATTGTGTTCTTGCCTACTGAGTCAAACGCCTTGTCGAACATATCTCGACGAGCGTAGTAATATCTGATATTCTCAAGTTCCTTCTTGATGGTTTCTATGGTTATCATATTTTTATTCTCCTTTTTTCTAGATGTGAAGTTCCGTTTGGAGAACAAAAATGCCTCTACAAACAGTAACTCCTATTGTGTGTTACCGTCCGTAGAGGCTAAATATATGCCTTTGGCACGAACCTTACCTATATAGTAGTGATTAAGGATTTACCCGAACACTATTTCAGCTCGACCTTAGATTTGCCATATAGCCGTTAGTATTTAATTTGCTGAACTTCTGACGATCTTGATATGCCTTTCCTTCGCCGAGTGTTGTTTACTGAACACGGATGCCTTGCAAACGGGGCATTTGCCGGAGTACGTTCCAGCTTTGCACTCTTTGACTTTCATAAAGTTAAGGCACTCAGGACACCTCATGGTCTTTTCCTTTTCGACCTGAATTGTCAATGTCTAAACCTCCTTTTCCCTAAATGATACGAAAGGAGGAGAACTAGATAAGCTGCACAAGGGGTTGGGAAATTCCACAAGCAAAGCCTACCTTCCTTCGTATGCCACGTAAGATATATAATACTAAGTTCAGAGAACAGGGCTGGACTCTTGGCTTAGATTATAGTTGTTTGGTGATTTTATCGTATTTTGTAATCTTTTATTTTAATTTTGATATAGTTTGCGTGTAAAAACTCATATCTCCTTCGAAGGTGAATGAATTACGTTGTCTACGACACCAAGAATTTCCCACTCGCCTACGGGATGTATGTCTCTATACAGAGGATTTCCGTCCTCGTCAACCTCGTCATTGGCGGGCTTGAGATAATACTTTCCTCTCGACTTTGCGAGAACCTTAGCGGTAGCTTCTTCGTTATTTACTCTTGCTATGACCACTTCACCGACGTTAGCGGTGTTCTGTACTCGCACTACCATTAAGTCACCGTTGAATATGCCGCGCTTAACCATTGAATTACCGGTAGTTCTGAGAATAAAATGCTCGTCTGCTCCGAAAATCTCAACGGGAAGTGCTACGGTAGATACGATATTTTCAACTGCTAACACAGGCTCACCACAAGGACAAGAGCCTACTATAGATGCATTTCTGGTTGCACCTACGTTTAGGTTGTCCGGAACAGAAATAGTACGTCTATTACCTTTAGTTTCGAAGGATATCAACTCTCTCTCTTCAAGTATTTGAAGGAGACTTGATACCCAAGCTGTTGAATTGATATCGCAAGCAGACGCAATCTCTCTAAGCGAGGGAGATCTTCTCTCTTCGCTGTGACAATCGCAGATATACTTATAAACCTCATTCAACTTTACTTCGTCAACTCTTTTCATAATCGTCCTCTTTTTGTTTTAAGCGAACACCGTGTTCGTTGATAATATTCTATCACTAAAACAGCGATTTGTCAATAGGATTTAGGAAGAAAAATATACCAAAATTTTAGGTGTCTGATTTTACGGACACCTTTTTCTTTTTACACTCTCCTTTCCTCTTAATGTAATTCGTATACCTTCTCTCGATTATGACCTCAAGAACGGTAGCGAGTACAGTAAGGTCATCATCGGGCAGCTCTCTTAGATCAGGTTCTCCGTCTATGAAAATCTTAAGACCTAACTCGTTTTCTCTTACTGTAATTTCTTTCAATATAAACCTCCTTTCGATTTGGTACTTAAAGGATAACACAAAGACTTACCGATTAAAACTTACCCGACGATACGTTTTTGAGTTTTGAGAGTCTTGTTTTGATTGAGGGGTGAGTTAAGGATAAAAGTTAATTGTACCAAGTTGTTACGCAATATAATCTTACTCTTACGGGGGGAGTGGATTATATCAGATAAAGGCTGGTTGTCAAGTGCAGAAAGCTATCACTTATAATTCAAAATCAACAAAACTTCAATGTGTACCTTTCTCAATCTAATACTAAAAGGAAGATTTGACAGCTCTTGACCTCTGCTCCTTTATCTGATGGAGGGTTTGTCGAAGTATCGACAAATTGGGGATTAAAGATATTAAGTTAGCTTTCAACTTGGTAAAGGTAAAAATCAAATGGGTAAGTTAATAGCCCATTGAAGTCTTAAAAGTGGGAAGTTAAAATAGTTCATTTCTTAAACCGAAAAGGTTATGATGAAATAAAAACGAAAAAGGAGGAAACAAATGCAAACAGCAGTAATCTATGCTCGATATTCGAGCTACGGACAAACCGAGCAGTCCATTGAAGGACAAGTGCGAGAATGTACTGATTACGCCCGATTGAACAATATCTTAATTATTGACTCATACATAGACCGAGCTATGACGGGTACAAACGATAATCGTGCAGACTTTCAAAGAATGCTCAAGGACTCGTCCAAAAAAGCGTGGGACTTAGTTCTCGTTTACAAGCTTGACCGTTTCTCACGTAACAAATACGAGATGGCTATACACCGAAAGACACTTAGGGATAATGGCATCAGACTCGTATCTGTTAAAGAAAACATCCCCGATACACCCGAAGGCATCATACTTGAGTCGATGCTTGAGGGTATGGCTGAATACTATTCAGTCGAGCTTGCACAAAAGGTAATGCGAGGACAGAAAGAGACTCGCATTAAAGGTAATTACTGCGGTGGCGGTATTCCCTACGGCTACAAAGTCGAAAAGATTAACGGTGAAAAGAAATACGTCGTTAAAGAGGAAGAAGCCGCCGTAGTAGTACGTATCTTTGAAGAATACGCCGCCGGTAAGATATGCCGAGACATCATTGACGGGTTAACCGCAGACGGCATATATGCTCGTGACGGAAAGCCCTTTGGTAGATGCGCGATATACGGCATACTCCAAAATGAACGTTACACAGGCGTATACAGGCATAAGCGAGATGGCGTATTCCTAAACACCTTCCCTCGCATCGTACCTCAAGCGTTGTTTGAAACTGTACGAAAGATTTGCGAACAGAACAAGAATGGCGGACATCCAATCGAAGAGACGTTCCTGCTCAGTGGTAAGCTTTTCTGCGGTTACTGCGGTCAAAAGATTCGTGGCGACTCCGGAACGTCCTCTACAGGACAGGTATCTAAATACTACACTTGCGCCGGACGAAAAAGGATTAAGAACAAATGCAAGAAGCAAATCCTTAGAAAAGCGGATCTTGAAAACCTTGTTACAGAGATTACGCTCAAAGTTCTTGACAACCCTGCTAACTTAGAGCCTCTGGTTGACAGGATATTTGAGCTTAACGAAAAACGAGCCGAAACAAACAACACGCTTCTGATACTTCAAAACGAAATGAGCGAATGTCAAAAAGCTATTGACAACCTTATGCGAGCTATGGAGCAAGGTATTATAACTGCAACCACGAAGCAGCGTCTTGAAGAACTTGAAGGTCGAATGGAAGAGCTGAAAGCCAAACTCCAGATTGAAAGTTCAAATGCGAGAATTAAAATCAGCAAATCCGAAATCCTAAAGTTCATCAATAAGGCAATCAGAGAAGAGCCGGCACAAATGCTTCGACTGCTCATAAAGCGAATCGTCCTGTTTGATGATAAAATCGAAATCTACTACAACACAACAGAAAGAAGAAGACCTGATGAGGAAGATGCTCATCAGGCCTTTTGCTTTTATTCGGAAAATTTCCGTTACGAAAATCTGGCTTGGTGGTTTCACGTAAAAGGTGGCGGCGAATTCGAAATTGAAGTGTCGCTTTTCATCTGAACACGAAAGCGCCAAAATGCAAGTTTATCTCAAAATACCACAAGGCGTTTAATAAGTATGCTAAAAACGGGGCATTTTTGCCCCTTTTTGGCTCTTCCGCAGACATCAAAAAAAGAGGCATTTTCGCCCCCTAAAAACACAAAATTCACACCCCAAAACGCCCCTAAAAAAGAAAAGTTCCTATTACGTAGTAATAGGAAAACACTCAAATCACGAGGCGTTCAAACGGGGTTGTGTGCCTTAGACCAAAATCGGAGGTTCAAACGAACCTCCGATTTTCTTTTATTTTCTCGCATAATCTCTTGAAATCTCGCATTTTCATAACATAATCAATGGGCTTGTTCTTCCCTGCTTCGAGGGTTGAACAAGCCCATTTTTCGCCTTTGACCACATGTTTGACCACTTGCGGAGATTTTTGCACCAATTTTCGCTACAAAAAGTGCAAATTTTATAGACCGTATTATTTTACAACAGCAAGTATCCGAGCAAACAATGCTTTAAAGTTTTCTTTAGTGGCATCACCTATAATATACGATCCATCTTCAATCGCATTACACATTAATTTTGCTTTTAAAGTTTTATCGATTGAAGATGCCAGACCAGCTGATTTACAGAATTTTTCTATTTCATCTCGAGTAACCACATCTTCGATCATATATGCTGTTTTATAGGTTTTATTATCAATATCCACTTGTTTAACATCGCAAACGAAAAGATATTGTTTTCCAAGTTCAAAAAGCATTTCTTTTCTTAAATGCTCTCCAGCTTCCGCACCTTCTGTATCATAATCAAACAGAGCAACATACGGACAGCCCCAACCATGCAAAATAGATGATATTTTAACGCAATTAGTTGCACCAACTGACGGAATGATAGCAAACCCATCTGTTTCTATGTCTAAAACTTTTGCCATGGTTGTCAAATAGATATAGTCACTCATACCTTCCGTAATAATATTCAGCTTATCTTTTGCCGGGCCAAAGGTATCCTTCAAGTTCATGCCTAACGCATTAACAATGGGAGTCAGCGTATCTTGTTGGCTGCTTGGAGCGATGCGAGGATCATAAGCGGTTTTATATATTCGAGTATATCCATCTGCACTTTTTGTGATAGCTCGTATTCTATGCAAACCATCTCTTTCTATATTAAGCATATACGGAGAATGGGTTGTGTATACTACCTGATTTCCCTTTGAAACAAGATGAGCGAATAAATTTAACAACTCTTTTTGTGCATTCACATGTAAAGATGTTCCAGGTTCGTCAAGTAGATAAAGAACATCCCGTTCTTTTATATCGTGAGATTGTGCATCAATATAAGTATCTAAATACCAACGAAGACCATTGCTACGTTCTGATAAGAACATCGCTTCACCTTCGCCGGATTCCACAGAAAATGAAACCGAATCACCATTAAAATCTGCAATCACAGTGATTTCTTCCGTTTGATAAAATTCGTTGAATCCTTTATTTATTATATCGTCAACTGCCTTTTGAACTCTCCGACGAATAGAATTTTGCGTTGCCCCCATTCCATTTCTTATCGCTGACAAAAAATCGTTGACATCGATTCCTATCAATTTGACAAATTCACGTAATAAGCTGTTAGGATTAACCGCAACGTTTTTCAGTTCTTTTTCTGCGTCCTCATACTTGTACACAGAGTTAAGATGTTTGTCCGATTTTCTATAGTAAATTGTGGGAAGAAGACGAATAAATTCTTGCCATCCCTCTATTACAAGATCAAGTTTTGAAGAGAACTCTTCTCTTTTTTCAGCTACCATTCTTCCTAACTGACTTTTAACAAAATTTAAGGCAGCAGTTCTACGCGGAACATTTATGCTTTCTGTAGCCAAAAGTTCTCCTCGATATGCCTTGTAATTAGATAGATCCTGATTCTGCAATTGAAAAGGATTTCCACTAATGGAATCGAGATATTCGGCAAGACTTTTGCAACCATGCTCGCTACTTTCAAAATAATATGTAGCCAAAGCACCTGTAAGCTTATAATGAGATTTAGCAAGCTCAATCTTCGTTTCTCCGACAATGCCTTTTGTAATATCGTCAGAATTCGGTTGTAATACCACAACAAAACTGTTTTGCGTGCCTGTTGGACAATTTCTATTAACAACCGCAGGTGTATATGCCGTATCGTTATAGTTGAGCAAATTTACACATGAAAGTCCTTCAAGAACATTGCTCTTGCCACTCTCATTTTTTCCAATGATTGCGGTAATTTGAGGTTCTATTATTATTTCGGATTCTTTATAGTCTCCAATAGACTTATAATTAATGAGTCGTACAGAATGTATATACAAGACGATTCCTCCTACTTTTCTCTTTTGATTTATTATACCATAATTTTCATTCTTTTTCAACTGCTTTATATAATAAGGGCGGCAGATTTCTCTGCCGCCCTTGCAACTCATGCTTTCAAATTAGAATATCTTAATTTTTCTTCGGAAATAAAGGTAGTATAATTATTCAATATCGAATTTTCACGTGGAGTTATTATCCCCTCTTCGACTAGTTGATAATATTCACTTAAAGCATCTTCAAAATCCTTATATTTATCATCTATTTCTAATCCAGCACAAACTTTCTTTACCTGCTCTGTTATACTCATAAAAACAACCTCGTCTGGAAAAACAACTTATAATTGTGCTTTCTAATATATTCTATCATTCCATCATAGTATTGCCCAATTAAATTGTTTAATTCATCATCTTCTCCAAAATCCTCGATTTTCAATTGCAATTCGCCACGTAAAGTTTGAATTCCTATTGGCCTGCCGTGCGAGCGCCAAATATTGTTATCACTTAATTTATTTGCTATTTCAATAGCTCTTGTTTCTTTATGCTCAGCAGTCACCTCAGAACCGTCAGAATGATGTGTCCAATCTTTAAACTTGTACCTAGTCAACCAAATTTTCAACATGTCTACTGCAAGTTCTTTGGCTTGCTCATATGATCTTAATTCGGCTAAGTCAAAATCTTTTAATATTACAAATTCAGCCTTCGTTAACTCGTCTTTCTTGGCTTTTTCCAGCAACTCATTAATTTTATCTAGATAACCAAGCGCCGCCACAAGTTTACCATCTTTGTTTTGAACTTGAGGATCTATTGGACCAAGTGTGGAAAAATAATTCATATAAATGTTGTCACCGCTCATACACCATATAGTTCCTGCACTATATGCATAATCCGGCACGATGAAATTGACTTCATCATAAAAATGTCTCAAAATATCAACCATTCTTTGAACAGGCGGCAAACTACCTCCTGGAGTTGTTAACACTACATATATTTTGTTATGCTTTTGTGGATCTTTTGACAATGCTTCAATGATATCTTTAACTTGACGTTCAACGCCATTAATAATTTCGCCATAATATACAAATACATCTGCATCTAGCTTGTTTTCTAATTGAGACAGCAGCATACTCATAAGACTTTGATTCATTCTTTCCAGTTGATTAGCCATATTTTTACTCCTTGCGACCTTTTTTATCATTATATCAGATAATTCAAAAAAATGCAAGGATTTCGCACTAAAGTATTATATTATATATGTTTTTCAACACAAATTATTCATAAAGGCATATTTTAAAATATAGTTGTTTTCAAAACAAGCGACGGATTTTCTCCGCCGCCTTTTCTTTGTTTACTGCGTATCATTTTTTGATTATCTACGCTATCCCATATTCCTCTTTCATCTCAGCTATCATCTGTGCGAGCTTTTCTTCGCATTCTTCGATGCTGCCGGCGTAGATGTTTCGGGTGATACGTTTCCCGTTAACGATGGGCGAGTACCGTCCTTCCCATACGTTCTTGCTGACCTGATGGATCGAGCCTGTTCCCTGCCGTCTGTATTTGCCTTTATAAGGCTCAAATTTCGTCCTTGGCGTTGGTTTAGGTGCTTCGGTCGGTACTTGCTCGCCCTCGCTCTCACCGCCCTCAAACTCGGCGTACGCGCCTGCAAGGCTTCCTATCGTTTTGTCTATGGTCTTGGCTGCGGTTCGCATTCCTTCGTCGGTGGCGTGGGAGTATACGTTTAGCGTAGTTTCTACGCTTTCGTGTCCTATCGTGCAGGCGAGCGTTTTGACATCCATTCCGTACCGCAAAGCCTGCGTTGCGAAGGTGTGGCGGAGTGCGTGAAACGGCACCTGCTTACAGCCTGCGTGTTCGAGTATTTGCGAGAGCTTCTTTCTGCACGCACAGGGATCACGAGGAAGGTCTTGTTCTCTTTTATACAGCGATGGGAAGAGCCACTTTGACCGTACCTTCTTGCGGTACTCCTTCAGCATCTCGATCAGCGGTAATGGCAGGATGATTGTGCGGTAAGTTGCTTTTGTTTTCGGAGGCATGATGTGCAGTTCCTTATTGAAGTACCGAACCTGCTTATTGACCTTTAGCTCGCCTGTTTCAAGGTTGATATCATCCCACATGAGCGCCAGCAGTTCCCCTCGGCGCAAGCCCGTAGACAGGTCGAGAAGGAACATTTCATAGAATCCTTCCTCTTTTGCTTGTATGAGCAGGCGTTGCATTTCTTCCACCGTCAGCACCTCGACCTCTGCGCTTTTCTTTGGTGGAAGCTTACAATGCACCGCAGGATTCTGCCGTATCAGTCCTTCGACTCTCGCCTTTTCAAGCGAGGCTCGGCAGTGAGCGTGTATGCTCCGTATCACCGAGTTGGCCAGTCCTTCGCCGTATATCTCTCGGCGGACAAGCCTGCCGTCGCTTTTAAGGTGTGCATAGAACCTTTCGAGTGTTCCTGCCGTAATCTGATTGAGCGGAATATTGCCGATCTTCGGCACGATTTGATTGTAGATTCTCTGCTCATAAGTGGTCTGTGTGTACGGTCGGAGAGCTGGCTTGCAGTAGTTCTGATACCAGAAGTCTATCCACTCGCCGAAGGGCATGTCCGGTGTGCATCGCGTGATCTCGGTTGCTCCGATGGTTTCTTTGAGTGCTTCGAGCTTTTCGAGGCACTCTGTTTTTGTTTTCGCAAGCACATTCTTGGTCTTGGGCAAACCGCGTTCGTCGTAGCCGATGACGATTCGCCCTTCCCATCTGCCGTCCTTGCGTTCTCTTACTGTTCCTGATCCTGATTTTCTTCGTCTTGCCATGGTTTTAATTCCTTTCCGAAAATGTCTGTGATATAATTGCCGACGATGCCTGAGGCGTTTCTCTGCATGTCTGTTGTAACGTGTGTGTAGGTGTCGAGCGTGAAGCTCGCCTTGGTGTGTCCGAGAATACCTGCTAAGGTCTTGGGATCGACTCCTTTTGAAGCTGCGTGCGTTGCGAAGGTGTGACGCAGGTCATGGAAGCGGATATCGGGAAGTCCTGCTTCTTTCAGCAGGCGTTTGAGCTGTGCGTATGCCGTGCCGGGATCAAGCGGTAACTCAGGATAGGTCGGCTTCGGGAAGATCCACTCAGTGAGTGCCCTTTTCTGCCGTTCGCACAGCAGTTGATACACGCTTCTCGGAATAAGGATCACACGGTTTCCTTCGCTCGTTTTTGTTTCGCCGATGACAGGCTGTCCGTGCTGATAGCGTATGGTTCTCTGCACGTGGAGCTTGCCGTGCTCGGCATCGAAGTCCGTCCATTTCAGACCGCAGATCTCACCTCGGCGCATGCCTGTCATAAGGTCGGTATAGAAGAAATCGTACCATATCTCATCTCCTTCGAGATGCTTTAGGAAGGTTTCGATCTGCGACTGAAGCAATACTGTTTTTTCTTGTCTGCCGAGCTTCGGTATCGTTGTTCCTTCTGTCGGATTCACAGGAATCAATCCCTCTCGAACAGCCCCGTCCAAGGCTTCGTGCAGCATCATGTGGATCGCTCGCACCATTGAGTTTGACAGCTCGTGTCCGTGCACCTTGTGCTTCTCCATTCTGCCTGACCGCTTGAGTTTGTTGTACATCTTTTGGATGTCCTGAGTTGCTACCTGCGTGATGATCTTGTTGCCGAGGTTCGGTATGATGTGGTTGTTGATCATGTGGCGATACCTCGTCGCTGTGCTCTCGCGGATCATCGGTGATTTATATTCGTCAATCCATTTGGTCAGCCACTCGCCGAGAGTCATTCGGCTTTCCTCGGTCATGTCCATGCCTGCGTAGTATTCTTTGAGTTTTGCAAGGCGTGGCATCAGCTCCTTTTGTGTTTTGCCGAACACCGATTTATACATCGGAGTTCCGTCATTTTTGTGACCGACGACGATTCGCCCTTCCCACCGTCCGTCACTTCTTTTTCTTATCAATCCGTCGCCAGACGGTCTGCGTTTTCCGCTCATAGAGTTCTCCTTTGCTTTTTTGTTAGTACACACAATACCATAAAGACTCGGACATATCCAGCGTTTTTCCGAAAAGTTATCATACAAGACATAATTATCCCATACGCATTCCCAAGCCTTCTTGCTTTTCACGAAGCTCTCGCAATCTCTTTCTGTCGATCGTGATACCTTTACTCTGTTGCTTTGCTCTATTGTCAATTACACGGCTTGCGTGGCGAAATAAATTCAGAACGCCTGAAAGCAATCGTGCATTGACTCCGTTGTTTATAGCTTTCAATGCTTCCTCTGCGGCAGTATCACCTCTTTCGGCAGCAAATTGTAAATATGCCTTTCCGTTTTCGCGCTCATTCTGCTCGTAGTAATACCATAATCCGACGCGGAATCCAAGCTCAGGCTTATACATTGCCGCGATGCGGAAATACTCTTTTGCTTTTGCAATATCTCCGCGATCCGAACACATTTTTGCATACGCATAAGCCGCATACGGGTTTCTTTGATCTGCCGCTTTCCCCAAGTATTTCATTGCTTCTTCAGGTTCTTTTTCTCTTAACAGCTTTCCGTACTCATACTCGGCGGCATCGTATCCTTTGTTCAGCGCCATTTTGAGATACTTCATTTTTTCGTTTTCTTTGTCCTCAATTCTTCCGTCGCGGTAACACTTGTAGAGCAAGTACATCGCGTATTCATTTCCGTTCTCGGATGCTTTCTTCAACCAATGCTCGGCTTCTTCGGGATCGTCATACTCGTCAAGATATTTCTTGCCGAGTAAATACATCTGCGTTTCATCACCTTGCTCCGACCAATACTCTAAGTCCTCAAGATCCTCTTCCTCTGTTTCATCGCTTGGCTCGCTATCATCCTGACCGTAGAAATCAAACGAAATTTTTAAATCGAATGCTATCTTTACAACTTCATTGCGAACACTTTTGAACTCTTCGTTTTCTTCGAGCGGAATCTTTTCCGGCATCGCATCGGTGTAAGTTCTGAATGTTTCGCATCTGCACTTATGCCACAAGTCATACAGCTCGGAGATTCTTTCATCAACTGCTATCATCTTTACAATCTCATCAACCAATTTCTTGGTGTCCTTATCAAGATATCCGTACACCTTTTTACCTTTGTGTTCGGATAACTTTTCGGAAAGAAACTCAAGCTTTAACACGATTTCAGAATTGTATTTGATTGTTCCGTCACTAATTTCATCTATGATCTCTGCCATTCGCGAACTGAACGCAAGCTTAATATCATCTCGCGCTTGTGTCTGCTCCTTGTAAACAGAAATTAAATCCTGACGGAAAATATCTTTCGCAATCGTTTGCTTAATATTGTGAATGCCAACCGTTGAGAGATGCGGTTCTTGAGGTCTGTCTGACCACACGAGCATATGCACGTGTGGATGCGTTTCGCTGTTGTGGTACGCCGCATACCAACGAAGATTGCCGGGAGCGATGTGCATCTCCTTGGCGATATCATTTCGATGCGAACGCAAGAGGTTCATCCACTGCACTGCCGAATTGTAACCGAGCCGCTCCGCATCCTCGCGCTTGAGAGAAAAAATCAATCCCCACACGTTGCCTGAATGATTGTTGATCGTTTCTTCAATCTGCGAGAGATTGATCACAACACCTTCGTCCGAGAACAATCCATTCGAGCCTTTTCGCTCGTTGATATAGTCAACCATACCGCTTCGCAGAAGTTCAACACCATCGCGCGTGGCTATATATTTTGCGTACGCACCGCGCTCTCCCTTGCCTGCTTTTCGTCCGGGCTTATAGTACGGTGCTTTGAATATTAATCTTGCCATTGGGGATTATCCTCTCCTGCTATAAGATCTGCCACGCTTACCTTACCGTTCGTTTCCTTTACATGTTGCACGGCATGACGACGGATTTGTTCAACAAAATCCTTCTCATACACATAGTGACCATCCTCGAGTATGATTCGCGCGAGCACGTTCTGCTCCACCGCAATCTTAAAAAGAATTCTTGAGGGACGGTCTTCTGTATCACGAAGCTTTGCACTGAACACAGATTCGAGTGCCGGAGTTAAGAACTTCTCGGTGCTTTCCCTGCTCAGCCATTCGAGGTAGAAGTCAACCGCATCGCGGATAAATCTATTCCGTGAGATGCCAAGCTCCTCACTTTTTTCATCACACCGCCGTAGTTGTTCCTCGGTAAATCTGATTCCTGTCGAGCCCATGGCTCTGTCATTTTTGTTTTTCATAGTTAGTTACTCCTTATATTTTGCTGATTATTGGGTGGAGAGTTCCAAAACCTTCCCAAACCTTAAAGAGACACACAAATTCTCATCCGCCTGAATTCTTTTAGGCTGAAAAAGCCTTGGAAACTCTCCGTTTTCTGTCCGCTCGGCGTTGCCGTGCGGTGTGGACTAGCCGAGAAGAGACTCGGCTTTATCCTGCTTCATAATCGGACGGCGTTAAACCGCCCGATTTCTGTGCTTTTCATCGTATTTTGCGAGTGCTTCTTCGGCTCTTCTCCGTGCTGCTTCTGCGTACAACC
>JAZRBV010000079.1:0-66760 GCA_045635225.1 Eubacteriales bacterium
CAATATTACCATTCATTAACTCACCCATATTCTGCATTCGGCATTTTGAATTGTGCATTTATAAACTAATGTTTATAAAAAAAACCTCTATTTTTACACGGTGAGGCATAACCGAGGTGGAGCTTACTTTTCGGATACAATCTTACTTTTTCGGCTGACTCCACAATTATAAAAACGCATTTGCGATTTTATACTTAAAAATTATTCTGTTTCCAAACTCTGCACAACCGATGTAGAAAAACATCGGCTGTAACAGTTATATTTGGTTATGACCTTAAAGTCATATAAGGTTTGCTTTAACTAGTTTGCCTTGTTTAAGCGATTAGCAAGCTGAGATTTTTTGCGAGCTACTGCATTTTTGTGCATGATGCCTTTTGCGCCTGCTTGGTCTAACTTTCTAACGGCAACCTTAACGGTCTCAGCAGCATCAGCAGATTTTGCTTCAATAGCAGCATCAGCTTTTTTAAGAGCAGTTTTAAGAGCAGAACGGTAGCTCTTGTTACGCTGATAATTTGCTTCGCTTACCAAAACGCGCTTCTTAGCGGACTTAATGTTAGCCATTTTAGTTCTCCTTTAAATTTTCTGTAATCCATGCTCCGCTACAACTACAGCTGAGAGGGTCTGTAAAGGGTTACTTCGCAACCTGATTACTGTTTTTATTTTAATACCGATATATTCTAGCACATTCGTCAAGAAAAATCAAGTGTTTTTTTAAATTTTCTTGAAAAATTCTTGATTTTTGGATCCTCCGTTACGCCTCGATCTTTTTCTCAACGAAGAAGTAAGGATCGTCCTTGAGAATTCCTAACGCGCATTCAAGCATTTTTGCCCCGTCAAAGAGTACACTCGATGCGCCGTGGATATTTCCGCGCGGCATATACTCAGGAGCGAGAATGCGCTCGATGCGATTGTAGCGCTGCATATATCCGTTAGGCACGATAGTGTGACGGCGATAATGCGCAGTGTAGGTGCGGTCGGGGAGTATCAGGGTGTGTTCTATGGGCTCACCGGTGAGAACGTATGGGAGATCAGCAATCTCCTCGATGGCGTGGAAGGAGGTATTATACGCGATATCCGAGCCTAGCATCAGTATCCTCGCCCCCGAGTACATGAGCTTCGTGAAGGGAGAATTCTCGCCTGCGGGAGTTCTGTCGAGGTAATGAGTCGAGGTATACTCCTCTGCTCTATAGCCTATCGCGGCACAGGAATGCGTTGGGTGAACACTGCGTATGGCGCCGCTCATATTGCGGACGAATTCGCTGATCGCACCGACGCAGGAGGGTGTCTCAAGGTAGTTGAAAACCGGATTTGCGGCAGTTACGGTCGTATATGTAAGCGTGGGAACGACGAGCGTGCCGCGGTCACCGAGGACGGAGAGTACGGCATCAACAAGTGTCTGTATTCCACCCTCGAGACCTCCCATAGATTTATAGGAGCTGTGGATCAGAACTGTATCACCGGCTTTGAGACCGATTGCGCGCAGATCTTCCTTTAAAATTTCAAAGTCCTTATTCATAGACGTTCACCCTCCGCATATATCCACATCCGTACTCGCCGCGATGGAGACGCATTACGAAATCAAATTTATCAAGATCGGTGCACATCGAGAAATCCGCTTCGGGAAAAACGTCGTTCTGCGACTTATCGAAAAACTTTGCACCGGAGGTGTATTTTAGACTCTCGATTTCCTTTTTCATATCAATGTCAGTTCCGAGCAGAAGCGATTTTATATACTCCGCGCAGAGGGTATCCTCCTCCGTGGGAGCCTTGGCTTCAAGTCCCATGCATACGAGAGAAACGGTTTCTGCCCCGCTTTTTCTTATGTATTCAGCAGTGGCACGTGCATTAACAAGGCTTGCGCCAAGTATTTCTTCAGCGTAGATCGCGTTGGCAATGCCCTGCGTTCCCGCGCTTGTTGTATGCACTACGGTCCTACCTCGGATATCGAGCGACGAGAGGAGTGAAGGTGCGTTACCGGTATCGAACCCGGGGAGTATTTTTCCGTGTCTCTCACCCGCCAGGATCATATCGGGGTTTTCGCTTTTTATACGGTAGGACTCGTGAACGTCACCCACCGGAATGACAGCTTCAGCACCCATATCAAAGAGGTATGCCTCAAGCGAAAAGGCGCGGAATACGTCAATGACGACGGTAATTCCTCTCGCCTCCCGCGCGCCCTCAATGAGCTGCAGAATTTTTATATCCATATTAGTATCTCCTTTTGCCGGGTTGGTTGCTTGTTAATAATATTAAAGGTAGGAAAGGATCTCTCCTGCGGCGGCAACGAGATAGCGCGCGAAGTCCTCGCGGAGTGCCGCGGGAATGCTCGCTGTCGCGATCTCGTAATTGAAGAAGCCGTCGAAGCCGATCGCCCTAAGACCTGACATAGCATCGCGCCAATCGATATTACCTACGAAGGGTGGCATATGGTCGTCGTCGATGGCTGTATTGTCGTTGACGTGTAAAGACTTTACTCTGGAGCCGAGATATAAGAGTGCCTCAGACTGCTTGATCCCGCATATGTTCGCGTGTCCGAAATCCCAGCATACGCCTATTCCGAGAGCATCGGCGACCTCCGCAAGCTCGTCGGGCTGCTGGCAGTATCTGTGAGTGGGATAATGCTCATGTACCACTCTCATATTCTCTACGACGACGTTGAGACCAACTCTCGAGGCATGCTCAACGAATGGCGAAAGATGCGCCATCACCGAGTCGTAGGCTGCTTTGCGATCAAAGTCGGTAAGCGGTCTTGTGATCGTGTTCGGGTGCATCACGGCGTAATCGACGCCAAGCATTGCAACGGCGTCTATCGCGTTGTGCATCTCCCTTGAAAATATCGGCTCATAGCTCGGATCGGTGGATACTTTCAAACTGTACGGAAGGTGCGCGATCGAGAAGGAAAAACCCGTTTCCTCAGTATATCCGATTACGCGATCCATAAAAGGAGCATAGTTATCTCCTAGAGGTTTTAATATCTCAGAACCGAAGTCTGCCGCAGAAAATCCTGCGTTTTTTACAAAATCAAGTCCTTCAGTAACGTATTTAAAGAGATCGTCACGCGCGGTGGCGTGCAGATTCATTTTAGTTGAAATTCTTAATTTCCCCATATCTTCACTATCAGAAATTAAGAACGTAGGAAAGCGATCCCGATGCGTGACGAGACGCGGGAACGGTGAATTCAAGAGTGCCGTCAACGGTTCTCGTATCAACCGTCACACCGTCAAGAGTAACAGAATTGGGCATAACACCGTGTACTCTTACGGTCATATCGCGAATGGGGCTTGTGGAGCTTATTTCCGGTATTGAGTTATCGAGAATGCTGTGGCCGTTATCGGGTCTTCCCTGCCAGCCGCCGACGCGCTCGTTTACGGTAAGTGTAAGTGTCTTATCCGCGATTCCGCTCGAGGTTATAAGCGTCGTGGCATAGCCGCCGTTCTTATAATCAAAGGTGTAGCCGTCGTCCTCGTAGAGAGTACAGTTGGATGCGCGAGCGTCAGGATAAAGGTTGATCACGTAATCGTGCTCACGCTCGAGAATATACTTCTGATGCTTCATCGTTACGATAATATCACCGCTTCTGACGAAGAGCGCGCCGCCGAGTCCCTCGGGTATTTTATAATCGATCTCGGTGTTGCCCTCGTAGACGTCACCGTTGAAATAATCGATCCATCTACCCTCGGGGAGTGTAAGATGCATATCAAACGCACCGACGTAGAGGCTGTCACCGAGCATATAGGCGTTCTTGACACCGTCATATCTGTCGGTACCCTCATTTACGAGTGCGAGAGGACGGATTACCGGCATTCCGCAAGTCGCGGCAACATGCGCTGCAGAGTAAAGGTAGGGGAATAGAGTCGAGCGAAGACGGGCATAGAAGGTGTATCTCGTGCACAGCTCGTCTCCCATATACCACGGCAGATAGTGATAATCCCAGCTGTTGTGCTGTGTCCACGGCATAAGGAAGCCGTAATGCATGCTCTCGGGAGTGTGTATATCGATATCACAGCTTGTATTGGAGTGACCGCACATAGCATAATTCATTACCGAAACGAGAGTTCTAGGTCCTCCGCCGGTGTCACCCGCCCAGGTAGCCGCGTATTTTTGCGTGCCTAAGAATGCACCGGAGGAGTTGATGAGTGCGCGGCGTCCGGTGTACTCGTTGAAGCCCTCCTGCATCTCCTTGGCAAGAAGGACGGGATAGACGTTGTGCACCTCCTCGTCGAGATACTTGCCTCCCCAAAGCCTATCGGGGTGAGCAAGCACCTGATTCGATCCGTCAAGCTTGAAGGCTGATGCACCGTTGTCAACGAACTTTTTAAGATGCTCGAACCATCTCTCGTCCTGCTTCGTTATTTTATCCATCCAAACAGATGCCACAAGGTGTGGATCGAGTATCTCTGCATCCTCGGGGAATTCTTGCTCCTCCTCAAGAGACGGCGCGATATTCTCCTCGTGGTAGATAAGGTCGTAATCCTCGCAAAGCCAAAGAGAAAGCTGTACTCCCATTCTGCGAAGAGGATAGAACATAGTTCCCCTTCCGCTCTGATTCGGTCCCTGCCACCTGATAAGAGGAAACTTCTCGGTATTCCACTTTTTCTCGGTTGAGAAATCATAATGCTTCTCCATCCAGTCCGGCTCGAGTCCGATAGAATCGCACGGGATATCCTTCTCTCTGAAGAGACGTGCAGTCTCGAGAAGGTCGTGCTGATTCGCATTCTGGTTCATAATGAATTGTAAGCCGTACGCGAATTTCGGCAGCATCATCGGTCTGCCGGTGACAAGCGTAACTCTCTCGATAAGAGCCGCAAGTGTATCTGCGCGGAAGAGATAGAAATCGACCTCACCGCCGAGCACACGTACCGTCAGTTTATCGGGATCCGTCGCTCCGCAATCAAAGACCGAGGAGTATGTAGTATTAAGCACGATCGCCCAACCGTCGCTCGACAGAAGAATCGGCATAGGTCCGTAGGAGCGTACGTTTGCAACCTGGAGCACGAGACGGGAGCCACGTATCATAACGTTATCGCGGTTCGAATCGCCGCAACCGAAAAGACGCTCTCCCTTCGAGAGTCGGATCTCAAGAACGTAGTCTTTTGCATATTTCGTTACACCGACCTCGAGTCTGCGCTTACAGTCGAGTGCTACGAGTGAATCGAGTACCGATATGGGATCTGTATCGGTAAGCGGAGCATATTCAGTCCTGATAATACCGTACCTCGTGAGCATCGAGGATGGGTTTTCCGATTCGGAAATATGATACGCTCCGTCAGATACCTTTCGTAAAATATAAGACATATTTTTCTCCTTTTCGCTTTACAAAGCAACACAAATGTGATATAATCATTATAACAAAACGAATTGTTGATATCAATAGCGTTTTGAAATATTTTATAGCAAATCCATATCATAAAATGAACAAACGAGGAAAATAAAATGAAGATTCTTATTGCATCGGATATACACGGTGACCTGGACAGCGCAAGAAGAGTTGTCAACGCATTCGAGAACGAGGGCTGTGACAAGATATTGCTGCTCGGCGATATCCTCTACCACGGACCGAGGAACAATCTGCCTGCGACCTACTCACCAAAGGAGGTTATCGCACTCCTCAACGGATACAAGGATAAAATCCTTGCCGTACGCGGAAACTGCGATACCGAGGTGGACCAGATGGTACTCGAGTTCCCGATACTCGCGGATTACGCTTATATCTCGGTCGACGGACTGCAGATCTTTGCAACTCACGGTCACCATCACAACACTGCTACCCCTCCGCCACTCTCCGAGGGAGATATTCTCCTGCACGGACATACCCACGTATTGAAGTGCGAGGAGTTCGGAAATAAGAATACCTACATCAACCCCGGATCCGTTGCACTTCCGAAGGAAAGCAATCCGAGGACCTACGCGATATACGAGAACAGAACGGTTACTGTAATGGCTATCGACGGCTCTATCGTGCTGACAAAAAAATTCTGATGCAGGTGATGCCACATATAAAATTCCGGGAGCTGTCTCAATTTTGTATTTGAGGCAGCTTCTTGTCATTGGCGAGATCAAAAGCATAAACTAACTTCTGATATAACGAAAAGGAGAAGGTCATGAAGGGATACGCATATTACAACGGCAAATTCGGCAAAGCCGACGAGATAACAATACCGCTCACCGACAGAAGCATATATTTTGGCGACGCGATATACGACGTTGCAGTAGCAAGAAAGAAGATCTATCAGCTCGACGAGCATATAACGCGTTTTTTGTCGAGCGCTCGACTGCTCGGATTTGTGCACGAGTACACGCACGAGCAGCTATCGCGAATAATCTCCAAGGTGTGGTTAAGATCCGGTATCGCAAATGCAATGGTGTATTTTCAGATGTCACGCAGTGCGCCGAAGAGAAGTCACCCATCGCAGGTATGCGACGGTGTCAATCTGCTGGTGCTGATAAGTGAATTACACGTCGACGAGGCTCTTCCCGAGATCGATCTCATCAGCTGCGAGGACAAAAGATATCTCTACTGCAATATAAAAACCGTTAATTTGCTTCCCGCCGTGATCGCGGCAAGCGAGGCAGAAGCGGCAGGCTGTGACGAGGCGGTTCTTCACAGAGGGGACATCGTCACAGAGTGTGCGCACTCGAATATTTCCATACTGCGCGGAGGAGTTCTATATACCCATCCGACGGGAGAAAAAATACTTCCCGGAATAACGAGAGCGAACCTGCTGTCGGTCTGTCGCGAGCTTGGTGTAGAATACCGAGAATACCCATTTACCCTGGCGGAGCTGTACGACTGTGACGAGGCTCTCGTCACCAGCACGACTAAGCTTTGCCGCAAAGTCAGAAGCCTCAACGGCGTGTCGGTCGGAGGCAAGGATTTCTCGCGATCATCGGCGATATGCGGAAAATTATTGGAAAATTTTGTTTATGGATCCGGCGAAGAGGAATAATTTTACGCAAATTCCTTTATTTTTTATTAAAAAATGAGGAATAGCTATTGCAAAATCCGCACGTGCGTGTTATAATAGGAGCTAATGAGTGTTAATATTTTAACATTATAAAATCTCAGGAGGAAAAATTATGCTGAAAAAGTTTTCAACTCTTCCCTTCAGCGGCACCGCTGAACAAGAGGCTAAGCTTAATGCAGTCATCGCGGCAAACAAGCACGACAAGAGCCGTCTAATGGCAGTAATGCAGGAAGCTCAGGAAATCTACGGGTACCTTCCTATCGAGGTACAGAACAAAATCGCGGAGGGAATGGACATTCCGCTCGAGAAGGTTTACGGTGTATCCACCTTCTACGCACAGTTCTCTCTCACTCCCAAGGGAGAGTACAACATCTCCGTATGTCTCGGCACTGCTTGCTACGTTAAGGGCTCCGGCGAGATCTACGAAAAGCTCCAGGAAATTCTCGGTATCGGCGGAGACGAGTGCACCCCCGACAGAAAGTTCTCTCTCACTGCCTGCCGTTGCATCGGTGCTTGCGGTCTTGCTCCCGTTCTCACCGTTAACGAAGAGGTTTACGGACGTCTCGGAGCTGCAGACGTTCCCGGTATAGTTGCAAAATACAACTGATCTCCATAATCTAATTTCTTAGATCAAGGAAGACATACAAAATGAAAATCAATCAAATCCAAGAATTGCTGGAAGCAGAGATACACTGCTGCGAGGAAAACCTCGAGCGTGACGTAACCTCTGTATTCAGCTGCGACCTGATGAGCGACGTTCTCGCGTACGTGAACGATCAGGCTGTACTGCTGACCGGCCTGGTCAATCCTCAGGTCATCCGCACCGCCGTAATGATGGACATGGTGTGCATCGTTTTTGTCCGTTCAAAAACACCAACGGACGAAATGCTCGAGCTGGCGCGTGAAAGCGGAATAGTTATGATGAGTACAAATATGACTATGTACACCGCCTCCGGCAAGCTTTACAGCAACGGACTCGTTAACGACACAAGGGTCAAGTAATGAGCGAGGAATTGGTTTTCCGTTTTAACGTTGACGGTGAAGATTTCACCTCAGCGGGTCAAGCCTCCGTACAGGTGAAGAAAAATCTTCGCCAGCTCGGTCTTTCAGCAGAGATCATAAAGCGCGTTTCGGTGGCTATGTACGAGGGCGAGATCAATATGGTAATCCACGCGGGCGGCGGCACTGCAGAGGTGCGCGTTTACGAGGACTATATTGAGATCGTGCTTGATGATACCGGTCCCGGCATCAAGGACATCGACCTCGCTATGCAGGAGGGATATTCCACGGCGTCGGATACTATCCGCGCGCTCGGCTTCGGTGCCGGCATGGGACTTCCCAATATGCGTAAATATACCGATCATATGGAGATACACTCCGAGGTCGGCGTAGGGACCAGAATCGTTATGAGAGTAAATTGTTAGGTGAATGTAAATGTATACTTACGAGCACTCGGTTCTTCTGGATGAGAGCAAGTGTACCGGATGTACGACATGTTTAAAGCATTGCCCAACAGAGGCAATCAGGATCAGAGACGGACACGCAATCATCAACCCCGAAAGGTGCATTGACTGCGGTGAATGTATCAGAGTCTGCCAGCATAAGGCAAAAAAGGCGGTTTGCTCAAAGCTGCCCGATATGGACAGATTCAAGTGGAAGATAGCTCTTCCCGCCCCTACTCTATACGGTCAGTTTGATAATCTTGATGATGTGGACTACGTACTCGACGGTCTTACGAAGATCGGTTTTGACGACGTCTACGAGGTTGCAAAGGCGGCGGAGCTCGTTTCCGCGTACACGCGCGTGTATTTAAAAAACGAGAACGTCAAAAAGCCTGTAATCAGCTCGGCGTGCCCTGTGGTAATGCGTCTTATCAGTCTTCGATTCCCGACACTGGAGGATCACATCATACATATGCTGCCCCCTATGGAGGTGGCGGCAAGACTCGCGAAGGAGCGCGCACAGAGCGAGCATCCGGAGCTGCGTCCCGAGGATATAGGCGTATGCTTCATATCCCCGTGCCCGGCGAAGGCGAGCTATGTGAAAAACGGCTTTGCTTCGCACAAAAGCTATGTGGACGAGGTAGTATCGATCAGCGATATCTACTTTCTACTCATAAGTAAAATGAGAAAGGACAAGGACATTCGTCCTCTGTCCGAATCCGGCAGAATAGGTCTCGGTTGGGCCAGGAGCGGCGGTGAGGCCACCGCGATACTCAACGAGGACTACCTCGCTGCTGACGGAATAAACAACGTTATCCACGTGCTCGACCAGATGGAAAACGGAAATATTCCACCGCTCGACTTCATTGAGCTGAATGCCTGCACCGGCGGTTGCGTCGGCGGAGTTCTGACCATACAGAATCCCTTCATAGCGAAGGCAAGGCTTCAATCTCTCAGAAGATATCTGCCGGTATCCAGAACCCAGATAGATAAGGATACGGCGGACGTCCCCGCGTCCTATATGTTCGAAGATATGCCGGAATACCATCCGTTATCGAGACTCAGCGACAGTCGCTCGGAATCGATGCGTATGATGGGTGAGATACACCGACTGCGCGATATTCTTCCGGGAATAGACTGCGGCTCCTGCGGTGCTCCTACCTGCCGTGCATTTGCCGAGGATATAGTGCTCGGATCTGCAACGATGGACGGATGTCCCATCAAGCTGGTAGCCGAGCTGAAAAAGCAGAGAGGTGACGACGATGACGGTAAATAAGCTGCTTGAGGCCGACGCCTTCAAGGAAATAGCCGTAGCGGACGGCAGCCGCGAGATCGACGGTGTTTATATCGGTGATCTCTTAAGCTGGGTCATGGGTCGCGCCGAGGCAGACAACGCCTGGATCACCATCATGTCCAACGTGAACGTGATCGCGGTAGCAACCCTCGTCGACGTATCCTGCGTAATTCTCGCAGAGGGCGTTACCCTTCCCGACGACGTACTCAGCGTCGCACGCGACAAGGGAGTAAACGTTATTTCGAGCGAGCTATCCATCTATGGGGTCGCGAAGCTTCTTGCGGGTATGCTCGCATGAGTAGCTTCTTTTACGATCTTCATACTCACTCCTGCCTCTCCCCTTGCGGAGACGAGGATAATACTCCAAACAACCTTCTGGGTATGGCGTCGCTCTCGGGGTTAGATATTCTGGCTCTGACCGACCACAATACCGCAAAAAACTGCCCTGCTTTTTTTGAGGCGGCAGAAAGATACGGTGTTATACCCGTTGCGGGAATGGAGCTTACCACATCGGAGGATATCCACGTGGTATGTCTTTTCGAGGCTCTCGAGGACGCTATGGCGTTTGATAGAGAGATAGCGAGACGCAGAGTGCTGATCAAAAACAAGACGAGCATTTTCGGCGAGCAGCTGATACTCGATGCCGATGACAACGTGATAGGCGAGGAGGAATATCTTCTCACCAATGCAACGACGGTTTCGATAGAGGATGCACCCGAGCTCGTACACAAATACGGCGGTGTCTGCTACCCTGCTCACATCGACCGCACGAGCAACGGTATCATAGCCGTGCTTGGTACTATTCCCCCTACTCCGCATTTCGATTGCGTTGAGCTGCGTGACGCGGAGAAGATCGGCGAATACAGGGAAAAATACGGTATCGGCGACAAAACGGTAATAGTATCCTCGGATGCACACCGTCTCACCGATATAAAGGACGGAGAAAATACCGTCATGCTCAATGCCCCGCGCGACGATGCTCGTGCAGTAAGGCGTGAGCTGATGAATTATCTCGGGAGAAAGATATGAAGGAGCTTTCGCTGAACATCCTCGATATTACCGAGAACTCGGTAAAGGCGGGTGCAACTCTCACGGCGATCATGCTGGATGAGACCGACACCACCCTATCTATCACGATCTCGGATAACGGCTGTGGAATGACCGAGGAGGTCATCCGCTCGGTAACGGATCCGTTCTACACGACGCGAAAGACGAGGCGCGTCGGACTCGGCATACCGCTTCTCAAGCTGGCGTGCGAGCAGACCGGCGGCACACTCTCGATCACGTCGAAAACAGTGGCGGACTACCCTAGGGAGCATGGCACGTGCGTTGTTGCCACGTTCCGTAAGGACCATCTGGATTTCACTCCGCTCGGTGATGTGATATCAACTCTCACGACACTGGTACAGGGTCACCCTGATGTTGATTTTCACTATATTCACAATAAAAATTGCGGCAGAGTCGAAATGGACACCCGTGAAATGCGCGAGGTGCTGGGTGACGTTCCGCTCAACTCTTACGAGGTGATATGCTGGTTAGGCGATTATCTCCGTGAGCAGTATTCATTAGTTAATATATAGAAATATATAAAATTTGTACCAAATCGAAAGGAAGAGACTATGAAATCTTTGGCTGAACTTAAAGCAATCAAAGACAGAATGAAGGACAAGGTTGTTCTTCGTGAGGGCTCTAGCGATGTTCGCGTAGTCGTAGGTATGGCTACCTGCGGTATCGCGGCAGGCGCAAGACCCGTTCTCAACGCATGCGTTGCAGAGGTCAACGCACAGGGACTCACCGACAAGGTTACCGTTACCCAGACCGGTTGTATCGGACTCTGCCAGCTTGAGCCTATCGTTGAGGTTTACGAGGCAGGTAAAGAAAAGGTTACCTACGTAAAGATGACCGCAGAGAAGGTAAAGACGGTTATCGAAAAGCATCTTAAGGGCGGCAACGTCGTAACCGAGTTTACCGTTGCTGATCTCAAGTAATTCGGAGGTGTAATTATGATTCGTTCACACGTATTGATTTGTGGCGGTACAGGTTGTACCTCCTCCGGTAGCCAGGCTGTCCAGGCTGCCTTTCATGAGCAGATCGAGGCTTACGGCCTCTCCGAAGAGGTAAAGGTAGTTCAGACCGGTTGCTTTGGTCTGTGCGCACTCGGTCCCGTTGTTATTATTTATCCCGAGGGTACCTTCTATAGCCGTATCACTCCCGAGAACGTTAAGGAGATCGTTGAGGAGCATCTTCTCAAGGGTCGTGTCGTTGAGCATCTCGTTTATGCCGACACCGGCTCCGAGGAGGTAGTTTCCAAGGCTGAGGTTTCTCTTAACGATACCGCTTTCTACAAGTCCCAGAAGCGTATCGTACTCCGTAACTGCGGTGTCATCGATCCCGACAGCATCGACGAGTACATAGCTATGGACGGTTACGCAGCACTTGGTAAGGTTCTCACCGAGATGACTCCCGAGGACGTTATCAAGGTAGTATCCGACTCCGGTCTTCGCGGAAGAGGAGGCGGTGGATTCCCCACCGGCCGTAAGTGGGCTCTCTGTGCTCCCAACAAGGCTCCTCAGAAGTACGTAGTATGTAATGCCGACGAGGGCGACCCCGGAGCATTCATGGACCGTTCTATCCTTGAGGGTGACCCCCACTCTATCATCGAGGCTATGGCTATCTGCGGTTATGCTATCGGTGCTACCAAGGGTTACGTTTACGTTCGTGCCGAGTACCCCATCGCAGTTAAGCGTCTTCAGAATGCTATCGACGCCGCTAACGAGTACGGCCTTCTCGGTAAGAACATCTTTGATTCCGGCTTTGATTTCGATCTCGAGATCAGACTCGGTGCAGGCGCGTTCGTCTGTGGTGAGGAGACCGCTCTTATGACCTCTATCGAGGGTAACCGCGGCGAGCCCAGACCCCGTCCTCCCTATCCCGCAGTAAAGGGTCTCTATGCATCTCCCACAGTTGAGAACAACGTTGAGACCTTTGCAAATATTCCTCAGATCATCCTCAACGGTGTTGAGTGGTTCACCTCTATGGGTACCGAGAAGTCCAAGGGTACCAAGGTATTCGCACTCGGCGGTAAGATCGAGCACACCGGTCTCGTTGAGATCCCCATGGGTACTACCCTCCGTGAGATCGTTTACGACATCGGTGGCGGTATTCCCGACGGTAAGCAGTTCAAGGCTGCACAGACCGGCGGTCCCTCCGGCGGATGTATCCCTGCAAGCCTTATCGACACCGAGGTTGACTACGATAACCTCACCTCCATCGGCTGTATGATGGGTTCGGGCGGTCTTATCGTCATGGACGAGGACACCTGTATGGTCGATATGGCTAAGTTCTTCCTTGAGTTCACGGTTGATGAGTCCTGCGGTAAGTGCACTCCCTGCCGCGTAGGTACCAGAAGACTCCTTGAGCTCCTTGAGAAGATCACTGACGGTAAGGGCACTCTCGAGGATATCGACAAGCTCGAGGATCTCTGCAACTATATCAAGCAGAACTCTCTCTGCGGTCTCGGTCAGACTGCTCCCAACCCCGTGCTTGCTACTCTTAAGTTCTTCCGCGATGAGTACATCGCACACGTTGTTGATAAGAAGTGTCCCGCAGGTGTATGTAAGAACCTTCTTTCCTTCACCATCGACGAGGACAAGTGTATCGGCTGCGGCAAGTGCGCTAAGAACTGCCCTGTTGACACTATCGTTAAGACCGATTACGTTGCTCCCGGACATAAGCTTCCCTCTTACAGGATCGAGCAGGCTAAGTGTATCAAGTGCGGCGCTTGTATGAGCGGTTGTAAGTTCGGCGCAATAGTTAAGAAGTAATTGAAAGGAGCATAAAACTGATATGGAAATGTTAAATGTTACAGTTAACGGCATCGCTGTCAGCGTGCCGAAGGGCTCCACTATTCTGGAAGCTGCTCGTGCAGCGGGTGTGGAGATCCCCACTCTCTGCTTTATGAAGGAAAAGAACGAGATCGGTGCTTGCCGTATCTGCGTTGTTGAGGCTACCGGTGCAAGAGGTCTCGTTACCGCTTGCGTATATCCCGTAACCGAGGGTATGGCTATCAGCACCAACACCGCCAAGGTAAGAGAAGCAAGAAAGACCACTCTCGAGCTTATCCTCTCCACTCACGACAAGAACTGCCTCTCCTGCTCCCGTTCCACCAACTGCGAGCTTCAGAAGCTCTGTCTCGAGTACGGCGTTGATTCCAACGCTTTCGGTGGCTTCAAGCCCACCTACGAGCTTGACTACTCTACTCCTCACCTTGTAAGAGATAACAACAAGTGCGTTCTTTGCCGCCGATGCGTAGCGGTATGTGAGGAGCAGCACGTAGCAGTAATCGGCGCTAACAACCGCGGTATCGATACCTGCATCGGACAGGCATTCGACCTTCCTCTCGGATCTACTCCCTGTATCTCCTGCGGTCAGTGTACCGCTGTATGTCCTACCGGCGCACTCGTTGAGCGCGACGATACCGACAAGGTATGGGCAGCTCTTGCTGATCCCACAAAGCACGTAGTCGTTCAGACCGCTCCCTCCATCAGAGCTACTCTCGGTGAGTGCTTCGATATGCCCATCGGCACTAACGTTGAGGGTAAGATGGTTGCAGCGCTCAGAAGACTCGGCTTCGAGAAGGTATTCGATACCAACACCGCGGCTGACTTCACCATCGTTGAGGAGGCTACCGAGCTTCTTGACCGTGTTAAGAACGGCGGAACTCTTCCTATGATTACCTCCTGCTCTCCCGGATGGGTCAAGTTCTGTGAGTACTACTATCCCGAGATGACCAAGCATCTCTCCTCCTGCAAGTCTCCTCAGCAGATGGGCGGCGCGCTCATCAAGACCTACTGGGCTGAGAAGATGGGCTACGATCCTAAGGATATCTTCGTAGTTTCTATCATGCCCTGTACTGCTAAGAAGTTCGAGGTAGGCAGAGACGATATGTGCGCAGCAGGCGAAGGCATCGTTGACGTTGACGTTGCACTCACCACCCGTGAGCTCGCCAGAATGATCGGCAGAGCCGGCCTTAAGTTCACCGCTCTTCCCGACGAGGAGTTCGATTGTCCTCTCGGAGTTGATACCGGTGCGGCTGTTATCTTCGGTGCTACCGGTGGCGTTATGGAGGCGGCTCTCAGAACCGCTAACGACGTTCTCACCGGCAAGGACAACAAGAAGCTTGAGTTCACCGAGGTACGTGGAACCGAGGGTCTCAAGGAGGCTACCTACAACATCGCAGGCATGGAGATCAAGGTTTGCGTTGCTTCCGGCGCAAAGAATGCTAAGACCGTTATGGACAAGATCGCTAAGGGCGAGGCAGACTGGACCTTCGTCGAGATCATGGGATGCCCCGGCGGCTGTGTAAACGGCGGCGGTCAGCCCATCCAGCCTCAGCACGTAAGAGATACCGTAGATCTCAAGGCTGTAAGAGCGAAGGCTCTCTACGACCAGGATGCGTCTATGGAGATGAGAAAGTCTCACCAGAACCCCATCATCAAGGAAGTATACGACAACTACTTCAAGGGTGCTTACGGCTGTCACAAGGCTCATCACACTCTTCACACCTCCTACGTAGCAAGAAAGAAGTACAACTTCTGATTTTAGGATAAACGAAAAAGCTCCCGAAATTTTCGGGAGCTTTTTTAATGCTGTAAAAAATAAATAAAAGCATAGACTAAGTATTTATTTTATGGCAGAAATCAATCGTAGAGCTTTTTAAGAATATCAACCGTAGAGTCTACAAGCTGTCTGCCGCCCTCGGGTGATACGGTACAGCTATACATAATAGCACTGTATCCCATATTCGCCTTTGCACGCTCGGTGCAGAGGTATCCCCACGCGCGAGGCATCTCTTGTGCAGCAAGCTGAACTATAAAGGTCTGGACAAACGGACTGCGCCCCTGGATGCGGTGCTGATAATCAATATAGAGCTCAAAAGGGTTAGATGCAAATGCAATATCTCCGATACGCACGACATGGATCAGCGTATTGACTTTATCCGCTCCGCTCTCATAGCGATCTATAACACGGCGATATCTACCGAGAATAGATGTCTGTACCGTATTTTTGAAATAGTCGGCTGCTTCGTCGTCGGTTTTAACAAAGCCTTCCGCAAAATACTCCGCATATTCTTCTTTTGCTGACTCATACTGCTCATCGGTTATTTTCCAAGCATCCAGAGGCAAAATCGCGTTTTTGACAATTACGGGGGCATCGTATATCTTCTCCTTGGATGCCCAAGGATACGTCTCCTCGAATGCGTGGAATACACGCTCGCCGAGATCCATCTTGTTGTAATACTCGTGAGGCCAGTAGGACGAGTCGGCAATCTCTTTAGCCTCAAGGTCATCAGCGTACTTGAGTCTGAATTTTCTCATCTGCGCATCCTGGGCGTGGAGGATATGGGGCGAGAGATCGCCTGCCGCCGCGCACTGCGGGAGGATATGGATATTTCCGTATTTTTCTCGTATAAGCTTACGCGCAAACGTCCAATAGTCGGCGGAAAGATAGCTCTCATGCTCGCCGCACTGTGAGGGACACGGTACGTTGATGACGGCACCCGTGAGCTTTTCGTTTTTATCAAAGGTGAACATAAAGTATACGCTCGAGTCGGTGGAGCCCTCATAGCCTGCGAACATATCGTCGCACGTTATACCGTACATCATCGCGTGACCGTTAGGTGCAAGAGACGTCTTTTTCGAATTTTCTCTTGCGCCGAAATCGTCGATATACGTGGAGCGCCTCGAAACACCGACAGAGGCTGTGCCGTATCCGTAAGCGAAAGATCCCTCGGACCTTGTGCTGTACGCTTCAATGATCGCATCTGAGACTTGATCGACGAGAAAGGCTCTGTATTTCTCGGGTGGATATATCTCCCTACTATCGGGTACGTTATCAAATCCAAGGTGTCGCATATATCTCGGCGAGGTGTGCGTATGGGTCGCGCTGAATATGATATTGTCCGTAGGTATCTCGGCTTTCTTTGCCTTAACGCTCTCCTTGACCTCCGCAAGCAATCCGTCGCTGATGCAGACGAAATCGCCGGAGAGGATGATTGCGGTATCCTCGCGCTCAACCACGAGAGCGGTGACAGTAATGGCGTCAATGCATCCCTTCGATATGCGCTGATGGAACTGACCCGTTATACCTACGGGCTCATTTGTAGATACATCTCTGGTTGACCAACCAATCTTAATCATGGCGACCTCCTTAATCTCTCACTAAAAGATAATACATTGTTCTCGAAACCTCGCCGACACGTAGCATAAGCTTGCCGTCGTCATACGTGGTCGGAACTGTTCCTATATAGTAGCCCTCGGCACTGATCGCCCATACCTTAAGATCGGGGTATTTGGTGTCGATTTTGATTTCCGCCTCGATATTTTCTATCAAAATCGGAGGTTTACCCAGCTCGATCATTTTTTCTCCTTCAAATACAGCATCGGTATTCATTGCTCTGCCGACGGTAGTAAGGAGAATATTGTCCGACTTGGAAATCGGCTTATCGGTAAGCGAGGATACGGCGATAACGGCAAAGTCGGTCTTGCATTTCACCGACATACCGTTAAGTGCGACCTCACCGTTCTTACCGAGGAAGCCGTATGCGCACTTAGTCATCGGTGTATCTATCTTACCGTAGTTATCCTTGTAGTTGCGATAGAGCTCGCCCGTGATGGAGGTAACGTCGATGCCGTTATCGTTTATGGCGATATGAGGTACTGTGGGATTGTCGGCGCGGTTGACTACTGCAAGTCGGTCGCCCTCAGTGCTGACGGTATCAGGATCAAAACGATCTCTGCGCGTTACCTCAACGCTGCACATAGCGTCTGCCGCCTTAACGTCATCACGACGAGTCATAAGTGCGGCGTGGTAGAAGAGACCGAACTTTGCAGGATCGTTCCACGCGCTGAATATTCCCTGTCGGTACGGCACGTTACCGATCTTCTCAGCGGATATCTCCTTACCGAGCATATCCATACACTCGAGGCGTGCGGAATAGGAGTAGGTATGGATAGCAAATCCCGACCAGCCCTGCAGAAGTCCGTATGCAGCACTGTAAAGTACAGAGTCGGCGCGGAATTCGTTTGGCCAAGGTGCATCCCATTCCGAAACGTAGGTTGGCATATTTGCGTGCGACATAAACGCGCCGCGTGCAAGATAGCTGATCTTTTCCTGAGTAACACTCCTATTCATACAGCTTTTCTCGAACTCACCCCAATGCCAATCGTAGAAATAGGGGTGGATATCGAGATAGTCGGTGGTGATATTTGCAAGATAGTTATCCTGCGTTGATGACCAGTTGGTGCCTGTGATCGGGATCTTCACACCGATCGCGCGCATATAATCGGTCATCTCGCGATAGTAGTCGATTTGAAGCTCGCGCTTGAAATCGAGGAATACGTCATCATCATGACCGCTGACGTTGATGGTGGTACAGTCGTGCTCTATTCCCTTCTCCCGAAGCCACTTCGCGAACATATCGAGAAGCTCGGTCTTATACGGCTCGTCGTAAACGAATGCGTCAGGCTTATAGAAGAGGTCCGACTCGTTCACTATCTCGGCGAGGACGATCGCTGGCTCGTCGCAGTACTTGACTCCGGTATACTTATTCTCGTGTGTCCAAAGCTCGTGCGCAAGCTCCTTTTGCAGCTCGATGAGCTTGCGGGAATAGTTGTTATAGGGCTTACCTGCATCGGTAAGTGCCGCGGCATTCTCTACCCCTTCGTCGGAGCGGAACTTCCTATATGTAAACATATCCATATATACGTAAATTCCCTCGTCCTTCAGGCACTTGATGAGGAAATCAAGGCGATCCATGCTCTCGGGATCAAGGTGGGCGTCGGTCACACGCTTGCCCTTCGTATATGCGAAGATGTTTGGAGTATGCCACTCGGAGTCCAGCTGGTGCATACGAACGATATTAAGTCCAAGTTTCGCAAGACGGCGCGCGAGCTTCTTCGCATAATCATGCTCGGGAAAACAGCCTGCACCGTTGAAGTTTGTACCCCAGAATTTTACCTTGGTACCATCCTCAAAGACGAAATCTCTTCCCGAGACCTTAAGAAAGCCGTGCTTGCCGGCAGGTCTCTCGGACTCGAAAACGAAGGAAATATCCACCGGAACGTCGTCGTGAAAGGCAGGATAAGGAATAAAAGTACTCATTTGTGTCCTCCATATAATATTTTACAATGATTTTTTACCTTACTACTTGAATTATATCACAAAATAAGCTATAATCAATACAAAAACACGTGTAAAAGCAATGATTTTTATCACTAAAGAGGATCATATGAAGGGAACGTTTGAAAAAAAGCGTGCATTTAACGTTATCGCATTCAGTACGGAGGATTTTCAAAGCTTTCCACCGATGTTTCATCCGCACTGCGAGTTGATCTACGTAAAGTGTGGCAATATACGCACGGTGATCGATGGAGAGGAGCACACGGCAAGGAGCGGTGAGTGCCTTCTGCTATTTCCTTTTCTGACACACAGCTATGAATCGGAGCCGAGCACGGCGGCTAGCGTTATACTCTTCGCACCCGAGATAACTGCATACGAGTGGATACTGAAAAAGGAACTGCCTTCGTCTCCGTTCACCATAGTCCCGGAAATACTTCCGCTCATTGAACGCGCGATACATCTATTTAAATTGAAGGATACCGCCTCCGACAGGACAGCGACGGGATACCTCGATGCAATAATCGGAGAGATTCTGTCGAAAATGGAGCTATCCGAGTCCGAGGAGCAAGCGAGAGATACTGCGGCGACGGTGCTCGAATACTGCTCCGAGCACTATAAAGAGGATGTCAGCATAAGCTCGGTAGCCGCGGCGCTATACATCAGTCCGGGCTACGTATCAAAGCTGTTCACGCTGAAGCTAAAATACAAGTTCCGTGAATATATCAACCTACTCCGCATAAACGAGGCAAAGCGGCTACTAACCCAAAGCGATATGAAGATCGTCGATATTATGTTGGAGTGCGGATTCAATAATCAGAGCAGCTTCAATCGCATATTCTCGCAGTCGTGCGGCGTGACACCGTATCAGTACAGAAATAGAAACAAAGCAACGTGAGGTAGACAATATGAAATTTTTGATCATCAATGGCAGTCCGAAGGGAAAGTACAGCGTTACTCTACAGACCGCTCTGTATCTCGAGATCAAGTATCCCGAGCACACGTTTGAGGTACTCAACGCAGGACAGACCATAAAAGCACTCGAGAAGGATTTTAACAAGGCGAGAGATGCAATACTCGCTTCCGACGTGCTGGTATTCTCCTACCCTGTATATACCTTCCTCGCTCCGTCACAGCTACATAAGTTTATAGAGCTTTTAAAGCGTGAGGAGATGGATCTCTCGCAAAAGTATGCAACTCAGATATCGACATCCAAGCATTTCTACGATATGACAGCACATAAGTACATCGAGGAGAACTGCTATGATCTCGGGCTGAAATACGTGAAGGGACTCTCCGCAGATATGGAGGATCTGACGACAAAAGAGGGCAGACGTGACGCCGAGGCGTTCTTCGAGCATCTTCTGTGGTGCGTGAAAAACGGACAGTATGAGACAGCACCCGTAAGAGTAGCAAGAGATCTCTCGGACGAGCCGGTAGAGATACCTCCATACATCGGTGAAAAGACCGGCGACGTGGTTATCGTGACAGACGTCACGGAGGACGACGCTCGCCTTGCGTCTATGATAGAGCGTTTTCGTGCAGTGATACCGAGAAAAACTCGAATCGTCAACATAAATGAGTATCCCCTTTCCGGAGGATGTCTCGGATGCTTCAACTGCGCGGTGTCGGGAAAATGTATATATAAGGACGGATTTGACAGTTATCTGAGAGATGAGATCCAGACCGCAGACGCAATAGTTTATGCATTCAGGATAAAGGATCATTCAATGGGCGCACGGTTCAAGATGTACGACGACCGTCAGTTCTGCAACGGACACAGAACCGTGACTATAGGTATGCCCGTCGGATACATAATCAGCGGCAATTATTCGCTCGAAAAGAATCTATCGACAGTTGTTGAGGCACGCGCAGAGGTTGGTCACAACTACCTTGCGGGTGTTGCGACCGACGAGCAGGATGCGTCCGCAGCGATAGACAAAATGGCAGCTTCGCTCGCATATGCGCTTGATAGTAAGTATCTTCTGCCGCAGAATTTCTATGGAATTGGCGGAATGAAGGTGTTCCGTGATCTGATATGGCAGATGCAAGGAATGATGCGCGCCGACCACAAGTTCTACAAAAAGCACGGTCAATACGACTTCCCGCAGAAGAAGTGGCCAAGGATGCTCGCGATGTATCTGGTGGGTGCTATGCTCGCCTCACCGAAGATCAAATCAAAGCTTGGAAACAAGATGAACGAGGGTATGCTCTCGCCATATAAGAAAGTGCTAGATAAGGAAAAGCGAGCACTCGAGAAAAAGAAATAAATAGCAAGAGGCTACCCATACGCAATTGCATTGGGTAGCCTCTTTAATTTAAAATTATCCGCGCCAATTAGGATCAAACGTAGATATATCCGATCCCGCGATGGAAAGAACTCTGTGATGACGGGTGGTATAGTGCTCCACGGTCAGCCTATCACCGCCAAGAGTTGCGGCGTGAAGCTCCGGAAGATCGTACATCAAATGATTCGTGTTCCAGCTGAGAAGATCGCGGATACCAAGCTCTGTTAGTTTATCCTTCCATGCAGAATACTCCGAAGGGGCAACGCGATGAGGCCACGGCAGAGTTGCGGCAAAACTAACACCCGTGCCGTCGAGTCCCGCAAGATATTTCTCTGCTCCGTCGAGGGTCTTTTCAATATTGGTGCTATGGTATCTCTTGATTATAGGCTCACGTGTGAGCTTCTCCCGATAGGCATCGAGGTCGATATATCCGTTCTCGTCAAGCGTGCCGTCGAGGTCCTCCCACACATCCATAATCCCCTGGTATACCGAGTCGATAAGACCTAGCCTTGCCCACTCGAAAACGTCGATGCCGAAGTGTCGGCTCGTCTGTGGCGTGTATTCGGTGATTACGTTTATGTGAAGTCTGCTCAGCTTTTTTCTGAGCTTCTGCATAAATTTAGTCATTATCTCACACCAAACACCGCTCAGGCGATTATCGGACACGGGAAGTCGCAAGGGATCTATATCGGGGTAAAGCTCGGCAAAGCGATCCAGAACGGGTCGCTCAAATCCGAGGTGCATTCCACGGTGGAATACCAGCGTTACACCGTCGAAGCCGTACTGCATATACGAGGCGAGAGTGTCTATCACGAAGTCCTGCGTTTCGGTATAGGCGTAGGAGCATACGTTGACCGTTCTGCCGTCACGCGTTTTACAGTATAGCTCGGGGTGGCTCTCCACAAAACCGCGCCGCGACCACATCTGATTACAGTACGGCGGAGTGAATGCGGCGACCGACATACGGTTGGTGGCATACGCCTTCATTCCGTTCCTATGGAGCTCGTCGATGCGGAGCTTATAGGCATGCTCGCGCACCTTGCAGAATTCCTCGTCGCCCATCTGCCAGCCGACGTCCTTTGTGAGTATCGGGAGCTCGTCCTCATATTCCGGAATATCGTAATCAAAGGATATCTCGAGCGAGCAATCGACGGCGTCGGTATTTTCAAGTGGAAACACGCGGGTAAGGAGTGTCTCGTCGCTGTTCGAGCTGTCCTCGGCGTTAGGATCCTCGTCCACGTGGGTGTGTATGCGGAATTCATGCTCTGCGTTCATCTCTCTTTCTATTTCCTCATCGGTCATAGGAACGCATCTTATCCAAGCAAGTGATGCGGCGTTCGGGAAATACGTAGGTGGCTTCGAGAGTATAATATCGTCACCGGAAAGATTGGCACATTTCCATAAGAATTCCTGTATATACTCGACCGGAGTCCAACGGTATTTCTGCCCGTCGGTCGGCGCTCGCATACCGGTAAAGCCGCGGTCGGAGGTAAGCCTCAGCGCGAAGTAGTCGGTACTCTTCATATTTATAGTCGCAACGAATATCTTATACCATCCGTGAAGACCGAGGCGGAGCGTTACATCATCGGGAAATGAAAGCTCTCCCGCGAGTAATAGATTACCGCAGATCTCGCCGGTCTCGTACGGCAGGAGCTGCCACTTGTCGCGTAGCTGCTTCGTTGATATCACACTCGGGTCGACAACAGCCGAGTCGAGAGCCGATATAATAACTTCCGACATATATTCTACCTCACTTTCGTCGTTATCTATATTATAACTCGCGCGCGGGGAAATTGCAAGAGGCTATAAAAAAAGGACTCCGAAGGGACACCTACCATAAAGCAGGTTTTACCTCCCGAAAAAGAAAAAAGGGGTACGGACGATTTGTTCGTACTCCTTTTCACACGCCTTGCCCTGCAAGGTATAGTGTGTTACACTTATAAAAGCGTATTGTCGGGCGGTAAATATAAGTGAAATGTTTTGCCAAGCAAAACGTGAAATAATGTGCAAAGTTGCTTTGCAACTTTTTTGCACAATTGTGAAATATCTCACTGCGTTCGATGTGAAATGAAATTTGCCCGTGTTCGCGAAGCGAACATTTCACATTTGCGAAGCAAATATTTCACCGCGAAGCGATTTCACTTGCCCCAATGGGCAAATTTCGTTGGGCGACCTGCTTTACAGTAGGTCGCCCAATTTGGAGTCCTTTTTCGTTTATCACGAAAGCTCGCGCTTTCCTGTGTAGAGCTCGTAGTAGCGTCCCTTCATCTCGAGGAGGTCGTCGTGAGTTCCGCGCTCGATTATCTCGCCCCGCTCAAGCACCATAATGGCGTTGGAGTTTCTGACCGTCGAGAGACGGTGAGCGATTACGAAGGTGGTCCTGTTGCGCATAAGTCTGTCCATGCCGTGCTCGATATGGCGCTCGGTACGGGTATCTACGGAAGAGGTCGCCTCGTCGAGAACGAGTATCGGAGCATTGGAAAGCGCGGCACGCGCAATGTTGAGAAGCTGACGCTGACCCTGTGAGAGGTTTGCACCGTCGCCCTCGAGGACGGTGTCGTAGCCGTTTTCCAGGCGCATGATAAAGCTATGCGCGCTGGCGGTCTTTGCAGCGGCGATCACCTCGTCATCGGTCGCGTCAAGTCTGCCGTAGCGGATATTTTCGCGTACCGTACCGGTAAAGAGGTGGGTATCCTGTAGAACCATCGCGATATTCTTACGTAGGAATTCGCGCTTATAGGACTTCAGTGGCTTGCCGTCTATCGTGATCTCACCCTCTTCTATATCGTAGAAGCGGTTGAGAAGATTGGTAACGGTGGTCTTACCCGCACCCGTCGAACCGACAAAAGCAATCTTCTGACCCGGCTTTGCATAAAGAGAGATATTCTTCAGAACGGTCTTCTCGGGAACGTAGCCGAAGCTTACGTCCTTAAAGATAACGTGGCCTGCGATCGTATCCTCGGTTGCGGTATCGGCATCCGGCTCCTCAGGAGTCTCGTCAATAACGTTGAAGACTCGCTCCGCTCCCGCAAGAGCGGCGAAGAGGGTAGATACCTGCATAGAAAGCTGGTTTATAGGCATGGAAAACTGCTTCGAATAATTGGCGAACGCCGAAAGCTCGCCGGGGGTAAAGCCTGTGAGTACTATCAATACACCGCCGACACCGAGCGTTACTGCGTAGGAGATAAGGCTGATATTGTGCATAATAGGACCGGTTACGCCGCCCCAGAACTGCGCCTTCTCGTGCTTTGAACGCAGGTCCTCGTTAATAAGCTCCATCTCGGAGATGCACTCGTCCTCGTGGTTAAACACCTTGATGACCTTCTGTCCGCTGATGGTCTCCTCAATATATCCGTTTACAGCACCGAGTGCCGCCTGACCCTCGCCGTAGTATTTTGCGGAGTTTTTGCTGATAACGCTTACGGCAAAGAGAAGAAGGGGTATAAATACAATAGTTACGATCGTCAGCCAAATATTGGTGGTAAGCATAAATATGAAAGTACCGATAAGGCTGATCGCACCGCTTACGATAGAGGTGAGAGAGTTATTAAGCATAACGTCGATATTGTCGACGTCATTCGTAAAGCGGCTCATGATCTCTCCCGTGGGATGTCCGTCAAAGTATCTTACGGGAAGTGTCTGCAGTTTTTTAAAGAGGTCGTTTCTTATAGCCTGTATCGAATTTTGCGATACCGAAAGCATAAGGCGCGACTGGATATATCCGCCGAGTGATGATACTGCGTATACGCTACCAAGTATGATAAGCGCGGCGAGAACGTACACAGAAACCTCGGCTGCGGTATTTTGCATAAGCCCCTCGATAAGAGAAGTTGATGCAAACTTCTCTATTATCCTGTCGGCAAGTATTGCTATTTTGCTGGGATTGAGAATTGCATCGGGATCTATCGCAAGAGTTATGCGGTTGATGATAGGCACGATAAGATATCCGCCACAGAGCGATGATACCGTCGTGAGCATCATACAGAGTAATACAAGAATGAGCCTCGGCCAATATTTACCTACGTAGGAAAGAAGGCGCGATATAGTCTTACCCGCATTTTTGGGTTTTCCTTTTGCCTTGCCACGCTGACCGCGCATACCGGGACCGCCGCCGCGGAGAGATTCACCGTGAGAGACGCTGTTATATTGTGCTCTCAGTTGTTCAAGTGTTCTGACAGCCATTTCTTACGCCTCCTTTTTATCCATCTGGGAATAATAGATCTCGCTATATTCCGCGTTGTTTTCGAGCAGCTCATCGTGAGTGCCGATACCGGTGATCTTGCCGTCATTCATAACGACTATCTTATCGGCATCCTTTACAGACGAGATTCGCTGAGCAATTATAAGCTTTGTGCAATCGGGCAGATCGTTTTTGAGTGCATGTCTGATCTGTGACTCGGTTGCGGTATCGACGGCACTCGTGGAGTCGTCAAGAATGAGGATCTTAGGCTTTTTGAGAAGCGCACGCGCTATACAGAGCCTCTGCTTCTGTCCACCCGAGAGGTTCATACCGCCCTTATCAAGCATGGTATCGTAGCCATCCTTGAACGTGGAGATGAACTTATGCGCAGCGGAATGCTCGCTCGCCGTCCTGATCTCCTCATCGGTAGCATCGTTATCACCCCAGCGGAGGTTATCCGAGATCGTACCTGAGAAGAGAAGATTCTTCTGGAGCACAATGCCGATACCGTCACGAAGATCGACGAGAGAATAATCCTTTACGTTCACGCCATCGATAAGGACCTCGCCCTCGTCAACGTCATAAAGTCGCGGAATCATCGAGATAAGCGTAGTCTTGCCGCATCCGGTCGAACCGATTATACCAACGGTAGAGCCAGCCTCAATATCAAGATCGATATTATCGAGAACCGCCTCCTCGCTGTGCTTATAGTATCGGTAGCTTACGCCACGGAAGCTGATGCTGCCCCGCTCTATTTTTCTGCCATCTATAGCCGACTCGCCGTCGGTAATATCTATCTTTTCGTCGAGAACCTCGCATATTCTCTTACCGGACGCGAGCGCACGGGAGAAGTTCATGAGGAGCATAGTTACCATCATAAGGGACGATAGTATCTGTGTAGTATAGGTAATAAACGCAGAGAGGTCTCCGACGGGCATATCGCCCTCGAGCACCGCACCGTGACCGAGCCAGATAACCGCGATGACCGTAGCGTACATAAACACGTTCATAATAGGGCCCATAAAGATAACCGTCTTCACGGCGCGCATAGCAGTGTTTTTGAGGTCGGCGTTATCGCTCTCGAATTTGTTTGTCTCAAAATCCTCACGAACGAAGGATTTGACGACTCTGACGTTTGTTACGTTCTCGCGGACGGTGGAGTTGAGCCTATCTATTTTCTTCTGCAGTGCACCAAAGCGTGGGAAGCCGATCTTGATAAGCAGAAGGATTACGATTATCATCAAAGGCATCGTTACGGCAAGTACTACCGAGAGCGAAGGCTTCAGCATGATCGCCATAATTATACCGCCGATGAACATACCCGGCGAGCGGAGCGCCATGCGGAGAAGCATATTGACGAAGTTCTGCAGCTGAGTTACGTCGTTGGTCATTCTGGTAACGAGTGAGCCCGTTGAGAATTTGTCTATATTGGCGAAGGAGTACTGCTGTACCTTTGCATACACGTCGCGCCTCAGGTCGGCGGCGAAGTTCACCGATGCCTTCGAGCCAAAATATGCACCTGCAACGCCTCCCGTCATCATAAGCAGGACTATTCCCACAAGAGCTGCGGCATAGCCTATGCTGGAGCCTACCGTAAGTGTTCCGTCGAGACCGTCGTTGATAATGCTCGCGAGTATCAGAGGCATAAACATCTCTCCGATAACCTCAACGATCATACCGAGCGGACCGAGTATGAACGACATAAGATAGGGCTTAACGTACTTAAACCATCTTCTCATTTCTGTATTTTCTCCTCCTCACAGCTCTCAAGCTGTCGTCTGACGTTGCCCTGAAGCTTCTCAAGGCACATAATGTAGGTGTCCAGCTCCTCGTCGGTAAAGCCGTCGAAGAGCGAGCGGTCGATCTCAGCGAACATCTCACGAGATCTGGTAACGAGTTCTCTGCCCTTATCGGTGATCTGCAGCTCGTTATACCGTGTATCATGACCGAGTCTGCGCTCTATATATCCGTCGGACTCGATTTTTTTCAGCGCACCCGTTACCGCCGCAGGGGTGATATCAAGGTAATCCGCAAGCTCCTTTTGCGACGGAACGTTCTCGCATCGCGCGAGCCTCATAAGTATACGGTGCTGAGTCCTGTGGATGCCGATATCGCGCACTCGATGATTGATCAGGCACTTGTGCATACGGTTGGTCCGTATCATCATATCAATTGCCCGAAAAAGCTTGCTATCAGTCATTCTCTGCTCCTTTGGTGATAATAATTCAGCCGTTAATAATTAACTACTTAATTATTATACACCAAAGCAAAAGAAAGTCAATGTTGCGCGCGTGTAATTTACAAATTATTTATAAAAACATATTTTATTTGTTTTTTCACTTGAAAACAAACGGCGAGAGTGATAGAATAATAGTATGACACAAAGGAGACAGCTATGAAAAATACCACTCTCTGTTATATAGAAAATGACGGCGCATATCTTATGATGCACCGTGTGAAAAAGGCAAACGACGAAAATCACGACAAGTGGATAGGTGTCGGCGGAAAGCTCGAGGCCGGCGAGAGCCCCTACGACTGCGCGAGGCGCGAGATACTCGAGGAGACAGGGGTCGCTGTCCGCGATCTCGTATACAGAGGCATCGTAACGTTCGTTTCTGATATATACGGTACCGAATATATGCATCTGTTCACCGCGCGTGAATACGATGGCGATATATGCTATGACTGTGACGAGGGCAAGCTCGAGTGGGTTAAGAAGGAAAAGGTCACCTCCCTGCCGATATGGGAGGGAGACAAAATATTTCTCCGACTACTCGATAGCGAAAGGAGATTTTTCTCGTTGAAGCTCTGCTATGAGGGTGACAGACTCGTCGACCACACCCTCGAGCTATAATCTATAATAACAAGGGTCTCCGCATAACAACGGAGACCTTTGTTATTTTTTGAGAAGCTTTCTGCGTTCCTTGTAATCCGGAAGTATTTTCTCGACTATCGCGTAAAAGCGCGACGAGTGATTCATCTCTATGCGGTGCGCGAGCTCGTGGACTACAACGTAATCTATAGCTTCCTCCGGATATAACATAAGACGGTATGAATACGCAATATTACCATCCGAGCTACACGAGCCAAAGCGAGTTCTGGCACTCGTAATAGTAATTCTGCCATATTTTATATCCATAATTTTGGAAAAATATTCGGTTTTTTCTTTCAGCACTGACTTCGCTCTTTTCTTGAGCTCTGCAATTTCACGTTCTGTCAATACGTCAGACCTTTCGCGGCGCATCTGCTGCTTTTGCAATGCTCCTGCGATCCATTTTTCGTGCTCACGTACAGCCTTTACTACGATACGATCGGGTGTGCCAAAGGGGGCTCTGACGGTAACCTTACCGTCCCTTACGGTGATGCCGAGCGTGCGTCTTGCCGAATATACTACATCGTATTCCAAAGTCTTCCCTCCTCTCGGAAACTTGTCGGTATAAATATATTCTAGCACAGAGACAGAAAAAAGTAAAGATAAAAATCAGTGATCCGGGCAGGCACAGTTAAACTGTCTTTTTTTACCCGAGATGCCAACGAATTCGCCCTCATCCAGTGTATAGTAGAAATACGGAAGTGAGGTATCGGCAGGTCGCCTCTCGTATCCCGAGACGTTACGCAAAACATATTCGGCATCGGTGACATCGACCTCTATAGGAAAGCTTCTGTCCGAGATGTTCAAAAGCGATATCATAACGAGATCCTCACGCGGGCACAGTGGCGAGGCAATTCCTTTGGATACACAGTCATAGTAACAGGTAACGTGTGTTTTACATACAGTGCGCGGCGAGTCGTAGGGCTTGAAGTAGCCGTATTCGCGACGGTTTCCGCGTACGTCGAGCTTGCACGCATCAGTATATACGTCACCTGAATCCATACAGTAAGGGCGGTATGCAAGTCCGTCAACCGAAAATTCTATACCCGTATCACATAGACGTGAGTGTATCTCGGTCATAACAGCATCCCATATCGAAAGATGTGATGGAGCTATGCCTGCGACTGAGCGATCCGCACTCTCGTATCCGCACCATATCCCTGCCGTGAAGTATGGAGTATATCCGACAAACAGCTTGTCGCGGCACCCGGATGAGGTTCCCGTCTTACCTGCCGTAGCGACGGTGTCACCGAGTGTTATACTCTTGGCGGTACCGGAATCCACAACGTTTTCGAGTAGCTTATTCATTATCTTTGCGGTTTCGGTGGTGAAAACGCGTCTTGATTTCGGCTGATTATCGAGTATGACATTTTCGTGATAATCCGTCAAAGCGACGTAGCTACGTACGCCGTGATACATTCCGTACGACGGAAACACCGTGAACGCCGAAGTCAGCTCCGTAAGCGGTATACCGTAGGTAAGCTGACCCAGCGCCATAGCGGCAACACCTCGGTCGGTGTAGAGCTTCCCGTCGCGTCGCTCGCGATCAACGAGCGTTGTGAAGCCGAATCTATCCCGTAGACCGTCGAAAGCGCGTTCCGCTCCGAGGCGCTTACACAGCTTAACGGCGACGGTATTTTTCGATAGTCTGACCGCATCCTTTACGGTAATGAGTCCTGCATATACGTTTGGAGAGTTCGCGGGATATGGGCGTAGCTCGCCGTCAGACTCGAGGAAGCCGACGGGAACGTCGTCGAGCACGGTAGACCAGCTGATATCTCCCGATTCTATAAGCGGTGCGTATATGGCGAGTGGCTTCAGCACCGATGCCGGTGTGTGCGGCACAGTGGCGTGGTTGAGAAGGCGGTTACCCGATTTTTTTCCGACTCTGCCGATTATGCCGAGAAGCTCGCCCGTTTGCGAATCCGCTACCGCCATAGAGTATTCAAGTCCTCGTGTTATCTCATCGGAAAAATTATCTTCATTTTCAAAAAACTGCTCGAGCGTATTCTGTATCTCACGGCTCATCGTCGTGTATACCGAATAACCGCCCCCCGACAGCATCAGCGATGCGGCACTCTCACTGACACCGTATTTTGCCGTGATGTCGCGTATGAGATCTGCAACGACGGTTTCGGTAAACCAGGAGTTATACCTCGGTACAACGCTTTCCTTTTCAGTAAGTGAGAGAGGTGACGCGACTGCTATATCGTACTCATGCTTATCGATAATTCCGTCGGTGAGCATAACCGAAAGCACCACGTTACGCTTTTGCAGACATGCCTCGGGATTTTTGTAAGGATTATAGGCGGTGGGAGCGTTGGTGACGCCTATCAGAGTGGCGCACTCTGCCGCAGTGAGCTCCGATGCCTCCTTACCGAAATAAACACGCGATGCCATCTCGATGCCGTATATATTCTCGCCCATTGGAATAACGTTCAGATAGAGTTCCAGAATATCATCCTTTGTGTAGAGGCTCTCGACATGCATCGCGCGAAGTATCTCGGACAGCTTACGCATAGGTGTAACCTCGTTATCTCCGCTGATATTTTTCACAACCTGTTGAGTTATGGTAGAGGCACCGAAGAGCTTCTCGCCTCCAAAAAGATAATTAACCGTCGCACGAAAAGTGCGTCTCCAGTCAACACCGCGATGCTCGTAGAATATCTTATCCTCTACGGCAATAAATCCGTTTTTCAGCATATCCGATACATCCTCCAGCTCGCACACTGTACGACGTATATTTCCGAGCCGATCCACCTCTACGTAATGCTTTTCCGCCGAGTCAAAGGATCGTTCGACAGCGTATATTTTCGTTGGTTCCCAAAGGCGTGATGCCTCGAACATTTTTTCGTCTGCCGCGTAATTTATATTGAATTTTGCAAAAATATACACTCCCACAAGCAATAATATAAACAATGCGGTGAAGATAGAAACGGCTATTGCCGCACCCTTCAGCAATCTGTGTTTTTTCTTCATAAGTAAAAACCTCCTCGTAACTAATCTGCTACGGGGAGGATTTTTTATTATGCCACTTTTTTCATATGTCGGAAAATATTCTACGCACCTGATGTGACTGTCCGAAAAGTCGATGCAAGGCGAATCAATATATGACCTTGTTGAGATAGAGTCCGCACGCAGGCGCGGTCATTCCCGCACGCGATCTGTCACCCGATAGGATAACGTCGGGGATACCGTCGGGAGAAATTCTGCCGTAGGCAACCTCCGTGAGTGTTCCTACTATTATGCGGACCATATTGTAGAGAAATCCGTCGGCGGCGATACGGATATCGATATGATCACCGTCAGTCTCTACCGTCAGACGGGTCACGGTGCGTACGGTGTCGTTGACATCGGAGCCCTCCGACATAAATGCGGAAAAGTCGTGTTTGCCGATAAAATAAACTGCGGCGCGGCGCATAGCATCTATTCCTTCGGTGCGGATCTCACGCGGAAGAAACCATGCTCTACCGTATTCAAATGGGTCGTATATTTTACGGTTTATTATTCGGTACAGATACTCCTTTTCAACGACATCATATCGTGGGTGAAAGTCGTCAGAGCACTCTTTTGCGTAAAACAGGGACAAATCTTCGGGCAGAAAACGCGCTACGGCTATGTGAAGTTTGTCTGCGGGAACGGTTGCGGCATCGCACTCCACGGTAAGGCAGAACTCGTTTGCATGCACTCCGGCATCTGTCCTGCTGCATCCCGTCACCTTTGCCGGCGCTCCGAAGACCTCTGCAAGGGCTCGGCAAAGCTCGCCCTGCACCGTGCGCTTATCCGGCTGCACCTGGAAGCCGTGGAATGCCGTACCAAGGTATTTTACCTTTGCAAAATATTTCATAACGTGTGCCGCTCTTTGCGGTCACCTTTCTTTATTGATAGATCAGATACGCACGAGGAGCAGATCCCATACGAGTCCGTCCGGAGCTATTGCTCCGCTTTTTACGGCGTAGGAGAATGCTATCGCACCTGCGAGCAGAAGAAGCGATGCGAGGATCGTCAAAATATCACGGAATCTGTATTCAAGCTTCACGAGTTTGGTGCGGTTATTGTCACCGCGGTAGCATCTGCACTCCATGGCGGTGGCAAGTTCCTCGGCTCTATTGAAGGAGGAGATGATAAGAGGAATGAGAAGCGGTATCAGTGCCTTTGCCCTCCTGACAAGACTGCCGGAGGTGAAATCCGCACCGCGCGACTTCTGAGCATTCATGATCTTCTCGGTCTCCTCGACGAGCGTCGGAATAAACCTGAGTGCAATAGACATCATCATAGCGAAGGTATGCACCGGAACTCCTATCCTCTTGAGAGGAGAGAGCAGCGACTCAATACCGTCGGTAAGGGATATGGGAGAGGTCGTATAGGTAAGAAAAATGCTGGTCACAACTATCAGAATAACGACTCTTACGGTCATAAAGACGGCGCGATATATGCCCTCCTCATACACGGTGAAGATCCACCAATCAAGCAGAGGCTCTCCATCACCCACCGTCATAAACAGGTTGAGTGCCGAGGTAAGAGCGAGTATCATAACTATCGGCTTTATGCCACGCCACACCACGGTGTAGGAAATACGGCTGACTCCCACGAGTGTGACCGTGATCGCCGCAAGGAGCAGAAATGCCAGGGGCGTATTCGCAACGAATACCGTTACTATTGCCAGCGCGGCGGCGATGATCTTCGTTCTCGGATCGAGCTTATGAAGGAAGGAATATCCCGGGAAAAACTGACCGAGTGTGATATCGGATATCATAGTTCGCCTCCCCTCATATACGAAAGTATGGCGTCACGGACACCTGCGGGCGTATAAAGCTCGCCGCTCAGAGCTATGCCACGGCGCCGAAGCTCGTTGGCTATTCTGGCAACGCCCGGCACGTCAAGTCCGACCGATTCGAGAGACTCGGGATCGGAGAATATCTCGGATACGGTGCCGGTCTTATATATTTTTGTGGAATTCATAACTACTACGTTATCGCAATAGAGTGCCATATCCTCCATTGAATGGCTGACGAGAATGACCGATGCACCTCTCTCCTCCACGTAGCTACGCAGACCTCCGAGTATCTCGCGTCTGCCTCTGGGATCTAAACCTGCCGCCGGCTCATCGAGCACCAGCACGTCGGGATCCATAGCTATTATACCCGCGATCGCTACGCGGCGCTTCTGTCCTCCGGAAAGATCAAAGGGGGATTTATCGAGAATTTCGCCGTCGATGCCAACGAAGCGACAAGCGTCGGCGACCCTCATCTCTATCTCCTTCGGATCCAGCCCCTTATTTCTCGGGGCAAAGCCTATATCATCGCGAACCGTCTCGTCAAAAAGCTGATACTCGGGGTACTGCATAACGAGTCCGACACGATATCTTATTTTGTGTATCTCTTTTGGCTTATCCCATATATCCTCACCGTCGAGAAGCACTCTGCCCTCGGTCGGCTTGTTGAGTCCGTTGAGAAGGTTGACGAGGGTAGACTTACCCGAACCGGTGTGACCGATGAGTCCGGTTATCTTCCCTCTCTCAAAGGAGACCGAGACGTCATCGAGTGCGCGCTTCTCAAACGGAGTTCCTTTACCGTAGATATATGATACGCCCTCAAGCTTCAAAATCTCATTCATTTTATTTTTCCTTGTTTTCGCTGATAAATCGGAGAAGCGTGTCAACGCATTCCTCCTCCGTAAGACTGTCGCCCGTAACGTCAAGTCCTGCGCCGCTAAGAAGTCGCACAAGCTCGTTGCCCTGAGTAGATTCGAGGCCTAACGAATGCAGCAGATCGACCTCGGCGAACACCTCGCGGGAAGTGCCGCTAATAGCTATCCTACCGTCGTTGATCACCATAACGCGATCGGCGCGTGCCGCCTCGTCCATATAATGCGTGATATTGATCACCGTGATGCCCTCCTCGCGGTTCAGCTTCTCCATAATGGCTATAACGTCACGTCTGCCGAGAGGATCGAGCATAGCGGTGGATTCATCAAATATGATTATGTCGGGGCGCATCGCTATAATTCCCGCGATAGCTACCCTCTGCTTCTGTCCGCCCGAGAGCTTATGCGGAGCGTGGTGGGCGTACTGCGTCATACCGACAAGAGCGAGCGAGGAATTCACACGTCTGCGTATCTCTTCGCGCGGTAGCCCGAGATTTTCAGGACCGAAGGCAACATCCTCCTCAACCACCGTTGCGACGAGCTGGTTGTCGGGATTCTGGAACACCATACCGACCTTGCGCCTGACGTCGAAGACGTCGTCCTCCGTAAAGTCATCTGCGGTTATATCGGTGCCGTCGATGTATATTTTGCCCGAGGTGGGCGTGAGTATCATATTGAGAAGCTTGGCAAGTGTCGACTTACCCGAGCCGTTATGACCGAGGACGGCGAGATATTCACCGCGCTTGACCTCAAAGCTGACGTCGTGAAGACCCGGTACCGTGTCGGCGTCGGTCGACTGATCGTTCTCTGCATCATCGTAGGTGAAATCAAGATCCTCTACCTTGATAATAACGTCGTTACTGTTCATTTCTCTGTCCGTTCTTATTTTTTGAAGGTGACGCGCACGCTCGAGCCGCAAGGAAGAACAAGTCCTGTATTCTTCACGGGGAGTCCTATCTCGTCGGCGGCGGATGCTCCCTTATGCTTCGATAAGAGGCGCACCTCGGTTATGTATTTCATAGTCGATGCGGAGAGGCCCGTGGTATAGGAGTTGAGAAGGAAGAAGAGCGGGTCGTCCGAGAGCACTCCCGAAACGAGAGAGACAAACTCGTCGATGTTCTCCTCTATCTTCCAGACCTCTCCGGTAGGTCCTCTGCCGTAGGAGGGGGGATCCATTATGATACCGTCGTATTTATTTCCGCGACGGATCTCACGCTCTATGAATTTTTTGCAGTCATCGACTATATATCTGATGGGCGCATCGGCAAGTCCGGAGAGACGTGCGTTCTCCTTCGCCGCCTGGACCATTCCCTTTGATGCGTCTACGTGGCAGACCGATGCGCCTGCTGCTGCCGCGGCAACGGTAGCTCCGCCGGTGTATGCGAAGAGGTTGAGCACCTTAATGGGACGTCCGGCATTCTTTATGAGTTCCGAGAACCAATCCCAGTTGACAGCCTGCTCGGGGAAAAGTCCCGTATGCTTAAAGCCCATAGGCTTGATCCTGAAGGTAAGGTCGCGGTAGGAGACAGTCCAGCTATCAGGGAGCTTATTATCGCTCCATGCTCCGCCGCCGGTTCTGCTGCGCTTATAGCTTGCATCAGCAGTGCGCCAGAGAGGATCCTTTCTGTCAGTCTTCCATATTACCTGCGGATCGGGACGGACGAGGGTGTATTTTCCCCATCTCTCGAGCTTCTCTCCGTCGGATGTATCTATTACGGTATATTCCTTCCAATTATCTGCTACCCACACGTTTTTGTCTCCGTTATCTTTGATTATAGTATTTTCCAATTGCCGAGGCTCTGCTGTGAGAGTGGCATATCGCTATCGCGACGGCATCGGCCGTATCGTCGGGCTTCGGCGGACTCTTGAGCCGCAGGATCGAGGTGACCATAGCGATGACCTGCTGCTTCTCCGCCTTGCCGTAGCCTACCACCGCCTGCTTTACCTGGAGGGGTGTATATTCGCTGACCGATACACCAAGCTCGTGAGCGGTACAGATGATGACACCGCGTGCCTCGGCGACGGCAATACCTGTCGTAATGTTGGTGTTGAAGAAGAGCTCCTCGATAGCCATCTCGTCGGGTGAATATTTCTCTATCACCGCCTTAAGATCGTTGCGTATCATAAGAAGCCTCTCCTCGAGGGGCGTATGTGCGGGTGTTGTTATGGCACCGTATGCAACGGGACGGATCGAGCCGCGCTCGCTGTCTATTATTCCCCAGCCTACTATGGCGTATCCCGGGTCGATTCCGAGTATCCTCATATCGCTCTCCTCTCAAGGTTATCAATATATTGTAACACAAAAAAAGCGACAAGTCAATTGGACGCGCAGAAAAAGTGCGAGCAAATACAAAAATATAAAAGTATTTTGCGGGGTGTTTTGTTTACAAATAAATAAATTATGAATTTTAAAAGAATTTTATTAAAAAGTATAGATTTTTTTCGGCAGTTGTGTTATAATATATCGGTATACTCGGTAATTATACCTGTTTTACGGGAGACGTAAGTTTCGGTGAGTCGGACGGTGTGTAACCGACTCAAGCACCGAGTTATACCCTGCTCGCTGTCGCATAAGGCAGCAGCAAAAACAGCGAAAATCTAAGAGGTAATACAAATGGCAGAAAGAGAAATTGATATTTTCGAGGACGTGATGCTCCCACTTATTCCGCTACGGGGCATAGTAGGATTTCCGAGCGTCCAGCTGAATATAGACATAGTGCGTCCGATATCGCTCAAGGCATTCACCGCCTCGGCTACTATGCACGACGCGAAGATACTGCTCGTGGCACAGCGCGATATTGCGGTAGACGACCCGAAGCCCGCAGATCTCTACGGGATAGGTATTCTCGCCGTGATCAAGCACGTGGTGAAGAATTCACAGGGAAACCTCTCGGTAGTATTTGAGGGTGTATCCAGAGTGAAGCTCGAGGAGGTTAATATCGAGGGCGGTTTCATGATCGCGCGTGCTACGGCAAAAAAGGAGCGCCAGACATTCAAGGCGAGCGAGCAATGCAACGCGATGATGCTCGAAGTAAATAATCTTCTCTCCGAGGTAAAGAACCTGCACCCCACCTTTGATGAGGATATGAGACTCGCCGCAGAGGCAATCAGTGATCCCGGTTATTTTGCGGATTTCGTAGCTTCCAGCGCGATAATCGACTATAAAAACAAGCAGACAGTGCTCGAGGCCATGACGCCCAAAACGAGACTCGAGAAGCTGCTCGTAGCACTCAGCGAGGAGTTTATGCTACTCCAATGCGAGCGCGACATACAGAAGCAGGTGCGCGAGAAGATCGACAAAAATCAGAAGGACTACTTCCTGCGCGAGCAGATAAAGGCGATACAGTCCGAGCTCGGTGAGTACGACGATGACGACGAGATCAAGGAGTACGACGACAGAATAGCTGCCGCAAAGCTCCCCGAGGATGTGCGCGAGAAGCTCTATAAGGAGCTATCTAAGCTCGCAAAGACACCCTTTGGCGCGGCGGAGGGTACGGTTATCAGAACCTATCTTGATACCTGTCTCGAATATCCGTTTGGCAAAAAATCAAAGGATGCGGTATCGGTAGACGAGGCAAGAAAAATACTCAACGCAGATCACGACGGACTCGTCAAGGTGAAGGAAAGAATACTCGAGTTCGTTGCTGTAAAGCAGTTCTCACCCGACATAAAAAACCAGATCATCTGCCTTGTCGGCCCTCCCGGTGTCGGTAAGACCTCGGTTGCGGCTTCCATCGCACGTGCGCTCGGCAGAAGGTATGCGAGAGTATCTCTCGGCGGTATGCACGACGAGGCTGAGATCCGCGGACACAGAAAGACCTACGTCGGCGCTATGCCCGGCAGAATAGTCACCGCTATAATCAACGCGAAAGCGGAGAACCCCGTCATCGTGCTTGATGAAATAGACAAGATGTCGAACAATTTCAGAGGTGACCCGACCTCGGCTCTTCTCGAGGTACTCGATCCCGAGCAAAACAAGACGTTCCGCGATAACTTTATGGAGATGCCGATAGATCTCTCGGATACTCTCTTTATCGCTACCGCCAACAGCTACGACGGTATCCCCTCTCCCCTACTCGACAGAATGGAAATAATCGAACTCTCTACCTATACCGACAGCGAGAAGCTCAGTATAGCGAAAAACCATCTCGTGCCGAAGCAGATGAAGCGCAACGGTGTGAGTGCGCGTATGTTCAAGATCACCGACGAGGGTATTATGGCGTTGATCAAGGGTTACACCCGCGAGTCGGGCGTCAGAAATCTCGAGCGCGAGATAGCGTCTCTCATCAGAAAGAGCGCAAAGAGGATAGCAGAGGGCGAATGCAAGTCGGTAAGGATCACGGAAAAGAATCTCGAGAGCTTCCTCGGCAAGATAAAGGTTCTGCCCGAGGTACTCGAGGATAGCGATCCCATCGGTGTCGTTAACGGCCTCGCGTATACTCAGAGCGGCGGAGACCTGCTCAAGGTAGAGGTTGCGGTAATGGAGGGCAGCGGAAAGATCGAGCTGACCGGTTCTCTCGGCGACGTTATGAAGGAGTCTGCGAAAATAGCGCATTCCTTTGTCAGAACCGTTACCGAGAAGTATGATATCAGCACCGACTTCTACAAGAATAAGGATATTCATATTCACTTCCCCGAGGGTGCTATTCCGAAGGACGGACCTTCTGCAGGCGTTACTATGGTAACGGCTATGGTCAGCGCACTGGGAAATCATCCTGTAAGACGCGACGTCGCGATGACAGGCGAGATCACTCTGCGCGGAAAGGTTCTGCCCATCGGCGGACTCAAGGAGAAGACGCTGGCGGCATATAGAGCCGGCGTTACAACAGTGCTGATCCCCGAGGCCAACCTGCGTGATCTCGACGAGATAGACGCAGAGGCGAAGAGCCATCTCAAATTCATCCCCTGCAAGACTGCAGAAGACGTGCTCGTTGCGGCGCTGGGGATCTGATCACAAAATCAAAATTCAACCAAAGCTTTCGGAGAGGACTACATATGAAGATCAACGTCAACAATGCCGATATAGCACTTACCGCCGGTAACGCAAAGCAGTTCCCGCGCGACGTAAGACCGCAGATCGCCCTGTCGGGCAGATCCAATGTCGGTAAAAGCTCGCTGATAAATACCCTGCTCGGCAGAAAATCGCTGGCGCGGGTATCCTCGGCGCCCGGCAAGACAATAACCATCAACTTCTATAACGTTGATAAAAAAATGTATCTCGTGGACCTCCCCGGTTACGGTTACGCGAAGCGCTCCATGGAGTCAAAGGTCTCCTGGAGCTCGCTGACCGAGGATTATTTCGTTAAAAATCCGTCGGCTGACGCGCTGAGGCTGGTAATACAGCTGATAGACGTGAGAACAGGTCCCACCGACGACGACATTATGATGATCAATATGATGATCGACAACGATATTCCCTTCACCGTCGTGGCGACTAAGACCGACAAGCTCTCAAAGACCGCTCTTGCGGCGAGGATCACGGAGCTCGAGGAAAGCTACTTCAAGGGAACGGGTATAAGGATACTGCCCTTCTCCTCCGTCTCCCGTGCAGGCAAGGACGAGGTATGGAAGGTCATATTCGACGCAATAGGTTAACACGCACGAATATTTTTTCTGCTGACCGCACAGTATAAAAGCGGTATTTGAAAAATGGACAATTTACTTTATTATGCACTCACGGCATTTGCCGTATTATTCACACTCGCGGCGCACGAATTTGCGCACGCATACGCAGCTTATCGACTCGGAGACAGCACGGCGAGAAGCCTCGGCAGGCTTACGCTCAATCCACTGAAGCATCTCGATATCGTCGGCGCGATATGTATGCTCTTCTTCCGCGTAGGCTGGGCAAAGCCCGTGCCTATCAATGCCCGTAACTTTAAAAATCCAAAAAGAGATTTTGCCATTACGGCGGTCGCAGGCCCCGTGCTTAACATTCTGCTCGCGTTTATCTTCGCTTTTCTCTATTTACTCGCTTTATCACTTGCGAACAGATACGCTATGGGTCTCGATGGATTCGCGAGAGTGTTGCTCGAGAATTTTCTGCTATTGCTTTTCATATTCCACTCTGTTAATATCGGTCTCGGTCTGTTTAATCTGATACCGATACCGCCGTTCGACGGCTCGAGGCTACTCAACGTGATATTCCCACCTAGGATATATTTCGGCATCATGAGGCACGAGCGCAAGATATATCTCGGCGTTCTCGTGTGGCTGATACTCGGCGACAGAGTTAAATATCTGTTATTGAACATTCCGAGCATCGCCGAGCCCCCCGTATTATCCGCTGTTGCCGGAATATTCTCGCTCTCCGACATGCTCGACACCGTTATCGAAGCCGTATCAGACCTGATGTTTACCTTCTGGCAGCTTATCCCATTCCTCGCATAAGTGACTTCAATCCGAGACACAGTCTCACTAAGAAAGGTTTTACCGCTCTATGATAGAACAGCTGACATACAGACTGGACCTATTTGAGGGTCCGCTCGACCTACTACTGACACTGATCAGCAAGAACAAGGTCAGCATCACAGATATCCCTATCGCGATCATCTGCGATCAGTATATGGAATATATTGAAGAGGCACAGCGCATGGATCTCGATATAGCCAGCGAATTCATCGTTATGGCGAGCGAGCTTATGCTCATAAAAAGTCGAATGATACTGCCGCACGAGGAAGGCACGGAAAACGACCCGAGACGTGAGATCCAGGATGCACTTCTGCTCTATCAGCAGGCAAAGCTGGCGGCAAAGGAGCTTCGCCCGAGGTATGACGAATACTCGTCGAGATTCGTTAAGGGCACGGACGATATCCCACCTGAAAAGGGTCTGCCGCTCAATCTTGACTCCAATCTGCTCATAAAGGCTCTGAATGCGGTAATGAGGAGAATGAAGGTCGCAGAGGCTACGAGAAACCCCACGGACCTCGTAAATCCCCTCATAAAGCACAAGATAGTTTCGGTCGAGGAGAAAATCGAGGAAATATGTGCTCTGCTCGAGGAGCACGAGGAAGCGTCGCTGTTCTTCTTATTAAAGGACGCAGATTCCCGCGCCGAGCTGGTAGCAAGATTTATGGGTGTGCTCGAGCTTATCAAGATACATAGGATAATGATCACCTCGATAAGGATAGTTGAGGATATTGTAGAATACGAGGAAAACGGACTCGAGATGATGTTCAAGCTCAATCCCGACTACGTGCCCGGCGATATCAGCGCAAGCGAGTTCGATATCTCCGCAGACGAGGAAAGCAAAGAAGAAAACGGTGAAGATGTACCGAAAAAGGAAGATAACGAATAATGACTGAAGAAATGATGACTCAGGTCGAAGAGACCGAGACTACCGATACCGCTGCCGAGAGCACTGCGGAAAATGAAGAAAATAAGCCTGATGCCGAGCCTAAGGAGGCGCGACCCGTCGTGTTCGAGGAGGCGCTGGAGGCTATACTCTTTGCCGCGGGACACCCGATCTCCTATGCAACGCTTGCAAGGGTATTCGAGATGACACCCGGTAAGGTAAAGGATAAGGTATTTGAATATTCTCTGCGCTATAACGATCCCGCCATACCGAGAGGCGTTATTCTCCTTACATACGGCGATTCCTGCCAACTGTCGACGAAGCAGTACTACCTCAACGAAATAAGAGAAGCACTCGGAATAAAGAAGAGCGGCTCTCTCTCCACCTCGTCTATGGAGGCGCTCGCAATAGTTGCGTATAATCAGCCGGTAACCAGAATATTTGTCGATACGTTACGCCGTGCCGACTCATCATATGCTATGAATAATCTGCTCGACCGAGGACTCATAGAGCCTAAGGGGCGTCTCGATGCACCCGGAAGACCTATGCTCTACGGTACGACCTCCGATTTTTTGCGTGTGTTCGGTCTTAAGGATATCTACGAGCTCCCGAGAACTACCGACGAGATGCAGGATATGTTCAGCAAGGCTAAGAGCGTAGAAAACGCAGAGGGCGCCGTACAGGAGGAAATGGAGTTCCCCGAGGCAGAGACAAATGCCAACGGTGAGGATATCTCCGCCGCATCTGCTGCAGAAAGTCCCTCTACGGAAGGCTACTCCGCTATAGACACCGCAGAATACGACGGCGACGGAGCCGACGACGCTATGCAGAACGACGACTCTGAGGACGAGCCTATATTTGGCGGTATAGAGGCTGACGACGTGACTGAGCTCGACGAGCTCGGTGACGGCGGTGAGGCAGATGACGATACGGACGAGCCGTCAGAGTACGAGGATGACAGTATGCTTGACTCCGATACGGACGAGACCGTCACCGAAGCGGAATCCGGCGAGGAGGCGTAACGGTCGGCGGTAAGGACTCCGCTATGCTATGGATCGCGATTTTCGCAATTGTTTTTATTGCCGTGCTGCTCCTCAACGAGAGGATGGCGATAGACGTATGGTATAATCCAAGGATGGGGGTAAAGCTCGCCTTTACCCTCATGCATATTACTGTAAATTACGACAATAATAAGCAAAAGAAAAAGAAAAAGCGAGGATATTCCTCAACCGTAGCGATAATAAAACGCCTGATCGACGTGCTGGGCGTTTCTACACTTCTTATACGCAGACTCGCGATATCCGTTACGACAGATCGCACAGAGGAGCACGAGAGATATCTGAAGGAGTATCGCTACCACGCGGTGATATCCGCAATTGTTGCGTATTTTAAAGAAAGATCAAAAAGCCTCGTAATATACGATAATGCAATCATTTTAATTCCCGACGGCGACGTAAAATTCGATATCAACGTCACACTTTCATTAAAGCTTTTCCACGTCATGCGAGCATGTATCGACCTGTTGATAATAGATCATAAGGAAAAGATAAGAAGGAGACGAAGTAATGTCGGAAACTAAAATGAGTGACATAATCAGAGCATCCCTCGAGGGGGTAAAGAGCTTCACCGATATGGATACGGTGATAGGTAACGCGATAAATACTCCGAGCGGAGTGACGGTCATACCGGTATCGAAGATATCTATGGGAATAGCGACGGGCGGTGTGGATTACAGTCCAAAAAGGAGCTCTGCAGATCGCGGCTTTGGCGGCGGTGGCGGAACGGGACTGTCGGTGACCCCTATAGCGTTTCTCACCGTCTCACGCGAAGCAAAGATAGATCTCATTCACGTAAACGGACAGTCGAGCGACGTCGACAGGATAGCCTCTCTGATCGAGCACTCACCCGAGATAATCGAGAGGATAAAAAACGCGCTCTCATAACTTCGGCGAATATTTTCTCTCTTCTCTCCGCAGAATAACTGCAAGAGGGAGATTAAATATGAATGGGAACAATAATCGAAGAAGCATGTACGTCGCAATAATTCTTATAGCAATAATTCTACTCACATTCGTAACGGTTTACGCATCGGCGACGGTGGGCGAGGCTCTAAGGCTGAGCGCAAGGTCAGCCGCACTCTATCAGCCTGATACCGACAGCTTTATCTACGAGAAAAATGCAGACGAGCGTCTGCCGATGGCAAGCACGACGAAAATAATGACGGCGTTGGTCGTCATAGAAAACACAGACGATATAAACGAAACGGTTACGGTCGACGAGCGAGCCGCAGGCACAGAGGGCTCCAGCGCATATCTCAAGGTGGGAGATGAGCTCACGGTTGAGGAGCTACTCTACGCCCTGCTTCTGCAAAGTGCAAACGACGCGGCGGTAGCACTCGCTACCCACTTTGGCGGGGACGTTGAGGGATTCGCAGATATGATGAACGAGAAGTCCGAGGAGATAGGTCTCTCCGACACGCATTTCACAAATCCGCACGGTCTCGACGATGAGGAGCACTACACTACCGCGAGGGACCTTGCAAAAATAGGTGCCGCCGCAATAAAAAACGAACTGTTCCGCTCGATATCGTCAACATATAAGCGCACCTTCACGAGAGAGGAGCGAACACGCACCTACGTAAATCACAACAAGCTTCTGTTAAAATATGACGGAAGCATCGGAGTAAAGACAGGATACACGAAAAGGTGCGGCAGATGCCTCGTGGGCGCCGCAGAGAGGGATGGACTCACATTCATATCGGTGACACTCGATGCTCCATCCGATTGGTCAGATCACGAGGCGATGCTGGACTACGGGTACTCAAGGCTCGAGCACATTTCGCTCGCTGACGTGTATAAATACAAATACGACCTACCGGTGCTCGACGGCTCGATTACCGAGGTGCGTGTCACGAACGTCGAGGAGCTCGGCACAGTGCTACAAAAGAGAGAGCACGACGTGCGGGAGTACGTAAAGCTACCAAGATTTTTATCCGCGCCGTTACGCGAGGGTGAGATCGTTGGAAGCGTAAGCTATACGGTCGACGGAGAGTTTGCCGGCACTGTCGATCTGATCGTTACCGAAGATGTGAAGAATATAAAAAAAGAAACTCTGCTCGAAAAAATCCGGCGGTTTTTTAAATAAATCAATAAAGGATACAACAATGGAGAAAATCAGGCTACAAAAATTCATCGCAGACGCAGGTCTCATGTCCAGGCGTGCCGCAGAGGCGGAGATCGAGGCGGGACACGTAGCGGTGAACGGACACGTGGCGACGGTGGGTACTAAGATCGACCCTCGCGCCGACCACGTTACATACAGGGGTAAAAAAATAGTTTCAGAAAAGCGCGAGCACGTATATATCGTTATGAACAAGCCGAGAGGATACCTCTCCTCCACCGAGGACGACAGAGGCAGAAAATGCGTCACCGATCTTCTGGACGGTGTTACAGCACGCGTTTATCCCGTCGGACGACTCGATATGATATCCGAGGGAATACTGCTCCTAACCGACGACGGAGAGCTGAAAAACAGACTCACTCACCCTAGCCACAGCGTACCCAAGGTATACCGTGTCAAGGTCGCAGGAGCCGTCAGCGAGGGTCAGCACGAGATACTCACATCGGCACTCGAGATAGACGGATATAAAATCAAGCCCGTCGACGTGGTGATCGCAGGAGAGGACGAGACCGGTACTATACTGAAGATGACACTCTTTGAGGGCAGAAACCGCCAGATAAGAAAGATGTGCGAGCAGGCAGGACTCACCGTCAAGAGACTCTCACGCGTTTCAATCGGAAATATCAAGCTCGACGGACTGCCCGTAGGCAAATGGAGATATCTCGAGCCCGAGGAGGTAGACTACCTCTACAAGGCAACGAAGGGCGGTAGATGATATGTTCAAGATAGCACCCGTTCAGGATAAGAAAAGACAGCGCGAGCTCTGCGAGACGTTCGGTACACAGTACAGAGATAGTGCGTTCGCATATCTTATGTGTGACAACGACACGGGAGAGCTGATGGGAATGAGTCAGTTTGAGATACTCGCAGATGGCGGCATGATATACGATATCCGCGAGGCAATAGGCAGGCAGGACAATGAGGCTATGTTCATACTCGGAAGACAGACAATGAATTTTATCGATCTGTGCGGTATGAATAAATGCTATGCACTGCCCGAGGCGGCACCCTCGGAGCTACTCTCATCCATCGGCTTCAAGACCAAAGTGGGAGAGAGACTCTTCTGCGATATGAAGGGCATGTTCGACGGCAATTGCGGAAATCACTAAAATAAATCAGCGGAGAGACTCGGCTAACGTCGGGTGCTCTCCGCTTTTGTTGTAATATTAGTTTTTTACGTATTATACAGCGCTTAGCGCTTATGAACGAGCGTGCGCATAGAATTGAGTATCGCAACCACTGCGACGCCTACGTCGGCGAATACAGCCAGCCACATTCCTGCGAGGTCCACAGCACCTAGGGCGAGTATCAGTATTTTAACGCCGAGGGCGAACACAATGTTGAATTTTGCGATGCCGACCGTTTTCCGCGCTATTTCAATGGCCTCCGGAATCTTTTCAAGATTATCGGTAGTGATAACGAGATCGGATGCCTCGATCGCACTGTCCTGACCTATTGCTCCCATCGCAATACCAACGTCAGCACGTGCAAGAGCCGGCGCGTCGTTGATGCCGTCACCGACGTACATAACACCGCGGTCGGTAGATGAAATAAGCTGTTCAAGCTTCTTATACTTTTCATCGGGCTTAAGCTCCGAGTATATTTCACCTATTTCGGCTTCTGCGGCAACTCGCTCAACGTTCTCGCGGCGATCGCCGGATATCATAGCAAGGCGTTTGACACCGAGAGACTTAAGAGAGGTCATAGCTCTGCGTGCCTCAGGCTTGAGCTCGTCTGCTACCGTTATACATCCTATATATTTCTCGCCGCGAGCGACGAGCACAGCACCGGTTGGGACGGTGTCAGGGAGTGCGATCCCAAGCTCTGAAAGAAGTGCCATATTACCCACCGCGATGCGCTCACCGCGATACTCGGCAATACTTCCCTTACCCGCAAGCTCGGTAAAGCTATCGGGGCGCTCGTCGGTATCTGCCGCTGAACGTATAGCCGCGGCTATCGGGTGATTGGAACCGTATTCTGCGATAGCGGCTAGGGTAAGAAGCTCCTCCGCGGTAACACTAGAGGGAGAGGAAACATCGGTGACGGAAAATCTGCCCGAGGTGACAGTGCCCGTCTTATCAAGCGCGACTGTGTCTGCCGATGCGACGCTCGAGAAGATGTTTCCGCCCTTAAAGAGTATTCCTCGGGATGCGGCACCGCCTATACCGCCGAAAAATGCCATCGGTACGGATATAACGAGCGCACAGGGGCAGGATATTACGAGGAATATCAGGGCACGGTAAATAGCCTCACCCGGCGTCGTGATACCACAAAGTGAAAGCACCAGAGCGAGCACCGCCGCAAGTCCGACTACTATCGGTGTATAATAGCGCGAGAAGGAGGTGATAAAGCTCTCCTCGCGAGATTTGTTCTCCGAGGCAGTCTCAACCAGCTCAAGAATACGCGATGCGGCAGAGTCCTCAGCGAGCCTGATGGTAGTAGCGGTAAGCACGCCGCCTATAACAACGGTACCGCTGTCAAGGGTATCTCCTACAGCTACCGGGCGCGGGATAGCCTCTCCGGTGACAGCGGAGGTGTCTATATCGGCACTGCCGGAGACGACCACCGCATCAAGCGGCACGCGCTCACCGGAGCGAATAATTATAGTACTGCCGATTTCCACCTCGTCGGCATCGACCGTCTCCTCCTCACCGTCAACGAGGACGGTCGCCTCGTCGGGCATAATATCCATAAGTGAGCGGATAGATGCTCGTGAGCGCCGTACCGCCATATGCTCAAATGTCTCTCCAATAAGGAAGAATAGCATAACGGCGACACCCTCACTCCACTCGCCGACTATCATCGCGCCAATGGAGGCTATCGACATCAGAAACTTCTCGTCGAGAAGATCGCGACGCAGTATTCCACGCACAGCATCGATAAAAACGGATAGGCCGCTGACGAGCAATGCCAGAATATAAATGGCAAGCGCCACGTATCCGGCGCCAAGATGCTCAGTCACAAGCGCCGCTACAAAGAGGAAAGCTGCCGTGGCTATGCGCGGCACTTCCCTCTTAAAAAATGCGATAAGCCGGTTCATAATTACTTATTGATCACTACATCCTTTGAAAATGCGGCAGCAGCCTTGCAGGTTAGTGAATACACGGTATCGGTGTCAAGCTCGCTCTCAACGGTGAGCTTTTCGGTAAGAAAATTGATCTTGACGTTATCAATGCCCTCGCACTCGGCGATCATAGTCGCAAGCTTTGATGCGCAAACAGGACAGTCAACTCCGGAAAAGGTAAATTTGTGCTTCATGATGATTCTCCTCATTAAACAAACGTTATTCTCTTATGTGGTCAAGTGCTTTTTCAATTATATCCCTCACATGATCGTCGGCGAGAGTGTAATAAACATTCTTGCCCGATTTGCGATATGTCACAAGACGCGCGGTACGCAAAACCTTCAGCTGATGTGAGACGGCAGATTTCGTCATACCGAGCAGGTCGGCTATATCACATACGCACATAGGCTCGCCGTCGATGGCGTAAAGTATGCTGATGCGAGTGGAGTCACCGAATATCTTAAAAAAATCGGCAAGGTCGTAGAGAGTGCTCTCGTCAGGCATCTCACCTCTGCGCTTCTCTACCGCGTCGACATGCACCTCATCGCACTCACAGGATGGAAGATATGTATCCTTTATATTCATACGTCTCCTTTCAGATAACAGTTGAATGATTGTTCAACTGTTGATTATATTATAGCACCCATACGTAGGATTGTCAATAGTTTTTTCATTTTTCCTTGCAATATATGAAACGATGTGCTATAATGATAATATAACGGTGAAAGGAAGGTTTCAAAATGGAGCTTCAAAAAGCTACGTACACGTCTCCCGAGATAGAGATAATTTCCTTCAGCACTACTGACATCATATGCTCAAGCAATGTTGACTCTGACGGTTGGACATAATATTTACAGTTAAAAAACGGTGTGCCGCAAAATAGCGGCACACCGTTTTTTGTGCTTAGTAAAATATAAGAATAGTTATTGCGAAGGATAAAAAAGTGCTGATGAAATTGACAGTACTGTTATTTACAAATGATAAACCGTGGCAGAGTGATGCTTTTTCCCCACAATGAAGGCGCGTCTCAACCCGCGCACCGCACACGGCACAGATGAATTTGCCCTGAAGAAGCGATCCGAAAAGGCTGTCGGCAACCGAACCGCCAAATCCGATCAAGGCTACTGCGATAAGCTCGGTCGGTGTGATAGCTCCCAGTATAAATGCAAGAAGTGAAAGGAGCGTTGACGAGAGAAGAGCTGCAAGCGTGCCGAGTAGCGATACACCACCGCTCTCGCCTACCTCGCATTTTTTGAGGCGGAAGAGATCGTATGCACTGCTCGAGAGGACACCGACAGACGATGACGCAGTATCGGCAAACGCCTCGGCAAGAGTGGCAACATATGCGAGCAGAAAGACTCGATCCTCAGTCACAATATATAAAACGGCAGCCACAAGCGGGAGTACTCCGTTCGCAAGAACCTGCCACGCTGTGCGAGGGAGGCGTTCTTTTTTGTTATTCTGCTCCGCTTTTTTATGTCTTTCTTTGATTTTATCGGTTATAACACTTCCCACAAAGAACGCAAGCAGTAAAATAAAGCCTGTATTTGCAAGGGCTATTGAGACCACAGTGCCAAGGAGTGCCGCCATAGCTGTGCCGGGGCTTGTCAGAAGCTGTTTTTTAAAAACTACGGATATCATCGTCGGGATCACGAGTATCGGCGCCACGTATTCGGCAGCACCGCCGTAGCCGAGCATAAATGCACAAGAGGCAAATACGCCAAGTGGCAAAGATATATTGTCAAGTCCGCGCGTGGACATGAGCTCAAGCTCGGTCGCCACGATACCGATCACGATGCACTGCCAAAAATGAAGCGGAAGATCGAGCACTACTGCAAGAAGATAAGTGCCGAGCGACGATACCAGAAGATTTGTAAGTGTGCCGTACAGGCTTTTAGTGCCACATATCCCGGGGTTGTATCTCTGTATCGACTGACCTACGACGCCCGCGAGACCGTCACCGACGGACGTGCAGAATACCGCTATGCCAAAAGGAAGCGTGAAGCTCTCGGGTGCAAGGTATGATATAAACGCCATGATACTCATAGAAACGGCGTAATATACCGTGCCGGGTGAGTTATCTCCGTCGGAGGACATATGCGGCAGGAGATGGCGTCTGTAATCTATCACAAGAAGTATAAGACAGATGAAACAGACGGCCAGAAAATGCAACGAAGCAGTGCCGATAAAATTATTCAAGATGACGAACACGAAGCCTATCATTATATGAATCAGCTTGCGAGTGTATTTTTTCTGCATACCGAGCTTGTAGGCAATAAGCGACAAAAGAATCACAGCCACCACGTATCCGAATGCAAAAAGATATCCTTTAAGTATCATATTATTCCCCAAATGCCGCGATACGGCATCAGTTTTTTTAAAAAATTATTACTACTGAGAAAAGTCCGAGGTGAGTGAGAAGAGGGGTCACGGACGACGTCCGATACCCCTCTTCTCATGGAAAAATCATATTTCCTCGTGCTCGCTCGACGAGCGCTCCTCATCCTCGCCATCAAGGTTAGCATTCTCCTTACCGGGGATAACTATACCGCGAGTCATAGCGCGATGATTTTCCTCATTCTTTATATCGATAATTTTCTGCTTCGCAATGTTTGAATCCTTGATATCAGCAAGAATATCATCGCTGACACTTCCATCCTCGAGAGTCAGAAACTTCTCGAAAATGTCGGGATAAACGAATATTTTCTGCGTAGCGCCGAATTTGACCGTTATATACTTTCCGGACTTGGAAAGAATGGTGCCGTTGCCGAAAGATTTGTGTTTTACATGAAGATTTTCAAAAACCATAGAAACCTCCGCTTACTCAAAAAACTCTACACTTAATGTATTAATAATGATAGATTTTGGTTCATACATATAAAGCGTCGGTTATTATAGCAGATAAATATTACTAAAGTATGAACAAACGTAAAGTTTTTTATATTTTTTTATTTTTTTAACCGACAAGTCATAGAAAGTGTCAAAATGTGCATAAAACTCGTCAAAAAGCAGTAAAAAACGGGAGTATCCCACGACCGTGCCGGAGATATTCCCGTTGTTTTTATATTCGAATCATAGGTTGAGCTCTATGCAGCTTTGATCAGTTGATCTCCACCATCGACTCGTCCCAGATAGCGGGTGCATCGTAGCCGAGAAGGTTTACAGTGGTCGCAGCAACGTTAGAGAGACCGAAAGAGCCATTCTTCTTAAGCGTATACTTATCTGCGGTAAAGTTATCGTAAACGATGAAGGGGACGGGGTTAAGGGTGTGGCTGGTCTTTGCCTTGAAGGAGCCGTCCTTGCCCTGCTTAGGTGCGCCGGTCTTTTTGTCAACTTCGTACATTTCGTCTGCATTACCGTGATCGGCAGTGATGAGAGCCGCGCCCTCGAGCTCGTCGATTACCTTGAGCAGTCTTGCAAGCTGAAGGTCGAGAGCCTCCATAGAGCATTCGGTAGCAAGGAAGGAGCCGGTATGGCCTACCATATCGCCGTTGGGGAAATTAACTCTGAGATACTTATACTTGCCGGAACGGAGGCACTCGATAAGCTTATCTGTGATCTCTGCACACTTCATCCAAGGTCTCTGCTCGAAGGGAACGACGTCAGAGGGGATCTCGATATAGGTCTCGAGCTCCTCGGAGAACTTACCCGACTTATTACCGTTCCAGAAGTAGGTTACGTGGCCGTACTTCTGAGTCTCGGAAATAGCAAGCTCAGTAACGCCTGCACCGACGAGATACTCGGTCATAGTGTTTGTGATCTCGGGGGGATTTACAAGATAACGGGAAGGAATATGGAGGTCGCCGTCGTACTCGAGCATACCTGCATAGAGAACTGCGGGAACTCTCTTTCGGTCAAACTTATCAAAATCTGCGCCGGACTCAAATGCCTTCGATATCTCGATAGAACGGTCGCCGCGGAAGTTGAAGAAGATAACACTGTCTCCGTCCTCTACAGTTCCGACGGGCTTGCCGTCCTTTGCAATAACGAAGGGAGGAAGATCCTGGTCGATGACCTTATACTCCGCTCTGTATGCGTTGATAGCCTCCTCTGCAGATGCAAACTGTCTGCCCTCTCCAAGAACGTGAGTTTTCCAGCCTGCCTCTACCATACCCCAGTTAGCCTCGTATCTGTCCATAGTGATCTGCATTCTGCCGCCGCCGGATGCGATAGCAATATCGAAGTCAGGAGAACGGAGAGAGGCAAGATACTCCTCGAAGGGGCACACGTAGTCGAGCGCACTGGTCTCACCAACGTCACGGCCGTCGAGAAGGATGTGAACGCGGACACGGGATACGCCGCTGTTTTTCGCCTCATTTATAAGCGCCTTGAGATGATCGATATGCGAATGAACGTTTCCGTCGGAGAAAAGTCCGAGAAAGTGAAGGATCGAGTTGTTCTTCTTTACTCCGTCGACGAGGGTGCACCATGTCTCGGAGTTAAAGATCTTGCCGCTCTCGATCGACTGCGAAACAAGCTTCGCACCCTGTGCGAAGACCTGACCCGATCCAAGCGCGTTGTGACCGACCTCAGAGTTACCCATATCGTCGTCACCGGGGAGACCTACCGCTGTGCCGTGAGCCTTGATCGCAACGCAGGGGTATTTCGACATAAGCATATCAAGGGTAGGTGTGTGTGCTGCCGCAACTGCGTTGGCACCGTTATCCGCGGCGATGCCGACACCGTCCATAACTATGGTGAGGAGGGGGCCCTTGACACCCTCAAACTTTGCATTTTTTACAAGATTAGCCATTGTTTTATCCTCTCTTAAATATCGGCATCCTTAATATAAAGGTGACCGAAGTCTGTAATGAATTTCTTTCTCTCCTGGAGCGCATCGCCAAGGAGTACGTCAAACATTTTTGCCGTGGCCTCTGCCTCTGCGGGAGTTACCGCGATGAGACGGCGAGTCTGCGGACACATTGTGGTGCGCCACATCATATCCGGCTCGTTCTCACCAAGACCCTTCGAGCGCTGAAGGGTGTATTTTTTATTTCCGAGCTTTGCGATAATATCAAGCTTCTCCTGCTCGTTATATGCGAAATAGGTATCACCGCCCGAGGTTATCTCGAAAAGAGGCGACTCGGCGATATATATCTTACCGTTCTCGATAAGAGTCGGAAGAAGTCTATAGAACATCGTAAGAAGAAGAGTACGTATCTGGAAGCCGTCCTCGTCCGCATCGGTGCATATGATTATTTTATTCCACTTCAGAAGACTGTAATCAAACGTAGCAATATCATTTTTCTTTCCGGTCTTCACCTCAACTCCGCAACCGATGACCTTGAGAAGATCGACTATGATATCGCTCGCGAATATCTTATCGTAGCTCGACTTCATACAGTTGAGAGTCTTACCTCTGACGGGCATGATCGCCTGAAACTCAGCATTACGGCCCAGCTTACAGCTCGACATAGCCGAGTCACCCTCTACTATGTATACCTCACGGATAGAGGGATCCTTTGAGCCGCAAGGAACGAATTTCTCTACTCTGTTCGAGACGTCCATCGTGCCGGTCAGCTTCTTTTTTATATCGACCTTTGCCTTCTCTGCCGCCTCGCGAGCCTGCTTGTTGGCAAGAATCTGCTTCGTTATAACGCCCGCCTCATTTTTATGCTCGATGAGATATATCTCGAGATTAGTCTTGATAAACTCGGTGAGAGCCTTTTGGATAAAGGCGTTGGTGATAGCCTTCTTTGTCTGGTTCTCGTAGGAGGTCTGTGTCGATGCGGAATTGATGATTACCGAAAGGTTGTCCGAAATGTCGGCATAGGTGACCTTTATCTCGGTCTTGCTCTTATTCTGCGACTTGATATACTTGTTGATAACAGAGGTAAATGCGCTCTGCACCGCCTTTTCGGGAGCACCGCCGTGCTCGAGGAAGGATGCGTTGTGATAATACTCCGCAAGTCCGTCCTTTGTAAAGCAGAAGGTTATCTCCGCTTTTACCTTATACTCGGGCAGGTCCTCTCGGTCGCGACCCTTGGTCTCGAGATTCCAGAGCACGGGCTTCGTCATAGTCTTACCCTCGGTGATCTCCGCCATATAGTCGGCTACACCGCGCTCGTAATAAAACTCGGTATCCTCGAACCTTCCCTTCTCATTCTCAACCTTAAGAATAAACTTTATTCCCGCATTAACGAACGCCTGGCGGCGCATCGTGGATGCCAGAAACTCGACGGGGATATCTATCTCCTTGAAGACCTTGAGGTCGGGACGCCATCTGATGACAGTGCCGCGGCGCTTCATACCGCCGGAGATATCCTCTACCTTGAGATCGGTCACGGGATTACCCGCCTTGAAGCTGATGGACGAGCAGGTCTTGCCGTTATAGGAGGCTACCGTCATAAACTCCGAGGAGTACTGAGTAGCGGTGGCACCGAGACCGTTAAGTCCGAGAGAAAACTCGTATGCGGAATTGCCGTCGTTGTTATCGTACTTACCGCCCGCGTATAGCTCACAGAAGACAAGCTCCCAGTTCCATCTCTTCTCCTTCTCGTTATATCCGAGAGGAACACCGCGTCCAAAATCCTCAACCTCTATTGAGAGATCCCGATACTTTTTGACTATTATTTTATCTCCGTAGCCCTCACGAGCCTCGTCGACCGAGTTCGCAAGTATCTCTATAAATGAATGCTGACAACCGATAAGATCGTCGGAGCCGAAGATGACGGCAGGTCTTTTTCTGACTCTGTCTGCGCCCTTAAGGCTCTTGATGCTCTGGTCGCCGTAAGTCTTTTTTGTAGTTGTACGTGTTGCCACTATAACCCCTCCAAATAATTTTCCAACCTATATTTTAACATATATTTTCATATTTGTCAAGATTTTAAGGTAAAGGAATATTTACATCAGGCATAGACGCAAAAAAGCGAGACCCACGGCGAAAAAAATCGTCATAGGTCTCTCTCTGTAAATATCCGTTTACATCAAAGAGGACGGATAAAGCGCACCCAGCGCTCGCCGGAGGGTAGAGGTACCACGTCGGTGTCAAGGTATATCTCACCGCTCACGGCGTCGACGTAATCTCCTCTCTCGCGTAGAGTGACAGTGCCGACCGTCGTGCGATCGTTAAAAACTGCGGTAAAGCGATTATCAGCGTAGACCGTTACATCCTCTGCCTCGGTATAGACGTGACAGCCCGCACGCTCTGCAAGAGAGCGTAGCTCTTTCGAGGTGATATATGGCTCTGTAATGGCTATTGCACTCTCTGTAGGCGAGTATGAGCGCGTATTGGAAAGAAGTGGAAAATCGTAATCCGAGTGACGGCTGTCGGGAAGACGCGAAAGTGTCCTCCCCTTCTCGTCCCACGCGCCGAAAAGATAGCAATATGCGACAGTCGTGCTCTCGGGAAGCTCCGAAATGAGACGGCAGAGCGAGGAGTCGGCGTAGACGTTATATGCAAAGATCACGAGCTTATAGCGCGAAAGATCGATCCGCTCAAGGTCGCGGGCACGGTATACGTCGAACACGACTGAGGAGGCGGCAAGATTCGTTATCAGCTCGCGAAGATAGCCGCGGTGCATATCGACGCTCTCGCGCATATATACCATTGAACGCTCGTCGAAGACCACGAGAACGTCGGATACCGACTCGTGTGCCTCGCATCTGAGAGTGCCGTTCAGGTCAACGAGGCTCTTCACGGTGCTCATAAGAAGCTCGTCGGCAAACCAGCCTCCGCCAAGATCCATCCACCAAAAGCCCGAGTTGTGGGAGAGATCCTTCGAAAACTCGCGCCACATAACGCTGACCGAATCCGATGAGTTAGCGGCTACGAAGCCATCCTTCTTATCATCCTCGTTCTCCGTTGCAAGGTATGTGCGGTTATCGAGCTCGTCGACGAAGAGCTTACGGAGATTTATCGACTGAGCGGGACATATCTCACCTCCCGGCTCTCCCGCGCCCGAGCGCGCGTATGCCTTCGGTGCGGCGAAGAAATCAACGTAGGGCGAGGAAAGAAGTCTCTCGAGCGCGATGTGACCCGTATAAGCCGAATTGTCGATATAAAGAAGATAACCGTAGAAAGCTCCTACGAGCTTGTCGGAGCGCGACTTGACTATTTTGGCAAAGTGCTCGAGCGCGTTCGCGTTCACCTCGGCGGTGAAAAGATCGAGATCTATCGCAAGACGGTCTGTGTCTCTAAAACGCAGATGCTCCTCGGGTACAGATGTTCTGCCTGCACGCTCGTCGGGCGTAGGAATGCGTAGAGTATCCTCGGTGACGTTTTCTTGACACCACGCCTCGGCAAGTGCATCGGGCGAGCCGTATTTCTCTAAGCCGTACTTATAGAGTGCGCGGCGGTTATTTATGCCGTAATCGCCGTAGTGTTTGTTTATTCTTCCCCAGAGGGCGGTCTCACCGGAGATACCATAAGCTATATGGTAGCCTATTATTCTATCTGCGTATTTGCTACTCTCAAGTCGGTCAACAAGACGGCGAAGTGCTTCCCCTGCATCTCGTAGCCACCTCTCGGACGAAAAGCTCTGTCGCGCTATCAGTCCGCCGACGTTCGGTCGCGGGTCTACGTAATCCCCTGCTCTGTAATAGCCCGAGGGCGACTCGTAGCCGAGGTAATCCTGCTTTTCCGTGCCAACGAGAGCGCGAATTCCCTCGGCGGTTTCCGGACCGCCGTAATATACAAAGACGTCCTCGGGGTTCTCGTAGCACCAATCTATCGGAACGTTGAGCTTTATGCGTGGGATATAGAGGATGTCGTCACCCGCCGAGAATACGGCATCAAGAACCCGATCTGTGAGGGTGTAGTCATATTTGTCCACACCGACCCATCCCGAGTGAAGTATCGAGGTGTGTATTTTCACTCCTGCTTTAAGAAAATCGCGGTGAGTGGATACGTATTTCTCAAAGTTTTCGGTGAAGGCCAGAGGCTCACCGCGCTCGTTCTCTATCGGCGGATCGTAGCAAAAGCCGAGACGGGACCAGAATACGGGGTTGTTTTTTAAAAATCCAAGATCATATTTCACATTCATCATCTCCATCTTCACTTTGATTGGTGAAACTCAGGTGATTTTTATAAATTTTCTAGCGCACCTTGATTATATCATCGCTATTTCGTTTTGTCAACCATTATAAAGAGCGTTTCTAGGTTTTATCTTCCGGATAAATATTCTGTAAATACCTTCTGCGTAGATATCATATTTCTATTGATTTTTTTACGGTGCCGTGGTAAAATAGAAATGTAAATCACAGACAATTCCAAACGGAGATTTATATAATGATCACTACCACGGAAAAGAACCCTTGGCAAAAGTTGTCCGCTACGGATAAAAAAGGAATAGAGCTTAAAGTAATAGGTGAAGCGCAAGAGATACGCGGCTTCGGTGCTTGCTTCAGTGAGCTGAGTGCCGAGGCGTTGTCCACGTTACCCGACGGTGAACGATCGGCACTGCTCGACGAGCTCTTCGACAGGGATAAGTGCAATTTCAATTATTGCAGAACACCTATGGGTGCAAGCGATTTTGCGCTGGATTTCTACTCGTACGACGAGAAAGACGGAGATTACTCGATGAACGAGTTTTCAATAGAAAGAGACAGAATGCTTCTTTTGCCCCTCATTAAGGAGGCGCTGAAAAGGCAGGACAAGATGCAGATGTTTGCCTCCCCCTGGTGTCCTCCGCTGTGGCTCAAAACTAAAAAAGCATATAACAACGGAACGTTCAGAATGACTAAAGAAAACCTGTCGGCGTATGCCCTTTATTTCAGGAAATACGTTGATGCGTATAAGGCGGAGGGTGTTCCGCTCGTACACGTTTGTCCGCAGAACGAGCCCTGCTCAAACCAGGTCTTTCCCTCCTGCGTATGGACCGGCAAGGAGCTATCGGAATTCGTCGGCGGATATCTCGGTGAGGCTCTCGAGGGATCGGGTGTAAACATAGTTTTCGGTACGATAAACGGTCCGGAGACCGATCACAGAATGCTATATACAAGGTATTCCGACTATCTCGGATATGCTATGCGTGACGAAAATGCAAGAAAACATATCAAGGCGGTCGCGTATCAATGGGCGGGAAAATACGCTCTGATCGATACGCAGGATGATTATCCCGAGTTAGAGATCATACAAAGTGAAAGTGAATGCGGAAACGGTGATAACTCCTGGGATCATATGCTATACATTTTCGAGATGATGCGACTGTATTTCCGTATGGGTGCATCGGCATACGTATACTGGAATATCGCACTTCAGGACGATAGCAGAAGTACCTGGGGATGGCGACAGAATTCCCTCATTCACGTGCTTGACGGAGTGGGACGGTTGACACCAGAATTTTACCTTATGAAGCATTTCTCGCACTTTGTAAAGCGAGGTGCAAAATATCTAAAGCTGACAGGAGAATTCTCCTCGTCGTGTGTAGCATTCAAAAATCCAAACGGAGAGATAATACTCGTTGCCGCAAATCCGTATGACGACGAGACGGTTATCACGTTTAACGGATCATCATATGCACTTCCGCCGCGATCGGTAAACACCGTAGTAACCCGTGGCGTGTGAGTAGGCAAAGGCACTCTGAAGCATCATGAAAAAGCTTACAATAACGGCAGATGACAAAGACACACCCATCGGGCTGAAGGAATTTCTATATAAAAACGGATTATCCAAAACTCTCGTCAAGCGAGTAAAGCACGGCGGCATCACTCTGAACGGTGAGGTCGTGACGGTGCGTGCTGAGGTAAAGTGCGGTGACATCGTGGAGATAGATCTCGGCGAGGCGGCGAGCGAGAATATACCGCCAATGGATATTCCGGTATCGGTGGTATACGAGGACGAATATATACTCGTCGCGAACAAGCCGACGAATATGCCTACTCACCCGTCGAAGGGAAATAATCTCCCCACTCTCGCAAATGCGGTTATGGCAAGATACGGCGGTGATTTCGTATTCCGCGCGGTAAACAGACTCGACAGAGACACCTCGGGGCTCGTGCTCATCGCGAAGGATCAGATCACGGCAAACGAGCTCTCCGATAGCATGCGGCGCGGAGAGTTCAAAAAGAAATATATCGCAGAGGTGGTCGGTGTAACGCCCGAGTGCGGCATTATCGATGCACCGATAGAAAGAGAAAGCGAGGAGTCAATAAAGCGCATCGTGAGACCCGACGGCAAGCGCGCAGTGACAGAGTATAGGCGCATCTCAACTGACGGTGTTACCTCTCTGTGCGAGGTCACTCTACATACGGGAAGGACGCACCAGATACGCGTTCATATGGCGTATATCGGGCATCCGCTGGTAAACGATTTTCTCTATGGAGAGAGAGGCGAGAAAAGCTACAAGCTCACGTGTGTTGAGATAGGATTTCCACATCCGAGAGATGGTAAGGAATTTACTGTAAGAATATAAAAATAAACGAGGCATTACTCAAATTAAGAGTTCTGCCCCGTTTTATTCAAAATTTTAAAACAAATTTTCAAACCGCCGTTTGTGTCTTTCGCTCCGCAGGGAGAAACCGAAGGCAAGCGACTTTTCAAAAGAAAGGAATGTTCATAAATATGTTTAAAAGACTTATTAGTGACGACTGGTTTTTCAAGGCGTATAGCGATACCTACGAAAAGGTAGATCTACCACACGATTATCAGATAAGAGCGAAGAGAGATGCGAGTGTTTCCGAGGGATGGCACAACGGATATTATCCTACCGGCAAGGGCACTTACGTAAAGCATCTTATGCTGAACAAGGACACGCACTACGTTCTTGACATCGACGGCGCGTATATGAATACTCGTGTGATACTGAACGAGAACACCCTTATAAATCATCCGTATGGATTTACGCCGATGCTGGTCGATCTGACACCGTTTACACTCGATGGCACGAACAAGTTGAAGATCACTACCAATCCCCTGCCTATCAGCGCGAGATGGTATACGGGTAACGGAATATATCGCGACGTGTTTCTCTGGGAGGGTGGCAAAGTCAGGATCGAGCCATGGGATTACTTCATTACTACAGAGATCAGCAGTAAAGATGCAAAAGTAAATATTTCCTTTACGGTAAGCTCCGACATTGATTCGAGTGTAAGGATCGATTTTGCTATAAATGACAATAGCGGTAAAACTGTCAGCACGGGACGGCTTGACGAAAGCGTCACGGTCGGCAAGAGTGCATTCGAATATACTCTCGAGGTGAAGGATGCACTCCTATGGGATACCGATAACCCTAACCTCTACGAGATGGTAGTGTACGTTACCGCTGACGGCGAGACTACTGATACGACGGTCGCCAAGTTCGGAATCAGAGAAATACAGGTCAACGCGACCGAAGGACTGATACTGAACGGAAAGCCAATCAAGCTGCGCGGAGGATGCATACATCACGACCACGGAGTTCTGGGTGCGGCGGCGTATCCCGCGGCTGAGGAAAGAAAGGTAAGACTGCTGAAGGAATGCGGATTCAACGCCGTACGCACAGCACACAACCCTCCATCGCTCGCGTTCCTAGAGGCGTGCGACCGACTGGGTGTGATAGTAATGGACGAGGCGTTTGACACCTGGCAGATGCCGAAGGTGCAGAACGACTATCACCTATTCTTCGATGATTGGTGCAAAAGAGATATTTCCTATATGGTACTTCGAGACAGGAATCACCCATCCGTGTTCAGCTATTCGATAGGAAATGAGATATATGAGATCGACGGCACGCAGGGTTCGGAAAAATGGGCGAAGGTACTCTCGGATGAAATCAGAAAATATGATGATACACGATTCGTGACATCGGGTCTTCAAAAAGACTTTTTAAGACGTGAAAAGATTGGAGAGGACATAGATCCTCCGGAATATAAAGAATATCTTACCGATAGATTTATGAAAACGGAGGTTTCGGAGGTAAACGATATCACAAAAGACTACGAGGCGCCACTCGACATCGTCGGTAACAACTATTATTACGACAGATATGAAAAGGATCACGAGTACTCCCCTGAAAAGGTGATATGGGGCTCGGAGACTATGGCAATTTACTTCTACGACTCTTGGGAAAAGGCTGCAAAGTACCCCTATGTGCTCGGAGACTTCACCTGGGTGGCATTCGACAATATGGGAGAGGTCGGCTGCGGTAGATTTTCATGGGAAAGGGACGGTATCACAAGGGGGTTAGGTCCGTCACCCTACCCTTGGAGAGCGTGTTATCAAGGAGATCGCGAGTTGACGGGTAAGAGACGGCCGCAATCATATTTCAGAGAGATGATGTGGCGTGATGATACCGAACCGCGGATCTTCGTCACTCATCCCGAGCATTACGGAGAGGGATTTTCAGGAACGAAGTGGCATTGGTACGACGTAAGGGAGTGCTGGAGCTACGATGAAAAATATATTGGCAAGCCCATCAAGGTCGAGACCTATACACGCGCGGATGAGATCGAATGGATAGTAAACGGCCGCAGTGTCGGAAGGTCGTCCCCCGTCAAGGGCATCGCGACGATAGATACGGTCTATATGCCGGGTGAGATATGTGCCGTCTCGTACAAGGGTGGTAAGGAGGTATCGCGCTATACTCTTCGCTCGTTTGGTGAGCTCGCAAAAATAGAGCTGACACCGGAAAAGGATAAGCTAATGGCGGACGGACGCGACCTGCTCTACGTAAGGGTGAGAATAACGGATGCTAACGGAATCACAGCGGACAGCTTCTCGGATGCTCTATACTGCAGAGTGGAGAGAGGCGAGCTTCTCGGCTTCTTCTCAGGTGACCCAAAAAATGAGGATCAGTATGGATCGGACAGCTGTCACGCGTTTGGCGGCGAGGCTGTGTTGATCATAAGGACAAAGGAAAAGGGCGAGATAACTGTTTACGTACACGGTAAGGATATTGCTGACGAACAGCTAGTCATATCCGCTGTGTAATGCTTAATTTGCTAATATAAAAACCGACATCATTTTTAAGCGATGTCGGTTTTTGCATTTCTGCTTGGTTTTTTATTTAGTTTTCAGCATTTCCAGAAGCTCTGCTTCGTTGAGAACGGTGACGCCCAGGTCGCGCGCCTTAGTAAGCTTAGAGCCTGCTTCATCACCTGCCACGACGTAGGTGGTCTTCTTAGATACGCTGCTCGAGACCTTGCCGCCAGCCGCCTTGATAAGTGCTGATGCCTCATCGCGCGACATGGTTGGAAGTGTTCCCGTAAGAACGAAGGTGAGTCCCGCAAGAACGTCTCCGCGCTCCTCGCTCATCGCCTCACCGGATACTCCGAGAGAGGTGAGCCTATCGCAGAGTGCACGAGTTTCCTCGGATGCAAAGAACTCCACGAGAGCGGTAGCGGTGATCTCACCGATATCGTTGATCGCGAGATAGTCGTCGTAGGTCGCCTCGAAGAGAGCGTCAAGGGTGCGCAGCTTACGTGCGATCTCTTCTGCCGCTACCTCACCTACCTGTCTGACGCCGAGTGCGTAAAGAAGGCGCTCAAGGCCACGGCTCTTAGAAGCCTCAATAGCAGAAACTAAGTTCTCTGCACTCTTTTTACCCATACGGTCGAGACCTTCTATATCCTCTACCTTAAGAGTGTAGAGATCAGCTATATCCTTGATCTTGCCGTTTGCGAGAAGAAGCTCTACCACCTGTGGGCCGAGGCCGTCGATGTTCATAGCACCCTTCGAAGCAAAGTGAGTGATGCTACGTGAGGTCTGCGCGGGGCACGCAGGATTAGGACAGCGAGTCGCCGCACCGTCACCTGCATCGTCGCGCACTACTGCATGACCGCAGGAGGGGCATGTCGCGGGCATCTCGAAGGGCTGCTCCGTGCCGCATCTCTTCTCGGGAAGGGAGCGTACTATCTCGGGGATTATCTCACCGGCCTTGCGCACGACAACGGTGTCGCCGATACGGATATCGCGCTCGAGAATAAACTGTGCATTGTGGAGAGTTGCGCGAGAGACGGTAGTACCTGCAAGGCGCACCGGCTCGAGATTTGCCGTAGGAGTGAGAACACCCGTTCTGCCGACCTGGATATCGACGGAAAGAAGCTTTGTTTCCTTCTCCTCCGGGGGATATTTATATGCTACCGCCCATTTCGGCGTACTGGTTCCCTCGCCTACCACAGTGCGGTAGTAGAGTCCATTTATCTTAATTACTGCGCCGTCCATATCAAAGGCGAGCTTATCGCGACTGTCACCGAGGTGCTCGACGTGAGCGGCAACCTCGTCGTAGCTATGAGCTACTGTGCGCTCGGGAACGGTGGTGAAGCCAAGCTCGGTAAGTCTCGCAAGGGTCTCGGAATGAGTCTCAGGTGCTCTGCCGTCGAGATAGAGCGAGCCCTCCTGAAGATTGAATATCAGTATATCGAGTCTACGGGATGCGGCAATCTTCGGGTCAAGCTGACGGAGAGAGCCTGCCGCGGCGTTTCTCGGATTAGCAAAGAGCGGCTGTCCCGCCGCCTCACGTACCTCGTTCAGCTCCTCGAAGACGCGCTTCGACATATATACCTCGCCACGCACACAGAGGTACGGAATGGGCTCGGTAAGCTTCAGTGGGATCGAGCGGATAGTGCGGAGATTTTCGGTAACGTCCTCACCGACCTCACCGTCGCCGCGCGTTGCTCCCTGTACGAAAACTCCGTCGCGGTAGATAAGCGAGACCGAAAGTCCGTCGATCTTCGGCTCTACCGAGTACTCTGCAAGAGTGCCGAGTATTCCCTCCATACGGTCGGTGAACTCGTGAAGCTCGTCGTAGGAGAAAACGTCGGTGAGGCTACCCATTCTGACGTTGTGGGTGAATTTTTCAAATTTATCGAGTGCCTTGCCGCCGACACGCCTTGTGGGAGAGTCAGGTGTGAGCAACTCGGGATACTCTGCCTCGAGCTCGGTAAGCTCGCGGAACATCATATCGTACTCGTAGTCAGATATGGCGGGAGCATCGTTTTCGTAATATAGCTTAGAGTTTTTTATGATCTCGGCACGGAGAAATTCTATGCGGGAGATCGCTTCGGTTTTTGTCATGTTGACACCTGTCCATTAATTTGAATTTCGACATTAAGATTATACCAAAATTTCAGGTTTCAGTCAATAGATTTATTAAATATTTCAGTACTGCCATTTTTGCAGTCACTTCAAGTATTGTGTCCGGATTGAAGAAAAGCACCCTGCGGCGCAGTGTTCGAGACCCACCGACTGCGCCAAGAGGAACGTAATTCGAACAGAGTTACGTTCTTTGTTTTTACATTGTTAAAGGCGAGCTAAAAAGCTCGCCTTGTTTTATAAATCTTACATCATTCGCTAATTTACTTTGTAAGATATTTGACCAACTGTACAGTCGCCTTACTCCGTCCTTGAACACTCGTAAGTCCGTTTTCACGCAATTCTTTAAGAGGATATTGTCCCTCGGGGTATTTCTCAACCAATTTTAACCTCATATAGCACGCTTCGGGATCTTTGGCAAGTTCCTTATAATACTTGAAATCATCGGTTGATCTGTTACCGTGAAGATCCGCTCCGACAACCTCGCACTTATACATAATGGACTGATATTTATCTCCCACGTACAAGTACACGGTATCACCTACGGCTGTATTGTTGGATTGACTCCACTCTATAACATCCAAGTTATCGAAAGCTGCAACTATATCGTAATATTTAGGATTGCAGGGAATGATCCAAACATCTTCTACACGCTCCGGCTCTTTCCAACCTTCCACTCTTGCACGGATTGTGTTTAACCACTCTCCGTTATATTTGAAATAGCGAGGACCGGCAACTCCCCATTTGCTTCCCGAAAGCTCTGATGCCAAGGCGGAAAGAGAATATTTCTTGCCCTGGTACTCAACATTCTTATCGTCTACAACTACAACTTCGATTCCAGAGTTGGCTTTACCGCGATTTATGTAGGTAATAGTTGCACCAACAGGTATGTTGCATTTGGAGAAGGTGAAGGGAGCTAATCTTTCATGATGCTCGTCCTCAATTTCAGCGGCAAGTTCAACATCCTTGCGCTGATCCTCGGAAAGTTCCCAAAGCTTTAACCTGTTCTTTCTACCACCTAATATAGCAATGGTTTCAAGAATTGAGTACGCCTGTTCGGGAGACATGGCGTAAAACTCTCTAACGCGCTTTTTACCGCCTACGTTATCGATTGAACGAAGGTTGGGATTTAACTGGTCTATAAGCGCATGAAGCTTTAAGTCCGTGAGTCGTTCCTCAACCTCATAAGTAGCGTAAACACGGAAAGCAAACGGAATACACTCGCTGTTATTTAATTGTCTCAACCTCGCCTCGATGTTATCGGCATAACCGATTTTTACATATTGAGGAAATGAGGGATTGGTAAGAATATAAATTACGCCTTTTTGTTCCATTTTTGCTCCTTATTAAAATTTAATCAGTGTTTTTGATGGAAGAACTGCTGTCTTTTTAAAATTTATTATATCATAAAACAACAAAAATCTCAAGTCTTTTTACCGCGAATACAAAAATCATATCTGCCCACAAAAATAAGAGTTCGAATATATCGTGTAAAGGGTGTGAGTGCAGGGCGTGTGCTTGTCTTGATACAAGTGATGTCGCTTGCTAGCCTCCAAAACTCGCTTCGCTCGTTTCGGGGAGCCCCGCCTGCTCCGCCGAGACAAGCACACGCCCTCGCGCAAAAATGCGGCAACCAAAAGACTCCACCAAAGCCGACGGAAGCGGAGCTGTGCGCTAAGCCGCTTGCACAGATCTCCGCTTTATCCGTCGGCGGCTCAATTGGTGGATTAAACTTTTGCTTGTGCTACCGCATGTTTTTTTGCTCCTCGAAAGAGGGGCTTTTTGTTCGTTTGTTATTATATCGGATTTTAGCCTATATTTCAACGGTTTTGCCATCCTTCCGCGTTCCCTCGACAAGTTTGACTCATTTTTGACTCACTTTAAACGGAAAAATAAGGACAAATACGGAAAACTTAAAAATACAAAAAGCCCTTAAAAACACTAAAAGTATCCGTTTTTGCAGTACTCGAAACCAACTGTGCCAAAGCAAAAGGCACTCTCGTGGAGTGGTATACGGAGGGGTATTCACCGTAGGTGAAGATACCCTCACCCTGCGTCTGAAGAGCGAGCTCTTCGATCTTCGGGTGGGGTATACGAACCCCGCGACATTCGTCGCAGTGTTCGAGACCGTCCGATAAGACGATGGGAGGGGTATTCGCTACGCGAAGATTTATCGCTCCGCCACTGGTGAGCAAGGTCTCACTGCGGTTCGGTCACGCTCGAGGAAAAACAACTTTAAGTTGTTTTCTAACACTCTCGCGCCGCTTCGCTACCCCGATGGCTTACGCTCAAATGCGAACCCTCGCACCTTGCGGTGCAGTGTTCGAGACCGACCGACTGTGAAAATAAATAAACGGTCGGAAAAACCCGACCGTTTATTTATTGGCGCAGAGGGAGGGATTCGAACCCTCGTGTGGTGTTATCCACAAACTGATTTCGAGTCAGCCCCGTTATGACCGCTTCGATACCTCTGCATAGATATGATGCAACAGCGTGCATCATATCTATGCAGAGCCCTGTGAGAAGTGGCACAAGAGCGTAGCTCTTGAATCCGCTTCGCATATCCCACCCGAAGATCGACAAGCTCGCTTGTCAGACGAAGGGTGAGGATATATTCGCAAAAGACGAAATACCTCTGCATGATACAAACTTTACATTCGTACTCGCGTACTTTGACATTATAGCATAAACAAATTTGTTTTTCAATAGTTTTTGAAAAGTTTTTTTAAAAAGGATATAAAACTCTTGACAAATAGCATTTTCTGTGATATTATATCTACTGTTAAATATGGAGGCATAGCTCAGTTGGTTAGAGTGCTTGCTTGACATGCAAGAGGTCGGTGGTTCGAGTCCAGCTGTGCCCATTAGGAAAAAGCACTGCTAGGCAGTGCTTTTTTTAACGAAAATTCCCCTTCGGCAAGTGAAATAGCTTCACTTTTGACGGAGAAACAAGTAATAAAAACAAACCCGACGGCATCGATATGGATTCGTCGGGCTTGTTTTGTATCAGAACACCATTTTTTCGGGGGATTCGGTGTGGATGGGAATAATGCGCGTGGGATTTACTCTTTCTTTTAGCTTTTTAATAGCCTCGTAGTCGGCGTGACCGCTGGTATGCAATGATAGGATTTTCAGCCCCATCGCCTCACATTCAAAAAGAAAGCTCTTCATCTGCTCACCCTCTCGGTAGCCTTCCCAGAATGAATATACGAGCACACCACCCTCAAAGGACATTATTTTTGATAGGCTTTTCAGATATTTAAGCATTGACGTTCTTACGCACATTACAAAGCGCATTTTAGAAATTCTTTTCTTCCCTACTCTATTTGCATATTTCTTAAGTCCGAAATAGCGTAATGGCGAGGTGATAAAAGCGTACACATCACTAAAAGCGGGACTTGGAATT
>JAZRBV010000080.1:0-98112 GCA_045635225.1 Eubacteriales bacterium
CTCTTCTGAGGAGAATTCTGGTCGATAGCCACTCTCTTCTTGGAGTTCCATCCCTTCAGCAGAGCAGGAGCGGTGGACTTCTTCTCGACTACTTCTCTTCCCTTGCGAACAAGCTGGTTAAAGGTTGGCATATTGCACCTCCTTACTTCAAATTTTTTAATATATTGGAAAAACAAGCTGGCGTCCCGGTTAGTGAAACGCCAGCTTGTGTCCAAGCTTAAATAGCCTCACCGAGGGAACATTATACCACGATTACTCGTCGCTTGTCAATACCTCATTTTCATGAATTACGTCAACATGTGTCAAACAATTCATGCCGGTACCGACGGGGATCAGCTTACCGATGATAACGTTCTCCTTGAGTCCGAGAAGCTTATCCTGCTTGCCGTTGATGGCAGCCTCGGTAAGAACTCTCGTGGTCTCCTGGAAGGATGCCGCGGAAAGGAAGGACTCGGTCATAAGAGCCGCCTTGGTAATACCAAGGAGAAGAGGTGCGCCCTCAGCACGGCGAAGTGTTACCTCGCCTGCCGCGATACGCTCGTCGATCTTCTCATTAGCCTCGCGGAACTCGATGATATCTACCTTAGTGCCGACGAGAAGGTCGGTGTCACCCGCATCCTCGATCTCAACCTTACGGGTCATCTGTCTTGTGATACACTCGACGTGCTTGTCGTTGATCTCAACGTCCTCACCGCGGTAGACCTTCTGTACCTCACGGATGATGTAGTCGTAAACTGCATCGATACCGCTCATATGAAGAACGTCTGCGGGGTTGAGGAAGCCCTCGGTGAGCTGCTGACCGCGATTCACCTGCTGGCCGTCCTCGATGCAGAGGCGCATGCCGAAGGGGATCTCGTATATGATCTCGTCAGCGGTGGGCTCAACGGGATTCTGAATAATTACCTTAGAAAGCTTCTTGTCGGATACGATACGTGCGGTACCGGTATACTCGGTAACGATAGCAGTCTTCTTAGGTCTACGAGCCTCGAAGAGCTCCTCGACTCTGGGAAGACCCTGAGTAATATCCGAGCCTGCGACACCACCGGTATGGAAGGTTCTCATCGTAAGCTGAGTACCGGGCTCACCGATAGACTGTGCCGCGATTACGCCGACAGCCTCACCGATAGCAACGGGAGTGCCGTGTGCAAGGTCTGCACCGTAGCAATGTACACATACGCCGCGCTTAGCAAGGCAGCGGAGAATGGTACGGACCTCAACCTGAGTGATACCTGCAGCGATGATATCGTTAGCCATATCCTCGTCGATCATGGTGTTGGCGGGAACGATGAGCTCGCCCGTCGTCTCGTTAACGACGTCGTTGACTGTATATCTGCCGACGAGACGGTCGAAGAACTTCTCTACGACGGTCTGACCCGATACGATATCCGAAACTACGATACCGGACTTAGCACCGCAGTCCTCCTCGCGAACGATAACGTCCTGCGATACGTCAACGAGACGTCTGGTAAGGTAACCCGAGTCAGCGGTACGGAGAGCCGTATCCGAAAGAGACTTACGGGAACCCTTAGCACCCATGAAGTACTCGAGCATAGTGAGTCCCTCACGGAAGTTAGACTTAATGGGAATCTCGATAGTCTTACCGTTAGTCGCGAACATAAGTCCACGCATGCCGGCAAGCTGTCTCATCTGCTTCATGGAACCACGGGCTCCCGAAGTACAGATCATGTTAAGCGAGTTGTATTTATCAAGGTTCTCGATAAGAGCGTCGGTTACGGCGTTGGTGGTCTTATCCCACACGTCGACTACCTGCTTATAGCGCTCGTCATCGGAAAGCTCACCCCAGTTGAAGAGCTCGGTGATCTCATCTACCTGACGAGATGCGTCCTCGAGAAGCTGCTTCTTCTTCGGGGGAATGGTCATATCGTAGACCGCGATGGAGAGCGAGGAACGGGTCGAATACTTATAACCCATAGACTTGATCTCGTCAAGAACCTTCGCCGCCTCTGCAAAGCCGTGGTACTTGATAGTAAGGTCTACTATCTCCTTGAGCTTTTTCGAGGTGGTAGCAAAGTTGATCTCAAGGCCGAAGGGATCTACGCTTCTGTCAACGTAGCCGAGGTCCTGAGGAATTCTCTGGTTGAAGATAAGACGGCCGTAGGTCGCGTCGATGAGTGCGCTCTTCTCCTCACCGTCGATCATCTTGGTCACGCGGAGCTTGATAGCGGCGTGGATACCGAGTCTCTTGTTCTCGTAAGCCATCTCGACCTCGTTGAAGTCACGGAACACGCTACCCTCACCAAGCTCACCGGGGTGATCAATAGTAAGATAGTAGGAGCCGAGGACCATGTCCTGAGAGGGGACGGTAACAGCCTTACCCGAAACGGGCTTCAGAAGGTTGTTAGCCGAGAGCATAAGGAAGCGGGACTCTGCCTGTGCCTCGCTCGAGAGCGGTACGTGTACGGGCATCTGGTCACCGTCAAAGTCGGCGTTGAACGCGGGACATACAAGGGGATGAAGCTTGATAGCTCTGCCCTCTACGAGTATCGGCTCGAATGCCTGAATAGAGAGACGGTGGAGCGTGGGAGCACGGTTAAGAAGCACGGGATGCTCCTTGATAACGTACTCAAGTGCGTCCCATACCTCGGGAGCTACCTTATCAGCCTTCTTCTTTGCATCTCTGATGGAGTTAGCCTTCTGAGTCTCGATAAGTCTCTTCATAACGAAGGGCTTGAAGAGCTCGAGCGCCATCTCCTTCGGAAGACCGCACTGGTAGATCTTAAGCTCGGGGCCGACGACGATAACCGAACGTCCCGAATAGTCAACACGCTTACCGAGCAGGTTCTGACGGAAGCGTCCCTGCTTACCTCTTAAGATCTCGGAGAGAGACTTGAGAGGGCGGTTGGAGGCTCCGGTTACGGGCTTGCCTCTCTTACCGTTATCGATAAGGGCGTCAACGAACTCCTGGAGCATGCGCTTCTCGTTTCTGATAATGATCTCGGGCGCCTGCATCTCAAGGAAGTGCTTAAGACGGTTATTTCTGTTTATAACTCTACGGTAGAGCTCGTTGATATCGGAGGCTGCAAATCTGCCGCCGTCAAGCTGTACCATAGGACGGATATCCGCAGGAAGAACGGGAATAGTATCAAGTATCATCCACTCGGGACGGTTGCCCGACTTTCTGAATGCCTCGACGATCTCGAGTCTCTTGATGATCTTATTCTTCTTAGGTCCGGTCGCGCCCACGAGAGCGGTGCGGAGTTCCTTCGAAAGTGCCTCGAGATCTATCTCTGCGAGAAGCTCGCGGATAGCCTCTGCACCCATACCTGCGCGGAAGTCGTCCTCATATTTTTCTCTTGCGCTCTTGTACTCCGCATCGGTGAGAAGCTGCTTCTTCTCAAGGGGGGTGTTACCGGGATCGATAACGATGTATCTCGCGAAGTAAAGCACTCTCTCAAGGAGTCTGGTGGACATATCAAGCACTGCGCCCATTCTCGAGGGAAGAGCCTTAAAGTACCAGATATGCGACACGGGTGCCGCGAGCTCGATGTTACCCATACGCTCACGGCGTACCTTTTTGGTGGTAACCTCGACGCCGCACTTCTCACAGATCTTGCCCTTGAAGCGGACTCTCTTGTACTTACCGCAGAGGCACTCCCAGTCCTTCGTCGGGCCAAAAATGCGCTCGCAGAAGAGACCGTCGCGCTCCGCTTTGAGAGTACGGTAGTTTATAGTCTCGGCCTTGGTTACCTCACCGTGAGACCACGAGCGGATCATCTCGGGAGAGGCAAGACCGATCTTTATAGAATCAAACGTATTATTATCCATACCTTGACTGTTTACCTTTCTGTTCAATTCGGAGAGGATGCGATGCGCTCACCGCATCCGTCTCGGTAAAGCTTATGCTGAATCCGTGTCGGAGAAACGATTATTCCTCGTCGCCGTCCTCGTAGCCCTCTTCCTCATCGTCGAAGGCGTACTCCTCATCGGGATCGTACTCGTCATCCTCGAAGTCGCCGTCGAACTCGTCGTCGCCGTCGAACTCGTCGTCACCCTCGCTGTCGCCCTTGTTCTCGTTATCAACCGCGCGGTTGACGTCATCGATGTTGGCGTATGCGGGAGAGTCATCCTCGGTGAGAGTGGAGAGATCAACGACCTCGCCTGCCTCGTCAAGAACGCGGATATCAAGACAGAGTGCCTGAAGCTCCTTGACCATGACCTTGAAGGACTCGGGAATGCCGGGTGTGGGAATGTTCTGTCCCTTGACGATAGCTTCATAGGTCTTGGTACGACCCGTGATATCGTCGGACTTAACTGTGAGTATCTCCTGAAGAGTGTAAGCCGCGCCGTATGCCTCGAGTGCCCAAACCTCCATCTCACCGAATCTCTGTCCGCCGAACTGAGCCTTACCGCCCAGAGGCTGCTGAGTTACGAGAGAGTAGGAGCCTATCGAACGTGCGTGGATCTTATCATCTACAAGGTGATGAAGCTTGAGATAATACATTATACCAACGGTGACGGGGTTGTCAAAGGGATCGCCCGTACGTCCGTCGTAAAGCGTTACCTTACCGTCGATGACCTTGAGCTTCTCCTTCTGCATAAGAGCGCGGAGCTTCTCGCTGTCGTCAACGATCTCCTGTTCAACGCGCTGAAGATCGGGCTTACCGTCCTCGCGCACGACCTCCATGAATACCGCCTTACCGCGAACGCTCTCGTCGGGACGGATATCACGAGTGTACTTAGCCTGGCGGAGAAGCTCGAGAATGTCGGTCTCCTTCGCACCGTCAAATACAGGGGTCATTATCTTGATACCGAGCTTTCTGCACGCGATACCGAGATGCACCTCAAGCACCTGACCGATATTCATACGTGAAGGAACGCCCAGCGGGTTAAGAACGATATCGAGGGGAGTACCGTCTGCAAGGTAAGGCATATCCTCGGGAGGAAGAATTCTCGAGACGACACCCTTGTTACCGTGACGGCCTGCCATCTTATCACCGACGGAGATCTTTCTCTTCTGTGCAACGTAGACGTGAACTACCTTGTTAACACCGGGAGCCAGCTCGTCGGAGTTCGTACGGTCATAGATCTTAACGTCGACGACTACACCGTATTCGCCGTGACGCATCTTGAGCGAGGAGTCCTTGACCTCGCGTGCCTTCTCACCGAAGATAGCACGGAGAAGTCTCTCCTCGGGGGTGAGCTCGGTCTCGCCCTTCGGCGTTACCATACCTACGAGAATATCGCCGGGGCGCACCTCGGTGCCTATTCTGATGATACCGTCCTGATCGAGGTTCTTCAGAGCATCGTCACCTACGTTGGGAACCTCACGGGTGATCTCCTGTGCACCGAGCTTGGTGTCACGCGCCTCCTTCGTGAACTTCTCAATGTGGATCGAGGTGTACATATCCTCGCGCACGAGCTTCTCGTTAAGAAGAACTGCGTCCTCGTAGTTGTAGCCCTCCCACGTCATGAAGCCGATAAGGGCATTCTTACCAAGGGAGATCTCACCGTTAGAGGTTGCGGGACCGTCGGCAATAACCTGTCCTGCCTCTACTCTGTCGCCCTCGCTGACAATAGGACACTGGTTTACACAGGTGCCCTGGTTGGAGCGCTTGAACTTGATGAGATAGTAGGTATCTTTTCTTCCGGAATCGGAATGAACGACTATTTCAGAGCCGGTAACGCGCTCGACGATACCGCCCTCCTTAGCAACGACCACGACACCCGAGTCAACTGCTGCCTTGTACTCCATACCGGTAGCAACGATGGGAGAGTCGGTGATCATAAGCGGAACTGCCTGCTTCTGCATGTTCGAGCCCATGAGTGCACGGGTGTTATCGTCGTTCTCAAGGAAGGGGATACAGCCTGCCGCAACCGATACCGCCATCTGAGGACATGCGTCCATCAGGTCAACGTCGGTGGGCTCAACCTCAATGAACTCGGTGTTGAGACGTGCGATAACCTTCTTGTTTACAAAGTAACCGTTCTCGTCAATGCGCTCGTTAGCCTGTGCTACTACGTTGTTGTCCTCTTCGTCCGCGGTGAGGTATACTACCTCGTCGGTAACGCGACCGGTGGTCTTGTCAACGATTCTGTAAGGAGCCTTCAGGAAGCCGTACTCGCTGATCTTCGCATAAGATGCAAGATAGGAGATAAGACCGATGTTAGGACCCTCGGGCGTCTCTACGGGACAGATACGGCCGTAGTGTGTATAGTGAACGTCACGCACCTCGAAGGAAGCTCTGTCTCGGGAAAGACCGCCGGGACCAAGCGCGGAAAGACGGCGCTTGTGAGTAAGCTCTGCAAGGGGGTTGTTCTGGTCCATGAACTGCGAGAGAGGAGATGAGCCGAAGAACTCGCGGATAGCGGTCGCAACGGGGCGAGTGTTGATGAGCGCCTCGGGACGAAGCTCGTCGGAGTCGTGGGTAGCCATTCTCTCGGTGATGTTCTTGTGCATTCTCGACATACCGATACGCATCTGGTTCTGCAGAAGCTCACCTACGCAGCGAAGTCTTCTGTTTCCGAGATGGTCGATATCGTCGGTGCATCCAATGCCGTGGGTAAGGCAAAGGAGGTAGTTGACGGAGGCAAAGATGTCCTCCTTGGTTATATGCTTAGGCGAGAGGGCAGCAAACTGCTCCTTCACCATTCTCTTGATGTATCTCTCACGAGCCTCACCCTCGAAGCCCTCTGCATCTGCCTCGGCAATGATCTCCTGAAGAACGGAGAATCTCACCTTCTCGCCTGCCTTAACGCCGCAGTCGGTGAGGTCGTAGCCGAGAACGAGCTCGGGACGGACGGTGTTGTTCGAGAATACCTTCACCTGTCTGCCGGTCTCGGTAGCGACGGTAACCTCGTTTACAAGGCTGTCCTCGATAGCGAGCGCGAGCTCACGAGTTATGGTAGCGCCCTCCTCGGCAACGATCTCGCCGGTAAGGGGGTTGATGACTGTGGAAGCAAGAGTGAAGCCCTCGATTCTGCCTGCGAGTGCAACCTTCTTGTTGTACTTGTATCTTCCGACTGCCGCAAGGTCGTATCTCTTGGGGTCGAAGAACATATTGTTGACGAGGATCTCCGCACTCTCTACGTGGGGAGGCTCGCCGGGACGGAGCTTCTTATAGATCTCCTTGAGTGCTTCCTCACGGAGCGATGCACCGCTCTCCTCTGCGAGAGAGGCACACTCATCCTTTGCCATAGTAGCCATGAGCATCTCCTCGTCACCGAACATAGCGTTCAGCGAGTCGTCGGTGTCCTGACCCTCTGCACAAAGGGCACGGATAAGCACGGTGATCGGAATCTTGCGATTCTTATCGATCTTTACGTAGAAGATGCCTGCACTGTCGGTCTCGTACTCGAGCCACGCACCTCTGTAGGGGATAACGGTAGCGGCGTAGTTGTGCTTACCCTGCTTGTCAACCTCGTTAGAGTAGTACATGCCGGGAGAACGCACGAGCTGCGATACGATAACGCGCTCTGCACCGTTGATAACGAATGTACCGTTGTCGGTCATGAGAGGGAAGTCGCCGAGGAATATCTGAGCAGTCTTCAATTCACCGGTCGCCTTGTTAACGAGGCGAACGCCCACCTTCATATGTGCGTCGTAGGTGACGGATCTGTCCTTGCACTCCTCTACCGGGTATCTCGGTGTCTCGTCGATAGTGTAATCGGTGAATTCGATGGAAAGGTTGCCGGTATAGTCCACGACGGGGGATACGTCGCGAAGCACCTCATCAAGTCCTTCCTCAAGGAACCACTTGTACGAGTCCTTCTGCACCTCGATAAGATTCGGCATCTCGGTCATCGAATCGATCTTTGAAAAGCTGAGTCTTTCATTGGTGCCAAGTTTCCGGGGTTTAAGCATCATAAATAGAATCACTCCATTCCTGAAAATTTACAAGTCAAGTGCGGTTTTCATATTTTAGGCGAATCGTCAGATTGCGCAAAAAATGACCGCGAAATTTGTGCGCTTTTCACAATAAGGGAGGCAAAAAAGGGCAGAAATCCCCCAAAGTAAAAGCAATTATTATGCATTTTAATATTATAACACAAAAAATCAAGTTGTCAAGAGGTTTTTTGAAAAAACTTTCATATTTTTGAAAAATTCTCAGTTAATACCCAATACACATAATTTTGGGCAGAATTTGAGCATCAGCACACCGAAGAGCAACGTGAGCGGCATTTTTCACCCGTCGGCGGAAAATTTTCTCGCGTAATTAAATGCGCGCGGGATAAATATTGATGTAGGAAAGTGTATTTTCCCGTCCTTTTTGCCATTTCCGCGTAGCCGTCGTGAAAAGCGCCTCGTGATGTCGGTAAAGAGCAGAAATCGGCGGTCGACGTGCGCTACGATGGGCAACGGCTTCACGGTAAAAAACAGCTGTACTCAGCACCGCGAGCAACGGTATTTTATCCGCAACGCCGTGAATACGGTATTCTATCCGCGACGTCGCGAGATACGGTATTTTATCCGCAACGCCGTGAATACGGTACGAGAAAAGTCCGCGCGAGTCCCGAAATGACAAAAAAGCGCCTCGGCGGAGAGCCGAGGCACACATATTAGTTAGAAGATAAGACTCAACAGCGGTGCTATCGCGATGGGTGCGAAGATAGCGGGGATCATATTTGCAGTCTTCACCTTGGTAACACCGAGGACGTTGGTACCGATCAGTATGATGATCAGCGAGCCGGTGATAGACATGTAGGAGATGGTGGATGCGGGAAGTATTTCGATAAGACCGAGTCCGACGAGAGATATCGCTCCCTGATAAAGAAGCACTAAGAATGCCGAGAAGGCACAGCCGATGCCAAGGCTCGTCGCCATGATGAAGCAGGCAATGGCGTCGATGACGGATTTCGCAAGAAGGATATCGGGGTTGCCGACGACGTCGTCGAGTGCACCCTTCACCGCCATGGCACCTACGCAGAAGAGGAGACTGCAGGAAACGAAGCCGCGGGCGAAGTTACCGTTTGCCTCACCGCTCGGGGCAAATCTCGACTCGAGGTTGGCACCAAGCTTATTGATCCATTTGTCGATATCGATAAGCTCACCGATAAGGATACCGATTCCCATCGAGAGTATCATCACAAGCACCTTGAAAAGTCCCGCGCTGAGAAAGCTGCCCTCGGACACTAGGGGAGCAGGCTCCAGAATGCCGTCGATACCTATGTAGATAACGCAGATAGACATACCTGTCATAATGCCTTCTTCAATTCTTTTCGGCACACTTTTTTTGACAAGGCTGCCGAGCATTCCGGTGACAAACACCAGTAAAAAGTTAACTATAGTTCCCAAAAATGGCATTTTTATCACGCTTTCTATAAAAAATGATCGGTTAAAAACGAGTATTAAATTTTGGAAATGTTGAGATATCATCCGCGAGAGAAATGATCTCACAGCAATGTCCTGCTACAAGGACGTGGAATTTCAAATCTATTCCCGCAATATGCAGTATCTCCGAGACGGTAGCGGTCATAGCGCGGTCCTGTGCAGATGCTCTCGCCCATCCGCCGGGATGATTGTGCGCTATAACGACGGATGTCGCACCGTCGGAGATGGCGCACTCAACAAGCTTACGCGGAAGAACGCCCGATGCGTTTACCGTACCCTCGGATAGCTCGTGCATCGCGAGTGCTCTGCCCTGATCGTCAAAGGTCATAAGACACAGTGTCTCTACGTGCTTTCCAATAAAATGTGCTCTGAAATAGCGAACTATCTCGGTGCGGGTGTAGACCCTGCCGAATTTAAAGGAGTCGGTATCACGGCGCGATGCAACACAGCCGATAAGCTTCAGGAGGACGGCGGCGTTGTTGCCAACGGTCAAGGCGAGCTCGGATATAGGCGCGCTGACGACCTCATCTACGGTCCGATATCGGTCGATAAGCTTTTGCGCAGCAGTATTCGCCGCCTCGACGTCCATTACCGACGTGAGCACGCGCACAAGCGTGCTGTGATATACATTCTTTCTATTTATCATCACGCACCTCCGGGTAAGCCGCAACGACGATCTCGTCTTGCGAGGTGAAGGCAAGGCGCTTTGAATCGAGGAAATCACCCACCTCCGCAGTTTGAGAGAGGCGCGCTACGTAATTCTGCGAAATGCCTATATAGCTTTCGCCGGATATCAGGAAGTGCTCCAGGTGATCTATACCGAGACTGCGAAATGCATCGGTGATGAGCGAATTCGTCTCACGGTCCCCGGGCGTCGGCACGAAGGGACCGTTGGGGTGGTTGTGTGCTGTAATGACCACCGATGAGCGAGAGCGAATAGCGGGATCGATAAAATCCTTCGCACGCACAGAGCCTCTGTCGTAATCCATGTCGCAGACTATCTGCTCGCCGATAAGCCTCATTCGGTTATCGAACATAAAAATCATAACACGGGGGTGGTCTAGTCCCCGAAATTTCTCCACGAGATACCTTCCCATCTCCGTGTAGTCGTTACAAATGACGTCTCTGTCGTAGAGATTTTCTACACCGAAAAGCGATACCAGCTCGCTGATTCCGATAAGAAAATCCGCCGTACGCTCACCTATTCCGTCAACCGTGACAAGCTCATCGCGACTCGCAGAGAGCACTCCGTCCAGAGAGCCGAAGCGAGCAAGCAGACGCTTCGCCACCGGGTTAGTATCTTTATATGGGATCGAATAATACAAAAGCATTTCGAGAAGCTCGTAGGTGTCAAAAATATCTCTGCCGTGCTTCTCCAGCTTGGCTTTCATGCGTGAGCGGTGCCCGGCGTGGACATGTTCTTCGCAAAAGTCGTTCATTTTGTCATCCTTTTTAAGGCTTGTACTTGTTTTTATGCTTCACTTACCGTCGATATAAAACCGTCTGTTGAAAAATTCGGGTGCTATCTCCGGCGAGAAGCCGTCAGGCTTCACGAGCTCAAGCATATTTATTTTGACACCCTGAGAGGAGAAGTACTCCTCGTATTCGGTCATCACGTTGCCCTCGTTCCACTCGGAGGCGTGCAGGTCGCGCGTGAGCTTTGTGGGAACGAGACCCATCGCGGATATCTCCTCTAAAGAAAAATCGAAAAGTCCGACGTTATCGGTCTTGAAGCGGAGAACTCCGCCGTCGCGGAGAAGATTCATATATACCGCGAGATATCTTCTGTGGGTAAGGCGGCGCTTTGCATATCCCTTCTTCGGCCAAGGGTCGGAGAAGTTGAGAAATATCGCGTCAAGCGAGCCGCGCTCGAACACGTGCATAAGCTCATCGGCGGTCTCGATCATATAGTGGAGATTCTTAAGCTCTCCATACTCTCCCGACGCAGCAAGCTCTGCCGCGAGTACGACGCAGTCCGTGACTCGCTCCATTGCAAAATACGCGGCATTCGAGTGGCGCTGTGCCATTGCGGCGGCAAATCTTCCCTTGCCCGCGCCTATTTCGAGATACGCTTCACCGCCCGTCATACCAACTGCTGCCGCAGGATCACAAAGAGGTGCACCATCGTGCGTATAGAGGAATTGCTCGCACGCCATAAGTCGGTCGGTGGAGTGTTTCTTTTTTCTCATTCTCATAGTCAAATTATCCTTCAAAAACGAGATTTAGCAGTAATAATGTAAAGTGTAGTTGTCAAAAGTCGCAAACAAGACAATAAATCCTAAAAATTTGTTTGCTTGGCAAAAGTGCAGAAATTATTCGTCGTCGTTATTGCTGAACTCAGCAAGACGGAGCTCGGGGTTATCCTCGAGTATCCAGCGGATCGCCCATTCGCTCGTAAAGATGAGGAGGTTTCTGCCGCGGAAGTCCTGTACCCACTTCGTATTATGTGAGAGCTTCAGCGTTTTGGGATCAAGACCCTCGTTTTCTATCCAGCGGATCTGGCTATAGCCCATATCTGTACGGCGAAGATCACAGCCGTACTCGCTTTTCAACCTGTACTCGAGAACCTCGAATTGGAGCACGCCGACAACGCCGACAATAACGCGCTCAAGACCCGAATTCGGCTCGAAGAATATCTGTATTGCACCCTCCTGGGCAATCTGGTTCATACCCTTGGCGAACTGCTTACGCTTCATAGAGTCGACCTGCTCAACGAGAGCAAAGTGCTCGGGAGCAAACGTGGGAATACCGGCAAACTTCACCTTTCTTCCCTTCTCACAGACGGTGTCACCGATGGAGAAGATACCCGGATCAAATACGCCGATAATGTCACCCGCGTACGCCTCGTCGATAACCTCACGCTCCGACGCCATCATCTGCTGAGGCTGTGAGAGTTTAAATGACTTACCACCCTGAACGTGATAGTAATCCTTACCGCGCTCGAATTTGCCCGAGCAGATACGCATAAACGCGATACGGTCGCGGTGCGCCTTATTCATATTCGCCTGAATTTTGAAGACGAACGCCGTGAAGCCATCGTCAAAGGGATCGATAGTAGTACCCTCCGCAACTCTCGGGAGAGGAGAGGTAGTCATCTTCAAAAAGTGCTCGAGGAAGGGCTCAATGCCGAAGTTGTTGAGCGCAGAGCCGAAGAAAACGGGAGAGAGCTTGCCGTGGCGTACAGCCTCGAGATCAAAGTCGAAGGACGCGCCGTCGAGCAACTCTACCTGCTCCACAAGCTCCGCGCGCTGATACTCTCCGATCAGCTCGTCGAGCTTTGCGATATCGGTGATGTCACAGTCGATGCCGTGTATTCTGTCTCTGCCGCGATGAGAGTCGCCGAAGGAGAGAATCGAATGCTTGTCCCTGTCGTAGACACCCTTAAACTTCTGTCCGCAACCGATCGGCCAGTTCATCGGATAGGTTCCGATGCCAAACTCACGCTCAAGCTCATCAAGAAGATCAAAGGGATCGCGCGCCTCACGGTCCATCTTGTTGATGAAAGTGAAGATAGGGATATCGCGCATCGCACAAACCTTAAAGAGCTTTCTGGTCTGCGGCTCGATACCCTTTGCGGCATCGATGACCATTACCGCTGAGTCCGCAGCCATAAGTGTACGGTAGGTATCCTCCGAGAAATCCTGGTGTCCGGGGGTGTCGAGAATGTTGATGCAATATCCGTCGTACTCGAACTGAAGCACGGACGAGGTGATAGAGATACCTCTCTGCTTCTCAAGATCCATCCAGTCGGATACCGCGTGCTTGTCGTTTTGCTTGCCCTTTACCGAGCCTGCAGACTGAATAGCTCCGCCGTAAAGAAGAAACTTTTCGGTAAGAGTCGTCTTACCCGCGTCAGGGTGAGATATGATGGCGAAGGTTCGCCTTCTCTTTATTTCGTTTGCAAGATCTGCCATACTTTCCTTTCGTGCGCGAATTCCGCATAAATAGCAAAAAGCGCACACTTCCCATTATAATTTTAACTTACACATTTTAACATAAATATATTATTTTGTCAAGTGGGGAGAAAAATTCCATCGCCGCAGGAGAAAAATCCATCGAAGAAGAACAAAAGACCAATATCATCGCGTAAAGCGAGATAAAAAAACGAGGCGACCGAAGCCGCCAAACTATAACGGCCGTCCGATCGCCTCGGTGTATCAATTGTAAATCAGAACATCAACAATACGCATTAGCTGCATACGTCGAGTGGTGGCGAGCGCAGACCTACACCAGAGTAACCTCGGCGCAGAAATTTTGAGATAGTTTTTTCGCTTGCGGCCCAAAACCGTAGTTACCTACGTCGAGCGGTGACGAATGCCTTTAGCCCAAGCTCCACCTCGGCGCAGAAATTTTGAGCGAAAATTTGTGATCGGAACCCGAAGGCGTAGTTACCTACGTCGAGAGGTGACGAGCGCGGATTTGCGCCAAAATTTCCAGTCGATCAGTATCCGGAGATGGGGAGGGACACATCATCCTCTCCTTTGGTTATCTTTTTGATCACTACGTAATACGACATATTTTCGTTTACGGTGACAAGGACGCGATCGCCTACTTTATGACCCATTATTGCGGAGCCGAGGGGCGACTCCTTGCTGACGAAGCCCTGTAGTGCGTTCTGACGGAGGGTGGTAACGATCTCTATTTCCTTTTCCGCATTCATACGCTCGTTGTAGATGAGGACACGATCGAAGAGTCCTACCTCGTCGTCTGCCTTCTTTATCTCTATGACCTTTGCGGTACGGATCATATTCTCGAGATAGCGAATGCGTCCCTCGTTTTTGCGCTTGAGGCGTTTCGCCTCCTTGTACTCGGCGTTCTCGGAGAGGTCGCCAAACTCGCGTGTGCGGCGCAGCTCTGCACCCAGCTCGGGTGCCAGCACATTTTTACGATAGGAGATCTCCTCCTCCATTTTCTGTATATCAACCTGTGTCAGCTCGTCGTACATAATATCTCCTCTGTAAGCAAGAAGACCCACCGATCCGGCGGGTCATCTCGCGTAATATCACATTGAAAATTACTTAAGATTTTCAACGATAGCCTTGGTATCTCTAGCGATAACAAGCTCCTCGTTGGTGGGTATAACGTAAACTTTAATTGTCGAATCGGGGGTAGAAATCTCTACTTCCTCGCCTCTGATCTTATTTTTCTCCTCGTCAATCTTAACGCCCATAAATGCAAGCTGAGCGCAGACTTTGGTGCGGTAGTGGCCGGCATTCTCGCCGATACCGCCGGTGAATACGATAGCGTCAGCACCGCCCATAGCAGCGATATAAGAGCCTACGTACTTGGTGATCTGGTGCGCGTACATCTTCTCGATGAGGATAGCTCTCTCGTCGCCTGCCTCAGCAAGCTTACCGATCTCCTGGTTGTCACTGGTCTTCTGCGAAACGCCGAGCATACCGGATTTCTTGTTCATCATCTTATCGATGTCGTCAGCCGTGGTGATCTCGCCCTTACGCATAAGGTAGGGAATGATTGCGGGGTCAATGGAGCCGCATCTCGTACCCATCATAATGCCCTCAAGAGGGGTAACACCCATCGAGGTATCGAAGCACTTACCGCCCTTTACAGCCGCGAAGGACGCGCCGTTACCAAGGTGACAGGTAACTACGTTGCACTCTGCTGCGGGCTTTCCAAGGTGAGCGATAGCTCTCTCGCTGACGTAGCGGTGAGAGGTGCCGTGGAAGCCGTAGCGGCGGATCTTGTACTTCTCGTAGTATTCGTAGGGAATAGCATACATATAGGTGTAGTCGGGCATAGTCTGATGGAAGCCGGTATCGAATACGGCAACCTGGGGAACGTTCATGATCTTCTCGCACTCAACGATACCCTTGAGGTTTGCGGGGTTGTGGAGCGGGCCGAGATCGCAGCACTCCTCAATAGTAGCCTTAACCTCCTCGGTAACGAGGACAGAGCCCGAGAGCTTGTCTCCGCCGTGGAGAACTCTGTGGCCTACCGCGCCGATCTCATCAACAGACTTGAGAACGCCGAGCTTCTCGTCAACGAGAGTTGCGAGAACGAGCTTGAGAGCCTCTGCGTGAGTGGGCATAGGAGTTGAGAGCTTATAATCCTCTCTGCCGGGAACCTTGAACTTGAAGCCGGACTTTCCGCCGATCTCCTCACAGATACCCTTCGCAATTACTGCCTCGTTGTCCATGTCGATGACCTGGAACTTAAGCGAGGAGCTTCCTGCATTGATAACCAATACCTTCATTTTCGTTTTTACCTTTCGTATATATTATTTTTTAGAATCTGAATCAGATAGGCAGACCGATAATTCCGCCAAAGACGAGCGCGTATATTATTACGACCGTAGCGCCGACGAGAGCGCCGCAGATCACCTGCAGAGGGGTGTGACCGACGAGCACCTTCAGTTTATCGGTCTTTATAGTCTCGTCCTTCTCACCGAAATACTCATTGAGCATCTCGGCGATCTTTATTATGGAAACCGCCTGCTTTCCCGTCTCGCGACGTACGCCGAGCGCGTCGTGCATAACTATGATAGCGAGCACCGCCGCAATAGCAAACTGCGAGCTGTCAAGACCCTCGGTGAGTCCGCACATAATAGCAAGAGCGGAAACGGTAGCGGAGTGACCGCTGGGCATACCGCCGTCTCCCCACAGACGCTCTGCGGTGAAGCTCTTGTTCACGACACTGTTAATAAGCACCTTTAGTAGCTGAGCAACAAACCAGGCAACTCCTGGAACGATCAGCACGTCGTTCGTTATAAGATGTCTAAGCTCCGTCCACAGTCCCATAAGAAAGTCCTTTCAACGTTATTCCGTATTATTTTAGCACTTTTTTTGTAATAATTCAAGGGGGTTTAAAAATATTTAATTCTTTTGCGGGCAATTTACATATTTTTTCAGTTGACACAGTGTCAAATTTGGGATAAAATAAGAATAGAAATATTCAAAAGGACGGGTAGGATATGGTAAACGAACTCAAAAGGCGCGAATTCACAGCTCTCGGTATAGGTGAGGTAATGCTCAGACTCTCCCCTGTCGGCAAGGAGAGGATATCGCATTGTGAGACGTTCGAGAAAAAGGCGGGCGGCTCGGAGCTCAACGTCGTATCGGGTATGTCGATGCTCGGCGAGCGTACGGGAATAATCACCAAGCTCCCACACAACGAGATAGGTAAGTTTGCAAGACGAAGAATACGCTATACCGGTACGAGTGACGACTACGTCATCTACGACGAGTCCCCCGAAAAGAGGCTGGGAATATACTACTACGAGAGCGGCGCATATCCGAGAGTATCGGTCGTAGGATACGACAGAGCTCACTCCTCCTTCACCACCTTTCGCCGCGAGGAGCTCCCCGAGGATATCTATACCTCGGCGTCGATCTTCCACACGAGCGGTATAACGCTGGCACTCGACGAGGGTGTACGCGAGAGCGTGATACAGATGATGACGGAATTCAAGAGGCAGGGTGCGCTGATATCGTTTGACGTAAACTACCGCGCGGCACTCTGGGACGAGGCTACCGCACGCGAGACGGTACTGCGTATACTTCCGTATATCGACATACTCTTCGTATCCGAGGAGACCTCGCGCAGAACGTTCGGTATGACCGGCACGCTCGAGGAGATACACGCGCAGTTTGCGGAGAGATACCCCAATCTCGAGATAATCGCGAGCACCAAGCGCGTGGTGATATCGCCGCAGAAGCACTCCTTCTCCTCCCTCGTATACGACTGTCGTGAGAGACGTCATTTCGAGGAGCATCCGTACGAGAATATCGACGTCGTCGACCGCATAGGATCGGGTGACGCATACGTTGCGGGCGCTCTCTACGCCCTCGCAAGATTTCGCTCCATCGAGAAGATGGCGCAGTACGGCGACGCCATGTCGGCACTCAAGAGCACAGTGCTCGGAGATATGACCGAGTGTGACCTCGCTGACGTCGAGCGCACGATCAAGACTCACACCACCGACGGACCGAAAAACGAAATGGTGAGATAATTTAATATTTTTTCATAATTTCTATTGCAAGCGTGACACAAGTATGCTAAAATAATACTGCGAGCATTCGCAATCATAAAAAGGAGAATTATATCATGGCAAAGAAGAGCACTCTTACCGGTACTTACGACGCACTTCCTCTTATCGCGAGAATCATTATTCAGATCCTCGGCGGTTCGATCGTCGGCGGTATCTACCGTATCGTTCGCTACCTTGAGACCAAGAATATCATCACTCTCGTTGTTGGTCTTCTCGGCACCTTCACCGGTATCGGAAACCTTGTACTTTGGGTAGTTGACCTCGTCACTCTCGTCCTTCATGGCAAGTACACCGTTCTCGCTGACTAATACATATGTGAGAATTTGCGCCCCGCCACAGATATCTTTGGCGGGGCGATTTTTTATATAAAAATGCCGAATTTGTAAAGTATAATTTGCAAATTCGGCGTTTTTATTTATTTTATAGTCTTATCACGTTTCTCTTCGAGAAGTGCAATATATTTTTCTCCATCCTCCTCAGCGAATATCGGCACTGCAAGAGAGGAGAGTCCGAGACCGCTGTATATACCGCTGAGCAGTCCGGTGCTCGCGAGGTGAGTCGCATTGACGTCGCCCTCGAAAATCTGCTTGTCAATGACCGGCATTCCGCAGGAGTTGATAGCGGGTCCGTTCACGGTATAGGAGAAGGATCCGCGCGGCTTTGCATACGGTGTGAGCTTCTCTTTCGTTTTAGCGAGTGTCGCAGGGGCAGTCTCGTGAACGATGTGACGGAGCCTTGCAGCACGCTCTTCTCCGGTAAGCTCGGCACCGTCGATCACACGCGTCGCACCGTATTTTCCGACGATACCGATGGTGTTGGCAATTGCGTTCCAGGGGTTGTATAGCTCGACAATGCTGCCTGCAGGCTTATCGGAGAGGATGAAGTCTATCGCAGACTGTACCGCAAGCTCGGAATTGGGTATCTCACGCTGTGCGCGGCTGTATATTCCCGACACCTTCAGAAGCCCGTTTATGCTTGTGAAGAAGCCGGTGTTGGGATCCTGCTTCGTATCAAGCCAATCGCAGAGTATCTGCATAAGGCTGTATCCTGCGCCCTCCTCCGCGAGCGCCTTGTCACGCTCGACAAACTGTGGCGACTCTGAGGTAAGCTGACTGCCGATTCCGTAAAAATCACCTTTTCTCTTATCCTCGAGGTCGAGTAGATACGCCATAAATGTGTCTTTATTTTCGAGGTGGGGTGCGTAGTAGCTCTTCTCTCCCACCGTATTTTCTGCCGTCGGTGAGGATACAGAGGCATCCGATGTCACGGCAACCGACGTGCCGTCGTATCTGATTCCGTCCCCCTTATATCCGTTAGGCGAGTTATAGGTGGGTGCAGATCCAAGATCGTTAAGTATACCTGTGCACCAGAGCAGATCGCGAGCGCGACGAAGTACGTAACCGTCGGTAAATTCCTTACCCCACTGCGGGTGGTAGAAGAATCCGGTATCCGGATCCTGCAGACTCTTGATATATCTTACGATCTGCTCGCGCATCCAGGTGGGAACGGCGTTGCGCTTACTGTTGCCGTACGCTCTCATCATGCCCGAGAGCTGCCATACTCCGAGCGCCTGTATCGTGCTCTCGGCATCGGGGCAGAGCTCAAATCTACGGTCACCGCGCATAGTGTATTCACCGTCGCGTGCGGACTCGGAGTAATAGTATCCGCCCGTCTTTGGGTCGTAAAGGCTCGCAAACCAATCTATCATATCGGGGGTGTACATCTCGTAGAGAGACTTGAGTGCACCGACGAGTTTTGCGCCGGTCTCGCCGCCTACCTCTGCCTCGAGGCGATCCCACGCCTCAAGCTGCTTTTCACTGTATTTTTTCATAATCGTTCCTTTCGTTTGATAGTGTAGCCGTCCGACAGACGTTCGGCGGCATACTTTTTACGTCGTTTTTTCGCGTAATGTGTAAAAAACTCAACACGGGTAGGCACTAACCGCAGCTTTTACGGTTTTTCTCGATCCGGTCGAGGAATAGCCTTCCCTCCTCTTTTCCGTAGAGCGGGATCTTATAATCACCGAGCTCCATAGAGGTAAAGATGACGTCTATCATGAGATTCGACGCCATAACGGTACCGTTGATATCACCCTCGGGCTGATGTGGTATACACACGGGAGATCCCTGAGAAACGATGCAGGGGTAACCTATTCCGTAGGAGAAGGAGGAACCCGGCTCGCTCATCGGCAGGACCTTATCCTTCGTCACTCTGATAGCCTTTACAGCACCGCGGTGGAGCTCTCCGATGATCTCGTCGGCGAGAGCATTGCCCTCGGTACCGTAGAGTCGCAGAGTAGACGCAATATTGCGTACCGCGTACCACGTGTTCCAAATTTGCGTTATCGCAGTGCAAGGCTCGTCGGATGTGATCGCGGCGATCGCGCCCATAGCGGCGGCGCGGGCGTTCGGCAGAATGACCTTCGCATTCTTGTAGAAGCAGGACACCTTCATAAGTCCGTTTATCGCATAATAATTCGTCTCGGGGTGCCAATGTCCCGTCTCGGGGTGCTGAAGCGCGTTCAGATACTCTATGCAGGTATCAGTAAGTCCTTGGCTATCTATCTGACCGAACTGTGCCGTAAGGGTGTTGCCCGCATGATAGGACATATTGGGAATATCCAGGCTGTCGAGATAGTCGATAAACTTTGAGCGCGAGGTAAGATGATCAGGGATGAGCAGCGCTCCCTCGTCCTTTTTCTCGGCGGGTGCGGAATCTATAAGAGATGCATATTTCGGCGTGCCTCCAAATACCTTTATGACGCCGCGAGCCGAGCCGAGGTCGCGGCCGCGTCTCGAGACGGTGATATCCTTACCCCACTGCTCGTGGTAGAAGTAACCGTCCGGGTCCTGCATACCGTATGCAAAGTCATGCATCTGCTTCTGCATCCACAGAGGTATGTAATCGCGATAGACGTCGGCATATCCGGCGCCGAGACCCGAGGTATCTATGAAGCCGAGTGCCTGCCAGGTGCTCTCGATGTCGGGAAGAAGCTTATATTCCTTATCCTGATAGATCACCGTATCGTTATCGCGCGCAGAAGGTGAGTAATAGAAGCCGCCGCGCCTCGTATCGTAGAGGTCGGCAAACCACTCGACAAGTCCTACGTCATATATGGAGTAAAGCTCACGGAAGGCGTCAGCGAGGTCAGGGTTAGTTCTGTCGCTCAGTTTTTTCCAGAGCGCATTGCTCTCGGGGGAATCACTGAATTTTTTCATATAGGTAATGTCCTTTCGAATATTTGTACCTACAGTATAGAGCACGCTGCCCCGATTTTCAGGGGGGCGGCATTTTCATTTTTTTGGATGTTTTTGTCCTTTTTAATCAGCGCGCGTTGTTTTTCTCTACTATGGAGAGGAAGAGATCGCCCTCCTCCTTACCGAAGAGGGGCACGCGACAGTCCGCGAGTCCGAGACCGCTGTAAACCATTCCTACCATAAGTGTAGAAGCGATCACACAGCCGTTGATGTCACCCTCGTCAAGACCCGGAATACACACGGGCATACTCTGCGAGGTGGGGCTGGGATACTTTTTTCCGTAGGAGAAGGCGTGGTCTGCTCTCTTGAAGGGAGTGATCTTCTGGCGGGTCTTGCGAACCGCTCCCGCCGCGTTCTGCCAGATGCGGGCACGGATCTCGTCGACCTGTCGCGCGCCGTCCTCACCGCCGAACTTGATAAGGCTCGTGCAGATATTCTGTATAGCGACCCAGTTGTTCCAGAGATCAACACCGCCGTTGACTACCTCGTCTGACTCGATCGCCGCGATAGCAGAGAACGCCGCCTCCATCGAGTGAGGTATAACAAGTCCCATGCTGTTATAGATACCGGAAATTTTCATAAGTCCGTTAACACCGTAATAGTTCTGCTCTGCGTGCCAAAGGCCTGTGTCGGCGTGCTGACGCTCGTTGAAGTATTTAACACACACCTCACCGAGTCCCTGGCTCTTGATCTGTGCAAACTGTGAGGATACGGTATTGCCGGCATTGTAGGAGCGATTCGGTACGTCGAGTGAGTCGAGGTAGTCGATGAACTTTGCCTCGGAGGAGAGGTGATCGGGAATGAGAGTATCCTCTGTCTTCATCTCGGGGGCGTCGAGTATGGTGGGGTACTTCAAGGGTCTCTCGAGGCGCTCGAGCATATTACGCGACCAATTAAAGTCGCGTGCGCGACGAGGGAGAGGAATATTCTTACCCCACTGCTCGTGGTAGAAGTAGCCGTCGGGATCCTGAAGTCCTTGAATATAGTCGGCGATCTGTTTCTTCATCCAAGTCGGTAAAAACCGTTCGTATTTCGCATCGACCTCATCGGCAATACCCGACGCACCGATAAATCCGAGTGCCTGACAGGTGCTCTCCGCATCCGGACGGAGGAGATATTCCTTACCATTGTAGGTAACCGTGTCGTTGTCACGTGCCGAGGGGGAGTAGTACCATCCGCCGATCTTTGGATCGTAGAGCTCTGCGAACCACTCGACAAGCTCGGTGTCGTAGATAGAATAGAAGTCGCGCATAGCGTCGACGAGGTCGGGATTAGTTTTATCAAGAAGCTTCTGCCAGTATGCATCACTCTTTGATGAATCGCTGAATTTGATCATAGTATTTTCTCCTTAGTAACTATATAAATTAATTGTTTTGCAAATTAAAGCTTACATTTTTGACGGTTTTTCTCAAGAACGGCAAGAAATTCGTCGCGCTCATCTCTGCCGAACAGAGGTATTGAATAATTCGAGAGCCCGAGGGACGAGAAGATGCTACCCAACATATGCGTTGAGCCGATCATAGTGGCGTTGACGTCACCCTCGGCAGTCCGAGGAAGTGCAACGGGCATACCCTGCGAGTGACTCGCCGATCTGTCGACAAGATATGAGAAAGAGGAGCATTCCTTTCTGAACGGTAGGAGCTTTTCCCTGCTCTGCCGTATCGCGGACGGTGCTCGGTGCATAAGCTCTGCGGTGATCTCATCAGCCTCTCGAGCGCCGTCGTCACCGCCGAGGCGGCGAAGATTCTCTGTTATTCTACCGACTGCAACCCAAGTGTTCCAGAGGTCGACAACTGCTCTTATCGGCTCGTCCGAGCTGATCGCTTCTATTGCCGACATCGCCGCCTCGCGAGAATGCGGCAGAGGTCTGCCCGCGCTGTTGTAGACACCGGATATCTTCATAAGTCCGTTGACACCGTAATAATTCTGTTCGGAGTGCCAAAGACCTGTCTCGCGGTTTTGCCTCTCGGTGAGGTAGTCTATACACGTATCCATAAGTCCGCAGCTCTTGATCTGTATCGACTGAGCGGATAGAGTGTTGCCTGCGGGGTAGGATTTATTCTGCACATCGAGCGAGTCCAGGTACTCGATGAATTTCTCGCGTGAGGAGAGGTGGTCGGGCACGAGTGTCTCGGCACTTCTTGTCGCAGAGTCGCCGGAAACGATTGTAGGATAACGCATCTCTCTGCCGAGTGCCGAAAGCATAGATCGACACCAGGCAAGGTCGCGTCCGCGCCTCGAGAGTCCGATCTCCTTACCCCATTGCTTGTGGTAGAAGTAGCCGTCGGGGTCCTGCATCCCCCATATGTAATCGGCGATGTCACGCTTCATCCATTCGGGAAGTATTTCGGCGTATCCTCTGCCCTCCGTGATGCCTGAGCCTCGGATAATACCGAGCGCCTGACAGGTGCTCTCCGCATCTGGTAGCAGCTCGTATCTTCTGCCCTCCCAATCTACCGACTCGTTATCTCTCGCGCTCTGCGAATAGTAAAAGCCTCCGACCGTCGGGTCGTACAGCTCCGCCAGCCACGTCATAAGATCCCGGGAATAGAGAGAATACATATCTCGGAAAGCACAGCACAGCTCATTTCCTGCTATATCGGCAAGCGCATTCCATAGCGGCTCACTCGCCGCACTGTCGCTGAATTTTATCATAAAACCACCTTATTTGTAAATCTTTATTTATATTTTGCGTAATTTTTCTCGAGAATGGAAAGATACGTTTCCCACTCCTCTTTTCCAAAGAGAGGCACTCTGTTCTTGATCTCGAGAGCCTGATAAATATGTCCCTTAATACCGTTGACGGCAATTACACAGCCGTTGATGTCACCCTCGGGAAGACACGGCGTACACACCGGCATACCCTGTGAGGTAGATGACGGCCACTTTTTAGCATACGAGTACGAGCCGTCGGATTTCACAAAATCGTATATTTTCACTGCCGACTTACGTATTGCGGGAGGAGCGGCACGGCGAAGATTATATACGATCCTATCGGCGCGAGCGTTACCGTCCAGCTCTACGCCGTCGACGGTCACGGTTTTACCGTACTTGCGCAGATTGGCGACTATGTTTCCAACCGCAAACCAAGTGTTGTAGAGATCCACGACAGCACCCATAGGCTCATCGGAGGATATAGCATTAATAGCGGAAAGAGCCGCCGCCTCGGCGTTGGGGATCTCGAGTCCCGCCTGTGCGTAGACGCCGGAGATCTTCAGAAGTCCGTTTACTCCAAGGTAGTTCGACTCGGGCTCCCATAGGCCGTTTTCGGGATTCTGATGTCTGTCCAGCCAATCTATGACGATATCAACGAGGCTCTCTCTGCCCTCCGCTACGAGCTCCGCGGAGCGCTTCTTGATCTGCGGCATCTCGGCGGTAAGCTGATTTCCTATCGAATAAAAATGCAGCTTACGGTTCTCATCGAGCATCGACTGCAGATATGCGCGGAAGGCGTCTCCATTCTCGAGATGAGGCGCGTGTGTTGCGGTGTTATCTGCAGGCTTCTCCTCTGCCGTGGCAGATGCTGTCACGGTTGCAGACGCGGCGGGTGTTCCGTCGTAGAGAAGTCCCGAGCCACGCACACCATTCGGAGTGTCGTAGGTCGGCTGTGCACCGAGTGTCGAGAGCATACTCGTGCACCAGGAGAGGTCGCGGGCGCGGCGAGAGATATGCCTGTCGGTCTTATCGTGCGGCCACTGGGGATTATAGAAGAATCCGTTTGGATCCTGAAGCCCCATAACGTATTTTTTGATCTGCTCCTTCATCCAATCGGGGATAACGTTGACGTAGTGTCCACCCGCAAAATCCGCCATACCCGACGAGGTAATGAAGTTAAGCGCCTGATTCGTGCTCTCGGAATCTACGTACAGACCGTAGGTTCCCTCTCGGTCGGTGACTATCTTATCATCTCTCGCGGAGTTGGAGTAATAGTATCCGCCGTAGCGAGGATCATAGAGGTTTGCAAACCACTCGACAACTCTCGGGTCGTATATCTTATAAAGCTCCTGCATAGCGGCGGCAACGTCATCGCCTGCCTCCTCTGCGAGCTTCTTCCATTCATTCTCAAATCTCATTTTCGGTTTTCTCCGTTCATTTCGAATAGGCGTGTCACATATTTATCACCGTGATGCGCCGCTTTTAATTCTGCCGCATTTTGTTGCGATACGTTTTATTCTGTGGATCAGCTACGTTTATGCTCTCTCTTATCCTCGAGAAGCGAGAGATATCTCTCGTATTCCTCGTCACCGAACATACACACTCTGTCATCCTTCAGAGCAAGGGATGAATATATAGCCGTGGTAAGCTCGCTCGTTGCCATAAGAGTTGCGTTAACGTCACCCTCCCAAAGAAGCGGCACTGTGACAACAGCACCCTGTGACCTCGGTGCGGGGAAATCGCGACAGTAGGAGAATGAGCCCATTTCTTTTTTAAACGGAGTTATCTTCTCCTTCGTTATCTCTAACGCGCGGGGTGCGAGCGTCCACACCTCGCGAATTATCTCATCGGCAAGCCTCTCGCCCTCCTCACCGCCGAATCGGCGCTGATTGCTCGCAAGCTGATTTATTGCGACCCACGTGTTCCAGAGATCGACGATTCCGACGATAGGCTCCGGCGCGATAAGTGCTTCTATCGCGCTGCGCGCGCCCTCTAATGCGTGAGGTATCGCACGCTCAGCGAGGTTATAGACACCGGATATCTTCATAAGTCCGTTGATCGCGGAATAGTTCGTCTCAAAGTGCCAGTGACCCGTATCCGCGTGCTGATGTGCCGTAAGATAATCGGCACACATATCCATATATCCCATAGCCTTGATCTGCTGGTTTTGCGACGCAAGAGTGTTGCCCATGCCGTACGAGCCCTTCGCGATATCGAAGCTCTCGAGATATTCCTTGAATGCCTCGCGGCTCTTGAGATGATCGGGTATGAGAAGCTCCTTTTTTTCGGAGGGAGCGGCGGTATCCATCGTCGGATACTTCATCGGCGATCCTAGTATCGAGAGCATATCCTTCGCCCACCAGAGATCTCTGCCGCGGCGGGATACGCCGATATCGCGACCCCATTGCGGATGGTAGAAGAAGCCGTCGGAATCCTGGAGATTATATACGAAATTAACAATATCACTGCGCATCCATTCGGGGATCGACTTATCGAAATTATCCGCCGACATACCCGAGCTTCTGATGAAGCGGAGTGCCTGGTAGGTGCTCTCGGCATCAGGCAGCAGCTGATAGGTCCTGCCCTCGATCTCGACCGTCTCGTTATCTCTCGCGCTCTGCGAGTAATAGAAGCCGCCGATATCGGCGTCGTAGAGTCCGACGAACCAATCGACAAGATCCGAAGAGTAGAGCGAGTAGAGCGACCGTATCGCCTCGGCAAGCCTCACTCCGACCTCACCGCCGACTCTTTCTGCAAGTCGCTCCCACGCCTCGCTGTTTTTTACGCTGCTCGGTAATCCTTCCATATACCACCTCACGTATAGCGCACACGCGCATTATTATCCCATTCTAGCATAACGGAGCAAAAACATCAATTAGCATTTTGCACAAGATAAATATATTTTTTTGTACAGGTTGCATAAAGCATGGGAGGTTTTGCAGTAAAATTCACCTAATAATCCGCCGTTAATTTGTAAATGCGATTTTTGTAACAAAAAAGTGAGCTTCGTGAGGAACGCACGCAATTCGTCATATTCTGCAAAATGAGAAAGGCAGAGACGATCATTAAGGCAAAAATCGAAGACTGAAAGCAAGCGAGCGCACGCATTGCAATATCCCTCAAAAACGCATAACGCGTATCGGCAATTTTAATTACGGTTTTAAAGTTGATTTTCAAAAAATTGTAAAAAAATACACGAATTGCAACCTTTAGTTGTCAATTCGTGCATTTTCGCCGTTAAGCGTCTACGTTGACGCGGAGACCGTCGGATGTTTCCTTGGTGTATTCCTCCGCTATTGCGTAAACGGCAAGATTGTCTATATACATGCTTACTGCGGGTGATTTCATTCCGTAAATTTGGAACTTCGAGGAGGCGGACGGTTTTGTGGGCGCGTAATCGTAGCGCGTCGTGCCTTCCGCGATGTCCTTGACGTAATAGTTATCCGTTACGGCAACGAGCTCACCGTTTATGTACCACTTGATGCGCACGGTGTCCTTTTCACCGACGTAGTATTTACACTCGAGAGTGAACCACTCGTCGCACGGAAGGGTTGCAAGACAGTTAGTCTCGACCCTGTCACTGTTAGTTCTCGAGGTGCACTCATTTACGGAAAAGGTCGATCCGTGTTTCTGAAGATATACCATCGCGCCGTTTGCAAAGATTATCTGCACGAAATACTTATTATCAACACCGTTCGTGGGAACGTAAATGTCAACCGAGTATCCGAAGCAGTTTGCAGACGGCTCGCTATGCTCTATCGGAATGATAAGATTCGCTCCACTACCCGCCGCGCTGACGAAATTCAGGGCGTTGCCCTCGCCATTAGGGCTTTCGGTAACGAGTGCCGTATCGTCGTATGGTGCAGAGCCTATTGCTTCATCATCAAAGGTGTTCACCTCAAGCTTGGGCCTCTGCTTCTCACCTACCGGCTCGAGTGACGCTACGATGTCAAGGAAAATTTTTCTCTCCGCAGTACCGAAGATGGGCACGCGGTAGGATATTCCAATCGCATTGTAAATACCGTTTATAACGCCGCCGACGAGAAGGCTCGTGCCGTTTGTATCACCCTCGTAGCTTCCCGCGACGCAGACAGGCATTCCTATGGATACGCCGCTCTGCTTTTTCGTGGGACTGTAAGAGAAGGAGCCATCCTCGTGTTTGAAAACGGATATCTTATCCGCCGTCTTACGAAGTGCCTCGGGCAGGACCGTGTAGAGATAATCGCGCATTTTCTGCACGCGCTGTGAAGGCGTAAGGAGCACGCCGTCAACCATCGCGCTCTTTCCGTACTTCGCAGTAATATTCATAATATTCATAACGGTGTTCCAGGGATTGTAGGAGTGCACCGCGCTTCCGAGAGGAGTATCCGAGAGCACCGCGGCAAGAGCGGCGTCGAATATCTTCTCCGCGTTCGGCATCTCGCGCTGTGCGGCGCTATATATACCGCTAACCTTCAGAAGACCGTCGATCGCATTGTAGGCGTTGGTATGCTTCCAAAGACCCGTCTCGGGATCCTGCTTCGAGTCGAACCAATCGATCATAGCCTTCATCAGGCTTCCCTCTGCGTGACCCGTGCCGTCGTAGCCGAGCATTCTGTCTCTCGCCTGTATCTGGCTTTTTACTGATGTTACTCCCGCCGCACCGCCGTATATGCTGTCGGAGGATGCGTAAAGCGTGTCGAGATATGCGATGAGCGTTTCAACGCTTTCGAAATTGGGATCATATGTTGCCGCCGCGACCACCTTTGACGCCGCAACCGACGCAGACTGTCCGATGGGAAATGCGGAGGCTGATATCTCACCTGCGAGATTATTCGGGGTGGTGTAAATAGGCTTCGAGCCGAGCTTCGTGAGTATGTCCTCGCACCAGGTGAGGTCTCGTCCTCGTCTTCCCGTATTGGTATCGGTCTTCTCAACGCCCCATTGCGGATGATAGAAGAAGCCGTTCTCATGCTGGAGCGAGCGGACGAAGCTAATAAGCGCGGTCTTCATTTCCGCAGGGATAATATCTGCGTAGGTGCCGCCAATGTCGTATCCGAGACCCAATCTTCCGAGCAGGACGAGCGCCTGATATGTGCTTTCGACGTCAGGAAGATAACCGTAGCCATTCTTGGCGGAATTAGAATAATAGAATCCGCCGACGCCGGGGTCGTAAAGGTTAGCAAGCCACACGACTACCTCGGGGTCATATACTGCATAGAGATATTTAAGTCCCTCAACTATCTCACCACCGTGCTCTCCGAGCTTAGTCTCAAGCGTTGCCCACATTTCAGCTCTTACTGCTGCATCGGTCGCATAAAGTGCTTCAAGCTCGTCCATCGGTAACGTAGGATCGTCTCCCTCCGGCTCTTTTTCATTTCCATCGCCTTCGCCGGTGTTTCCGCCCTCCGGCTCTTTTTCACTACCGGTGCCTTCGTCGGTGCTTCCGCCCTCCGGCTCTTTTTCATTTTCATCACCTTCGCCGGTGCTTCCGCCCTCCGGCTCTTTTTCATTTCCATCGCCTTCGCCGGTGCTTCCGCCTTCGGTACCGGAGTCATGGATACACGACGAGCACACCGCCAGCGATAAGAGAACCAAAAGGAGTATTAACAAAAAACGTTTCATAAGCTCTCCTTATAATTATCACAGAAATACTGTACGGCATACGCTACGAGAAGCGCTATAGCAAGGCATAAAACTCTGCCGGATTTCATAAAAACCTCTTTTCTGCACACAGTACTTATTATTTACTTAAATTATAGCACAGACTCGTAAATTAAGCAATTCGCAAAGTTAACAAAATGATTCTTTCCTTTTTGGCAATTATTTACAACACGCGTCTTTTGTAAAACGGATTTTTGCCTGCTCTACTGCTAACCGTTTACGGTGAGTATTTGAAAAACCGCGCAATTTGCCAACTCCCGTTAACAAATTGCGCGGTAAAGGATTATTTCATTGTTTTATTTTGCCGGAGCGAATCCGATGTCAACACACTGTTAACAGCCGATATCTCTCCTATGCCGTTATTATGCCGCAGGGACGGTAGGAACTACGAGCTCCGTGTCGTAGAACTTAACGTCGTCAAGGGTGATATTCTTAGTGCCGTTGATAGATACTTCGAGAGTATCCATAACGTATCTCTGTGCGTTGGAGAGACCAGACTTGATCACGCCGCAGAGCGTGCCGTCTACGTAGACTGCGATATCGGTGGTGGTGAAGTAATCTATTCTGATAGTGTGATACTCACCGTCGAGTGCAAGGAGTGCACCGTTTATATTAGCTACAGTGCCGATGCCGTTAACTGCCTGCAGGTACTTTGTGCCATCGACCTCGGTCACCTTAAGAACCACCTTGACCGCGATGTTGCCGCGGAACTTTTCCTTCATCTGAATAGTCATCACCTCACCGGAAAGATCGGTCGCCTTGATCTTAGTCTCGAAGGATACCGCGTTACCGCCGGAGTAAGTGTGCTGTACGGTGGAGGTAAAGCCGCCGCTCGTGAAGGTGAGCTCGCCGTTTGCCGCAGTTGCACAGCCCTCGCTCGTAAGCTTGATCTCCTCGGGTATCGTATTATCCTCGAAGGTATGAGTCTTCATATCCGAGATAAGGTCTACGTTATATACGAGATTCGTCGCGGTCTCGGGAGTGTAGACTTCCTTGAGTGCGTAGGTGTCAACGTCATCAAGATAGAGCTTTACGGTAGAGGACTTCAGACCCCAGAAGAGGACTCTGTTCTTCGTAGCGCTAGGCTTCGGAGGATTTACGTCGGCATCGAAGAGCTTGCCGCCCGCCTTCGAGAAGTAGTTATCGGTTACGGCAAGAAGCTCGCCGTTTACGTACCACTTGATACGTACGGTCTCGTTCGTACCGGTGAAATACTTAACCTCTACGGTGAACCACTCGTCGCACTTTACAGTCGTGAGTCCGCGCTCAACGTTGTTGGGATTATCGCCCGAGGATGCCTCTACAAACTGAAGGTCGTTGCCGGACTTCTTGAGATAGAACATCGCGGCATCTGCCATAGTTACCTGGAGAACGGTGCCGCTGGAGGTACCCTTGCTGTCAACGTACATCTTAAGCTTATAGCCGAAGAGGTTTGCTCCGGTCTGATAGGTAGTGAAGGGAACGTTCATGCTACCGGAATTAGAAGAGCTGTTATCGTTGAATTCAAGAACCTTATTATCGCTGCCGGGGAATTTAACTACGGTGCTCACATTACCGTAAGGATGTTCATCAATGCTGAAATCATCGTAGGTCTCGGGCTCTGCGAACACCTCGTCACCCTCATCCTCTATCTTCTGTACCGGACCGAGGCCGTTGAGTGTATTAAGGAAGATGAATCTCTCCGCCTTACCGAAGAGGGGTACCTTGTATGCTGAGCCTACACCGATGCCGGAGTATGCAGCGCCGATAACGCCGCCGAGAAGAAGGTGAGTACCGTTAACGTCACCCTCAATAGCTCCGGTAGATACCGGTAGTCCGCAGGAAGTGGAGGGAGAGGTGCCGTTTACGTTGTAGGAGAAGGAACCGTCCTCATGCCACATTACCTTGATCTTCTCCGCTGTTCTCTCGATTGCGAGAGGCATATTGTCGAAGAGCTCCGCGCTCATAAGAGCGGCGCGCTCGGTGGCGGTAAGAAGCTTGCCGTCAACGGTAGCACTTGCTCCGTAATTTTTTACGTTTGAGATAACGTTTACAGTACCGTTCCAAGGGTTGTAAGAGTGAACGGCGTTACCGAGAGGAGTCTCGGAGATGATAGCCGCAAGTCCCGCGGCAAACGTCTTTTCCGCGTTGGGTATCTGGCGGTGTGCTTTGTTATATATGCCCGAGATCTTCAGGATACCGTCGAGCGCGTTGTACTCGGAGGTGTGGGGCCAGAGACCCGTCTCGGGATCCTGATACTTGTCGAAGAAATCGACCACGGTGTCAACAAGGCTGCCCTCTGCACCGAAGGTATTGCCCTTGAAGCCGAGCTGCTCGTCACGTGCGACGACCTGAGGCATCTCGGAGGTCATGGTACTGCCGGGGCCGTAGAAGCTGGAGGTAGTGCCATTGCTCGTGATCTTATTGAGATATTCGGTAATAGTCTCCACACTCTGGAGATGAGGTGCGTAGGATGAAGCCGCTACGACCTTAGACGCAGTTACTGCGGCGGACTGACCGAGATACGACGTGATATCATCCTCACTGCCTGCAACTCCGGTGGGAGTCTTATACTTAGGCTTGGCGCCAAAGTCGCTGAGCAAGCTCGTGCACCAAGAAAGGTCACGCGCACGGCGGAGGTTGGATACCTCACCGGGACCCTGAACGAGATGATAGAAGAAGCCGTCCTTCTCGCTCTGGAGCGATCTGATGAAGGCTATCATCTGATTCTTCATATCCTCGGAAATGATAGACTTGTAGGAGGTATCCTTGAGGTCGTAGGTAAGACCCATATTTTTGATAAGACCGAGTGCCTGATACGTGCTCTCCGCATCTATGTAAAAGCCGCCGGTATCTCTGCCGGAGTTGGAGTAGTAGAAGCCGCCGCCGTTGCAGGCGATCTCACCCGTACACTCGCCGCACAGACAGCTGTATGGCTCATAGAGGTTGGCAAGCCAGGTCACTACGTTGGGGGTATATACCGCATAGAGCTTCTTGAGAGCCGCGACGATCTCGGGACCGTCCTCACCGATCTTCTCTTCGAGCTTTTTCCACATCTCAGCCTTATACGCTGCATCCTCTGCCGCGAGGATATCGACCGGGTCGATAGCAGCGGAATATACTACGCCGGGATTAAGCTTAAGGGTGGAGTTTCCTACTATATAATTATCACAGAAATACTGTACGGCATACTCAACGGTAACGTCCTCGATATCATCGTCGAACGCAAGCGCAACCGAGTTACCGGAGGCGTAAATAACGATTCTGGTATCACCGTCGTTCGCCTGTACGGCACGAAGCTTACGGTACGCCTTCTGCGAAATAGGCCTCGTGGTGTTGCCGATTACGATCTCGTGATCGACGGGCGTAGAGCTATCGTTGTCGTATACCGGAATATTACCGGTAGCGTCCTTGACCGCATTATAGAGTAAAAGCTGATATGCGGTGGCAACGTCTCTTGCGAAGATGATGACGGGCTCGTGCGTGGCATCGTATACCACGTTACCGGTGTCGGAACCACCGGCGCCCATCTCACCGCCGTCGCAGGAGAAGAGGCAAAGACACGCTACGAGAAGCGCTATAGCAAGACATAAAATTCTGCTGGATTTCATAAAAACCTCTTTTCTGCACACAGTGCTTATTATTATTTACCTAAATTATAGCACAGACGCGTAAATTAAGCAATTCGCAAAGTTAACAAAATTATTTTTTTATTTTTGGTTATTATCAACAACTATTAGCGAGAGGCGTCGAAGGCGAAAATGGCGGTTTTTCGTGTTTTTCGTCAGATTATTTTTGAGCAGAACAAAGTCACACCGTCTATCAAAACGGCAAAAACGCCGCAAAATGACAACCTAAGATTGCATTTTGCGGCGTTTTGCCAACCGATGTGAAGAATCAGATCGGTAACATATTACGAAAAAAGATACGCGCTTTGACTGTGAGCGAGGAACACCGCTTACTCGATGGGAAGCGGAGCTCCGTCACAGTAGTAGAATGCGAGGTTATCGATGGTAACGGCAGACTTTGCCGAGAGAACGAGGGTCTCTGGGTAGTAGCGAAGCGCACCCCGGCTCTCAATCTCGAGCTGCGAATATACGTTTGCCGCAAGCTCACCGTCGATATACACGCTCATCTGAGAGTTGTGATAATACTCGATACGCAAGCTGTGAGACGTACCGTCGAGAGCAATACGCGCATCGGGGAGCACCCGTGTCGTACCGCTTACGTCATAGAATGCAAGATAGCTCGTCTCACCATCTCGTACGCATCGGAGGGATAGGCTCACAGGCGACTTCTCACGCCACCTCTCAAGGAAGGAAACAGCGAGATATTCACCTGTCGGAATATTTGTCAAAGCAGTTATATCCGCCTCAAAAACGAGACACGATCCCCCACTAAAGGTGTTTTGCGCCTCCATAGTAGCCTTGCCCGAGAGCTCGAGTGCACCGTCCTTTACCTCTGCCTTTGCAGGGTCGGAGGGAGCGATAGCATCGGGTAGCGAGCCGTCGAAGGTGTGCGTGATCATCTGCTCGGTATCATCGATATTATATACTGTCGTGTCGGAAAATACGGGAGTAAATTTATCACTTACGAGGTAGCTAGACACGTTATCGAAATATACGCTGCTCTTCTGGCTCGAGAGCACGTAGAAGGTCATACGTGCATTTCCCTTCAGCGCGGGCGGCGGCGCATCGGTGCCAAGCTTATTTCCGTTATAAGAGAAGAAATTATTCGTTACCGCGACAAGCTCACCGTTTACGTACCAGCATAAGCGCGTGCTCCTTGCATCACCCGCGTAGTATCTCAGCTCGAGGCTGAACCACTCGTCGGTCGCGACCGAGGCAAGATAGCGCTCGCGCTGGTATGGGTTATCTCTCGCGGAGCTCTCTACTATATTTACCGTGTTACCCGAGCGCTGTAGATAGACCATCGCGACGTCGGCAAATATCATCTGCATAAAGATGCCACCCGAGGTGTTCGCGCCGTCGACGTATATGTCCGCGGAGTAAACGGCGGAATTGCCGTTCTTTTCTGTAAGCATAAACTCGGTGAAGAAGTACTCACCCGAGCCGGCATGAGATACGAAGTTGATCGCTTTTCCCTCCCCGCTCGGAGATGCGACGACTTTTCCGGAGCCTGTGACGTAGGAGCCCGAGAAGCCCGCGGGGACAGTGTCGACACCGTCATTCTCAAAATCGTAGGGGTCGGGTATCACGATCTCGGTATCGTCCTCTATCTTCTCGACCGGTCCGAGCGCGGATATTTTATCAACGAATATTTTTCTCTCAAGCGATCCGAAAAGAGGAACCTTATCGCTATTTGCTACACCCAGCACGCTGTATATCGCATCGTTTACGCCTGCGATAAGCAGGTAGGTGGAGTTCACGTCACCCTCGCTCGTGCCAATTACCGCAACAGGCATACCGCAGGAGGTAGATGCGCTCTCTTCTTTAGTGAAGGAATAGGAGCCGTCGCTCTTCTCAAATTCGGAAATATTAGCCACGGTGCGCTCAAGTGCCATAGGCATCAGCTCGTACATTTTCGCGCGTATCAGCTCGGCGCGCGCAGGACCCGTGAGCTCTCTGCCATCGACCGTCACCGTTCTGCCATAGGCGGTCATATTCTCTATGAGCTTACAGACAGAGCTCAAAGGATTGTATATCTGTACTATGTTGGAGACGTTGGAATCGGAGATCAGCAGCTCTATCGCCGTCTCTGCCGCCTCATAGGCGTGAGGAAACTCTCTCTGTGCCGCGGCGTAGACGTTTGCTATCTTAAGAACGCCGTCGATCGCGTCCGACATAGACGTATGCAACCACAGACCCGTTTCGGGATCCTGACGCTCGTTGAACCATTCTATAACTATATCAACGAGGCTGTAATCGACGTTGCCCTCCGCACGGAGTGCGGCATCAGCCACTATTATCTGCCCCATCTCCTCGCCTATAGTACTGCCGACGCCGTAGAAGCTCTTGACACCCGAGGAGATCTCCTCAAGGTACGAAAGCAGTGCCTCACGGCTCGAAAGATGCGCAGGGATAGCCGCGGTGGCCACGACGCGGGAGGCGATGTGCGCTACCGACGTGCCAAGGGGCGAGGTGAGCGCGGAGTCGCCGCGCATTCCGTTAGGAGTCGTATATTTAGGCTTCGCACCGTAGGCAGAGAGTATCGCCTCGCACCAGGCGAGATCGCGTCCGCGGCGCAGATTATTTACCGAGCCCGGTCCCCACGTGGGGTGATAGAAAAATCCGTCCGTGTGCTGAAGACTGCGTGCAAAGGCAACCATCTGCTCGCCCATCCAATCGGGAGTGATGGAAGTGAATTCTCTGTCAAGATCGTATGCAAGACCCGCGGCGGCAAGGGTACTGAGTGCCTGATAGGTGCTCTCGGCATCAATGCCGAAGCCCTCAGTATCCCTACCCGAGTTCGAATAGTAAAAACCGCCGCCGGCACAGGCTACCTCGCCCGTGCATTCACCGCAGGCACAGTTATACGGCTCATATAGGTCGGCGAGCCAGCTGACGAGTGAGGGGTCATACGCCGCATAAAGAGCTCGCAGTCCGTCGACTATATCCTCGCCGTGCTCACCCGAGAGGCGCTCCGAGAGTACCTCCCACGCCTCTTCCTTATACGCTTCGTCCCTCTCGCGGAAGTACTCGGAGGCATTCACGGTATCGGTCATAACGACTCCCGCATTGAGCCTCAGCTCTGATCTGCCCTCGACGTAATTCTCCACGAAGCAGTTGACTGCATGAAGGAGCGTTACGTTTGCGTAATCCTCGTCGTAGGCTATCGCAACGGAGCTGCCCGACGCGTATATAACGAAGGCGGTCTCGCCCTCATCGGTCGCAACTCTGCGAAGCTTTCTGTACGCCTTTTTCGATATAGATCGGTTGGTTTCGCCGACGACTATCTCGTGTCCCTGCTCCTCCGACGCATCGCTGTCGAATATCGGAGCGGTGCCCGTCGCATTCTTTATCGCCTGATAGACGACGTTACGTGCCGCGTTATCGGTGGCGGCGCCGAATATCAGTACAGGATCTACTTCCTCGCTGAATACGTAACCGTCATACGAGATGTGACCGCCGTCCCCGTTACAGGAAGCCAGCGACGCCACGGCGAGCATAGATAAAATCAAGATCGCCAAAAGCCTCGTTATATTTTTCATACGCAATCTCCTTGAGTGTTTTGCAATCCCTCTCATTTGATTATGGGACATCTTTTCGTTCTATAAATATTGTATCACGATTTTTACATTCTCCGCAACCATAAATTTGCTATGTAAAAATAAATTGTTGCATTTTTTTGTCATAGATCGTGTTGGAGGCTGCAAAAAAGAGACCGCCGCCGAGCTTGTCGGTGACGGTCTCGATCGAGGCGATGACTCGAGTCGTTTTATTCTACGGGAGCGATCACTACGTCCTTATCAACGTTGTGAACGAGATTCTCAAGTCCCTCGGTGGGGATCACGTAGCCCTGAGCCTCGGTGGATACGTAGAGGTTATCCATATATATGTCAGCCTTGTAGTCCTGCATAATGTAGATCTGGACGTTGCTGAGCTTACCGTTTTTCGGAGCGGACTCATTGCCTCTCTTGTCCTTGCCGTAATAGTTATCGGTTATAGCAACGAGAGTGTCGTTGATATAGAGCTTGTTACGTACGGTATCGGTAGTGCCGTTAAAGTGCTCCACCTTGACCTTGAACCACTCGCCGAAATCAAACTTGGCGAGCAGCAGATAGATCGCGGAGGAGTTACTGCCCGTCGTGGACTCGTATACGCATACCTTGCCGCCCTCGATCTTGATAGCGAGCATCGCATCCTGACCGATAAAGATCTGTGTAACGTAGGTGTGAGTGGTGCCGGTGTTCACACAGAACTCGCCCTCGAATACCTGCATAGTGCCGGTCTTGGAGCCGGTGTTGAGAACGTTGACGGAGTCACCGCCGCCGGGATTGGATACGAAGTGGAGAATATTGCCGGAAGCGCCGTTTCTCGGATCCTCGGCGGTGATAGCGAAGGAGCCGGAGGATTTCAGAGATGCGTTGACACCGTCGGGTGTCTCACCGACAACGTCGTCGTCAAAGTTGAGAGGTTCGGTATATCCACCGTCATCACCCGTGATCTTCTGTACGGGTCCGAGGCGATCAAGCTCGGTTAAGAACATAACGAGCTCCTTGTGACCGTAGATCGGAATACGGCAATTATCGGGAATGTCAAGCGCCGCGTACATATTGCCGATGTGACCGCAGGACGCAATAACGTTGCCGTTTACGTCACCCTCAGCCGAGCCGGGAATAGCAGTGGGCATACCCTGTGAGGTAGAGGTGGATCCACCTGGAGTGTATGAGAATGAGTGGTCAAGTCTCTCGAAGAGAGCCATCTTGTCACCCGATACTCTGATAGCCTCGGGAGCGCCGGTGTAGAGTCTCGCGAGAAGTCTGCCCTCAAGGCTCTTATCCGTGCCGTAATTATGTATATTTGAGAGAACGCCGTTGATAGCGAACCAGGTGTTGTAAAGGTCAACGCCCGCACCAACCTTCTCCTCGGAGGTGATAGCGTCGATAGCGGCGAGGGTTGCCTCCTCGGCGTACTTCATCTCAACGCCCGCCTTATTGTATACGCCGATGATCTTAAGAAGACCGTTAACGGCGTTGTAGTTGGTGGGAACCTGCCAGAGACCGTTAGGAGCGAGACCCTGCTCTGCTCTTTCCTTTTGAACTCTCTCCTGGTGCATATTGAACCAGTCGACAACGTACTTGACCATACTCTGGTCGGTGCCGTAGGTCTTATTTGCGCGATCCTGCGCCACGATCTGCGCCATCTGCGAGGTCATAGTGTTACCGATAGAGTAGAAGCCGAGCGAGCCCTGGCTGTTATAGAGGCCGTCAAGGTATGCCTTGAGGCTATCGAGATCCTTAAGCCAGCTAACAACCTCTGCGGAGGCAACTACACGAGACACGTTAGCCGAAACGGAGCTACCCTGTCGGATGGATGCCGTAAGATAATGCTCGGGAATGACGGGACCGTAATCACCGATGTCACCGTTAGCAGTATTGAATCTCGGGCCTGAGCCGAGCTTGTTAAGCACGGATACGGCGTTTCCGAGGTCACGTGCAAGTCGTGATGCATATGGGCCCTGGCTGTATTCCTGCTCCCACTGGGGATGACGGAAATAGCCATCCTCGTCCTGGAGATAACGCAAGAATATTACAATCTGCTTTTTCATCAGCTCGGGAAGGACATTTGCATAGCCGCCGCCCGTGTAGCTGGTGAGACCAAGGCTCGAGATAGATCCCAGTGCCTGAGCCGTAGACTCAACGTCGGGAAGATAACCGGGGTTATCACGCGCGGAGTTAGAGAAATAGAAGCCGCCACCCGCGCAGGAGATACCGCCGGGCTTACACTCGCCGCAATAGCAGAGGAAGGGCTCGTAGAGGTTAGCGAGCCAGAGCACCATCTCGGAGTCGTAGATCGAATAGTGGTATCTGATCGCATCGAGCATCTGCTGTGCAGCCGCAACGCTCTGCTCCTCGGTGAAGCCTATATACTCGTCCTCGGAAAGAGTTTTGATGAGGTATTGCTCGAGGTTTGCCCATCTCTCAGCCTCAATAGCCGCGTCGATCTCGTCGCAGTAGGAGAGAATCGAATACGTATTTGAGTATACCACGCCGGGGTTAAGGCGAAGGGTGGGATCGCAGAGATAATTCTCAGCAAAATACTTGATGGCAACATCCACGTTAATGTTGGTGACGTCATCGTCATAGGCAATAGCAACGGAGTTGCCCGACGCATATATGAGATAAGATACGTCGTAATCGGTGTTAGCCTGGAGGGTACGGAGCTTTCTGTACGCCTTCTTTGAAATATCTCTGTCGGTCTTACCGATAACGATCTCGTGGCCTAACGGATCAAAGTAGTCCTCGAAGCCGTATTGGGGGATCTCACCCGTAGAATCCTTGACCGCCTGATATACAAGGACCTGATTATCCCTGCTGAGTCCCTTCTCATACACGATAGTAGGGATAATTCCGGTAGTGTATACACACGACTCGGGATCTATCGCAGGATTTTCTGCGCCGCCGTCGCAGGACGCCATAAAGCAGGTCGCAACGAGCATTACGAGAAGCACCAGCAAAATTTTCTTTTTCATAAAATATACCTTTCCGCGCTTGACGCATTTTTTTAGGTTTATAAATTATATCATAAATTATAGATGAATGCAATAGGCATATTGCCCAAATAATAAGACAGAATTTAGTGCAAAATACCCACCAATGCGCGCACGCGCGAGAAATTGAAAAAAATTTACAATTGGCTAGGGTGACGTCCATATCCCCCGGCACGTACACATTTTACCACGCGGCGGGAGCCGAAGTCAATAGAATATTTAGCCGATCTTTTGCATTTTTTTGCTATAGCGGCGTGATTCGCTGAAAATTCTACCAACAATATCCGAGTAAATATATGCAGCGGAGTCAGTAGTCGCAGAACGCCAAACCGGATATACAAAGAACATACAATACTTTCAAAACAAGACAGCACTCCCAAGCCGATTTGTAGCTTGAGAGTGCCGATTATGACTATTTAAGTTTACAAATTGCGAGGTTTACTCTGCTCCGCCGTCGCCAAAGTTCTTGCCTGCGTCGATGTTGACCACGAGATCGGTATCAGCATCAGTCGCGGGAGTATAATAGGTCTTCGAGGAGAAGGAGTGCACGTTATCTATCCAGATAACCGATGCGGGAGACTGCATCGCATAAATCTTCGTGAAGTTAAAGGAGCCGTTACCGATAGGAGCATTCGTGGTAGCGCCGTTTATCTTCTTGTAGTAGTTGTTCGTTACCGCAATAAGCTTTCCGTCAAAGTAGAACTTTATACGCACGCTGTCGTCGTCAGCACCTGCGTAGTACTCAACCTTTACGCTGTGCCAGGTGTCGAGATCGACTGTAGCGAGCTTTGTATAGATCGCCGTGGAGCCCGACTCGGTCGTCGCCTCGTACAGCACGACCTTGCCGCCTTCAATACGGATCGAGTACATATAACAGGAGCCCATCGTTATCTGATAGAGATATGCGTTATCACTTCTTCCCGAAGGAATGCAGAAGTCCATCATATGAGTGTAGCAGCTGTTAGCCTTAACACCGTTATTTGGGATGGTGACGGATGCGGACGTACCCTTTACGGATGCGAGCTCGACGTACTTGCCGTCCTTGTTTTCGCAAACGATCGCATTGGTGCCTCCGTTTACGTTGATGGGAGGCTCGCCCTCTATCTCATCCTCAAAGTCGATCATGAAGTCGTCTGCCGCCTCCTCGGTGATCTTCTGCACGGGGTCGAGATCAACGAGAATATCGTAGTAGATACGTGCCTCACGGCTGCCGAAGATATCGACCTTCACGTCGCTTAAGCGAAGTGCGCTCCAGATATTGCCGACGAGACCGTTGATAGCGATAACCGTACCGTTGACGTCACCCTCTACCGAGTTGGGAATAGAAACGGGCATACCCTGCGAGGTAGCAGAAGAATCGAGTCTTCCGTAGGAGTAGGAGCCGTCGGGCTTCTCAAAGTCGTGCATCTTGACGCCCGACTTGATGATAGCGGCGGGAGCTACGGCACGAAGATTTTTAACTATCTCCGCCGCCTCTGCCTTGCCGGCGGGACCGCCGTATTTCTCAAGGTTAGAGAGAACGTTGCTTACCGCGAACCACGTGTTATAGAGGTCAACGACCGCGCCCATCACCTGATCGGAGGTGATAGCGTCGATTGCCGCCTGTGCCGCGGCGCCTGCGTAAGGAATGGGAGCCTCTGCCTTGTTGTAAACGCCGGAGATCTTAAGAAGAGCGTTTACTCCGAGGTAGTTGGATTCAACGTCCCAGAGGCCGTTAGGCTCGAGACCCTGCTTACGTCTTTCCTCTTGTACGAACTCCTGCCTTGCGTTGAACCACTGAATTACGTAATGAGTAAGGCTGCCCTCTGCGGCGAAGTTGCCGTTCTTCTTATTGAAGCCGAGATCGGAGTCACGGTTGATGATCTGCGCCATCTGCGAGGTAAGCTCGTTACCTATCGCGTAGAAGGAGGTTGCACCGGAATTGTACTGATCCATCTTATACTGCAGATATTCCTTGAAGGTATCGAGGCTCTCGAATCTCGGGTCGTAGGCCGCGGCGAGAACCACCTTGGATACAGCAGATGCTACCGATTGACCGAGAGTGGAGTTGAAGCTCGATGCCTCGAGAGTTCCCTCCTCTATCATCAGCTTCTTGATGCTGTCGGGAATGACGTCGGGACCGTCACCGCCCGAGGCACCGTTGGGGGTGTTGAATCGAGGTTTGGAGCCGAGATTTTGAAGCACGCTCGTTGCGTTACCGAGGTCACGCGCACGGCGGGAGAGATGGGCGTCGGTATCCGCCTTATCCCACTGAGTGTGATAGAAGAATCCGTTTGCATCCTGAAGTCCGCGCAGATATATGATTATCTCGCGGCGCATATCCTCTGGGATAAAGCTTCTGTACGAGCCGAGACCGAGGCTCGAGATAGCACCGAGTGCCTGAGATGTCGACTCGATATCGGGAAGGAAGCCGACGTTATCACGTGCGGAATTGGAGAAATAGTATCCGCCAACGCCGGGGTCGTAGAGGTTGGCAAACCAGGTAACGACCTCGGGGTCATATATCGCATAGAGGCTCTTGAACGCCTCTACCATCTGCTCACCGAGATCCTCGGCGTCGTCGGGATAAGCCGCATTGACCGCATCGGCAAGCCTCTGCCACTGTGCCGCCTTGTTAACAGCATCATTCTCGGCAAGCTTATCCAGCACGTTGTAGCTACCGGAACAAACCACTCCGGGAGTAAATTTTGCAGACTCCTTACCGGTAATATAGGTGTCGACAAGGTGCTGTGCCGCAAGTCGCGCAGCCTCGTCATCGCTGTCGGCATCCTCATCAAATACGATGGCAATAGAGTTGCCGGATGCGTAGATGAGATACAAGCGATCGTAATCGTCGTTACGCTGCTCAAGTCTGAGCTTACGCATAGCCTTGCGCGAGATGGGGCGGGAGGTATTGCCGATAACTATCTCGTGAGGCTTTGCCTCACCGTCGGTATCGTAATAAAATTCCGGAATATCACCCGAAAGATCTTTGATCGCATTATACACGATCTTGGTTGCCGCGCTCGGCGTTTCCTTGGTATAAACGATACCGGGAACCACACCGGGTGCAAAGAGGCATTCGTCAGGGTTTGCGGACGGTGTATTGCCGCCATCACCGTTACAGGAGGCGAGAGCGAGCACCGCCATAACGAGAGCGAGTGCCATAATGAAAATTTTTCTTTTCATATGTATGCCTTTCCGTGCGATGTGTCGCACATATTTAATCACGTGTTGGGTAGCACTGCGTGCACATCCACCGCAATAACGCGGTAACGCGTGCGTTCCTACCCAATATAATTATATCACACGCGGCTAAAAAATTACAATTGACATTATCGACAAAATATTATGTATATTTTTGTGCAAATCGTCACACAAAAAAGCGGCGGAGATGTCCGGTTCATCTCCGCCGCGGGTAAGATAAATATTATTCTGCGTCGTCTCCGTCGGACAGCGCCGCGTCAACGTTATGTACGAGGTTCTTTTCCTCCTCCGAGGTTGCGGGGGTGTATCTGTCGTTTGTCGCGTGGGAATACACGTTATCGACCTTCAGAACGACTGCGGGAGATTTCATAACGTAGACCTTCGTCGAGTCGAATCTCGAGTCACTCGGCGCGGGATCTATATCTGTTTCGCTCTTGGTGCGCAGATAGTAGTAATCGCTGACCGAGCAGAGCTCGTCGTTTACGTAGAACTTGATACGCACGGTATCGGTATCGCCTACGTAGTACTCTACCCTGACGTTGAACCACTTGTCGAGCGATACCGTTGCCACGGTATTGTAGTACGCCGTCGAGGACTTAGAGGTCGTGGACTCGAATATTTCAACCTTGTCACCCACGATCTTTATAGAGTACATATAGAAATTGCCCATCGTGATCTGCGCGATGTACGTCGCCTCGGTAGCGGATCCGTCAATGCAGTAGTCAGCCTCGAAGATATAGCAGCTACCGGTCTTGGTACCGTTGTTCGGGACGGTTATGGAGTCGGCGTTATTTTTGATCGAGTTGATAACGACGACCTGCGAGCCCCACGCATTGTCCGCCTCTACGGTAATGGAGGATCCCGACTTTTGGTTCATTCTGACGTCGGATGGCTTCTCGCCGACCGTGTCGTCGTCAAAGTCGATCGGGAAATCAAGGGCGGAGTTATCGCCGGTGAGCTTCTGCACGGGATCGAGATCACAAAGGATGTCGTAATAGATGCGTCCCTCTCGGCTGCCGAAGATCGGAACGGAATATGACGAGAGTCCGAGAGCCGAGTAGATGTTGCCGACGAGACCGTTGATAGCGATAACGGTGCCGTTAACGTCGCCCTCTACCGAGTTGGGAATAGATACGGGCATACCCTGAGAGGTGGTGGAGGAATAAAGTCTGCCGTAGGAATATGATCCGTCGAGCTTCTCAAAGTCATGCATCTTCACACCCGACTTGACTATTGCGGGAGCGGAGGCGAGAAGAAGGTTACTTCTGATCTCAGCAGCTCTCTCGGCACCCGTCACGCCGTCCTTTACCGAGCCGTATTTTTTAATATTGGACAAGACGTTAGTGACAGCCATCCAGGTATTGTAGAGATCAACGACGGCGGACATCTGCTGATCGGAGGTGATAGCGTCGATAGCCGCCTGTGCCGCCTTCTCTGCATTGGGGATCTCGGCGCCCGCCTTGTTGTAGACGCCGGATATCTTAAGCAGACCGTTTACTCCGAGATACTTGGACTCAGGCTCCCAGAGACCGTTCTCCGGGTTCTGGTGAGAGTTGAACCATTCAATGATGTATTTTACAAGGCTCTCGTCGGTGCCTGCGGTCTTGAGATCCTGATCGCGCTTTTTGATCTGCGACATCTGCGAGGTGATCTCGTTACCTATGGCGTAGAAAGAGGTCGAGCCGGCATTGTATTTATCGATCTTCTCTTGCAGATATGCTTTCAGGGTATCTAGGCTCTCGTATCTCGGATCGTACGCTGTCGCTGTAAGAACGACCTTGGATACAGCAGATGCTACCGACTGATCGAGAGTGGAGTTGAAGCTCAATGCCTCGAGTGTTCCCTCCTCTATCATCAGCTTCTTGATGCTGTCGGGAATTACGTCGAGACCGTCGCCCGCCTTGTCACCGTTCGGAGTATCGTAACGGGGTCTGGAGCCGAGGTTTTTGAGAACGCTGACCGCGTTGCCGAGGTCACGCGCACGGCGAGAGAGATGGCTATCGGTATCTTCCTTCGCCCACTGGGTGTGATAGAAGAAGCCGTTCTCGTCCTGGAGACCGCGCAGATAGATTATGATCTCGCGGCGCATATCCTCGGGTATGAAGTTTTTATAGTTTGTGCTGTCGATGTCGAGCATGATACCCGCATGGGTCGAGCCTATAAAGCCGAGTGCCTGAGCAGTGGACTCGATATCGGGCAGGAAGCCGTCGTTGTCACGTGCGGAGTTAGAGAAATAATAGCCGCCTACACCGGGGTCATAGAGGTTGGCAAACCAGGTGACGACCTCCCAGTCGTATATCGAATACAGACTTCTGAAGGCATCCGAGATGTCAGCGCCAAGACCTGCGTGCTCCTCGCCCACCAACGTGTCAATGTGCTCTGCAAGAGCTGCGTACTTCTTCTCTCTGATGACCGCATCCTCCTCGGCGAGTCGGTCGAGAACGGAGAAGCAACCGCTATAGACCACGCCGGGCGCAAGCTTCAGCTCTGTCTTACCGTCGAGGTACGTGGAATGGAAATACTGAACGACCTCGCTCGCCGCTCTGTCGTCCTTCTCCTCATCATACGCAATAGCGACCGATCCGCCCGAGGCGTAGATCACGTACGCAACGTGGTAGTCGGTGTCGCGCTGTATCATACGGAGCTTTCTGTACGCCTTACGTGCTATCGACCTGTCAACGTTACCCACTACGATCTCGTGGGCAGCCTCAGGCTTGTCGCCGCAGTTGTACTCGGGCGGCTCGCCGTACAGCTCCTTCATCTCCATATAGATGATATCCTTCGCCGATTTGGGCGCGTCTTCCGCAAGCACGAGTACAGGCGCCTCGTCCGCGGTGAAGACGTATCCCGTTCTATCGGTCGTAACGTCCCCGCCATCTCCGCCGTCGCAGGACACGGTAAACGTGAGTGCGAGAAGCATAACGAAAATTAACGGTATGATTTTGCTTTTCATGGCTGTTTCCTTCCTTGCCGCATTTTTGCACAAATAGTATAGCACACCAAAAACTTAAATACAATTGGCATTGTGACTAAATTTCCATTTTCATTTTGTACAATTTGTCCAAATCGCTATCAATATAAACACCTCTTGCGACCGTCGCGTCCGAGGATGCGTATAATGCTCCATCTCGGAAGATATGCGCGAAAAAAACGGAGCGGTAAAACAGTTACCGCTCCGCAAAAAGCATTTATTTGTAAACTATAATTGTCAAAACTTTTGGTTTTATCACTTTGCATCGACATTGTATACCACATCGGTGTCCTCCGCCGTAGCAGGCGTGTAGGTTGCACTCGAGGTGCCGTAATACATATTGTCAAGCTCCACGGTCATCTGTGCCGAGCCCATTGCGTAGAAGGAAAGAGTCTTACATCCCGAGGCGTAGGGCGCAGGTGTGACGGTCGGCAGCTTGCCGTAGTAATTATCCGACACCGAGACGAGCGAGCCGTCTATATACACCTTGATGCGTACGGTCGAGGCGTCGCCTGTGTAGTACTCGATGCGAAGATTGTACCATCTGTCAAAGTCGAGGGTCGCGACCTGCTGTATTATCGCAGTCTGTGCCGAGCCTGTAGTCATATCGCTCAGCACCATCTTACCGCCCGACTGAGTTGCAAGCATGAGATACGCCGAATCCATAAATATCTGGTAGCAATAGCTGTAGTCACTCTTACCTTCCGTGAGGAAGCGTATATCCGTCTCGAATACGTAGCAGCTGCCCATAATGCTGCCGCCGTTTTTCAAGTAGAGATAGTCGCCGCCGCCCGCCATAGTTTTGTAGGAGGCTACGTTACCGTGCTCTCCACCGATATTTTTTGTAGTGAGTGTGCCCTGTGAGCCGAATTGTGCAGTCACACCGTCGGGTGCCTCACCCGATACGGACTCCTCAAAATCAACGTATATCGGAGTATTCGCCTCATCCTCGTCGGTCTTCTGCACCGGTCCGAGAGAGTTCATGGTCGTGAGATAGATGCAAAGCTCGCGCTGACCGAATATCGGCGCGATGTACTCGGATGCTCCGAGCGCGTAATATATAACGCTCAAGATACTGTTGGTCGCGATGACCGTCGCGTTGACGTCGCCCTCCATAGCGTCGGGCGCGCAAACGACCATACCCTGCGACTGCGTGCAATACCTGTCCTGATAGTAGGAGAATGAGCCGTCGGATCTCTTGTAAAGAAGAAGCTTTGCTGCCGTCGCCCGAAGCCCCTCCGGAGCCTTTGCACGCAGCTCTGCAAGAAGGGCATCTGCCTCGGCATCAGCGCTCGCACCGCCGTATTGACGGAGATTTTTGATAACGTTTCCGACCGCGTACCAGGTGTTATAGATATCAACGATGCCACCCATCGGCTCATCGGAGGTGATAGCGTTCATCGCGGAGCTCGCCGCCGCCAGCGCGTTGGGAATAGGCTGCTGTGCCGAATTGTATACTCCGGATATCTTCAGAAGCGAGTTTACACCGGCATAGCCCGCGGTGGGCTCCCAGTGTCCCGTCTCGGGGTACTGATGCGAGTTCAGCCACTCTACGATACAGAGTGCGAGGCTGTCCTTGGTGCCCCACGTACCGAGCTCGCGATCCCTGAGAACGATCTGATCCATCTGCGAGGTCAGCTCGTTTCCAATGTCGTAGAAGGTCCTGCCCGCTATAAGCATAGAATTGAGATACGTGCGGAGCGTGTCAAGATTTTCATACCTCGGATCGTGTCCGGCGGAGTAAACCGCGCGTGAAACGAGATCTGTGCGCGACGCTCCGATGGGTATCGTAATGCTCGACGTGGGAATGATATAATCACCCTTCACGCCGGTAGGAGTATCGTATACGGGACAGGAGCCGAGTGCCTCGAGAACGCCTACTGCGCGGCCGAGATCTCGCGCACGTCTTGATAGATGAGCGTCGGTATCAGCCTTCGACCATTGGGGATGATAGAAGAAGCCGTTCGGGTCCTGGAGCGAGCGCAGATACTTTATGATCTGTGCCTTTATCTGCTCGCTAAGCACCGAGGCGTAGCCCACCTTATCGGTATTATAGAGCATACCCGAGCCGTCGATGAAGCCGAGAGCCTGGCCCGTGGACTCAATATCGGGCAAAAATCCCGTCTTATCCCGAGCAGAGTTCGAGAAGTAGTAGCCGCCAACCGCAGGGTCATAGAGATTCGGGAACCATGTGACGACACCGTCGTCGTATATCGAATATAGCTTCTTCATCTCCGCGACTATCGCATCGCCTACGTCAGCGCCGAGGTACTCCGCAAGATTTTGCCAAGCGATCTCTTTATTTTCAGCATCGATCTCGGCGTAATAGTCAAGAGCGGAAACGGTGTTAGATTCAACGACGCCACTCGTAAGCTTCAGCTCAGGGTTATCGCCGATGATATTTTTCATAAGATGCTCTATCGCCGCCATTGCGGCAAATCCGGAGACACCCTCGTCGTATGCAATAGCGATCGAGCTACCCGATGCGTATATAACGTACGCGACGTCGTAGTCGTCGCGGCGCTCGGCGAGACGGAGCTTTCTGTACGCCTTTTTCGATATGCTCATATCGGTCATACCGATAACGATCTCGTGACCCGCGCTCTCACTGCCGCCATAGGAATACTCGGGAGGCATACCGAAGCGGTTGCGAAGTTCGGAGTATATCAGAGTGCTTACCGCCTGTGGGACGTCCTCACCGTAAACGACGGTAGGTACAACGTCACCGTAGAAGAGGTATTCCGAATCCTTATTTTCCGTAACGGGCGGAGGCGTGTCTCCGCAAGCGGCAAGCGTCAGCACCGTTATGATAAGAAGCAATAAGCATATTAGCCTTGAGGTGGTTTTCATATCCGTTCCTTTCCGTTTTGCTCGCGAGCAATGCGGGACCGCCTGCAATGCTCACATTCTTATGCTTATATTTTACTACATTTTCAGTCCCCTTGCAATACTTACGTTTGACATTTTTAAAGAAATCTGTCGCAACGGTGAAAACTAAAAAAATCGGTCGGAGCAAGCGAGATGCCGCTCCGACCGTGGAGGCTCTGTTTAGCCGTTGCTTATTTTGCCGCGTCAACGTTGTAGACGACCTTGGTATCCTCTGCCGTAGCAGGAGTGTACGTATCGCTCGTAGCGATCGCTGACACGTCATCTATATCGATAGAAACCTTTGCAGAGCTCATAGCATATATCTGCGTTCTGACGTAGCTGCCATTGAACACGGAGCCGCCCAAGCCATCGGCGGTTTTCGTGTAATAGTTATCGCTGACTACGTAGAGGTCACCGTTCACGTAGAACTTTATACGGACGGTGCTTGCATCGCCCTTATAGTATTCTACCCTGACGTCGAACCACTCATCAAGCGCAACCTTTGTGACGGTCTGATCGATGCAGGTCTGCCAGTTCGCCGTGGTAGCCTCAAAGATGCGTACCTCATTACCGACTATGCCCATAGCGAACATATATGCGCCACCTAGGTTGATCTGTGCAAAATAGTCGGAGGTGGTTGCGGCGCTGTTTACACGCATTTTGCTCTCGAAAACGTAACACGCCCCCGTCTTATCGCCGTTGTTGGGGATGTAAACGTAGTTGCCTGCCTTCATATTCGAGGTGAAGGTGGCGTACTTGTTCGTATCGTCACCTGCAACGAGGACTGTGCCCTCACCATCAAATTTCGTCTCAATGCCTGCCGGTGCCGCACCGACGGTATCGTCCTCAAAATCAAAGCTGGTCTTCGGAGGTGCGGGAGGGGTAACGGGAGTGTCACCGCCTATGTCGGGAGAATCGTTTCCGCCTGATCCGTCGGGTATCTTGCCGCCGCGATCAACGTCGTAGATGACCTTGGTATCAGCCTCGGTAGCCGCCGTGTAGGTGGTAGCATCGGCATAAATAACAACGTTATCCATAAGAATGGATGAATTAAGGCTGCTCATCGCGTAGAGCGACACCTGCGTGTAGTTTCCGTTTACCGGATTGACATCGGGGTTGGTGCTGTTCTTGCCCTTGTAGTTATCGCTGACTACGATGAGCTCACCGTTTATGTAAAACTTGACACGCACCGTCTTGGCGTCACCCGTATAGTACTCTATCCTTATGTTGAACCACTCGTCGAGAGGAAGGGTAGCAACGTCGTTATAGTATGCAGTGGTGGAGCTTGCGGTGGTGGACTCGTACACCTTAACGCCGTTGGCGGTCTTGTTGAAGGAATACATATAGGACGTGCCCATAGATATCTGCATAAAGTAATCGAGATCGGTACCCGCGCTCTTTACGAGATAATCGCTCTCAAAGACGAGACACTTACCGGTCTTGGCGGTATCGTTAGCGAAGAAGAGATTGTCTCCGCCGCCCTTAACGGATATGAAATTGATAGCGTTGCCGTGACTGCCGCCGACGTTTTCAACGACAGCCTTTGCGCCGGTTGATGTAAGCTTGGTGGTCGCGTATGCGGATCCGTCACCTACTACGTCGTCCTCAAAGTCAATAACGGTAGCGGCGACCTCGCCCGCGGTGATCTTCTGTACGGGTCCGAGAGAACGAATGGTGTCGAAGTATATTCTCGCCTCTCTCGATCCGAAGAGCTGTCCTCTCGCGTCGAGCTCAAGTGCCGAGTAGATGTTACCGAAGATACCGGTGATAGAGATAACCGTCGCGTTGACGTCACCCTCTACCGAGTTGGGAACCGCCACGGGCATACCCTGAGAGGTGGAGGAGGAATAAAGCTTAGTGTAGGAGTAGGAGCCGTCGGGCTTTGCGAAATCGGAGATCTTCTCTGCCGACTTACGGATAGCGTCGGGAGCCGCCGCACGCAGATTACGCACGATCTCATCTGCCTTGGCAATTCCCTCGGGACCGCCGAACTGACGGAGGTTTTTCAGCACGTTGCTGACCGAGAACCAGGTGTTATATAGGTCAACGACAGCACCCATCTCCTCGTCGGAGGTGATAGCGAGTATCGCGGAATTAGCCGCCTCTGCAGCATATGGCATAGGAACCTTCGCCTCGGTGTAGATACCGGATATCTTAAGAAGCGAGTTAACGCCGAGATAGCAGTGCGTCTCCTCCCACGTGCCGGTCACGGGAGACTGATGCTTCGAGAACCAATCGGTGACGCAGATAGCCATACTGTCCTTCGTACCCCAGGTATCGAGGTCCTTATCACGTGCGATGATCTGCGGCATCTGTGCCGTGATCTCGTTACCGATAGCGTAGAAGCTTCTCTTGCCTGCCGCCTCGACATCCTCGAGCTTCTTGAGATACGCCTTCAGCGTGTCGAGGCTCTCGAAGTTAGGGTCGTAGGCCGCAGAGTAGACAACCTTGCTCGCCATTGACGCCGCGGACTGTCCGAGAGGTAAGGTGATGCCGGCGCTCTGTATTCTCTGCTCTCCCTCAACGCCGTTGGGGGTGTCGTAGATGGGAATACTCTTGAGGCCGGAAAGGATACCGGTACACCAGTTTAGGTCACGCGCACGCCTTGAAATATGGGCGTTGGTGTCGGCAATCGACCACTGAGGGTTATAGAAGAAGCCGGTCGCGGGATCCTGACAGGAGCGGATAAACTTAATTACCTGCTCTCTCATAAAATCTGGAATGACCTTGGAATAATTCTGTCCCTGTGCAATACCGGAGGAGGTGATGAAATTGAGTGCCTGGCTCGTGCTCTCGGTATCGGGAGCGTAGCCCTCGTTATCTCTACCGGAGTTGGAGTAGTAGTATCCGCCACCGTAGCAGGCAAGAGTTTTGCCATCGTTAACGCACTCTCCGCATATGCAGTTGAAGGGCTCGTAGAGGTTGGCGAACCAGAGAACCACGTCGGTGTCGTAGATGGAGTAGAGAGCCTTAAATGCCTTTACAAGCTCCTCGCCGAGACCGTTCGCATCACCGCCGGCATCCTTATTTACCTCGTCGATGAGCGCCTGCCATCTGACCTCATTTTTAGCCTCATCGATCGCACCGTAGTAATCGAGAACGGATCTCGTGCCCTTGTATACGACGCCGGGCGTGAGCTTCAGCTCGGTCTTACCCGACACGTAATTATTCACGAAGTGCTCAACGGCAAACTTCGCACCGAGCTCGTCAACGTCATCGTCGAATGCGATAGCGACCGAGTTGCCGGAGGCGTAGATAACGTAAGCTACCTCGTAGTCGTTCGTCTTCTGAACGGTGCGGAGCTTTCTGTACGCCTTTCTTGATATGGATCTCGAGGTGTTGCCGACTACGATCTCACGCTCGAGCTGCTCCATGGTGTCGTCTCCGTACTCGGGGATAATACCGGTAGCGGTCTTGATAGCCTGGTATAGAGCGGTCTGCTCGTCGTTTGAAACGCCGTCTGCAAAAACAAGCAGGGGCGCGTTATCGGGAGAAAAAACTTTACCTGCGCCATCTGCCGAGGGTGATGATCCATCGCCGCAAGAGAACATAGCAAGCGATGCTATGATCAGCGTCAGGATAAGTACTGTTAGTTTTTTCATAGCTATTCCTTTCTTTCGCGCCGGCATACGTGACCGCGCGCTTATTATTTTCTAGTTACATTATAACACACGTCGCGCAGAAAAAGCAATTGGACAAAGAATACAAAAAAATCGCGACCGATTAGTGCAATTTGACCACCGATAGCGCCCCCCGGAGCATGAGCGAGCAGCACTCCAATCGCGTTAATCGGAATGATAGTAACAAAAAAACGACCGCTCTGCGTTTCTGCAAAGCGGTCGAAAATGTCGAATTTTGACTATTTTTATTTACATATTCGCTGTTATTGCTTTATCAAACGATAGATCCCCTATCACTTATCAACGTTATAGATAGGATTCTCGTCAGCGGTTGCGGGGGTATATTTCTGGCTGCTCGCCGTCGAGTGAATATTATCCACAGTAACGAAGGCAACGGCACCGGACATAACGTAGACCTGCGTTTTAGCATATCCCGTATCATTCGGAGCGGGGCTCGTACCGCTCGGGAGCTTGCCGTAGTAGTTATTGCTTACCGAGACGAGTGCGCCGTTGATATAGGTCTTTATTCTGACGTCGGACGCCTTCGTTGCGCGGTAGTACTCTATTCTGATATTTATCCACTCGTCGGGCGAGAAGGTAGCAAGATCGTTCTTGATCGCATCCTTATAATCACCGAGAGTAACCTCGTATACCGTGATGCTGCTTCCCGACTTGGTGAAGCCCATCAGATAAGCACTTCCGAGGAATATCTGTACGACGTGTGAGTTAGTGGTATCCGCACCGATCTTGATATCGGTCTCGAAAATATAGCAGCCGGTCTCGCCGGATGTATTCACGACATCGATGTAGTCGCCGCCGCCGGGATAGGAGGATAACAGAAGTGCCTTGCCGTCCTCACCCCTCTTGACGATCTCTGCAGAGGAGCCGGGAGATATCGTGCCTACGGTGACCGAGATAGGAGCATCTCCGAGTATCTCACCTTCAAAATCGACCTTGCTGCCTATGGGTGTGGGAGTGGGTGTAGGTGTCGTACCATCGCCGGAGTCCGAGCCGTCACCGCCCGAGGGAGGTGCTATATTATCAACGTTGTAGATCACGTCTGTATCCTCATCGGTGGCACCTACGTAAGCGTCCTTCGTAGAGGTGGCGTACAGGTTATCGATATACATCAAGCTGTTTGCACCCGACATAATATAGATGCCGGTGTTATCGTAGCTCGAATCGTTAATGGGAGGCTCAGCTCCCTGCTTTGTCTTGCCGAAGTAGTTATCGCTGATAATGCGGAGGGTGTCGTTCACGTATACCTTGATACGTACGGTATCTGCATCACCGCGGTAGAATTCCACTCTGAGATTGAACCACTCTCCGATGTTAACGAAGGCGATATCGTTGTAGATCGCGGTATTGGCGTCACCCGTGGTGGACTCGAATATCTGCAGCCTCTGGTCGGACTGCTTTCTGAGAGAGAGCATATAGAAGTTGCCGACGAAGATCTGTGAGAAGTAGGTATTCATAGTGCTCTTATCCACCATGATATCCGCTTCAAACGTGTAACAGCTGTTGGTCTTCTGACCGTTGTTCTTAGCATATACGTAGTCACCGCCGCCGGGATTGGATACGAACTTGAGTATCTGGCCGTGGCCGGACTCGAAGGGATCCTTTATAACGTTTGCGCTGGAGCCGTTAGAGTTAAGCTTCGCCGCAACGTCGGGATGAGGCTGATCGAGATCTGCGTCCTCGAAATCGAAGGGATAGTCGTTAACTCCAACCTCCTCGGCGATCTTCTGTACGGGACCGAGCTTGTAGATCTCGTCAAGGAACATCCTGCGCTCGACAGTTCCGAAGAGGCGTACTCTGTGGCCGGAGGAGATCTCCAGGGCGTCATAGATGTTGGCAATAAGACCGGTCATATTGAGAGCGGTACCGTTTACGTCACCCTCTGCGGAGTTCGGTACTGCAACAGGCATACCCTGAGAGGTCGCGGAGGAATACTGTATTCCGTAGGAGAAGGAGCCGTCGGGCTTCTTGAAGGGGAGAGTCTTCTCCGCACTCATTCTGATTGCCTCGGGAGCTACGGCATAAAGCGCTGTACGTACCTCGTCGGCAACGTCGTTCTTGCCTGCCGTACGGAGGTTACGGAGAACGTTGCTTATGGAGTACCACGCGTTATACACGTTTACCGCGGAGCCTGCCTTCTCGCTCGAGGTAAGAGCATCGACTGCCGCAAGAGCCGCCTCCTTGGCGTAGTTCATAGGAACCTCTGCCTTAAGGTAGATACCGGAGATCTTCAATAGACCGTTGATACCTGCGTAGCTCGAGGGACCCCACAGACCGTTGTCTGAACGCTGATAGCTGTTGAACCACTCGACGATACAATGGGTAAGGCTTCCCTCTGCGGCAAAGTTTCCGTTTGCCTTACTGAAGCCAAGATCTGCGTCTCTGTTTACAACCTGCTGCATCTGCGAGGTGATAACGCTGCCGATGGCGTAGAATCTCGAGTCACCGGAAGGATAGGCCTGCAGAAGACTGTTAAGATATGCGAGAAGCGAATCGACGCTCTCGAAGCGGGGGTCGTAGGGAGACTCCTCGGCGACAAGAACGGTCATAGCCGCAACGGTGGGAGTCGACGTTCCGAGAGGTGTCGTCACACTGCCTATACCCTTATCACCGTTAGGAGTGTCGTACTTAGGACCTGAGCCGAATGCCTTAAGAACGGACACGGCGCTGCCAAGGTCACGCGCACGTCTCGGAAGAGTCTGCGCATCGGTAGCCTCCTTAGTCCACTGATAGTTGTAGAAGAAGCCGTTCGAATCCTGGAGAGAGCGGAGATATACTATTATCTGATTACGCATAGTCTCGGGGATCATATGTTTATAGTTGCCGCCGTCGAGGTCAGCCATACCGGAGCTCGTAAGCATATTGAGTAGCTGTGCCGTAGACTCGATATCCGCCGCATACCCCTCGTTGTCACGTCCGGAGTTTGAATAGTAGAAGCCGCCGCCTCCGCAGGAGACAGCACCCGAGGTGATAGAGCCGGGCACGCATTCGCCGCAGTGACAGATGAAGGGGTCGTAGAGGTTAGCAAACCAGGTAGCGACCTTAGAGTCGTAGATAGAGTAAAACTCCTTGAACGCCTCTACGATCTCGGTGCCTACCTCGCCACCGATAGCCGCCTCGAGCTTTGCCCACGCAGCCGCCTTCTTCGCGCTGTCGATCTCGGCATATGTATCGAGAGGACGGAAGATGCCCTCGTATACCACACCGGGGTTAAACTTAAGCTCGGTCCTGCCGACGATGTAATTGTTGACGAAATACTCAACCGCACGGTCAACAGCCAGATTGTCGTAATCCTCATCATACGCGATAGCAACCGAATTGCCCGACGCATAGATTACGTATCCGAGATATTCGTCGGATGACTTGTTGACGGTGCGCAGCTTTCTGTACGCTTTCTGCGACACGGGTCTCGTCGACTTGCCGATAATTATCTCGTGTCCCTCAGGCTCGGAATCGTCGTAATAATACGCCGGTGCCTTACCCATCGCATCCTTGAGAGACTGATATATCGACTTCTGCGAGTCGGTGGTAACGTCATCCGCAAAGATGAGAACCGCCTCTACGTCCTGTGTGAACACGTAATCGTCGGGATCTAGAGGCGTCTGACCGTTCGTCGAGCTGTCACACGATGCCAAAATGAATAAAGACATCGTAGCGAGGAGCAGCGCGAGAAGTCTGAGCCTTACACCGATTCTCTCGTTGTTACGTTTTTTCATAAAAACCTCCGTAAAAATTTCTTTGGTATCATCATGAGCACCGCAAACGGCGAGTCGCAGTGCAGTTTAAACATAGGGGTAAATCTATTATAACATACAGTCGGTAGCGTTTGAATGACAAATCAAAAGCGATAATATGAATAATCGATAAAAAATCGGCTCAAACTGCCATTTTGGTTTTGAATATTACATAATACACCCGACTTTTATTGGGAAATCAAAGGTGACCGCACCGTTTGACGGATGCAGAGTCGCCATCTGCCACGCGAAAATATGCCGTACTGATACACGGTGTCATTATAATTATAGCATATGCGCATAGAAAACGCAAGGAAGCGTTTTGATAAGAATATGAACAATATTGATTTTTTCTAAATCGTCAAAGCGACGAATATCATGTCCTAGAGTCGCGTTTGCACTACCCGACTTTTGCATCACGTCGGCAAAGAAAAGCGGCCGACGCCTCTCGACGTCGACCGCAAATGATGAATTTTGACTAGTTTTATTTACAAAAACAGGGTTTTACTGTGTAATCTTACCACCGCGTTCAACGTCATAGATCACCTTGGTGTCGGCATCGGTTGCGGGAGTGTATACGGTATCGTCAGCACCGCAGAGGAGATCGTCCATCTCTATAACCACGGTCTTGCCCGACATCTTATACATCTCGGTCTTGGTGCCACCCGAGGATTTCGGAGTAGACGTCTCTCCGCTCTTGAGCTTACCCTTATAATTATCGGAAACCGAAACAAGGTCACCGTTGAGATATACCTTAATACGCACGGTGTCAGCAGTACCGGGATAGTACTCGATGCGAAGATCAAACCACTCGTCCCACTTCACCGATCCGATATTATTGTATATCGCGGTGCTGATAGATTCGGTGGTAGCCTCCTGTAGAGTGAGTCCGCCGCTCGATGCGTTGAGCATCAGCATATACGCGGTTCCGAGTCTCCACTGCAGAAGAGTGCTCGAGGTGGATGAACCCTCCTTCGAGACTCTGAAGCTACCCGCAAAGAAGTAGCAGCTGCCCGAGGTGTTGCCGTTATTCGTAACGGTGAGGTATCCCGGCTTGTCGGTAGATGCGAGATAGAGGACGTTTCCACGCTCCTCTGCACCCTGCGCCACGATAGCGCCCGATACGCCACCCGAGAGAGTAACGCTCGTGGGTGTCTCGCCGACAGTCTCCGTGTCGAAGGTTATCGGCTCGCTTTTCGGAGGCTCGGTGGGAGTGTCGGTAGTACCGCCGCCCGTGGTGTCACCTCCTGTAGTACCGCCTGTTTCACCGCCTGTAGTACCACCTGTGGTACCGCCCGTTTCACCGCCTGTGTTGCCGCCTGTGTTGCCGCTATCGGGAGGCGTGATCGCGCCGCCGCGATCGATGTCATAGATCACCTTGGTGTCGGCATCGGTTGCAGGCTTATACTTCACACCGTCGACGGTATATACGTGAAGATCGTCCATAGCCATCACCACGGCGGGATCCTTCATCTTGTAGAACTCTACCTTGCCGAGACCGGATGTGTTGGGATTGGTATCCTGATTAGTCTTGGTCTTACCCTTATAGTAATCGCTGACCGATACGAGATCGTCGTCAATAAATATCTTGATACGAGTTGACGTCTTCGTTCCCTTATAGAACTCTATACGCAGCTTGAACCACTGATCGAAAGGCACTCTAGCAACGGTGTTATAGATCGCCGTACCGTCGGACTCGGTTGTAGCCTCCTGTATTATGACCTTGCCACCGTCGGCTCTGATCGCCATCATATAGGAGCTACCCATACGGAGCTGGAGAAGATATCCCCTCGCAGTCGTGCCGCTCGAATAGATGTTGAGGTTACCCTCAAAAACGTAGAGGCTACCGGTCTGTCCGCCCTCATTGGGGATCTTGACGGATGCGGATTTACCCGACACTCCCGTGAAGCGGAGAGCGTTATCGGTGTCGGACTCCTTTATTACCTCAAGCGCGTCGGTGCTCGAGGAGGTAACGTACTCGGAGGGCTTGCCTACCGCCTCCTCGTTGAAGTCGATAGGATAGGTGTCGATGACGGTAGTGTCTCCGCCCTCGACAACGCCGTAGATCTTTTCAACCGGCTTCTGAGCATAAATGACCTCGAGGAAGAGTCTGCGCTCGTACGCGCCGTAAATCTTCGACATGCAATCATTGGGGAGCTCGAGTACGCCGTTTATCTGCTGCCAGAGGTAGTTCGAGGCAAGAACGGTGCCGTTTACATCACCCTCGTATGTGCCGGGAACCGCTACGGGCATTCCCTGCGAATTGGCAATAGAGAAGGAAGGGGTGTATGAGTAGGAGCCGTCAGGCTTCTCAAAGATCTTGACCTTTTCTATGGTAATGCGTATGTACTCGGGCGCGAGTGCGCGGAGCTCATCGAGGAGCGCCTCAGCCTTTTCATCGCCCTGATGCTTTCTGACGTTTGCAATAGTGCCCTTGACTGCCGTCCAGGGGTTATAGATGTCGACTATCTCGCCCATCGCCTCATCGGATGCGATAGCCATCATCGCCGACTTTGCCGCCTTTTCGGCGTTGGGTATAGGTGCGCCCGCCTTCGAGTAGACGCCCGATATCTTCATCAGGCCGTTTACGCCGTTGTAGTTGAGCTCATCCTCCCAGAGACCGAGCTCGGGATTCTGATGCTTGTTGAAGAACTCGATCAGATACTTGACAAGGCTTCTGTCAGTACCCTCCGTACCAAGCTGCTTGTCAGCCGTCTTGATCTCGTCGAAGCGAGTGGTCATATTATGACCGATGCCGTAGAAGCCGAGTGTGCCGGAGTTTTTTGCCGCGTTATCAAGGTACTCCTTGAAGTTCTCAAGGCTGGAGAACTCGTCTGCTATCGCAACCTCCGCTACGACGCGGGATGCCGCAACAGCGGATAAGCTGCCGAGGTTGGTAACGATAGACGTGTCCCATCTCGGTACGTAATTCGGGTCGGGTGCCGAGCCGAGGTTAGAGAGGATCTCGCTCGCGTTATTTCTGTCACGCGCGCGCCTTGTGGCATTCTCGGTACGGTCCCACTGGGGATGATAGTAGTTGCCGCTCGATTTATCGTATAGGCTGTTGACCCATACGATGATCTCGTTTCGCATGAAGTTCGGAATAGTTTTGTGATATCCGCCGCCGTCTATGCGCGAAACACCGCCCGAGTTGATGAAGGAAAGTGCCTGTGCCGTAGATTCGAGGTCGGGTAGATATCCTTCGGTATCACGTGCGGAGTTGGAGTAATAGAAGCCGCCGATAGCGGGGTCATAAAGGTTCGCATACCAGGTTGCGACCATGGGGTTGTAGGACTCGAGATACTCGGTCATAGCATCGGCGAGATCCTTGCCGCCAAACTCAGCGAGAGCCGCCATTCGTGCCGCGCGGTGCTCGGCATCGAGCTGCTGATAGTACTCGTAGGGGGAGATAGTGTCGGAATATACGACACCGGGGTCGAGTCGAAGCTCGGTCTTGCCATTAATATGATTCTGCACGAAATACTCTACGGCACGGATCTCGGCGAGGTCGTCGATATCCTCGTCGTACGCGATAGCGACCGAGCCGCCCGATGCGTAAACGAGCCACGCGATGGTATCGTCGGTATGACGCTGGATGGTACGGAGCTTACGGTACGCCTTTCTCGATACGGCTCTGTCGGATACACCCACGACTATCTCGTGCGGTCTCTCCTCGGAGTCGGGAGTGTAATACTCGGGAATACCGTCGATCGCAGTCTTTACCGCCTGATAGAGAAGTGCGCTCGATTCCCTGTTCAAGTCACTCGAATATATGAGCGTCGGTGCGTTATTTTTATCAAATATACACTCACCGCTGCCCGTACTCTCATTGTCGCCGTTGCAGGATATCAGCATAGCCGACATAGCGAGCACAAGACACAGTAGCAATATGAGTTTATTTTTCATTTTCTTACCGTTCCTTCCACTTAATTTTAATAACATTATACACGATGATTTTTGAAAATAATAGGGTAAAATGCGCAAAAAGTAGTATTATCGTTCGAAAAAGATATATTTTCATCTCCGCCGTAAAAGATCGATAACGGAAAATAAAGATATCCGTGAGCAGAGTCTGACGCGCGATCTCTGCTCACGGTGAACAAATTGAGCTTTTTGACTATAGTATTTTACAAAAATCGATTATTTTGCATCAACGTTGTAAACGACCTTGGTATCCTCCGCGGTTGCGGGGGTGTAGGTATCGTTCGTAACGGAAACGCACAGATCGTCAAGATACATCGTGCAGGACGCTTTATTAAGAGTGAATATCTTGGCAGTCCAGCAGCCGGCCGTCACGGGTGGCTTGGTGGTGGAGGGATCGGTGGTCTTACCGAAATAGTTGTCGCTGACGACGAGGAGATCGCCGTTAACGTAGCACTTAACGCGCACGGTCGAGGCATCGCCCTTATAATACTCGATCCTGATATCGTACCACTCATCGTGAGCGAGGAGAGCGATAGGATTCTTGATAGCGGTAGCGTCAGCATCGGTGGTGCACTCCTCGAGGCTTGCACCGTCAGCACTGTTTCTGATGCAGAAGTAATAGGATGTGCCAAGCCATAATCTGTAAATGAGACCCTTCGAAGAGGAGGAATCAACCTTTATCTTCGCCTCGAAAACGTAGCAGGAGCCCTCGGCGGAGCCTGCGTTGTTGAAGGTGATCTTGTCACCACCGCCCGAGACGGAAACGAACTTCAGCGCGTTGTCACCGGGAGTCTTCTCAACTACGGTAAAGATCGCGCCTCCGCTATTGTCCTCTGTGGTAATGCTCGAGGGAGTCGAGCCGATAGCATCGTTATCAAAGGTGAGCTTGCCGGTCTCGACTACGGGAGGAGTTACAGGGGGAGTTACGGGAGTGTCGGTGCCGGGTGTGTCGGTACCGGGTGTATCGGTACCACCCTCACCCGAGCCGCTGTCGGGAGGAGTGATCGCGCCTCCGCGGTCAACGTCGTAAATAACACCGGTATCGGCATCGGTCGCACCGACGAAGGTCTTCGAGGATGCGTAGCAGAAGAGATCGTCGAGGTCCATAGAGATATTCATGCTCGACATACAATAAATAAACGAGTTTTGAAGCGAGGTGGTAGCGGGAACGGTAGTAGCATTCTCCAGCTTGCCGTAGTAGTTGTTGCTGATGACCTTGAGCTCGTCGTTGACGTAGCACTTGATGCGTGCGCCGCTCGCGTCGCCGCAGTAGAACTCGAAGCGGAGCTTGAACCACTCGTCCTTATTAACTATCGCAATATCATTCGTGATATCGGTAGCGCTGGCGGTGGTGGTAGCCTCATAGATCTTTACCGTGCCGTCTGCCACGGCATCGACACCGAACATATAGGAGTTGCCAACGTGCACCTGAAGTATATATCCGCTTTTGCGCGTGCCGTCGCTGTTGATCTTGAAGTTACCCTCGAATACGAAGGACTTACCGGTCTTTACACCGGTGTTGGGTATGTACAGATAGTCACCGCCGCCCGCTTTCGAGATAAGTCTGACACCGTTGCCGGTCTTGCCCTCTTCGGTAACGGTAACCGAGGCACCGTTCGATTTGAAGTTCGGGTTAAGCGAGGTGGGAGTCTCACCTATAGCATCGTCCTCGAAATCCAACGCGGTAGCATTGTCCTCAATGACACCGATCTTCTGTACGGGGCCGAGCTCGTCAAGGATCTGTCTGAATATTCTTCCCTCTTTATAACCGAAGGGCTTCGGATAGACGGAAATGCCGAAGGTTGCGAACATACCGCCGTACGTACCCGTCATAGCGAGCATCGTTGCGTTAACGTCGCCCTCAATAGCACCGGGAATCGCTACGGGCATACCCTGAGAGGTGGAGGAGGAGGTATTATAGTTGTATGCAAAGGAGCCGTCAACTCTCAGAGACTCCTGAAGCTTTGCGGAGGATGCCGCGATAGCCGCGGGAGCATCCTTGATAAGCTGTTTACGGATAGCCGCAACGTCGATGCCGCTGGATGCACCGTAGTTCGTTACGTTGCTGAGAACGTTTTTCGCCGACTGCCAGATGTTGAAGACGGTTACGGGAGGAGTCTTCTCGTTGTTGTACATCAGCGAGAGGATCGATTCAATCGCCTTATCCGCGTGAGGAAGCGCGACTCCTGCAGAGTTAAATACTCCGGAGATCTTCAGAAGTCCGTTTATAGCAAGCTGATTTGCGGTAGTCTCCCAGGTACCGGTCTCGGCATTCTGGTGCTTTGTGAACCATTCGATGGTGTACTTTACAAGGCTTCTGTCGGTGTTTATAGTCTTAAGATCGATGTCGCGCTGCTTGATCTGAGTCATCTGCGAGCTGATCGTGTTACCGATAGCGTAGAAGTTCGTGCCCGAAGCGCGAAGTCCGTCGAGATATGCCTTATACGTCTCGAGGTCCTCGAGATGTGTCGCGTAACCCGCGCTGAGAACCACCTTGGACGCGGCGAATGCTACGGAATTGCCGAGAGGTGTTGTAAGGTTAACGCCGCTCTCACCGCTTACGCCGGTAGGAGTCTTATACTTAGGAGTACCGCCGAGCTCGACGATAACGCTCGCGGCGTTTGACGTGTCACGCGCACGGCGGGAGGTGTGAGCGTCGGTATCTTCCTTGCTCCACTGAGGATGATAGAAGAAGCCGTTTTCGTGCTGGCACTCGCGCAGGAACTGAAGTATCTGTGCCTTCGCATCGTCGGAAAGTATGTTTTTGTAGCCGCCCGAGCCAAGACCGAGACCGGTTAGCATACCTACCGCCTGTGCGGTGGACTCGATATCGGGGTAGTAGCCCTCGTTGTCGCGTGCGGAGTTGGAGTAGTAGAAGCCACCGCCGTAGCAGGCGACACCCTCACCGGGCACGCACTCGCCGCAGAAGCAGTTGAAGGGCTCGTAGAGGTTAGCAAGCCAGCTGACGATGCCAACGTCGTAGGTCTCTTCATAGAAGCTCTTGAGAGCCGCCGAGAACGCCTTAGCATCCGACTCGTCACCTGTGATCTTCAGGATCTCTGCCTCAAGAGCCGCCCACTTCTCTGCCTGATTTGCGGCATCGATCGCCTCATAGTAGTCGATGGCGTTGATCTCGCTTGCGTATACGACTCCGTTTCCGAGCTTAAGCTCGCTCTTACCGATCACGTAGTTGTTGACGAAGTACTCGATTACAGCAGTCTCACCGAGGTGATCTACGTCATCATCGAATACGATGGCAACAGAGCCACCGGATGCGTAAATAAGATACGCGGAGGAATACTCGTTAACGCGCTCGATCGTGCGGAGCTTTCTGAGCGCTTTTTTTGAAATGGCACGTGAGGTGTTACCGATAACGATCTCATGCTCTACAGCATCTCCCTTATCATCGCCATAGAAGGGGATCTCGCCGGTAGCATCCCTCAACGCACGGTAGACTGCGTTTACAGAGGAGATATCAACTTTCGAGTCATAAATGATCTCGGGGATCGTTTCGCTGCTGAAAATGTACTCATCGTAGTTTTGGGGGCCGCTATCGCCGTCGCAGGAGACGAGGAGCGCAGCTGAGATAAATACGAGGAGCAGAACGGATAGAATTTTTCCTTTCATTTGATTGGTTTTCCTTTCGAAAATATTTTGTAAATATATTATAACAATAAAAAAAGGAAAAATCAATTGACGAGTCGTACAAATATCAGCGCCGTTTTTTGTGCATTATTACCTATTGATAAGTTACGCACGTCGCAAGCTGCGGCGTAAATAAAGTGATGTCGCATGCGCGGATATTGCCACGGCTGCCCTTAACGGCGACCCCCGCTCCCACATCAGCATAAAAGGCGGAAAAGTACAAAAAATCCGCGAAAAACACGTTCATCATCTTTGATTTCTTATATTTTCGCCGTTTTTATAGCGAGATACGGCAGATTGCCCATGATGAGCCGCGACGACGCGAAAAAGAGTTATAAAGGGACTTGATTTTTCTCACAAAGTGTGGTAAAATATACAAAAAGAAGATTCCGATGCGACAAAGTCGCTTACAGGAGAAGGAGGGTCGATATGCAGCTGCAGGAATCGGGCGAGATGTATCTTGAAACGATACTTATACTGTCTAGGAAAAAGGCGCACGTGCGCTCGATAGACGTGTGCGAGCATATGGGATTCTCCAAGCCGAGCGTCAGCCGCGCGATCGGTCTGTTGAAAAACGGCGGATACGTCAACGTAGACGAGGACGGCTATCTCACCCTCACAGACGTCGGTCTCGAGGTGTCCGAGAAGATGTACGAGAGGCACAAGCTGCTGACGAGATTGCTCGTCTCATTGGGCGTCGACGAGGAGACGGCATCACAGGATGCGTGCAGGATCGAGCACCATATCAGCGACGTCTCGTTTGATGCTATACGTAAATTTGTAAACAAATAATATTCGAGTACCGGAATTCATTTGATGTTCCGGTACTCTGTTTTTGTAAACAAATATTTACTCATTTGACTATTATAGTTTACATTTTTGCCATTTTATGCAATAAATACTGTATTGTTATCAAAACGGGATTTTCATAAAAGCGATGCAAATTACAAGTATGTCAAGCTTAAGACGGCACGTCTGCACGCCGACATGCACCCACACCGCGCACAGACATGCACCCACACCGCGCACAAGAAAATGCAACCGTCGATGCGCCACATCCCTCCTCTCACAGCAAGGCGAGCACGGTCAAAAAACGCCTTCAAAAAAAGGTTACAAAAATATTTAGCAAAATACTTTACAAACAGTATAAAATTTGATATAATGTTAGTTGTGAAATTATGGACGCCGCATTCCTTAGCGGTAAAGGAGAAAAAATATGAGTCGTATGGTTGGTACGGTATCCCGCGGCCTCAGAGCGCCTATTATACGTAGCGGTGATAACCTTGTCGATATTGTAACCTCCACTCTTTACGAGGCTTCGGCCTCCGACGGCTTTGCCATCCGTGACAAAGATATAATCGCTATGACCGAGGCGATAGTGGCCAGAGCACAGGGTAACTACGCGACGGTCGACGATATAGCGACGGACGTCAGGGCAAAATTCCCCGAGGGCACGGTAGGCGTTATATTCCCCATCCTCAGCCGTAACCGCTTCGCGGTGTGTCTCAAGGGTATTGCTAAGGGATTAAAGAAGGTCGTCCTCGTCCTCTCCTACCCCTCCGACGAGGTTGGTAACCATCTCATCTCTCTTGATGCGCTGGACGAGAAGGGGATCAATCCCTACAGCGACGTACTCACGCTCGAGAGATACCGCGAGCTGTTCGGATACGAGAAGCACCGCTTCACCGGTGTCGACTACGTCGAATATTACGAGAGCATCATCCGTGAGATGGGTGCAGAGTGCGAGATCGTATTCGCTAACGATCCGAGAGCCGTTCTTAATTATACCAAGCACGTGCTCAACTGCGATATACACACAAGACGCCGCACGAAGAGGCTCCTCCTCGCGGCAGGTGCCGAGACTGTGTACGGTCTCGACGAGATACTCGCATCTCCCGTAGGAGAGAGCGGTTATAACGAGCAGTACGGTCTGCTTGGCTCCAACAAGGCGACCGACGATCAGGTAAAGCTCTTCCCAAGAGACTGCCAGGCACTCGTTACCGATATACAAAAGGCGGTATATGAGAAGACCGGCAAGACTATCGAGGTCATGGTATACGGCGACGGCGCGTTCAAGGATCCCATCGGTAAGATATGGGAGCTCGCAGACCCCGTAGTTTCCCCTGCATATACGAAAGGACTCGAGGGCACTCCCAACGAGCTCAAGCTCAAGTATCTCGCAGATAACGATTTTTCCGAGCTGTCGGGCGATGCGCTCAAGGAAGCTATTAAGGAAAGAATACACGAAAAGGACAGCGACCTCGTGGGACAGATGGTCTCCGAGGGTACTACACCCCGCCGTCTCACCGATCTCATCGGCTCGCTCTGCGATCTGACGAGCGGCTCGGGTGACAAGGGAACTCCCATAGTTTATATTCAGGGATACTTTGATAACTACACCACCGAATAACACAATAAGAGCCGATATACTCGGCTCTTGTTTTTTTAAAAAGCAAGCTTGCATCGGTATTTATTTTTTCAAAATAACATCAAGGTGAATGATGTGTTTTAGGATTTAAATAGTCGGTTTTTGTAAATTTTACTTTACAAAAATGGGTTTTACGAAAGGATCAGACTATGAATATAATTATCGTAGGATGCGGTAAGGTCGGCGAGGCACTCGCCGCAGAGCTCAACGAACAGGGCAACGACGTCACCATAATAGACCAAAACCATACGAAGGTAAAGAACATCGCAACAAAATACGATATAATGGGCGTTATCGGCAACGGCGCAACGCGCGACGTACAGACCGAGGCGGGAATCGACGCAGCAGATCTTCTGATCGCGGTAACGGGCTCCGACGAGCTCAACCTGCTCTGCTGTCTTATGGCAAAAAAATCCGGTAACTGCCACACTATCGCGAGAATAAAGAGCCCCGAATATGCGAAGGATGCGCAGCATCTGAAGGACGAGCTCGGACTCGCTATGGTCATCAACCCAGAGCTCACCGCAGCTGAGGAGATCACGAGAATACTCAATTTCCCCTCTGCGATGCAGATCGAGACTTTCGGTAAGGGACGTGTCGAGCTTATCAAGGTAAGGCTGCCCGAGCGCTCGCCTCTCGTCGGCATGTCGCTGAAGGATGCGATGATCAAATTCAGATGCAACGTGCTCGTCTGCACCGTTGAGCGCGGCGAGGAGGCACATATCCCCAACGGTGATTTCGTCTTCCGCGAGCGTGACGTCATCTCCATTATCGCGAGTGCAAAGAGTGCGAAGGAATTTTTCGCAAAGATCAACTACCGACTCCAATCCGCAAAAAGCGTCGCAATAGTCGGCGGCGGAGACATCACCCATTACGTATGCGAGATACTCGACAGATCGGGTATCGAGATCAAGGTCATAGAGAAGGATCCCGAGATATGCGACGAGCTCTCCTCTACGTTTGACAGAGTTACAGTCATCAACGGCAACCCCGCAGATGAGGACGTACTGCGTGAGGAGCGGGTCACAAATTGCGACGCGTTCGCCGCTCTAACCGATCTTGACGAGGAAAATATTCTCCTCTCGCTATATGCAAAAAATGCGGGAAGTCCAAAGGTGATCACCAAAATAAACCGCTTCGAGTATAGCAACGTAGTCGGACATATAGAGCTGGATTCGATAGTATATCCGAAGAATATTACTGCGGATATGATCATACGTTACGTCCGCGCTATGAAGAATACGCAGGGCAGTAATATGGAGTCGCTCTATAATATCATCAGAGGCGAGGTCGAGGTAGCGGAATTCACGGTCCACGAGGGCTCTCCCATTATCGGCAAGCCTCTCTCAAACCTCTCGTTCAAGGAAAACGTATTGGTAGCCGCTATACTGCGCGACCGTCAACTGATAATCCCGAGAGGTGCCGCGGTCATCGAGCCCGGTGACTCGGTAGTTATAGTAACGAAGCTACTCGGTCTGCACGACATCTCCGACGTGTTGAACAAAGCATAACGGTGAGGTAGTGTCATATGAATTATTCAATGATCCGCTACACGCTCGGCTGGCTACTACTTTTCGAGGCGGGCTTTATGGTACTGCCTCTCATAGTTGCCGCCGCGTTCTGGGAATCGGCATTCCTTTCCTGGCTGATAGCTATAGCGATTTCTCTCGGTATAGGCTTGCTGCTCTCTCACTTCAAGCCGAAAAACACCGACATCTTCGCGCGTGAGGGCTTCGTTATAGTTTCACTGAGCTGGATAGTGCTCAGTATCTTCGGCGCACTTCCCTTCATATTTACCGGCTCGACCACGAGCTTTATCGACGCGCTCTTCGAATCTGCATCCGGATTCACCACCACGGGTGCGAGCATCTTCGCTACCGTCGAGGACCTGCCGAAGTCGATACTCATCTGGCGCAGCTTCACACATTGGATCGGAGGCATGGGAGTTCTCGTCTTCATCATGGCGTTCCTACCCCTCTGCGGCGGCCATAACATGCACATAATGCGTGCAGAGAGCCCGGGTCCCTCGGTGTCGAAGCTGGTACCCCGTGTTAAAAATACTGCGATAATCCTCTACGCGATCTACTTTGCGCTGACGGTTATTCAGTTCATAATTTACCTGATAGCGGATATGTCGTTATTCGACGCGTTGAACACCGCATTCGCTACCGCGGGTACGGGTGGCTTCGGCTTCAAAAACGACAGCTTCGCTTCATTTTCCGGAGTACAGCAGACCATAGTCACGGTGTTTATGCTGATCTTCTCGATCAACTTCAACTCCTACTATCTGCTTTTGAAAACAAAATTCAGGGATGCAATAAACTCCGAGGTGCGCATCTTCGTTCTGATCGTCGCGGTTGCAACTCTGATCATCACTCTGAATATTAAGGATGGCTTCGCGACGGTAGGCGAGGCACTTCGTCACGCGGCATTCACCGTCGCGTCGCTGATATCCACCACGGGATTTTCAACCGTTGATTTCAACCTCTGGCCGGAGCTATCCCGCACGGTGCTGATGCTGATAATGTTCGTCGGTGCGTGTGCAGGCTCGACGGGTGGCGGTATAAAGGTATCCAGAATAGTCATACTCTTCAAAGGCGCCGCGCGTGAGCTGCGTATGCTTTTGCACCCGAGACAGGTGAAAAAGATAACACTCGACAAGCGTCCCGTAGAGCACGAGGTCGTGCGATCGGTAAATGCGTATATCGCATGCTATATAATCATCTTCACCGTATCGTTTATCCTTCTTTCATTTGAAAATCGCGATCTTATAACGACCTTCTCCGCTATCAACGCGACCCTCAATAATATTGGTCCCGGTCTCGGCGATGCCGGTCCTATGTCAAACTATTCATCCTTCACCGTCTTCTCGAAGCTAGTTATGATCTTTAATATGCTCGCAGGACGTCTCGAGCTCTTCCCGATGCTCATTCTCTTCAGTCCATCCACCTGGAAAAAGATATAAAAACGAGACACATCCGGCAGTCTAACGGAACTTTGATATGAAAAGATACCTATCAACATTGATGTTTCTCGTCGCGGCTATGCTGTGGGGATTCGCCTTCTCGGCACAGAAATTTGCCGCCGCAGTCCCGCCCTTTACCGTTGGTGTCGTAAGAAACGTGATAGCAGTCGCATTTCTGGTCGCAGTGCTCCCCGCACTCGATAAAATGAGAAAAAACGGCAGATTCTTCATCCGCAACGGCAAGCCCGATTTCACGCTGTGGGAGATCGTCGGAGGAGCTGTTTGCGGCAGTATACTCACCGTCGCATCCGTACTCCAGCAGAGCGGAATAACCGAGGGCGCAGATCCCGGAAAATCGGCATTTATCACCGCTCTCTACGTAGCCTTCGTACCCATAGTTTCTCTGATAGGCGGTAAGCGATCGCCTCTCAACGTGTGGCTCAGCGTCGGCATCGCCGCAGTCGGATTCTATTTTCTCTGCATCAAGGACGGATTTACTCTTACCTACTCCGACCTTCTGATACTTGCGTGCTCGGTGATATTCGCCCTACATATCGTAGCGATCGATCGATTTGCACCTAGGTGCGACGGCGTACGAATGGCTATAATGCAGTTCTTCTTTGCCGCAATACTTAATCTTATATTCGCCTGCGTTACCGAGTTTCCCATCGCCGAGGAGTCAATGCTCGCGGCACTCCCCTCGCTCATCTACCTCGGTATATGCTCGAGCGGAATCGCCTACACCCTCCAGATAGTCGGTCAGCGTGGCGCAAACCCCGCCGTCGCCGGTATCATACTCTCGCTCGAGTCGGTCTTTGGCGTAGTGGGAGCGGCAGTTGTTCACGGAGAGGTGCTTACTCCGAGAGAATATTTAGGTTGTGCAGTAGTATTCACAGCGGTTATACTTTCTCAAATAGATTTCTCACGTTTTAGTCAAAAAAGACAATAATTATTTACAAATTCCGTGATTTTCACCACTACCAATAATCGAACAAGGCTATCCTAAGCGCACACGGCGCAAGGGATAGCCTTGTTCATCGTTTTATTGATCCGAACGAGAAATTATACTGTTTTGCCGCCCGGTATAACGCTCGACACGTTCATTTTATAGTCGGTTATAATTAGGTCTGCGCGTTTTCCTATTGTGATCTCTCCTCTGTCCGTAAGACCTGCAGCCGTAGCGGGGTTATACGATGCTACGCGAAAGGCGTCCACAAGCGACGCTCCCGTATGCTTCATATAATTACGGCACGCAAGATCAAGGGTCGGCTTCGATCCGGCGATCTCTCCGTCCTTATCGAAATTCAGATCGAAAACGCCGTCGTAGCCGGGAGGCGTAGGAGCGTCTCCGTAGGTTCTGTCCGAAATAAGAATGAGCCTTTTGTCACCCTTTATTTTGCGTATCAGCCTCTCTGCATATACGGCTCGACGTGAATGCCTCGAGAATCGCTTATAATCTTGGCAAAAACTGTGTCGTGGTAATACCTCTCAAGAGGTGGAATCTTGCCGCCTCGATAGGATTCTTCCACGCCTGAAATTCTCCACCCGTATGAGAATGGATATCGACAAGGCCCGGGGTGGTGCCTTTTTATTTATTGAAAGACGGTTAAATGAACTCCTATCTATTGACTTTGTTTGTACGTTAATGTATAATTATTTTAAAATATATAATTTATAGGAGTTCAAAAATGAATCGCAAGGCGGAGAAGGCATTAAAGGTTTATCAAAGTTGTGTGACTCAGTTTGGCAGAGCATCGAAAAAGGTGGTAACAAGAAGAGATCTCAATACTCTTTATAACGTTTTGTGCCGTATGAGACGGGATGAGGAATATAAGGCACTGCTTGAAGATATACCCACCGTGGACGGTAAGAGCTTTGAGGATCGTATCGAGGCATTCTTCTCGGAGTATAACAATCTCTATGGACTTGAAATACGTGATTCGCTAATCGAGTTTGATGACCCCGAATATGCGGCGGGAAGCTATTTTAGAATTAAAACCTATCTTAAAAGCGAAAAAGGTGAGATTTTGGAACTCGCGCCTACGGATTTCAAAAAGGGGCAAACAGCATACGTGACCGCATCCCTTTTCAGTCACGAATCGGGTGCGCCCGTAATTGTGAAAGAGCTTCTTCTGACCGCCGTTACCGATGAGGGCACGAAGTCAGAAAAAAGAAAAGTGAACACATCTTCGATAGATTTTGAAATTACTCTGTCAAGTCCCGGATATATTAAGTTCAACGTTAAGGCGCTGGCTGAGGACGATGCAGAGATTTTAGGCTCAGAGATGGCTTGCGGCGGTATTGTATTCTCACGTGAGGAGATTAAGACGTTTCACGAGCCTCCGAGAAACCTTTATGATTTTTGGAATTCGGAAATTTCACGTCTTATAGCGACCGATCCTTGCGATAAAAATTCCGCCTCTTATTCGGGAGACGTAAAAACACTTTATGATATTCACACAAAGAATAGGTTTTCCTTGATCAAGCTTGACGCGTCGTATCTTCAGATGCTGAGAGAAAACGGTCAGCCCTCGCCAAGCGAACAGGATCTCCTGAAATACGATATTTACGAGCTGATGCTCAAGTGCCCCGGACCCTGCCCCTCAACAGGCTACGTGTCCATACCGAAAAACACGGCTGAAAAATCCATGCCTATATTTATTTCATATGACGGCTATTCGGTCAGAAACCTCGCTCCTGTTATGAAAGAGGACTGTATTGCGGTGCATTGCTCGCATCACGGATACGAGCTTGGACACAAGGAGAACTATTATGCCGAGTTGAGACAGACGGTATGCGGTAATTATTGCCGCGGAAACGGCGAGATTAATTCATGCTTCGACAATATAAGAGATTGCTATTCTCTTTACGTAATGCTCCGGGATCTGCAGATGATAAGATACCTCGCTGACAAAGAGCTATCCCGCGGTATAGAAGGTCTCCATCGGGTATGGAACGGTGAGATAGTGCTGTGGGGCAGCAGTATGGGAGGCTATCAGTCGCTTTCAGTCGGCGGACTTATGTCGATACTTAAAAAATATACCTTCGTCGGTGATAACTTGACAATAAATGCAGGCTCTCCGGCCTTCGCTGACGTTGCGGCAGGGTTTGGCTCAAGGGTAAAGTCGTCAATGTTTACATATTCGGACGGCGCTGATTATTTTGACACCGCTAATTTGAGCACCCTAATAGATTCCAAGACTTCAATTTTCCGCGCCTCACTCGGCGACGATATATGCACCGCGACCTCAATGACAGCTATTTATAATATGATCCCCGACGAAGTGGAAAAGGAAATAAGATACGTTCAGAATTCCTCTCACGGCTATCTTCCGGACGATGAGCATCAGGAGTGGTTTGTTTATAATAACGTTTATTATTGCTAAGGTATCTGCCAATGGGATGCATTTTTTCTTGTACATTTTTCTACGCATAAAAAATCCCCTTAGTGTAGTCTTGAATTTTTTCAAGTGTCTACTCTAAGGGGATTTTATCAGTTTCACAGTACCTGTTTTGTTATTCAGTATAACATTGTTTTCATTTCTCCGGTTTTTCCACGGCTATCTCATATATTCTGTCAATTTCAGCATCGGAAAGTTCTGCGTATTCACGTATGAATACTCTTGCCTTTTCTGAATAGGTTTCGCCGGGGAGTGCATGGAATTTATCCAAAAATTTTGAGAAGAGCTCGTGATTGCGAATGCGCGTGCCCCATATGGAAAGCGAGGTCAGCTCATATTCGAGTATCAAATCGTCAAAGTTCATTCCGTAAAGTGCGCCTAGAATAAAGGCATAAGAGCCTGTTCTGTCAGCACCGCCGCGGCAATGATAGAATATAGGATAATTATCGGGGTTCGCAAATGTCATAAAGAAGGTATGCAACTCCTCCATCTCCCCCTCAAGAAAAAGTCCGTCATACGCCTCCGATCTGAGATATATTCTGTTGCACCCCAAAAGAGGCGTGATAAAATTCTCGACCTGTACACTCGCTTCGCCTCTGAGATCAAGGTCTGTGCAGATACCAAGGCTTGTAAAATCCTCTACTCCCTTATCCGATATATGCATTTTGTTTTCAAACTCGCTGCCGCGATAAATTATTCCCTGACGAATTCTGCCTCCGCCCTCAAGATTATAGCCACCCATGTCGCGCACGTTGGAATTTCCACCGATACGAATAAAGCGCGGTACGATATTCTTCGTTGTAAAGGAATAGACCTCACTGCGTCTGCCGTTCTTCTGAACGCACCAATAATACTTCGTATCAATCTTCAGGTTATAAACGTCATATGATGAGCGCGCTGTTGTATAAACCGCAGGAGATGTCAAATCCTCGTTTTCCGAAATAATTAGGAAGGTATATATTTTCCTTCCGTTATGACCGATCTCAAGAGGCCTGTCGCGCCATTCAAAGTGAACGGGCAGAGGGAGCGAACGCTCCTCGCGGTCACGCCCGGGGATAACGTCAGTCCAATCAAACTTAAAATCAGCACTAAGCAATCCGCGCGCCTTGCGCTCATTATCGGATATAAATTCGATCTGATGCTTCGTAGCGAGCGAAACGCTTGCACCGTTTTTAGGCTCTCTTAAATAAATCACTTTGAATTACTCCTTCTTATGATCTTTAAGTCGCGTTTTCTTTGCTTCACAATAAATATATTTGCTAAAAATTACTTTATGTATTTCGGAACAACGGGCATGCCGCCGTTTGCAGCGGATTCAACCGCAGCAAGACCTACCGCTACGGTGTTGGAGCCCTCACGAACGGTGCATACAACAGGTGCATTATTAAGAATTGCAAGTGCCATCTCTCTAATTTCGGCAGAAACGTTGTGATCCTTTACGGCTACGGGAACTTGCTGTGAGGGATAGCTGTGCTTTCCGTTATCATCAACAACGTGATGATAAAGCGTGAGGGAAGGGCTTCTGTTGTCGCAAATGATAGTACCCTTTGTTCCGTAAAGGCAAGTACGCATCGTGTAATCTCTCTTAACACCGATGCCGCAGAAGATCTTTCCGACAACGTTATTCGGGAACTGCATTATAGCGATAGTGCAGTCGTCAACGGGCCAATCGGTAAGCACCTTTCTGTTCGCAAGTGCCATAACGCTCTCGGGATTTCCGGCGATCCATCTGAGAAGATCGATTGCGTGGCAACCGCCGCCTATAACGCTGTACCTGAGGTTTACGGGATCGCGTCTCCATTCCGCACCGGGAATAAACTGATAATCGTGCGCGTATTCCGATTCAACGAAGAAGAGCTCACCGATCTCACCGGCATCAACAAGCTCCTTAGCCTTTACGAAGCCGGGGGCTTTGCGGCATACCTGACCGGTCATGAAAATTTTTCCGCTTGCATCTGCCGCGTCAACTATTGCCTGACAGTCGTCCATAGACTGCGCGAGAGGCTTTTCGCAAAGCACGTGATATCCCGCCTTTAGCGCCTTGACTGCCTGCTCTCTGTGTACTTGATCGGGAGTAATTATGATTACGCAATCAAAACCACCGTCGGCGAGCATTTTGTCATAATCGGTGTATCTTTTCTCTCCGGGAATATTAAATTCTTCTCCGCGCTTGTTAAGCGCCGCCACGTCTACGTCGCAAATGCATGCGACCTCTGCAACGTCACTGTTCTGATTAACACCGTCAAGGTGGCGGAATGCGAGTGCGCCCATTCCCACAAGCGCAAATTTTACTTTCTTTTCCATTTTTCGTCGATCTCCTTTAAATAAGATTAATTTTTAAGCTCTTTGAGTGCCGTCAGAACGGTAGCAACTAATACGTCATCACTTCCCGGACCAATACTCGTCGTCGCAACCTCGTAGCCACCCTCGGAAAATGCCTTAGTCGTTGGAAAATACTGCGTTGAGCAGTTTGTGAGAGCACAAACGATTGTATTTTCTGCGTACGCGGAGGATGCCTCTATCCTGTTGCGTATTTCGGTAAAAGGCTCACCCGGCAGGCCGATGAAGGCAAAATCACCGACGGAAACCACGTATGCATAGTAGACGTAATGATTAGGCTCGCTTTGCATACGAATGATCCTCTGTGCGTTTGCCACTACCGTGACAAGTGCCATTCCCTTGTACGGAAGCTCGTGGTGGCGTCCTGCCTGATAGAGTTCTTCTATTTTCAAAGCATCCTCGTAGTTACCACCGGTCTTGTTTGAGGGAATCTTAAGCTCGCATTTTTTGTATGCTACAGCACCGTCGGTAACCTCTTTCGCTAGATTGTGTATCTTCAGCACCTCGCCCGCTATTGCCTGTCCCGAATAGACTGCAACGAGCTTGTTTTTTGAAAGATTCTCGTCATCTCTTTGATTAAGCTCAAGAATCTCCTTTGAGGGTAGGGTGTTTATCTGTACGACGTCACCCTCTGCGCCCTGTATAAACATAGCTTCCGCGTCAAGAGCCTTCTCGAGAGTTGAGCAAACCACGCCCGGATAATCCGCGCTTATGTAGGTTCTTCCGTGCACGGTCGTGGCGTGCATTCCAAAATTGACGATATAGAGCGCCTTGCAGCCCTCGCGAACTACCTTAAGCAGCTTTACCGTGTTGTTAGGTTCACCGAGAGGGGAAAGAATATCGGGATTATGAACACCGGGGTTTGTAACCGTCGTTCCGTCCTTCATAAGATAACGTCTTACGTTCGACACGTTTTCCACCTTACCGCTTGCACTGTATAGCTTGGCTGGGAGTAGATTCTCGTAAGCCTCAAGTGCGCATTCGACTATCCGTTCTGTCAAAAACCGGACGTAACCGTTTATGAGTGGAACACTGGCTTGGTCGAGATCAATCACGTGCTGTGTTACTTTGCAGTAAGGACCTGCGTGCGTATGAGTGCAAAGAATTAAAATTGCGTCTTGATCGATTCCCGTTTTTTCCGAGATTCTCTTTCTGCAAAGATCTTGCTCCTCAGTCTCCATATGGCAAAGGTCAACCGAAATAATAACAGATGAAGTATTTCCGTCGGAAAAGGCAACAGCTCTTGCGTGCAGATCGTCAATGATATCCTTTGAAGGAGCTATTTCGTAGCTGCCGGCAATCGGTATTCCAATGGGGGGATTAATACATTTCTTAGAGTAACCGCATTTCATTCTTGTGTTTCCCTTTCATGATAAACATTATCGCTGATGATTGCTCTGTCCTTGGCAAAGCTCTCTATTCTGATAGGATTGTTGCAATTGTCTATGAGATTGTGATGAATAAACCAGGGCAGACTGACGTTTGAGTAAATATAGAACTCATCGCCGTCGCTCATTTTTCTGGGTTCTTTCAAGGTGAAGGTTAGCGCTACGGGGTCAAAATCGGCAATTTCCGATTCGGTTCCGTCCGAAAGCCATCTCAGCTTCCATCCTCGGTATCTGTGTGAATCCGTCCTTAAAAGCATAGGCTTTAACGCTGTACTCGACAGTCCCTCTTTTCTGTAAAAAACGGTATCGCTTTCAACGTTGCCCACAACTCCCAAAACCTTTTCCGAAGCTATCCCGACCTCGCAGCCGCAAATGGTGTTACCGTGAATATTAAGTCTCATTACGTCATCGCTTACGATAATTCCCGCAACGTTTTTGTCGCATTCGCCGCGCACGTAGATGTGGTTATCGGATGCGGTAACGAAATTTGAGGTTATTCTTATTCCGTATCTCTCTCTGCTTTCTTCGTCTATCGCCGTGAGATCGATGGAGTTCGCGGAAATTATAATATTCTCGGGAGGCGTATCCACCGATTGATTATAACCGTTAACCTCGATCGCCTTGGAGTTGAAATTGACGAAGGTGTTTCCTTTGATGATGACCTGAGTAGCAAACGAGCCGACCTTTATCATAGGAAATGTGGGGTCGGAGGTCTTGCCCTCAAAATAGTTGTCGGTGATTATATGCTGTCCTGTACCGAGTTTCGTAATCGCATCCGAACGGCGTCTCACGTTGCCTATTGCAATACAGCCCGCATTCGAGATATAACAGCCATGGATCTTTACAAATCTCGAGGCGCCCTCCCAAGCCGCGTTTCCGACGTCTTTTATCCTACAGTAGAGAAGTGAAGTTCCTTCAGCCTTGTCGTTGTTGTTAAAGGCGTTTCTCGCACAGTCCTCAACACTGCATCTGAGATAGGTGATCGAACGGGTATAGCTGTCGGCAGGTTCTGCAAGCTCGCGAGCCACGCCCATAGAATAGAAGCATTCAGCTGACATTTTTCTTGCGTGACAGTTCTCGACGAGAATATTTTTCGTGTTCTTAAAACAGGTTGCGTTTGATTTCCTAAAGTAGAAGCCGTAAACCGCTGTTCCGCCCTTACAAAATAGATTAGCGCCCTTTTTTCTTTCGGAAAAACCGTAGCTGCCTATCATAAACAGATTTTTTAAGGTAAGCGCGTTTCCCCCCTCAACGTAGAAGCAGGAGCCCGCAAGTCTCTCTATTCCGACGTCACCGAGGCTGTTGTCGAGAATCGTTGCGGTTTCGCTTTCACCGAGGAAAAGAAATCCGTCGGGGTTTATGATGTTAAGGGTTTTTGTAAGTCTGTATTTTCCGGACGGCAGGAAAAGGTTCTTTTTTTGGGCAATCGCTGTGTCGATAGCCTTTTGTAAAGCACTCGAATCCGAATGCATTATTACGCATTTTGCAGTAGCCGTGGCGGCGGACGAAAGAGTTACGGTATTGCCGTCGATACGCTCTATGGTCGCAATCATTCTTGACGAGCATGCGAAGCTTGCTGTACACCCCCACTCTCGCTCTGCAAAGTTGTTAATCTTTATACGGACGTTACCCTCAAGCGTTATCCAATCGCTTGTGATTTTTAATCCCTCGTGCCAGTTGAGTCCCAAATCGTTCGACCATCGAAACGCATCAGGCTCCTCTGGCCACATATCAATGAGGTAGGTTATAAACTCCCCCTGTGTTCCGTCGTAGCCCTCAAGCAAAACTCTATCAAGAAGAGGCTGATTGTGCGTCCACGGACGGCGGTTCTTGACCTTCATATCCTTTCTTTCAAAAAGCGTCCTGTCAACGAAATGGGGATCGGCGCCGATGACGATGACTTCGTCACCAACTTCAAAATCACCGATATTGTCAACGCGTAATTCTTTTTTGCCAAGGCTCGAGTATGCCGTTGTCTTAAACTCAGATCCTCGCGCTCCGAAATCACGAGCGTTAAGAAATATGCTGTTCATATTATTTTCCTCTTGTATATTACATATATACGGCTTCGGGACGGTTGGTCAGCATTGAGAATACGTTATTTAGAGCGAATTCATCGCAAGTCCGTGATCGTAAACGTCCTCAAATGCTGCCTCGTATTTTCCTATCTTGTCTCTGAATATATAGAATTTTCCCCACGCCGATTTATCAGCTCCCATTGCCTTGAACGCAAGAGCCTCGGAAAGAAGATTCGCGTACTCCGCGTGCATTAGAAGCAGCTTCATTGAAAACGTGCGTATTCTGTAAGGAGAATTAAAGTTGTCCTGAATTATCTTAAGTCCCTCTCTGGTGATATCGGGAACGGTTCTTATTTTGCTTGCGTGCTTAGGATTGTAGAATCGAGATATAGAGTAAAGCGATCTTGGTTCTTAATGGCCTCTTCTTCGGGGGCAAACGTGGTATCGGTGTATACGATAAATACAATCCTCGTTTTCGCGCCTACCTTGGTAAGCGCCTCGTCAAGCTCGTTCAAAAGTATTACGTACCAATCCGATGCGGTCTTTTTCTTGCAAGCCTCGCTGTGCAACGGCAATTTGTTTGACAATTTCCTCGATTTGTTGTTTACGAAATTTCATCAAATACTTTTTTGACAGTATCGACGATTATCTCTGCAGTACCTGCGCCGACGCTTGTCGTTGCCACCTCGTAGCCTCCCTCGGAGTATGCCTTCGTGGTCGGGAAATAGGTAGTTTTGAAGTTGACAAGCGAAAGGATGAGCGCCTTATCTGTGGGTATGACGGATTCCACCGCAAGACCAAGCTCGGTGAAGGGCTCTCCGGGCAAGGCAACGAGTGCCAACTCTCCAAGCGATACGGCGTATACCGCATAGCTGTAGAAGTCGGGCTCGTCAGCCATCCTGATGATCCTGGCGGCGTTGGCAACTACCGTAACGAGTGCCATGTCCTTATACGGCAGCTCGTGATGTCTGTTTTGCGCGTGAAGCTCGGCGATCCTCCTCGAATCCTCGAGATCTCCACCCGACTTGTTGGTAGGTACCTTTATCGGGCATTCCCTCACAAACAGCCTTTCGGAGGGAATTTCCTCTGCGGTATTGTGTATTCTTAACACGGTGCCGGCTATTTTGTGACCTGCGTAGGTTGCCATGCGCTTGTTTTTGGCAAGCTCGGCGGCATCCATATCAATGATCCTTTCTATCTCGGGGGACGGGAAGGCGTTGATCTGCACCGCATCACCCGCGGCTCCCTGAAGGAACATACATTCCACGTCAAGCGCCGACTCAAGAGTACGGCATATAACGCCGGGATAATCGGACGAAAGATGTGTCCTCCAGCCTACGGTGGTAGCGTGCATACCGAAGTTAACGAGATATACGTCCTTTCCGCCTTCCCTCTCGATCTTCACCAGCTTCACCGTGGGGTTGGGAGTAGCGAGCGGATGATCGACGTTAGGATTATTCTTGCCGGGATTCGTTACTACCGAGCCGTCCTTCATTCTGAAACGGCGAATATTTATTATTCCCTCCGCCTTATCCTTGGCAAAGTAGAATTTTGCAGGCTTAAGATCGGCAGCTGCCGCGACAGCGCTATCTATAATTGCCGAATTCATGATCTCAGTAAACTCGCAGATAAGTCGTCTGTCGTTTTCGTCAACAGAGCTGTTGACGTTGGTGATGGAATTATGACCGCCTGCGTGAGTGTGAGTACATACTATTATGATCGCGCCGAAATCGATGCCGGTCGCCTCCGATATTTTTCTTCTGCAATAATCAAAGTCCTCGGTCTCGATGTGACAAACGTCAACGGAGACGATGACCGTCCTTCTTTCTTCGTCCGCAATGGCTACCGCACGAGCGTAAAAATCATCGATACGAGCCTTTGAGCGCATGACGTCATAGCTTCCCGCGATCGGAATACCCACGGGAGGATTCATAAGAGCCTTAGAATATCCACATAGCATTTTTCATTTCCTCCTTTCTTTTTACATATACGCCGCTTACATATACGCCGCCTCAGGGCGATTGGTATTAAGATTGAATACGTTGTTTTTTAAGGATTCCATAGCAAGCCCATGATCGTAAACCAAAGCGAACTCCGCCTCACGCTTTCCTATCTTGTCTCTGAATTCAAAGTATTTTTCCCACGCCGATTTGTCCGCTCCGAGTGCCTTGTAGGCAAGTGCTTCGGCAAAGAGATTTGCATATTCGGCGTGCATTTCGAGAAGCCTTATGGAGAATGTCCTGACTCTATACGGAGAGTTGTAATTTTCCTTTATTATCCTCACACCCTCCGCCGTGATGCTCGGTACGGTCCTTATCTGCTCCGCGTGCGGAGGATTATAAAACTTGGAAACAGAGTAATCGAGAGATTTTTCCTGCTCGATAAATTCGAAATCGAATGCTTTTCCGAGCCTTTCAAGATAGTCGTATATATCACGCCACGCCTCGCCGTAGGCTACGGAGAAGTAGTCCTCAAGAAGCTCCTCGTAGGAAAGCGAGGTGTCAAATAAGGTTCTGGCGTACACGTAGAAGGCAAATCCGTTCGGGAAGAAGGAGCGCTGGCTTCCGTCCTCTATAATTCCTTGTATACCGTTCCTTTCATAAGCCTTTACGTCCTCGGAAACCACCTTCGCTATATTTATACCGGGCACGTCGTAATACTGATGCCTCCAGAAATGGTATTCGTACGCGATGCAGGGTCCATGCCACATTTTCTTCCACTCGTCGAGGTGAAGGAAATAATCCTCTACCCTACTTGGCAGAATTATTTTGTTTCTTTCGTATTTGGGCACGGGTGCCTTTTCGATAACCGTGGGAAGCGAATGAGTAAAGCTTCTCGTTATCGGTGCAAGCATCAACGTAAATCTGTCCTGATTGGTTATTACCTCGGTCTCGGGTGCGAAGGTGGTATCGGTATATACGATAAAGACGATCCTGGTTTTGTCGTTACGCAGCGTAAGCTCTCTGTCTAGCTCATTCAAAAGAATGACGTACCAATCGGACGCCGTGTGTGCTCTGCACTCCTCACACTCGCAATGATTATTTCTGGCATCGGCAAGCCAGACGTGAAGATAATCGGCAGTTCCGTGAGAAGCGGCGTAATCGGCAATATAATCAACCACCCTTTTTCTCGCCTCCGTATTAGACATACAGAACTCGGTATGTCTCGGGCGATCGTTGAATAATCTTCGCTTTCCGTCGCGGAGCGCTACAAAGCGTCTTGCATCGTCGGGGAGCTGATCGTCGGACATAAAGCTGTTCAAGGAATCTATTCCGAGAGGCTCGCAGGTCCAGCCGTGACCTATATCGTGAAATTGTAGTCCTCTCCTTTCTATTTCCGACTCGCACTCCCTCTTCCATTGCAAAACCTGCTCGGCGGCTACCGGCTCGGGAGGACGGTTGTTTTCATTATTTCTGTGGTTATAGTAGGAATCGTAGTAGCAATTTGGAATGAAGAATTCGGTCATAAACACGTTCATACCGACCTTGGGTGCAAAGGCAATAGCCTCAAGCATCGACGCCTGATATTCCGAGCCCTCGTTGCATTGACCTCTGTATCTCATAGATGGCTTATGCCGCAGCTTCACGGGGACGGTATCCTTTATCGGAATATATTCTCCGTCTACTCCGGGAAAGAGCCATCTGCATCCCATTTTTCTTAGATACTCGTAAACGGCAAGCAGAACGCTTCGGGGATTTGAGCCGGCTATAATTCCGCCCTCGCGGTCACAGTCGACGTATATCAGATCGTCCAGCTCTAAATTTTCAACGTCGGAGCAGTCAAGGCCGAAATCCGAAAGAAGCCCCAGCCTGTAGCCGTCCTTGGCATAGGGATCGTAACAGATTTTATAATTACCTGCATCCGGCATCATCATTCGTAAATACTTCTTCAATTCCTCCGCCGCAAAATCCGCGGGCGAGGACAGACTGAGCTTGTTGATGTAAAGCATAGAAATCTTTCCTTTCATTCATAAGAAATCAAAATATAGAAAAACGAAAAAAATAATCTACTTGACAATTTCCCAATAAGGTCTTATAATGGTTTACAGTCAGGAGGAAATTGTTATGCAAAACGATCATATAGGCTCAAACTCCGCATACGAAATGCTGGAAGCGTTGAGAATAATCTCCGTTTCGAAAAAGAAGGTCGGCGAGTGTGCAAAAATTTCAAACAGCTACTCGGCATACCGCGCGATATTCATCACCGAGTTAAGCGCACAGGCTCAGCTCGGAAAAGAGACGGTAACGGTCTGTCCTCGCGACTTAATAATTCTTCCTCCGCACAACGCAGGCTTTAAGGCAGACGGAGAAAATCTTGGTTACACAACTATTTTCTTCACGGGAAGTGAGGCTAAGGCGGCGTCCGAAAAGCTTGGATTTTCGAACGGAGCGGCACTGTTTTCAGAGGTGGCTATCAGTCAAAATGAAATAGATTCCCTGAGCGAGTGCACCGGAGAAATTGCTAATTATCGTGCAAAAGGACTACTTTACTTTGCTTTTTCAGAGATTTTACGTAAGAATAACAGATCAAGCTTAGAAAATCGTGCGACCACCGCCGCAAAAAAAGTGAAGGCGTATATAGACGAATTCTTTATTGATCCCGAGCTTTCGCTGAAAACAATCGGCGAGGCGATATCCTATCATCCCAATTATATCTCAAAGGTCTTCAACGATGCGTACGGAGTAAACGTTGCAAAATACGTTAACGTTCTGAGGGTGAAGCATGCAAGATTCCTTATGGACGGGGGCGAGAACTCTTTAAAGACGATCTCCTTGGAATGCGGATTCTGCGATACCGAATACTTTTCAGCCGTATTCAAGAGTCATTACGGACAAACGCCAAAGGAGTACATAAAAAGAATCCGAAGCATCGATACCATCCCAGATTGATCCTCATTTTAATTTTACCACCTTTTCTACCGTTTGTAAACGGAAAATTGAATTACAAACCCTGAAAATCTTAAGATTTGCTTATAATCAGAGGGTGTCTCGAATGCATTTCATTCGAGACACCCTCGTTTACCGTTATTCCCATGCAAGAGCCGTCTGCACGGGCTCTCTGATTATCATCGTGTCGAGGAAGCGCGCCGCCTTGCTCAAGCCCTCGTCGAGAGACATAAGGGAATCCTCGTGCTCAATGGAGATAGATCCTTTATATCCGAGAATGTGGAGAGTGGAGATAACGTCACGCCAGAAGTCCTCGCCGTTGCCATAGCCGACAGTACGGAATTTCCAGGAGCGCTTGTAGGCGTTGGCGTAGCTGGCGGTGTCGAGAACGCCGTTGACGGCAGTATTGTATTTATCGATCTTCGTATCCTTAGCGTGGAAGTGATAGATAGCACCTCTGAGCGCACGGATAGCCGCAATAATATCGCCGCCCTGCCAGATGAGGTGTGATGGATCAAAGTTCGCGCCGATGGTTTCACCGACCGCCTCGCGTAGACGGAGGAGGGTCGCTACGTTATACACACAGAAGCCGGGGTGCAACTCTAGCGCGATCTTAGTCACGCCGTGTGCGTTGGCAAATGCTACGGCATTTTTCCAATAGGGTATGAGGACCTCGTTCCACTGATAGTTCAGCACCGCCTTATATTCGTTAGGCCAGGTGCAGGTGACCCAGTTAGGCATCTTATCATCCGGGGATCCGCCGGGACAACCGGAGAAGGTTACAACGGTATCGATACCAAGCTTCTCGGCGAGGAGGACTGTCTTCTCGAACTGTGCGTGATAGGACGCCGCCTCCGTGGGGTTGGGATGAACGGGGTTTCCGTGGACGCTGAGTGCGGATATCTCAAATCCGTACTTATCCACAAGAGCGCGCCAATCAGCGAGCGCACCCTCGTCGGCGAGAAGGACGTCGGGGTTACAGTGGTCGGAGCCGGGATAGCCTCCGCAACCGACCTCGATCATCTCGATGCCGAGCGCCTTGAATTTTTTAAGTGCCTCCTCAAAGGGTAGATTTCTGTATACGTTGGTAAGTACTCCAAGCTTCATGATAAATTTCCTTTCATAGAGATATTTTTCACTCTAAGAATATTTTAGCATGAGCAAAAAAACATTTCCACTATGAATTTGTCTAAAACTGAAACAAATTTGACAATTTCATTTGACAGACGGCGCACGTCGTGATAAAATAACATAAAACGACGTTTTTGGAGGTTGCGATGAGCGAGCTGACAGAAAAGAGGATCAACAGAGAAAACATATTCGACGGAGTTGTGCTCCACCTCGTGCGTGACACCGTAAGACTGCCTAACGGCGAGAGTGCGGTACGTGAAATGTGTCTGCACGTAGGAGCGGTGGCAATAGTTCCCCTACTCGACGACGGACGCGTGATCATGGAGCATCAGTACCGTCACGCGCACGAGCGGATATTTCTCGAGATACCCGCGGGAAAGCTCGACACACCCGACGAGGATCTGCTCGAGGCGGCGGCGCGCGAGCTACGCGAGGAGACGGGAGCTGTGGCAGAGCATTACACCTTCCTCGGTGAGATAGATACGACGCCCGCGCTGATGAATGAGAAGATACATCTCTATCTCGCGGAGGGATTATCCTTCGGCGAGCGCGAGCTCGACGAGGACGAATTTCTCGACGTCGAGCCGATACCTCTCAGAGAGCTGTACGATATGGTAATTTCAGGCAAGATCAAGGACGCAAAAACACAGATAGGTATACTGAAGGTTGCGGCTATAAAGGGGCTTTTATAGCTCTGTATTCCTCATTTTTGTAAATAATTATTGTCATTTCCGCGGTACAACGCAACCATCTCGCCAATATTCCCGATAACGGCATAGATATACATTACGGTATATTTTTTGATAGACGTCAGCGAAGGTGCTGTTGGGAGCCGGTGGCAAACGAATTAAATATTGACAAATCAAGCAAAATATAGTATGATATAAATACCAAGCTAAAGAAAGGAAAACCATTATGAATATTTCAGAATACATAAACTGGATCTTCGGAGCTGAGTCGAGTGCGGCACTTCTCGGTCTCGTGCTTACGTTAGGCTTCGTCGCTACGGTGATCGGCGCGCTCCTCACCGGTATACGCCGCGGTGCTATCCGACAGATAACACGTACAGCACTCTCCGTAGGTTCGCTCTATCTCTCCTACATATTCACCATAAAATCCATCTCATCCTTTGCGACACTCTCCGACGGCAAGACTACGGCTGAGATGCTCGAGGAGATGCAGCTCGGCGAGTACGTTTCCGAGAAGGCGTATAACATCATCTCAAACCTCGACCCTGCGGTCGCGGAGGAGCTGCTCATGCTCCCCTTAGCAACGCTCGTTGCCCCGATCCTCTTTGTGGTTTACTACGCGCTCATCAATATCGTTGCAGCGATCATATTCTTCATTCTTAAGAAAACCGTTATTCCGAGATCGAAGAATTTCACAAGCTCCGTTCTGGGCGCTATCGTCGGCGTAGCAGAAGCAATAGTAGTCACCTCCCTTATGCTCCTCCCCTTCGTCGCAGTAGTTGACGTTACCGGCGCGGCAGTCGAGAGGATCGACACCACTACGAGCAATAGCGGCGACATAGTTACCGTCTACGAGGAGGAGATCAAGCCCCTCGGCGAGTGTCCCTTCTTCGAGCTCACGAGAGCACTCGGCGGTCAGCAGATGCTCGACGAGTTTGCTCGCGGCGAGGTTGACGGCGAAACGGTCGATATGCGTGAGCAGATCGGCGTTGCTATCGAGATCCTCAACGGCTACGTTAAGCTGAACGGCGCTGACCTCACGAAGCTCAACGATACCGACAAAGCAGCCATCACCGAAATGATCGACGCCGCAGCCGAGTCGCCCTACTACGCGACACTGATCTCCGGCGTACTCAAAATGACCGCCCTCTCAGTAAAGGACGGATATATCGATCTCGGCAGTGAGCCTCCGCTCGACGCGCTCGTCGGCGATATGATCGCTGTATTCGAGACCTCGGATAAGGATAACCTGCTCAAAGATCTCACGACGGTCAAGAACGTATACTTCATTCTCTCCGACGCCGACCTGCTCGCATCTGCGGACTCCTCCGACGGTGCGCGTGACGCCTTTACCAAGAAGGATGCGGACGGCAATACGGTTGTCAATCTCGTAATCGGCGAGCTCGACAAGAACGAGCGCACCCGTCCCCTCATCACCACTATCACAAAGCTCTCCGTCGCTATCCTTGCCGACAGCCTCGGTGAAGATGTGACCGAGACCTACGAGAGCGTTAAGACAGGCATCAACGATACCCTCTCGATCAAGCGCGAGGACTTCGCATCCGATGAAGAGCACGAGGCGGCAGTCTCCGAGTCCATCAACCACACCCTCGTCGAGAACGGAATCAACCTCGAGCCCGAGATCGTGGACACCATAACCGACTACTACTTCGAATATGAGTTCGATAAGATGGAGGAGCTTACCGACGAGGACGTAAACGACCTCATCCTCTCCTACTACGACGCATATCTCGAGTATATCGAGGGCGCAAACTGATATCCGTCGGAGCTTTCTGACAGATCAACACATAAATACAGCTTTGAATACGACCGAGCTCGGTGTAGAAGCCGCGGCTCGGTCGTATTTTTCATTTTTTCGACAGATAAGTTTTTAGTGAGAAAGTTGCGTTTTTTAATTGACAAATTATTTATATAAGGTTATAATGAAATTGCGCACGTGCGTAAGCACTTGACATACAATGTTGCTTAAAAGAAAAATACCGAAGACCATACAAGGAGTATGACTATGAACGAAGCAATAAAGAACGCCGTCGAGGTGCTCGACCGCGAATTTGATAAGGCATCGCTCGATTGGCTGATCAGCCTCTACGACGGCGAGAGTGGCGGATTTTATTATGCTGTGAGCTCGCGAGATAACGAGCAGTTTGGTCCTGATATTGAGAGCGTCGTGCAGGGTGTGTCCTGCATGCAGACGCTCGGTCTCGTGCCAAGAGACGAGAACGGAAAATGGGTATTTCCCGATTGGTTCAAGAAGGGTACTGTAGACTTCCTGCGGTCGCGTCAGGATCCGGACGACGGATACTTCTACGATCCGCAGTACAAGGAGATAGCGAAAAAGGATAAGCTCGAGAGAAACACCGGATTTGCGCTCTCATTCCTGCGCGGTGATATGTACGAGCAACCCCTGTATCCAACACCCAATGAGCGACTCAAGGCGGCTCTGGCGGCAAACCAAAAGACGGATAAGGACCAGAAAAATGCAAACACGGGGCTGGGCGTATATCAAAACAAGGAAACGTTTCTCAAATGGCTCGAGGAGATCTCCGCGACGAGAACGAGCTACTCATGGGGTAGCGATCTCGCGTCGGCACACGGTATGATCGCGGCGGCGGGGCTCACCGACACACTCGTTGAGTGGCTCGTCGAGAAGCAGAACAAGAACAACGGCACGTGGGCTGACGAATTCAATATGCAGGCTGTTAACGGTGTATTGAAGCTCTGCGGCTTTTTCAACCCGAAGACTATCCCCTACCCTAATCTCGACACGTATCTTAGTAGCGTTATCGAGTTCACGAAGACCTTTAATCCAATAACCGCGGCAGAGGTTTGGAACCCGCTGGGAACGGTGAAGCAGATAGTTCAGAATCATCCCGACCTATCCCCCAAGATGCGCGCGCTCGTCGAGGAGAGTATCGCCGAGATGATCGAGAATACAACTGTGCAGATGAGAAAGTTCCGTCAGCCCGACGGTGGCTTCGGCTATCTTATGAAGGGTAGCAGTGAGTGGTCGAACTCCGTTATAGTCTCGCTGGGTCTCCCCGAGGGCGACGTCAACGCAATGGCGCTGATGATGCTGACCTACAACGAGGCGCATATCCTAACGGGCATACCGAGAAGCGACCCGTGGGGCAAATGGCGCGACTATTTTTGGGCAGAGATGAAGAAGAAACACGAAAAATATATCGCAAAATAAGCACTAAGGGGTACCCGTGTATGAAAAACGATAAGCTGACAATGGCGCTCGCCGAGCTCGACCGCGAATTCGATAAGGCGGCGCTCGACTGGCTGATAAGCCTCTACGACCCAAAGAGCGGCGGTATGTACTACGCCGCAAGCTCGAGGGATAACGACGAATTTGAACCCGATATAGAGAGCACGACACAGACGCTCTCGCTGATCGATCACCTCGGTATAACCTATCCCGACGAGAACGGAAAATACGTTATGCCAGAGTGGTTTCGCGACGGTGTATACAAATTCCTCGCCTCTCGTCAATGCGAGGAGGACGGCTACTTCTACGACCCCGTCTACCGCACGACGGCAAACAAGGCAAAAAAGGAGAGAAACACCACCTTTGCACTCAGCTGTATGAGATGGTATATGAATGGCGGCGCGCCCTACCCCACCCCGATGCAGCGTCTCTCCGATGACAAGGTGAAGAAGACCACCACCGACACCGATCAGTCTATGTACGCAACACGCGAAAGCTACCTCAGGTGGCTTGAGGAGATCTCAGCGACGCGCGACAGCTACAATTGGGGCAGCGATATATCATCGGGTAAAAGTATGATAATCGCAACGGGCAACAAGCAGACCACAGTCGAATGGCTGAAAGCTCGTCAGAACAAGGAAAACGGAACCTGGGAGCGTGACTTTGGAATGCAGGCGGTGAACGGTGTATTGAAGATCTGCGGCTACTTTGACGAGGAGCCCTTCCCGAACTACGAAATATACGCGAGAAACGTTATCGAGTTCACTAAGACCTTTGAGCCCGGTACTGCTGCCGCCGCGTGGAACCCGATGGGCTCACTCCGCGTAGTAGTCGACACGATCGGCGATAATCTCTCACAGGAGGTGCGGGATCAGCTGAACTCGGCTATTGCTGATATGATCATCAACACCACGGTGCAGATGCGCAAGTTCCGTCAGCCTGACGGTGGCTTCAGCTACGGAAAGCGTGGCAGCAGCACCTATTCGAATGACGTCAAGGTTTCTCTCGGTCTCCCCGAGGGCGATGTCAATGCGACCGCCCTTATGTCACTCATCTATAGCGAGGCATACGCGCTATCCAACACGCCAAAGTCAATGGTATGGGCAAAATACCGCGACTACTTCTGGAGTGAGATGAAGAAAAAATATGACGAATGTCATTAATATTTGTAAATAACAGTTGTCATAATTCGCCATTTTAACAATTATCAAGCACAACATATAAAAATAGCGAGGCTATCTCAGACGATGCAATTTCGCATCCGGGCAGCCTCGTTTTTTTATGCAGTTATTCTATACTGTACGGATATATATACGACCTCCAGAGTTCAACCGTATCTTTGCTCGGAGAGGTAGTACCCGCGAGAGCATACTCACGGTTAAGGTGACCGTATTTATATTCCCCTGTTCCGTGATACGGCATTATCTGAATTCCGCGACAGGAGTCGTACCGCGATCCGAGTTGCTTCAGCGCTTCAAGGTGTGATGGTCTATCATTGAGCTTCGGAATAATCGGCGCACGTATCACGAACGGAATACGCGCTTCACCTAGGAGGGCAAGATTTTCGAGTATCGGCGAAAGAGGTGCGCCCGTATATCGCCTGTGAAGCTCCGCATCGGTTTCCTTGATATCGAACAGTACACAGTCGCAATAATCGAGCACCGATATAAAGGTACTCCTGTCTGCAAAGCCGCAGGTCTCAATCGCGGTATGTATCCCGTTTTCGCGTGAGGTGCGGAGTATTTCTCGCGTAAAGTCGGGCTGAAAAAGCGGCTCGCCGCCCGTGACGGTAACACCGCCGCCGGAGGTCTCGTAGAATACGCGATCGCGCTCCACCTCGCGCAAGATCTCGTCAACCGTCATTGCCTTGCCATAAAGCTTAAGAGCGCCGCTTGAGCATTCTCCGATGCAAGCTCCGCACACGATGCATCCTTCACGCAGAAATACGTGCTTGTTCTCTCCCCTATGACATCCACGAGAGCAAGCATCGGCACAGCGTCCGCACGAAATGCATCGGCTCGCGTCATAAGAGATCTCGGGTTGCGGTTTTTGGGACTCCGGATTATGGCACCACACGCATCCGAGCGGACACCCCTTTAAGAACACGGCTGTTCGAATGCCGGGTCCGTCATCAGTGGAAAACCGCTGAATATTTAACACGCTCCCTGTCATATCCGATGCTCCGTACGAAGAATTACTTCCTCTTGCATCTTTGGTGAAAGGCGAACAAAGTAATCACTGTATCCGCCTATCCGAACAACGAGATCACGATATTCTTCAGGATTTCTCTGTGCTCGCTCAAGTATGTCACGGTCAACAACGTTGATCTGCATCTCGAATCCGCCACGCCGTATATACGTCCTGATAAGTGACTCTAAGATCTCTACAGAGTGTGATCCCAGTGATGCGCGTGAAAACTTCATATTGACAGCCACACCGCCGATCAGACCGCGGTGATCCCATTTAGTGGAGGAGAGGATAGATGCCGTCGGTCCGCACATCTCACGCCCCTGACAGGGTCCCGAACCGTCGCCAAGCGGAAATCCCGACTTTCTGCCATCGGGAGTTGCGCCGGTCGATCTACCGAACAGCTCATGCTTTACCCAACAGAAAGCGCTCGGTATGAGCCTGCCGTCAAGGTGCAACGCACCGTGTTTTTTGCACTGTGCGACTATATGGTCGACTATCATACCGTAGTACGTGTCGACCTCGTCGATATCGTTGCCGTACTTTGGTATCGAAGCAAGTATATAGTCACGCAGAGATTCATAGCCCACGAAATCCAAGTCGAGTATTTCCTTAAAAGCGCGGACCGTGTAACGCTTTTGCTCATAGATCAGCCCCTTCAGCACGTAGAGGGAGTCGACGAGATTGCCCATACCTACAAAGCTCGGCATGATCCAGTTGTATCTCGCGCCGCCTCTCTCGATGTCCAGACCGCGTGCGAGACAGTCATTGACGAAGCAGGAAAGAAGCGGATTCATAGAATTCTCCGCTCTCTGTCGCCTGATATCATTCTGCACCTCAGCGTTTTTGAGAATATGACGGTCGAGGCTGTCGATCAGAACGGAGAGATGCTCCTCAAAGCTCGAATATTCTCGGTCCATCGTATCAAGCAGGAGCTGCGCAAGATTCGTGTACGGACTCGCTACCCACACGTTAGATGATGCGACAGGCGTTATCTCCACACAGGTGCTATGTATATAACTATGCGCCTCAGACTCCGGAACACCGTAGCCGATAAGACCCTCGGTAATGATATCGTCATTGAATATGGCGGGGTGCGATCTGCCATTAAGCAATAAATTGCAGGCAAGGTCCAGATATTTTTCGGGCATCTCTTCGGTATAGCATAATCCGACCGCAGGATATACAAGCCTCACGTCGTCAACGACGCGCATCAGCATTTCGGTCAGCTCGTTGGCAATTATATTCCCCGCCTCATCTCTGCCGCCAACCATATATCCGCAGGAGAGACCGCCGGGTACGCGCATATTGATTTGTATGCCCAGGCAATCGAGAAGAAGCTGTGCCTCACTATCGGTGATCGCTCCGCTCTCGATATCGCGCTTGTAATACGGATACAGATATCTGTCGGGATGTCCCAGCTGAAACAGCTGGAAGCATGGACGGTACGGATTAAATGACAAGGCGTAAGAGAGAAAATGCACCGACTGCACTGCCTCGTAAAAGCTCGTGGCAGGCTTTGCGGGTACGCGGCGGCAGATACGTGCTATGCGCCGAAGCTCCTCCCTGCGGCAGGAGTCGGTCTCCTGTGCGGCAAGCTTCTCTAAATATGCAGAGTAGTTATCGGAATGTACGGTCACAGCCTCGAGACAGATTTTAGCCGCAAGATAAAAGTCGCGCTTCTCGGGCGTGGCATCCGCGAGATATCCGTCAATACGTTGCATAATGCCCTCTATACCGTCGGAAAGTAAAAGCTCAAAATCGACCGCCATATGAGAATCCTGCCCACCTCCCGCGATGCGACAACGCTCCTCGGCAGTTCTCTTGTACCTGATCTCCCATTCTTCTCTTCGGCTCTCGGTCAGTACGCCCGATAACTCACCGACGACAAGCTCGCCATCGGTGACGTGCGGCGCAAGGTTCGAGAGCGCATAGTAAAATGCGTCGGAATACCGCGCATACTCGTTCTTCTCCGTGCTGTTGCTATACCGTTCATAAAACAGAAGATAAAACTCATCATTCGAATGCGAATGCGTCAGCGCGACGCCGCGCAGACTCTCTATTCTGTTCATACTGCATCTCCCGCATTTTTTTACTTGCATTATATCACATAATATGGTATAATTATAGTATAATCAGTACATTTATATGTAAAATAGTTTCAAAGCGAGAGAATAAATGACTATCAAATTTCATTGTTTGGATGAGGAAAACTTTAGATCTCCGAAAGAAGTCGTCCGCGCATTTCGCTACGATGAATACAGCATAGATCCGCACAGTCACGATTTCTATGAGATCAATATAGTTTTCGACGGCATGGGAATACATAACATCGGCGGCGCAGAGTTCGAGGTGAGTCGCGGAAACGTATTCGTAATACCTCCGATGGCTATGCACGCATACGAAAACACAAAGCACCTCACGGTGTATCATATTCTGCTGAAAAAGAGTTTTCTCACCTCGCATCTTGGCGAGTTTAGTACAGTTCCCGGATTTCTGCAGCTGGTTGAGGTCGAGCCATTTCTCAGGCAAAATTACAGCGAGGCGATGTTCCTCCGACTCACCGAGTCACAGCTCTCCGAGATACAGCGAGATCTGGTATACATAGATGACGGTGGCGAGTATAATGGTGAGGCATACGAGCCACTTCGCAACCATACCGCACTCAAGATACTGCTCACGCTCTCGTCTTATCTCGCGTGTCAAATAACATCGGGAAAGCGAAGCACCACGGTTAAATACCGCAATCAGATCCTGGATACACTCGAGTATATACACGGTCATTATTCCGATCGAATAAGCATAGATAATCTTGCAGAGCGGGTCTTTCTGTCGCGATCTACTTTTCAGCGTAGCTTTTATGCGGTATGCGGCACAACTCCCATTCAATATTTAAATCGATACCGCATCAAAAAAGCGGCGGAGCTTCTTTCCCTTGGAGAGATGAATAAAACCGACGTCGCCCATTTCTGCGGATTTTACGATCTGTCACATATGGAAAAAAGCATCAAGGGCAAGTGATACATAACGGATAAGCTACGCGTATCACATTCGCCCGCACCAACAAAAAGTATAAGCGTAATTTAAAAAGTTAAAGCAAGGGAGAGCCTTTTATTTAGTTTCAATATTACAAAAGACCGTCCGCGTGCTATTTGACGCGATCGGTCTTTTTTCTTTATTTTGACAACTATAATTTACATATATGCATTTAATGTGATCAGATTCCGTGCTTTATCCTTTGTGCGCGACATCTCATAACGACATCACCAAGCTGTGTTCTCGTAAGTGCGTCTTTCGAGATCATCGCGATCAGCGATACTGTGTAAGTCGCGGGTAGATAGTAGCTCTCGAGTCTCTGTTCGCATTCCTCGACCCTTTCCCATAGCTCATCGGAAAGTCCTTTGTCAGCCGTGCGTAGTGCCTCGTGGTAGAGAGCAAGGTTGTATTCAAGCTCGTAAGTATCTCTGCCGTATATCAACCCGCGCTTATCGTCGAGCAGATGCGCAAGAAGTGCACGCGGATTTTTAAGCTTCATCAGCTCGATCGGATTTACGGCGTCCGCCGCCACCGTATCTTCGGCGGGATTCATTTTTTCTTCTTTTATTATTGCTTCAACACTTGCGAGCGCGCTATTCCAGAGTGATACCGTCTCGCCACCAATACGCGCAAAACTCTCGGGCGATGTAAAATGATCGTCGTACTCAAGCGGCTCGGTAGGTATTCCACCGTCCCACGCCGAAAGGCGAGACAAAAGATTTTTTCTCTTCCAAGCGCGCCAGCTTGATACCGACTCGCTCGCCCTCGAGATATCGTCGTACACCTTTCGCATACGGTCAGCGTATGATCCGTATCTCACACCGAGGTATTCCTCGATCACCCTATCCGTATCGACGAACGCGTCCCAGGAAAGCTCCGCGTACAAAAGGTGCGTCAGCGCACGCACGCCCCAGTTTACCATTGGGATATGCATATACGAAAATCCGCGCATTCCCCTCTCGTGATAGTGCAAAAAGTCGCGCTTCATCGTGCCAAGAAAGAGTAGCGGCAGATCCTCGAACTTCGATACGTTGTAATATTCAAGCGCACTCATTCCGAGCTCGCCCTTTACCCTGTTCCACTCGGCAAGATGTGCGTCGTACTCGCGGTTGTAGGAGCAATCGGTATCACCGAAGCCGTGCTCGTAGCAACGAACTATGGGAGCGAAGAGAACGTGATCCCCTGCCTCGACGAGATTTTGCGGTATGGGATTTTTCGGCGCGACCACCGTAGCCGATCCCTCGTATGCACAAAGTACCATTCTGACGTCGCGGGAAAGCTCTCCCGTCCTGCGCTTTTCATTGAGATAATTTCTGAAATACGAAGCCATATAGAGCATCTGATCCGAGGCGTTTCCGATTTTACGACAGCCCTCGCAGGTGCAGATGCCTCCCCATGTGTCAAAGCCCCAGACGTTGATCTCCTCCGCCTCACGCCACTCACGGTTGATCTTTCGGAGAAGTGCGTCGGAAAGGTAGTCGAGAAGATCATTTCTAGCCACACAGAACTGTGTTCGGAGAGCCGCCGCACTCGATCTCACACCGTTCTCGGGAAGACCGTACCACTCCTCATGCTCCTCAAACATCGTTTTTCCCGATTGAGTTACCGCATCGGGCGCGAGTATGCCCTCGAAGATGTGACCACCGTCCCGTATGATAAATCCGAGCTTGTGCATATAGCGACAGGTGTTCGGGAAATTGAAATAAACGTTCAGGCGATTGCGCGCCATCCATAGAAGGAGCTCTTCGTTTTCGTTGAGCCTTCCGTCGATCGAAAATCCGCGTCCAACGGGGGACGTTGTCACGAAGCTGCGCGCCTCGGTGGGAAGCGTGAGCTCACCTCTTTTCATAGGCTTATACTCACCCACATCTCCCGGTTCTATCCATCGAAATCCCTGCAGCTTCAAGAGCTCGTAGACGCCGTACAAAACGCCCACTCTTCCCTCACCCACGATCTCGATTCCTCCATCGCACGGAATGAGAGAATAATTCTCTCCGCGCACTTTCTTGCTTGTCGCCACGAGATAAATATTAAACGCATCCGAGTCAGGGCGGTCAGATATGCCGATCACGGAATCGACAAGCATCTTTTCAAGATGATCAGCAAGCTCCACCGCCGCGAAGGATACCGTGCATCTTGCCCCCTCCTCGGGTTGTGCGAAGAAATCGATATTCCACTCATCCCGCGCCCAGACGCGAGTCAGTCTCGATGCTCCCTCAAATTCGGTTACTATATTTATCTTCATACTTATCTCCCACCGTACTTGTATTTTTTATTCCGCACTTATATTTTTCATAATGATATCACAACCTATTTGATAAGTCAATGGGCAACCGACTTTTGCGCAATATATTTCAACTTTTACACAATATGCTCCATTTTAATTTAGCGCAATGTACCGAGTACAGGATCAAAGAGCAAGCGTCTTTCCCAAAGGCACTAATCAGTGCAAAATGTTAATTATAATTTACAAATCAAGGAAAATAATAAGAAAGCTCTCCCCTGCCAAAAGACAAGGGAGAGCATTTTATTAGGTTAATTTTGCTTCAGCGCAAGGTTTGGTCGGCGCCCGACGTACGAGTGTACGACAAGTCGACCAAGCTGCCGCGATGGACAAAATTAGTTGTTGTAGAACTCTACAAGCTTTACGAGGTGATCGTACTTAGCTTTAGCGGTTTCCTCAGCCTTGTCGAAGAGCTCCTTCGCACGCTCGGGGAATGCCTGCGCAAGTCTTGTGTATCTTGCCTCACCGTTGATGAACTCCTGGTAGGAACCCTTAGGCTCCTTGGAGTCGAGGGTGAACTTCTGCTCTGCTGCAGGATTGAATCTGAACATATGCCAGTAGCCTGCCTCACCAGCCTTCTTCATCTCAGCCTGGCAGTTAGCCATACCACCCTTGATGGAGTGCATCTCACAGGGAGCGTAGCCGATGATGAGCGAGGGTCCGGGATATGCCTCAGCCTCTGCAATAGCCTTGAGGGTCTGGTTCATATCTGCGCCCATAGCGATCTGTGCAACGTAAACGTAGCCGTAGGACATAGCGATCTCAGCGAGATTCTTCTTGCCGATTGCCTTACCTGCTGCTGCGAACTGAGCAACCTGACCGATGTTAGAAGCCTTGGACGCCTGTCCGCCGGTGTTGGAGTAAACCTCGGTATCGAATACCATAACGTTTACGTCCTCGCCGGATGCAAGAACGTGGTCAAGACCGCCGAAGCCGATATCGTATGCCCAACCGTCGCCGCCGAAGATCCAAACAGCCTTCTTGGAAAGGTACTGCTTCTCAGCAAGGATCTCTCTAGACTCCTTGCAGCCTTCCTTAGCCCAGCCCTCGAGGAGCTCAACGAGAGCCTTGGTAGCAGCCTCGTTCTTTGTACCGTCGTTAACGGTGTTAAGATACTCGTCGATGATAGCCTTGCACTTCTCGCAGGGAGCGTTAAGAGCGGCAACCTTCTTGATAAGCTTCTCACGAATTACCTTCTGGCCAACGTACATACCGAGACCGTGCTCTGCGTTATCCTCAAAGAGGGAGTTTGCCCAAGCTACACCGTGACCGGACTCCTTGTTTACGGTATAAGGAGTTGCAGGTGCAGAGCCGCCCCAGATAGAGGAACAACCCGTAGCGTTGGAGATATACATTCTCTCACCGAAGAGCTGGGTGATAAGACGAGCATAAGAGGTCTCTGCACAGCCTGCGCAAGAGCCGGAGTACTCGAGAAGGGGCTGCTTGAACTGGCTGCCCTTAACGGTAACGTTGATAAGCTCGGACTTCTCGGAAACCTTCTCAACAGCGTAGTCGTATGCTGCCTGCTGATCAAGCTGAGTAGCGATAGGCTTCATCTCGATAGCGGTGCCAAGCTTAGCGTTGTTGTTTACGGGACAAGCCTTAACGCAAAGGGTACATCCCATACAGTCAAGGGGAGATACCGCCATGGTGAACTTGTAGTTAGTCTTGATAACGGGCTTAGCCGCGAACTTGGTGGACTCGGGAGCTGCTGCAGCCTCTGCCTCGGTCATAGCGAAGGGACGGATGCAGGCGTGAGGACATACGAATGCACAGTTGTTACACTGGATACAGTGCTCGGGATTCCACTGGGGAACGGTAACTGCAACGCCGCGCTTCTCATAAGCTGCAGAGCCCTGGGGGAAGGTACCGTCTGCATACTTTGCAAAGGTTGCAACGGTGAGGGAGTCACCCTGCATCTTGCCAACAGGAACAACGATATCGTTAACGAAGTCAACAAGATCTGCTCTTCTACCGGTAGCCTTATCAGCAGCAGCGGTCTCACCTGCGTTAGCCCAAGCTGCAGGAACAGCAACCTCGGTAAGAGCGTCCTTACCTGCGTCGATAGCCGCATAGTTAAGGTCAACGATAGCCTGTCCCTTCTTGATGTAGGACTTGTATGCAGCCTTCTTCATGTACTCAAGAGCCTCGTCGATAGGAAGGATCTTAGCAAGAGAGAAGAATGCAGACTGAAGAACGGTGTTCTTAACCTTTGCGTTACCGAGATCGATAGCGAGCTTGGTAGCGTTGATGATATAGAACTTAACGTTGTTCTTTGCAATGTAAGTCTTTACAGATGCGGGAAGATTAGCATCAAGCTCCTCTACGGTCCAAGGACAGTCGAGAAGGAAGGTACCGCCGGGCTTAACGTCGCTGATCATATCGTACTTCTTGAGATATGCGTTGTTGTGGCAAGCAACGAAATCAGCCTTATTGATATAATAGGAAGACTTGATGGGGCTGTCACCGAATCTGAGGTGAGAGATGGTGATACCGGAGGTCTTCTTGGAGTCATACTGGAAGTATGCCTGAATATACTTATCGGTGTGGTCACCGATGATCTTGATGGAGTTCTTGTTAGCACCAACAGTACCGTCAGAGCCAAGACCCCAGAACTTACAGCAGGTTGTTCCCTCAGGTGTTGTGTTGGGATTCTCTTCTGTATCAAGAGAGAGGAATGTAACGTCATCGTTGATACCGATGGTGAATCTCTTCTTGCCGTCAGCCTTCTCAGCGTTCTTGTAAACGGAGATGATCTGAGCAGGTGTTGTATCCTTGGAGCCGAGGCCGTAACGTCCGCCAAATACGGGGATGTTAGCATACTGGGATACAGAAAGAGCAGCAACAACGTCGAGGAACAAAGGCTCACCGAGTGCACCGGGCTCTTTAGTTCTGTCAAGAACAGAGATTGTCTTAACAGTAGCGGGGATTGCTTTGATAAGATGCACGGGGCTGAAAGGTCTGTAAAGTCTAACTTTGATAAGACCAACCTTAGCACCAGCAGCATTCATATAGTCAATTGTCTCTTCGATTGTGGGGCAAACAGAACCCATAGCGATGATGATGTTCTCAGCGTCTGAAGCACCGTAGTAGTTGAAGAGCTTGTAGTCAGTGCCAATCTTAGCATTAACCTTGTCCATATATTCTTCTACAATAG
>JAZRBV010000081.1:0-9127 GCA_045635225.1 Eubacteriales bacterium
CAACCTTTGCGGTAAGGTTAGCTGCGTCCTTCTCAAGCCACTTGGGAGAAGCCTGCGTTGCGCATGCCTCAGCGAGAGCCTTGATCTTAACGCTTTCCTTACTGGTTTCCTTTACGGCGATAACGTCACCTGCCTTAACGAGAATAGAGGGAATGGTTACCTTCTTGCCGTTAAGAGTGAAGTGAGCGTGAAGAACAAGCTGACGAGCTTCCTTTCTGGATGCTGCCATACCCATTCTGTATACTACGTTGTCAAGACGTCTCTCAAGAAGGGTGAGGAGGTTAGCACCGGTGATGCCTTCCATCTTCTCTGCCATCTCATAGTAGTGCTTGAACTGACCTTCAAGAACACCGTAGTAACGTCTGGTCTTCTGCTTCTCACGAAGCTGTTTGCCGTATTCTCCGACCTTCTTACGAGCCGCACCGTGCTGACCGGGTGCTGTGCTTCTATGGTCAAATGCGCATTTGCCGTTAGTGCAACGCTCGCCCTTAAGATAGAGCTTGCAGCCTTCACGACGGCAAAGCTTACAGTTAGCGCCTGTATATCTTGCCATTTTTCAATACCTCCTACTGAATTAAACGCGTCTGCGCTTAGGAGGACGACAACCGTTATGAGGAATCGGTGTTTCGTCCTTAATCATAGTGATCTCAAGACCTGCAGTTGCAAGTGCGCGGATTGCAGACTCTCTGCCTGCTCCGGGGCCTCTTACGAGAACCTCAACGGTCTTCATGCCGTGATCAACAGCGATCTTGCCGGCGTGCTCTGCTGCAGTCTGAGCTGCGTAGGGGGTAGACTTCTTGGAACCCTTGAAGCCCATCTCGCCTGCGGTGCCCCATGCGATAGCATTGCCCTGTACGTCGGTGATAGTTACGATCGTGTTATTGAAGGTGGAGCGGATATGTGCTACGCCTTTTTCAACGTTTTTACGCTCACGACGCTTTTTAACAACCTTTTTTACTGCTGCCATGTCATATCACTCCTTTACTTCTTCTTGTTAGCGATGGTCTTTGCGGGACCTTTTCTGGTTCTTGCGTTAGTCTTGGTGCGCTGACCTCTTACAGGGAGACCCTTTCTGTGTCTTACACCGCGATAGCAATTGATTTCAACGAGACTCTTGATGTTAAGAGCAGTCTCACGGCGGAGGTCACCCTCTACCTGATAGTTTGCCTCTATCTCATCACGAAGAGCCGCTACTTCACTCTCGGTGAGGTCCTTTGCACGAGTGTCAGGATTTACGCCGGTCTTAGCGAGAATATCCTGTGCGCTCTTGAGACCAATACCGTAGATGTAGGTAAGCGCGATTTCCACACGCTTGTTATTGGGAATATCAACACCAGCTATACGAGCCATTTCGATATATACTCCTTTTTTAGATTAATGTCTTAAAACTTGCGAACCCGCTCTATCAGCCCTGACGCTGCTTGTGCTTGGGGTTCTCGCAGATGACCATTATCTTACCGTGTCTCTTAATGATCTTGCACTTTTCGCAAATTTTTTTGACGGAAGGCTTAACTTTCATTTTTTATACCTTTCCTTTCGAGTTTGAGAAAATAAAACTTTACGGTAATTTTATTTCTTTCTCCAGGTGATACGTCCCCTCGAAATATCGTAGGGCGAAACCTCAACGGTAACCGTATCTCCAACGAGAATCTTGATATAGTTCATGCGAAGCTTTCCCGAGATCGTTGCAGTCACTATGTGACCGTTCGGGAGCTTTACCTTGAAGACGGTGTTGGGAAGTGCCTCCACAACGACGCAATCCTCAAATTCGATCAAATCGTTCTTTGCCAAGAAGATGTCCTCCTGTTATTTAAACCGTTTTCATACTTTATTCCACCTCGGTGAGCAGTATCGGCTCACCCGCGGTGATAGCCACGGTGTTCTCGTAATGGGCGGAGAGCTTTCCGTCCGCGGTATACACCGTCCAACCGTCATCACGTACTCTCACGTCGTGAGTTCCTACGTTTACCATAGGCTCGACGGCGATAGTCATATCAGCATACAGTCTCGGTCCCCTGCCCGCACGTCCGTAATTCGGAATCTCGGGCTCCTCGTGCAGATCCTTACCGACTCCGTGTCCGACGTACTGACGGACAACGGAAAAGCCGTTTGAAATGACGTAATTCTCAACGGCATGACCGAGGTCTCCGATGCGCATTCCGGCCCTTGCGACCTTCATCGCCTCGTAGAAGCTCTCCTTAGTGACACGGATGAGCTTCAGTGCCTCATCGCTTACCTTGCCGACAGGATATGTTCTAGCACTGTCGCCATTATAGCCGCGGTAGCGAGCACCGACGTCGATCTTGACAATGTCACCCTCGTTTAGAATGACTCTGTCGCTGGGAATTCCGTGTATGACCTCATCGTTCAGGGAAATACACGCGCTGGCGGGAAATCCGCCGTAGCCGAGGAAGGAGGGTATAGCGCCGCACTTTTCAATATAAGCGCGAATTGCGGTATCTATATCCTTTGTCGATATGCCGGGACGGATCATATCACGGGCAACGAGGAGAGCCTCTCCCGTTATCCGTCCGGCACATCGCATGAGCTGCATCTGCTCCGAATTCTTAACAATTATCATGTCAGATACCCAGAGCCTCTAAAGTACGCTTGGTGGTATCCTCTACAAGCTCGGCGCCGATAACGGTGCGGAGCAGTCCCTTTGCCTCATAGAAATCCTTAAGAGGCTCGGTGGTAGAGTGATAAACGTCGAGGCGCGAGCGCACAACGTCGGGCGCATCGTCAGCTCTGGTGATGAGGTCAGCACCGCAATCACAAACGCCGTCCTTCATTGAAGGATTGTAGACGGTGTGATAGGTCCTGCCGCACGCGGAGCAAACGCGTCTGCCTGACATTCTCTCGATGATCGTCTCGTCGGAGACCTCGAGAGAGAGAACGACGGTGGGAGTAACTCCCATGGCGTCGAGTGCCTCTGCCTGTGGAACGGTACGAGGGAATCCGTCAAGGATATATCCCTTGTCGCAGTCCGATTTCTGAAGGCGCTCCTTCACTATTCCGATAACGACGTCATCGGGGACGAGCGCGCCCTCGTCAATAAATTTTTTGGCTTTAAGCCCCATATCGGTGCCGGTCTTTACAGCCTCGCGGATGATCGCGCCGGTAGAGATGGTAGGAATACCGAGTCTCTCCGACACAACGTCCGCCTGAGTGCCCTTACCCGCGCCGGGAGCACCAAGAAAAATTATTTTCATTTGAGTTACCTCAGATGGGTGCGAAGCTAATTAGTTAAGGAAGCCCTTGTAGCTACGCATCGTAAGCTGTGCCTCAAGCTCTCTGAAGGTCTCGATAGCAACACCGACAACGATAAGAAGAGTCGTACCGCCGAAGGAGAAGATGCCGACGAGTGAGGAAGCGTGAGACGCGATGATCTGCTCGTAGTAGGTAACGTAGAAGCTGTATCCCATCTCAGTAGCCTGCTCGATAGCCTCGATGTAACCGCCTCTGATTATCCACTGGAAGAGGTACTGGAATACGTGAGGGCCGAGGATCTGGGGAAGAATCGCGATAACACCGAGGAAGAGTGCGCCTGCAAGAGTGATCTTGCCGGTGATCTTCTTAATGTACTCTGCGGTAGGTCTACCCTGTCTGATACCGGGGATAGCGCCGCCCTGCTTTTTAAGGTTGTTCGCAATATCCATAGGATCGAAGGTGATCGCGGAATAGAAGTATGCGAAGCCGATGATAAGAAGGAAGAGCGCTACGGGATATACGATACCGTTAGGACCGATAATCTCCATAAAGGTGCCCCAGAAGGTGCTTACGGTCTTGCCACCCTCAGTCTTGGTGAGAGCGATGAGATCTGCGTTAGCGAGGATCTGGAAGAGAGTAGGAAGGAAGGAAACGATAGAGGAAGCGAAGATGATAGGCATAACACCGGTCATGTTGAGCTTGATCGGAAGATTGGAGCTCTGACCGCCGTACATCTTGCGTCCGACGACCTTCTTTGCATACTGAATGGGAATTCTTCTCTCTGAGCCGGTGAACCAGATAACAACTCCGATAAGAGCGAGAAGGAACACAACGAGCACGATAGCGAAGAAAGTGGAAATGATCGCATAGAGCCAAGGCTTTACGGTATAGCCGTAGGTGTTGGCAACCATAGCGACGAGGTTGTAAACGAAGGAAGGAACTGCTGCAACGATGTTCGCGAAGAGTATCATCGAGATACCGTTGCCGATTCCACGCTCATTAATTCTCTCAGCCAGCCACATAATGAGAGATGCACCTGCGCAGTAGCACGCGATGATTACGATCGCGTAGAACCATGCGCCCTTGCCCTCGAATGCGCTTCTGGTGAGGAACGTCTCAACGTTGCCGCTACCGTTTCTGAGAAGGAAGTAGTATCCGATCGCAGTAACGAGAGCGAGAGCAACCGTGACGATTCTGGTGATGAACGTCATCTTCTTCTTGTCGTTCTTAGCAAGCTCGCCGAGCTTGGGGAATACGACTGCAAGAAGCTGGATGATAATTGATGCGTTGATGTAAGGCTGAACTCCGAGTGCGAAGAGAGTCATCGCACCGAGCGAACCGCCCGAAAGAACGTCCATATACTGGAGTATAGTGCCGTCGAGCGACGCGGCGAAGTCATTAGCCTCAACAAAGGGAACGGGAATTACCGTACCTATACGGTAGATCAAAAGGATCAACAGAGTGAAAAGAAGTTTAGATCTGATTTCCTTGGTATTCCAAGCGTTCTTAAGTGTCTGAAGCATTATACCACCTCAGTCTTTCCACCTACTGCTTCAATCTTCTCTTTAGCAGAAGCGGAGAAGACCGCTGCTTTAACAGTGAGTTTCTTAGTGAGATCTCCCTCGCCGAGCACCTTTACACCGTCAAAGAGTTTGTTGATGATGCCTGCATTGAGGAGTGCGGCACAGTCTACTACGTCGCCGTTAGCAAACTTGTTAAGAGACTCAACGTTAACAAGCGCGTACTTCTTACCGAAGCGAGCATTGTTGAAGCCTCTCTTGGGGAGCTTTCTGTAGAGCGGGAGCTGACCGCCCTCGAATCCGGGTCTTACACCGCCGCCGGAGCGAGCGTTCTGACCCTTGTGGCCTTTACCGGCCGTCTTTCCGTTGCCGGAACCTGCGCCTCTTCCCTTACGGAAGTTTTCCTTAGTGGAGCCTTCTGCGGGAGAAAGTTCATGGAGCTTCATTTTGTATCCTCCTTTCAATTCCGATTAAACGGTCTCAACCTTAACAAGGTGAGAGATAACTTTGATTTTGCCCTGGAGGCAAGCGTTATTCGCCTGAACAGTGTAGTCACCGGGTCTCTTGAGACCGAGGGACTGTGCAGTAGCGATCTGAGCCTTCTTGCAAGCGATGAGGCTCTTTACGAGAGTAACCTTAACGTTTTCCATTACACGCTACCCCCTCTTACGCCTTTACGTCTTCTACGCTAAGTCCGCGAAGCTCTGCGATCTCTTCAGCAGTTCTGAGAGACTTGAGACCCTCGAAGGTTGCCTTAACCACGTTGGTGGGGTTAGAGGAACGAAGGCACTTAGCACGAATGTTCTTTATACCAGCAAGAGCAAGGATCGTACGAACGGTACCGCCTGCGATAATACCGGTACCGGGAGCGGCGGGCTTAAGGAGAACCTTACCTGCACCGTACTCACCGATAACGTCGTGAGGAATGGTGGATCCGTTGAGAGATACCTTGATCATATTCTTCTTTGCATCCTCGATTCCCTTGCGGATAGCATCGGGAACTTCAGCTGCCTTACCGAGGCCGAAGCCTACATGTCCATTTCCGTCGCCTACTACCATGATAGCTGCAAAACGAGCGATTCTACCGCCCTTTACGGTCTTGGAAACACGGTTTAATACTACAAGCTGCTCCTGAAGATCAAGCTCAGCTGCATTGATTTTCTTTGCCATGTTAATCTCCTTATAGAATGTTTCTTGTCGAAACAGTGTACAAACCGGCGATTAGAACTTCAGGCCGCCCTCGCGAGCACCCTCAGCCAATTCCGATACACGTCCGTGATAAATGTAGCCACCGCGGTCAAATACTACTGCGGAAATGCCTTTTGCAAGTGCTCTCTCTGCGAGAGTAGCACCAACCTTGCGAGCTGCCTCCTTGTTGGAGCCGATGCCCTCAAAGTCCTTTTCATAAGTGTTAGCGCTTACGAGAGTTACGCCTGCAACGTCATCAATGATCTGTGCAGAGATGTGAGCGTTGGAGCGGTATACAGCGAGACGGGGTCTCTGGGCGGTGCCGGAGATCTTGCCACGAACTCTCTTATGTCTCTTAAGACGCTGTGCGTTACTGTCAATTCTCTTAACCATTGTAACAGTCTCCTTTCATTACTTACCGGTCTTTCCGGCCTTGCGGCGGATGTGCTCACCGGCATACTTGATACCCTTACCGAGGTAGGGCTCAGGAGGTCTCTTGGAACGGATAACGGCTGCCATCTGTCCTACTGCCTGCTTGTCGATACCCTTAACTATGATAGTAGTGGAATCGGGGCACTCGAACTTGATACCGTTCTGCTCCTCGAAGATAACGGGATGAGAGTAACCGAGACCGAGATTGAGCTTTGCGCCCTGCTTCTCTACTCTGTAACCAACACCTACAATCTCGAGCTTCTTCTCGAAGCCCTTGGTAACACCAACAACCATGTTGTTGAGAAGAGTTCTGGTGAGACCGTGGAGAGCACGGTTCTCCTTCTCATCGTTGGGACGGGAAACGGTGATCTTGTCACCCTCCTGCGCAATGGTGAGAGCTGCATTGAAGGTATCCTTGAGCTCGCCAAGGGGGCCCTTAACGGTAACAACGTTGCCGTCAGCAACGGTTACGGTAACGCCTGCGGGAACTACGATAGGTTCTCTACCAATTCTAGACATAGCTTATTACCTCCCCTTTCTTACCATACGAAGGCGAGGATCTCGCCGCCAACGTTAGCCTGTCTTGCCTTCTTATCGGTCATAACGCCCTTAGAGGTGGAAACGATAGCGATACCGAGACCGTTCATAACCTTGGGCATATCCTCACAGTTGGAGTAGATACGAAGACCGGGCTTGGAAACTCTGCGAAGGCCGTGAATAACCTTCTGCTTGCCGGGAGCGTACTTGAGAGTAACACGGATGATACCCTGCTTGCCGTCCTCGACGATCTGGAAATTCTTGATATAACCCTCATCAAGAAGAATCTGTGCGATGGACTTCTTGAGGTTGGATGCGGGAATGTCAACAGACTCATGCTTAGCGTCGTTTGCATTTCTGATTCTGGTAAGCATGTCTGCGATTACGTCGGAAATTTGCATTATTTTATCCTCCTATATGCAAGTTTTCTTTTCTTGCTGCCACACGGGTGGCGGCATATCGGTGGTTAAAGCCCAAGGTATCGGTTAAAGTTTTACCGACCCTTTTGGAGCTTTCCTACCGGTTGCTTGGAGATGCTGTGGCATCTCAATCAGATTACCAAGATGCCTTTCTTACGCCGGGAATCTCGCCCTTGTATGCGAGCTCACGGAAGCAGATACGGCAGATACCGTACTTACGAAGGTAAGCGTGAGGTCTGCCACAGATCTTGCATCTGTTGTATGCGCGAGTAGAGAACTTGGGTTCTCTCTGCTGCTTGAGAATCATAGACTTCTTTGCCATGTTTTTTCTCCTTAATTCGCAAAGGGAGCGCCCATAAGAGTGAGCATCTCTTTTGCTTCTTCGTCGGTGTTAGCAGTGGTTACGAACACGATGTCCATACCGCGGATCTTATCTACCTTATCGTACTCGATCTCAGGGAAGATAAGCTGCTCCTTAAGACCGAGTGCATAGTTGCCTCTGCCGTCGAAGCCGTTGGGGTTGATACCCTTGAAGTCGCGGACTCTGGGGAGAGCAAAGCTGAAGAGCTTATCCATAAACTCATACATTCTCTCACCGCGGAGAGTTACCTTAACGCCGATCTTCATGCCCTCACGGAGCTTGAAGTTAGCGACAGACTTACGTGCGAAAGTAGGAACTGCCTTCTGACCGGAGATAAGAGTGATCTCGTCGATTACGCTGTCGATAACCTTGGAGTTATCCTTAGCATCGCCACAACCAACGTTGATAACGATCTTGTTGAACTTCGGAATCTGCATTACAGAAGAGTATCCGAACTTCTGCATAAGAGCAGGTGCTACTTCGTTTTTATACTTTTCAGCAAATCTAGACATTTATCAGCACCTCCATCTTATATTTCCGCGCCGCACTTAGTGCAAACGCGAACCTTCTTGCCGTCAACAACCTTGGAAGAGGTGCGAACACCCTTCTTGCAGTTGGGGCAGTAAAGCTGAACCTTGGATGCGTAGATCGCGCCCTCGGTCTTAACGATCTGGGACTTTTCACCCTGACGGCGTGCCTTGGTGTGCTTGGACACAACGTTAGCACCCGCAACGATTACCTTGCCCTCCTCGGGAGATGCAGCGATAACCTTTCCTACGGTACCCTTGGAATCACCGGAGATAACAACAACGGTATCGTCTCTTTTAATATGAAGCTTTTCCATCATCATTTCCTCCTTTGATTAAAGTACCTCGGGAGCAAGAGACATGATCTTGGTGAAGTCATGCTCACGAAGCTCTCTTGCTACCGGGCCAAAGATACGAGTACCCTTGGGGGTCTTGTCTTCCTTAATAATAACTGCAGCGTTCTCATCGAACTTGATGTAAGAACCGTCTGCACGGCGAATTTCCTTAACGGTTCTAACTATAACCGCCTTAACAACGTCGCCCTTCTTAACTACACCGCCGGGAGCTGCCTTCTTAACAGCGCACACAACGATATCACCAACGCCTGCATAGCGACGGCCTGTACCGCCGAGAACTCTGATGCAAAGAAGCTCTTTAGCGCCGGTGTTATCAGCGACTTTCATTAAAGATTCCTGCTGAATCACTGTTTTTTCCTCCTTTTTCGGTAAACCTTTAATCTACCTACTGGTTTAGTGATGTTCAAAAATACGATTAAATTACAGTTAAATGTAAATATTACTTTGCTTTTTCTACAATTTCAACAAGTCTCCATCTCTTTGTTGCAGAGAGGGGTCTGGTCTCCATAACGGCAACCTTATCGCCGATACCGCACTCGTTCTTCTCGTCGTGAGCGTGGATCTTTACGGTTCTCTT
>JAZRBV010000082.1:0-15392 GCA_045635225.1 Eubacteriales bacterium
ACATGGCTACGATCCGACTTGAGAGGGTGGCAGGGCGGCAAGGTAATAACACACTCCCATGATTGTGCAATGTGGCGGCGGCGTTTTTCGCTCCCGGCTTCTGTTTCACGTGAAACAATTTTTGTTACCGTATTGTAATAAGGCATCAGTTGACTTGTAACTATTTTATCACAGTTCTGTCACTTGGTTTTGATATACTTATAGTGAGAAGGGAGGTGTGTCCGTGAAATACCTGTTGTTTGACGTCTACGAGACAGAAATTGAGTTCGGTGAGCTCATCTGCGAGAGTGACGACATCGAAGAAATCAGGCAAGCTGCAAAGCTGCGTCGCGAGGAAACAGACGGTGAATGTGAGCTGCGCTGCTGGGAATGCACGCAGCCGACAATGTAAGGAGGTACGAAAATGAGGTATATAAGCAGAGAAGCAATATTAAAAGACCTTGCTACTCAATTAGAACAGTATTCAGACGACTGCGAGCCGCTCACCATTCTCATCATGCAACGCTTCATTAAGTACGTTGAGGACTTTCCTGCCGCGGGTGTGCCGTTCGTCTACTTCTGTGAAATCGTAGGTGGAAGAAAAGCAAAGCGGCTGTTAGGGGAAGCGGTCGAAGCACTAAACTCCAGCCCTTGCCGCAAAGATTGCCGGGATTGTAAGTGGTGCGGCGACTGCTTCCCGGGTCGTCGATTTGAATGGAAGCACACAGAGGAAGCAATGAAGCTGATAGAAGGACGGTGACACGGAATGAAAACAGTTAAAGATTTACATTCTATGTTAGCGGAAGAAATATATTTCGTTCCGCACTATAGATACAGACGCATTCGAGTTGCAATGTATGCAATTGCAAGAAATATGATTTATAATGGAGAATACTAATCAGAGGAAGGTGATATAATGCTATTAATTGGATTTGTTGGCGGAGGGCTCGTCACGGCTCTGACCGTGATGCTGATGTGCGAGGACACGTTTGTAGAAGCCATGGACGTGCTCGACGAGCGTGCGTCTGAGTCATCTGAGCCAAAGACTAACAGCCTGACGCTCGAGATCGGAGTCGGCTATGATGAAACTGATAACATCTGGAAGCTGTGAGGAGCAAGACAATGAAAATAGAACTTGACCGTTTGGAAATCGCTTTACTGCTAACCGCTCTGAGCGTCGTCTCAGAGTGCGCAAAAATCAACGGAGAGCGCTGCACGGCTATTGAGTGCCTGCGCGAAACTATCAAAGAGCAAGTCGAGGAGGAATAAAAAAATGTACGACGAAGAGAAAATTGAAGACAAGTGCAAAGAGCGTAACCGTGCGCTTGTGATGCGTGTAATGGCTGACGCTGAGGCTAAGTACGAAAAGTATTATAACGACTATCAAGTCTTGGGCGGAGCTTCACAGCTCAGGACTGCTCGCAAATACGAGGACTTGGTGAAGATCTGCGGAATGGCTCTTGAATCGCTGAATCAGGGTTGCGAGCGCTGCCTTAGAAGGTATAGAAACGGACAATCAATGGTCGCACGGTTGAAGGAAAGCGGCGTCGAAAACGTCAGCGCAAAGGAAGCGATTGACCTTATCGAGACTGCGGCGTCGCTGTAAGAGGAGGCTGAATATAATGAATGATAAAATATGCAGAGACTGCGACAAGCTCGGCGGCTGCACGATGAAATGTGCAGCGCTGAAACAGCTGAGGACGCCTTATCTTATAAAGATGAGCCCCAGAGGGTACGGACGCGCAGCACATGAGCGCGAGCTGCTCAAACAGCTCGAACGCAGCAAAACGGGCTTAATTTGCACCGATGATGCTGAGGCTATTGTTACACCTTACCGCTCGGCAGGGGCTGCTATAGCCTTCGACGGTTGCGGCAGAGGGCAGGTGCTGAGAGATATCGTCAAAATCAGGCAGACCGAAGAGGAGCTAATCTTTATCGACTCCAAGGGGCACAAGAATCACGTCTCCAAGCGACTGCTTGACACCATGGAGGTGATTGCATGAACCAGGGCGCGCAAATAATACACCGCTGCGCGAATTGCGGTAAGACAATCGTCAGACTATACGGATTTGAGTCTTACCGTTGGCGACGACATAACAAGGTTTACTGCTCGTACAGCTGCTACAAAGGGAAGCAGCCGACCAACTTCGCAGCGCTTTACGGGGCCGACGGACACAGGAAGGAGCGCAGCAATGAGCATTGAAGAAGCAATAAAGCAGCTAACCATGATTAGAAAATATCGTGCGTACTGGCTCAAATACGCAGATTTAAAAGGCTTTATAGAACGAGACATCGCAGCGCTTGACTTTGCTATCTCAGCGCTGGAACGTCTGAGAGAAGGTGATAACAATGACTGATACAGATATGCTGCACATGGCAGCGCTCGAGGCAAAGCTGACGGAAGCTGAGCAGCTGCTTAGACTGTCTCACGACGCGCTGCGTCACGCGACGTTCCCTGAGTGCATTTATGCCAAAGCCGACGAGTTGAAGCGCGAAATCAGAAACTTTTTAGGAGAATAACATGGCAAAGAGAACAATTTATAGTAGAAAGCTGATGATCCTCGACGTTGGCGGCTTGCGCGTGCCGACGGCAGCGGAAAAGACTCAGATCGCAAAGCAGTGGGCTAAGAGCTCGCAGAAAAAACGTGGCAAGAGCAAAAGTGATTACACGTTCGACGTGACGACGGGCGGATTTGTGACAAAGTCCACAGCCGCATCAAAATCAATCAAGATGCTGCAGCAGCACATCAAAGAACTCGCAGCGGAAAACAGACGACTCCGTGAAAGTGAAAGACAGATGCGCGCACGTATGGCAGAGATAGAGCGTGAGCTTGAAGAGCGTGAAGCTCAGGGAGCGGCCGCAAGCTATACCTCAGAGGGCTATGAGCAAGAGGCTGCTGAGGATATCAAGTATCATCACTTTGAGGGCGTCGGAGGCTACGAGACGCGAGAGGACACTCAGCGCGCCGCTGACGAGTTTCGCGACTTGCTGCAAGACCTGAGCTTGCAGCTCGGTCAGCTGCGAATGCTCTACTACGACGCAGGGCTGCCAGAGGAGGATCCCTTCGGGTCGGCTATTGACTACGACAACTTATACGCTCGCTTCAAAAGCTTAACAGACGTTTGGAACAGCTTTGAAGACAAAGTGCACGGCTCGCCGGAAGAGCTCGCTATCAGAGAATTTTTGTATAACAATAAAGATACACTCGAGGAACTGAAAGACTCCGTCAACGAAGCTATACAGGAGGCAAAGAAATGGATAAGCTCGCATCAGTACTGATAAGCACCGACACGACTTTTCGCTGTGATATCACAACTAAGGACGGGACGACGCAGATCGCGACCGTCTCAGACGCGATCTTTGCAATAAAATCACTCGTGAGCGCGTGCCGCTACATCTTTATTGCTGATGATATCACGCTCGATTTTATCAAGTGCAATATCGCCGATCTCGCTCACATCAACCACACGACCGACTATGAGACAAGCCTATTTTACTGTGCAAGCTTTTACTCTCTCGACTTTCTCAGCTGTGCGGAGATATACCGCGCGGCTGAGGAGCTGCTTGACGAGTGGGACGAGTACGTTGAGGAACACCCGAAAATCAAGAAGAAGAACCTTCCGAAGAACTACAAGAAATTTATATCACGGCTCTCCGGCATCAAAAATCTTTGCTGCTCATCGAGCTATTTCAACACTACTCAAAAGAACGAGTTTACATTTTTTTCTGAGTCTCACCGGGGCGGCATCATCTGTGAAGGAGATAGGCGCTGCGGAGTTGTCGAGCGCGGGCTTGCAGTCGACATCACAAGCGCGTATCATGCTTTCGAGCCGTTCGCGACATACCCCGTACTTTGCAAGGCAGAATTTACAAAAGACTATAGCACTATTTTAAAGTACGTCGAGCGCAATAAAAAGCTGCTCATGCGAGGGCTGCACAAATTTTTGTTTAACGATTTTTGCGGATATGTCGTGCACGTTTATATAAAAGGCTGCTATCCCAAAGCAAATACTAAAGTCGATTATTTCAAATTTCGCGGCTTTGAGGTATCTCATATGTGCCCTTGCTTCCTCACAGTAAACGCACTGGAACTCGCATCGCTGCTGTGCGATTATGAAATGAGTTTTGTGATCATCAAGGCGATGACGTTCCCGACGGCTGCCGCGCCTATACCTGTGCGAGTGCTGCGCAAGTATGCGACAGACCAAAAGAAAGCGCACAAGCACTCTCCAAGCTATCTTGCGTATAAACAGGGCGCTAACACTCTGAGCGGTAAAGATCAGTATAACAGGCTACAAAACGGGCTGCCGCTGCCGCTGCATTGTGATACATACTACTCAATCGGCGTATACGATACTTTGTATACTCGCTTGCAGCTGTCGTATTTAATGCGGCAATTTTGGGCGGCAGGGGCTGAGCTATGTGATATCGCGACGGACGGATTTACAGCAAGAGAGATTGACAGAGACAGCGCAGCTCTGATCTGCGCTGAGAGTGACAGACTCTTTGAAAGCGAGGTGGGCAAGCTAAAAATCGCCGATGTCGCCGTGATGCACTACGAGACAGGCAACCGTGCCGAGTGGACTGACGGCAAAGGACGATTTTACAAGGTCGGCGGCGCGTGCCGCTCTGAGTCTGAGCGACTGTCTGAACTCCTGAGCACTAAGACGCTGCAAGAGTTTGAGACGGCGGCTGCCAGCCTTGCCGGGACTGCATATCATTTAAAATCGAAAACGAGCGCAAAAAAGCCCCAACTTCGCAGGGTTGGGGCGGAAGAAATATACACTGCATTTACATATACAGAGAGAGACGATATTATTTAATCGTCTCTCTTTTTGTTTCACGTGAAACATTTTACGTCGGAGCGTTTGCCGCGTCGTATACTCCATAAGTCGCACCGCCCGACATATGCCATACAGTCAAGCCCTCGTCAAAGAGCCGTGCAAGCTCTGCCGCCTCGCTCTTTGGCAAGCTGCCATAAATGTTGACTCCGTTTGTTTTCACGAAATTGTAATGAGGGCGTGAAGACCACTGCGGAACTTTAAGCGTCGATACGTTGTATCCGTACTGATCAAAATAAGAGTCAACTATCTCCGCGATCTCAGGGCGCATACACATATCATATATACCGAGCCCCTTGCAGCGATTTATGCGAGAAAGATTTGACGCACTGCCGCCGGAGACGGTCGGCGGTCTGTGTTTGAGGTCGGAGAGCCCTGCATAATACTGCTGAGCACTGCGGATTGTGTTGCCGACGCTCTGAGCGCTCGCCACGAGCTCGCTTGCAGCCGCGTCAGCTCCGCCCGAAGCAAGCGCCCCGATCGGAGAGAGCGCCGCGCTGAGTCCGTCCGCTATGTATAGCGCTTTGGTGAGTTGATATGTATTTTTATGCTGTGCGAGATACTCCAAGTACTGATTTGATTTATACGGCACGTCGCCAAAGTCAGCCGTTGTCACTGCCTTTTCCATGTCGTTGCCGTAGTTGTATGATGTGGGTCTCAGCGAGATATCCGGCGAGCTGCCAAGGCAAGCGCGGAGCGCAAAAGTGAGCGATGTCATTTTTTCGGGGCGCAGGTCCGCGAAAGATTTGTCGTAATTAGTCACACGATACGCGCGGTAAGGGTAGCAGTTAAGTTTATTATTTCTTATGCGGTGTGTATAGTTTTGCGTGAAATTAGGCGAGATCGTCACGCTCTGAGCTGCGTTGTTGTCTGAAACATTGTACACTGTCACGGGCAGAGTGCCGGACTCGTCTATAATTGCAGCCGTGCTGTCAAGCGTGATATATTCCCGAGGAATAAGCTTCGCATAACAGATGTTGTCAATGCTCATGCCTTTCTCTTGACACCAACTAACGAAAGTAAGTGCGTCTTGTGGCGCGGTCGCTATGTAAAAACCTGCGACAAAATCTCCTCCGACATATTTGTCCACGGTTGCATCGTTTATCAAGATTGCCGGGCTCGTTGCTATGACCTCAGATGCAAACAGGAACAAAGCCACATAGTGAGCGTTGGTATTCACTGCGCCCGTGCCGTCTAAATCGTCGAGGTTGCTGAAAAATTCTGTGGAATATATCAGCTCGCCGGGAACAACGGGCTCGGGCAGAGTGTGAGCAAAATTCGTGTCGTCTGCAACGTGCTCGCGTTCGACAAGGCAAGCGTCAGCGTGAACGCTGCCGATGTTAGTCAGCCAAACGTCCGTGCGTATATGCAGTCTCGAGGTGTACGGTGCGACATACTCGATATCATCGACGAAGCAATAGTAATACCTGCTTGCAAACTGAGGATTGATGTACCTCACGTAGTTTACTCCAGCAGCATCGAGCACGTCAGCGTTGATGCCGACCGTTATCGTCTTATTTTCCCGGGCGTATGTTGCGTTTGATACGGTTGTATATAGCGTTGCAATTGAATTTGACGACGCAAAAAAACTGTCTCTTGCCGACGCACTCGCAAAGTCTATTGTTTTATGTCCCGTCCGCTCGAGCTTGCAGCTGTAAAGAGATATACTTGTAATAGGATTTGGCATTTATGTTCCCTCCTTTAAATATATCCCCTCACGAGAGGGGATATACAATCAATCTGTAATGCGGATAATTCCGCCGTATATGTGGCCGCGAGTGTACGCGCTTTCGGCTGCGTCTGCCGTGTTGTTGGTGGCATCTGTGCTGAAAACAAAATCTGCGTCCGTATCAATCGAGATCGTGAACGTGTCGCCGCTCTGAGCGTCGTCCGGAATTTTCACGCAGATGTCGCCGAGGTAGCCGTCGCCGCGTGAGGCTGCAGCGGCAGCTCGTGAGACAAAAAGCTGATCGTCTGCGAAATGTTCGACGTGCATCGCGTCCGGCAGAAGATTGGTGCTGACTTCCTCGTGTGTTGCCGGGTCTACGTGCGGCGCGAAATAGCGCCTATAAGTATTAGGGTACTGCGCTTTGATGAGCTCCAGCCGTGCCGGAATATTGATTTTAAAAGCAAAGTCCTGCACCTGTGCCCTTGTTCCTGCGCTCGCTACATAGAAAGCAACGAGTTGATATTTGTTGATGCCCGCATCGAGAGATGCTTTGCTAATGTTGACCGATGATATATTTATCGTGTTGTTATGAACCGCCATTATACTGCCCTCCCTCTGAATGCTGCCCAGCCGTCAGCGTCGTTTGTATATGTGCCTGCCTGACAGTCTGCGTAAAATTTCAGTATGTTTGCCGCCGCGGAGCTGTCGGGAACTGCCGCAAGCGTGCCGCCGAAGGCGTTGCAAAGTGTGTCCCACTCTGAGCGCGTATATGCTGCTAATGTCGTGCCGCTGCTGAATACGAGGCTATACCATGTATACGCATTGTCGCGAGTATTATCAATGCCCTGCTGCGATTTGTACTGCTGCCAAGCCGCATAAAGCTGTAGTATCTTTGCAGCGTCCGAGCTGTCAAGTGTGTCGTCGTCGTTGATGTTGAGCACGGTGTATTCCGAGCTCGTGATTGTTTCCTGTTCTGATTTGGTGTTTGCGCTCTTATATAGCACGAGGTCTATGCGGTTGATCGTATCAATGCCGCCCGTTGTGATCGAAAGAGCTCCGGCAGCGGTCAGACTGCCGCTGTAGTCTCCGGCTGTTGCTGCCACGCCGTCAGGCGTGAGCGTGAGTCTGATGTCGGTCGTATCGCTGCCAAACGTGATATTGAGTCTTACGTCTATGCAGTCATACTCGCCGTACTCCTCGGGGGAAATCGTCGCCGTAATATCTGCGCCCGAAACGTTGTAGCCGATGCCCGTCTCTGCGTCGTAAGTGTTTAAGAAATAATGTCTTGTCGTGCCCTCGAAATTGAGCGTGTCGATAAGACGCTGCACACTGCTTTCAAGCGTCGTGATGCGGCTCTCGTGGTTGCTGATTGACGCGAAAGCGGCATTTTCAAGCGCCGTCAGCTCGTCGCTGATGCCGTCGATCAGACTGTCGGTCTCGCTTTTTGTGTAGTAGTCTGCGGAAAAGCTCGCGAAAGCTTCCTCGAGGTTTGCTATTTTTCCCTCTGCCGATGTCAGCCTCGTTTCGTGATCCTGAGCAACTGTTGTCAGCTTGCCAAGCCACTGCATATAGGTGAAGCTGTCGTTGTAAGTCATCGGAACGGTGTTCCAATTCAAGTCAATCAAATATGGCATTTTGACCTCCTTTTAAAAAATCATCATGAAGCAGTCCCTGAGCTCATTGATTATCTCTAAATCAATATTGCCCATGCTGCCGAGCTGCTCGCCAATGTATTTTGATAGCTCCATTCGCTGAGCTGACGTGAAGCCGTATTTTGTATCATATCTGCCCTCGTACTCAGTGTAGTTTTTCGAAGCATCTCCCTTCGTGCTTTGAACGTCCTGAGCCTTTTTGCTTTTGCTCGTAGCGTGCGCGTCAGCAAAATCTTGCGTAATGTTGCCGCTGCCGTCAACAAAGCCGGACGCGATCTGCACATTTGCCGCCTGACTCTTGCCAGTATCCGCGCTGCTCATGTGGTCAGGGCTCTCAGGGTTGAGGCTGCTTATGTTTTGCGGTGTATCAAAATGATACGTCCTTTCGACGCTCTCTCCGTTTATCGTTGCAGTGCCGCGATAGTCCCACGTGAACGCGTCGCCGTGAGTCAGAGTGAGCGCCGTGTCGGTGTTGGTGAGTGTCTTTCCGTTGTAGTCCGTCCGCTCGAAGTATGTGTAAGGCACATTCTGAGCAATTGACAGCATAGTTCTATAGTATTTCTGATTGTAAAGCGGCATGATCTCACGAAGTTTCGTGTTGAAATAGTGCTTGAACATCTGCGGCGTTTCAAAGCCTATCTCATAGCCGAAATAATGGTCTGTGATTTTCTTATTGAGATAAGCCCTGTATGAGCTCGATGAAAAATCAAACGTCGCCGTGCTGCCGTCGTACTGCGGGACGACGATAACAGGATTAAGCACATAGCCGCCGATCGCGGCGGTGGAATCAAATACCAACGGATATTTGTTATCTTCATCGAAAAGCACAAATCCGCTGTCGTTGCTGTCATGCTGCCAAGCGCCATTAATTCTGCTGAACGTCCCCGGGTTCGCTGTCGGGTCTATCAGGTCGCGCAGCGTTGCTGTATAGTGCGCCATTGTCTGCCTCCTTCCCTGCATTGCTGTTTTTCATCGTGTAAAGCTTTAAGTCGGTAAGCCCTTTTTTGTGCGCGTCCCTCAGAGCTTCGCGGCGCGGTGCGAGGAATAAACCATCATATTCCTGCGTCAGCTCGTCTGTTGCGGTCGCCTCCTCGTAGATGATATGAGCATTTTTTTCATAGATCGTATTGACCCCGAGGAAGTTAAGCAAGTCATTTCGCTCATTTATTTTCTGATCAAAAAGCTTATCGAGCAGATAAGGCGCATTTAAGTCAAGCACCTTTACCGCCTCGCCAAATCCGGCAGTCTCCTCGGTAAAAATCACGTCGTCCATTTGCCTTATCTTTTTATACATCTCTTTTACAGAGAGATAAGTATTATTTTTGCACTGTATCAAAAACGGCGTTTTCTGAGCGTTGCTGTTCAAATCCATTATCCGCTCATAACTGCTTATTCGGTTGCAGTATTTGAGCACCCAGTACCACGTCGGCACGCAGCGCGGTGTATTTTTTATCCACACGATATCTTTCAATTCCCGGATTTTGTGATTGTTGCCGTTGAAATCGCACGTGTCAATTTTTGCAGGCTGCCCGAACTCGTCAAGGCTGCCGCTTTGCACGCCCTGATATACTTTCCACTTGCCGCCTTTGTCGGACGGCACAAGAAAGCACTGTCCCTTAAAATAGCAATACCATTCAATTAAAAAAGACGCGTTTGTTTCAGGCAGCAGCATATCACTCTCCCATTTTACGCGGTTGATAGCAAGCTGTGTAAATGCTTCGAGATTTGTGTTGAAAGTGTTTAAATTCTGCGGTGTGCCGTCCGTGCCGAACACCGCATCGACATTTGCGAACTGTAGTGAGCTCATAAATGCATCAAATGGCATCTTTTTTTACTCCTTTCAATTAGAGCCCTCAGCTGAGGGCTCTAATTTATACATATTATGCGCGCACGTAGTATTTGCCGGACTCATACTGTGTCGTGACGCCGGAGAGTGCAGATGTCACGGGCACATATACGCCCGAGCCGGTCTTACGGTAATACTTTGCGGTCGATGTTGCCCAGTCCGCAGGTGCGCTGTCACCTGACACGAGGGTAAACGTCGATGTCGTAAAGCCGACGCAGTTTGCAAACGGGTTCAGTGCGATCTCGTCGATCACGTTTCTGAAAAACTGTTCCTTTGCCATGTTCTTCAAATACATCTGACTCGTCTGATCGAATTTTCTGACAGCGTGCAGTGCAAAACTGTCAAAGAGCACTGCAAGTATCGTGCGGTCTTCTGCGGTGTTTGCATCATACACGCCCGTTCCGTCAGGAGCGGAGCGGAACACATCAATTCCGATCACGTTCTGTCCGAAGCCGTCTGCTGTATAGTCCGCCTTGTCCATATTAAACGCCGCCGCGAGTCCCTTGACGTCCATGAGGTTTTTGATGTCATTGCGGATAATGATATCAATGTTCGACTTTTCAGACGCTGTGATTATCGGATTGTCGATATTTACCGCGCTCCACATATTATAGTTCGAGCTATCATTTGTGAAATTGTCTTCGATAGTCCTGATCTGCATAAGCAAGTTCTGAGCACCGTCGGCTGTCGTTGTGTCGCTGACAGGTATAAGCGGAATCCAGCCGCGGTCAATGCCGTCCTTAAACGTGGACACAATCTGCCTCTTTTCCTCTCGCTTCTTTTCAGCGTTGAGAGTCGTGCTGATACCGTCTATAAACGTGCCTACAGTGCCCCATGTGGTCGAAACCTGAGAAAGCATTTCCTGAGGGTAGGTTGCCTGATACTGACGCTGAAAATTAGGACGGAAGAAAATCTGCTTGATATCCGGGACTTTGTCGAGTAAGCAATGATAATTTTCAGATATCGCCTGATTAGCCTCACCGACTCCGTCGTGAATGGTAGTAGTCAGGCTGACGGAGTTGCTTCCGAGTCCCGAGATACGTGTCTCGTAGTTCTCGCCCTGATAATAGTATGTTCCGTTCTTTGTCTGTTCGGGGTTGATCGCAAAGTAGCGCGACTCCTGAGGGTTTACATAAAATTCCATGTTTCCGAAGCCGTACTGCTCGCCCTGCTGAAAATACTTCTCGAAGGGATTTTCCATGTCGAACGCTCTGACGCGCTGCTCGACGTTGACGTTTAAAAGCCCCTCGAAAAAGTCGTTGGTGAGCTGTCCATTGCTGAAAACGTTGCTCCACCATTTTACCGGGTTTTCGTCCCATACTGATGTTGTCGGAGTCCACACGCCGTCAACGTATGTGCCGTTGGTCTGTCCTCCGATATGCTGTGTAATTTCCTTGCATACAAGCTTTGCCTGATTAGGCGTTAATCTTTTGGGCATAAATTATTCCTCCACTTCGATATAATTTCCGTCCGCGTCAATTCTGACGCGCATTTCTTTGATTTCTCTTGCTTCCCTGCTCTTTTCGGCAGCTTCTTCATACTTAGCTTCTGCCTCCTCACGCAGATCTGCTGCCGCTTCCATTCCCGACGCTCTTGCCTCCTCGCTCAGAGCGTCGGCAGCTTCCCATTTCTTATCAGCTTCCTCGCGGAGTCTATCAGCTTCCGCCTCGACCTTTGCCGCAGCTTCTGCCGCAGCGTTCCTGTTGGTGATATCGTCCGCGATCACGGAGACAAGAGACGACAACGCTGTGATAGCTGCTATCAATTCATTTGCTTTCTCTTCGCTCATTTTCGTCACCTCCTCACATATCGCTCTCAAACGTGATATCTTTAGTAAGCTTGCGGTTGCACACGGGGCAGTATGTTCCTTTGGGTATCACGTCACCGGGCTTCAAATCGTGATAGGTCGTAGCCTCCGAGCCGTCGTTGAGATATGTCATGCTCGCAACATTAGGAATGCCGAGTATCTGAGAGACGTCAAGATCGTTGCCCTTCACGCCTCCAATGCGCACGCAGATATGCACATGACTTCCCGTGCTGTACCCTGTCGAGCCCTCCTGTCCGATGATGTCGGTTATGTTCACGCTGTCGCCGACTTTGACGGCAATGCTCGAGAGATGCCCGTAGTACCAATAGCGCGTCCCGTTTTTGATGCACACATACTGTCCGAATCCCTGAGAGTGATCTGCTGAGTTTTCCCACCCTGCATATACTACCGTTCCGGATTCGACGCAGTGAATGTCCTTATGCGTCACGCCGACGAGGTCGAGCCCGTCATGTACTCCGTGTGTGTACTTCTGCGACACGTAAAAGTCGCCCATGTAGGGACTGTTCATTCTTTCTTCGCTCCTTTCTTTTCGAGAAGATTTTGAATAATTTCGAGACTGTTGCTGATGTTTATCAGCGACTTATTCAGCGTCTCAGTGAACTTGTTATCCTTATAAATGAAGTAGATAAGCAGTCCTATTGCTGTGCCGTTGTTGATGATAATATTCGCTATATCGTTCATGGTATCACCTTTAGTCCTTTATATACCAGTATCCATTAGACACAAACGTATCATCGCCAATTGTGACAGTATCAAAAATAATGTTGTTAAGCTGAGCTTGTAGACTCTGATATATTTCAATCAGCGACGTATCATAATTACTGTCAACGAGTATCGGGCAAAGTGATGTTTTAGATTCGCCAAACTGTGCCGAGACTGTAACGGTTGCAACTTTTGATTCATCGTAGCAGATCGCACGAAAACCGGTATTATTTGTTGATACCGTAGTGCTTGACCCACTTGCATTATTTTTCGGAACAACAATGCACAAATTGTTTTTATCGTCCTTGCCTATAACGACATATTCAGTCGCATAGTAGTTACTGTTGCTGTAATGGCTATGTAAATATAGCTTAATCATTAAGCCGTTATTGCACATCATCGCACCTGCCACATATATAGCGCGTTCATATGCACCCGCAGCCATAGTGTAATACTGGCGACCATTGATCGTATCACAGCTTAAAATGTTATTTGCGGTACTAGAATTAGACGCATAAGCAAATGTGGTTAAAATAGCATCATTATTTTCACCTGTTATAGTAATTGTATCGCCTGTTGTTTTAGTATCACTTAGTGCTATATTAAAATTCTTCAAAAAACTATCTTCTTTATACGTGTTCAACCACGCATAAAACTCAGTCATATTAGTAGTATTTGAAGTTGTAAAAATATGTACACTCATTTTTATTCATCTCCTTCCTGTAAATCTCCGACAATATAGTTATAGTCACTATTTAGTACAAATGTCAAATTTCCGCTTGCTGTACCTGTTGTCAACTTTACATCGCCGAGATACTGCGTCACTTTGTCACCGTCCTGCACGTAGTATATAGTGTTACTGTCATGTTCGATGCTGTCATACTCTTCTTTGGTGATTTTTTTTATAGTGATGTCGCCGAGCTGTGCCGACAAAGCTTTTTTTACTGATGCAGCTATACAGCGTGCGGTAAAATCTAAACTGTTTGAGGTCACGGCGTCCACACTCCCTCCGAGCTGAGCACTCGCTGTTCACCCTCGGCAATACACCAAGCCCACGAGCCGAAGTTGATCGCGAGCGCGTCGAGCTCCGCTTTGTCCGTTGGCAAATCTGACACCGAGTCAGCTATTATGCTGCACGCCCTGAGTAAGCTGCCGTCCTCTCTCTTGTAGGTCGTCGAGTCAATTACTTCATACACTTTTACTCCTCCTTTAAATAGCTGTATATTTCTTGCATTCATACGCCCATATGTATTTCACGTTGCCGTCGCAGAATCTGACAGAATAGCCAGGCAGATATTTGCGGCAGTTTTGCAGAAACCATGTCAAATTCTGTCCGTATACATGGCGATTGTCAAAAAGCGGACGCGCTGTCTGATATGGAACGTATTGCTCATATAGTCTGTAGTATTCCTCCTCTCCGTGCTGTTTGATGATGATATCTTTATCTCGGACGATGCTCTTAAACCGCAGATAGTCCCCGTGTTTGCCGCGCTCCTTCAAGTCGTACTCGGATTTCACGAAGTCTATGCACTGCATATCCTCGTTGACGATAGGAAAATAGCACTTTTTATTTTCGGCTCTTATGTAAATTTCAGCCACTGCGTGCCGCGTAAAGATTGGCATCTCTTCATAGCTTTCCGACTGCACGAAAATGTCAGGGGATTTTGCAAACTCACCTGATGTTGCGACTGAGTTGTTTGCGACACGCTGCAAGAGCGGTATTTCCGACTCATTTTCATATGCGATCTTGCCAAACTCAAAAGCAATTTTCGCCGGGACTTCAAAATCGTCACAAGAGTAAATTTTCAGGTCGCCGACTTTCAGATCGTCGCGGTCGATGTCGATGCCGAACGCGGTGTGATACGGGTTGTACTTGCTTTCCTCGTTCATGTTGTTTCCAAGCAAGTAAATCTCTATGCCGTCCGAGCGCCCGCGGAAAACTGTCGAGACAATCGACATGAACGCCGTGTACTCGTCTTCGATATAATTGTACATGGACAGCTCGATATATTCGTCAAATACAAGTGTCATTATCGACTCAGGGAACACGCCGCCCTTGTATTGCGTTGATAGCGACACAATGAGGACGTGTCCGAAGAGCTCGCCGTTATAGTAATACGTGTGGTGACGATACGGGCTATCATGCCAGCGTCCTTTATCATCATACCAACCGTCCCACGTGAACGAACGTTTTTTCGACCTTTTGAAAAGGCGCTTGTCGAACTCTCCAAATTTTCCCGAGCTTTGAAACTCATCAAAATACGAGGGAGCGTCAACGAGGTAATTTGTATTGCGCAGCACCCTAACAAACGTTGCGCCCGTCTTGTCGAACTTTTCAATCAGCAATTTTCGCATATCCGTAGACTTGCCCGTGTTCCGTCCGCTCATACATAGCTTGTAATGCGCATCAGTCTTTTGCAGGCGGTCAAGTGTCTGATATCTCATATCCTCCTCCTCTCGCCGTGGTCGTTAAGTATGTTATTATACAATTTTATTATAGCACCATAATTAAATTTTGTCAAGAAAATTGTTTCACGTGAAACAATTTGTTAAACGCGCGCGATCTAACGACATATTACAAATTGTATAATTACTTTTCAACAATTTGAGAAATACAACGTTCAAAACTTACGAAATGTTGAAACTGTTGAAAGAAAGTAACAGGGTGTTAACAAATAGTTACAAGGAAGTTACAGACCTTCCACAAATTGTTGAAAGTTATCAACCGTTTCAACACAAACTAACAGCTTAATTGTAGTAAGTTGCACAATAAATGTTGATGTGCATTGTGCAATGATTATACCATTTTCAACTTTGGCTAAACACATTTTTTCTACTATATGTTATCACCGCTCCGCTCCCGCCTCTCCCTGG
>JAZRBV010000083.1:0-1684 GCA_045635225.1 Eubacteriales bacterium
AGTTTAAGCTTCAAAGCGCCCCTCCTTTTGAGAATATATCCGAATGACACTACATTATAGCGACGTTTGCTTAAATTCAGTTAAAATTCGGTAAAAAAGGAGACACGGGTCTCCTTTTTTGGGTTTGTTAAGTGACAGCCTGGCGGTTTGTGTAATTTTGGATAGCAGTAGTGATAGTCGCATTATCAGCGACAGTATATGTCTTGTTGCTACCGTCGTCCTCGATGGTTACAAACACCTGTTGACCGTCAGCGCGCCAAGTATCGGTATCGAATGAGTCGCAATACTGTCGCGTATCGTTACGGGTAGCCTTGTATAGGTTTGGGTTACACGTGCCCTTATATACGTCACCTACCAACTCCCATACGGCATCGTCGGCATCCGAGGGACGTTCGACAACAACCGCATATACTGTGATCTCAACGTCGGTACGCTTATACATTCCGTTATAAGACGTGCCTTTTGCGATCTTTTCCTCGCTAAGATCTATGGGAGTAATGAACATTATTATTCTCTCATAATCGTTATCGGGACGGTCACCGCCCCAAAAACTACCTGTCTCCGTGTCATATCCTTTGAGTATTACGGTGCAGTTCTGCGGCTCGGTAGAACCGGCGAACGTAAGAGAGGTAAGAGTATCACCGAAAACTCTCTTCATCAATTCAGAGTCGCCTGCCGTACCACCGGCAACGTTACCGACATAGTCGTATTGGTTCTCTATCATTGCATCTTGGATATCGGGGTATATAGCGTTTATATTGATGCCGTTCAGTGTATTCTTAAGAGCCTGCGCGGCGGAATTTACGGCAACCTTGTTTTTGATATAGTCGGCATCCTCTGCTCCGGGGAAGCCAAAGTGGAAATTAAGTGTCAGAGAAGCTACAACCGCCTCATTACAGGTGACTGATACTACTATGTTCTGCACGGATGCTCTGGGGGCAAGCGTAGTACCGTTCGCAATGTAGCCGGTGCTCTGCACCTGTCCTGCGACAAGGTTACTGCTCGTTACCTGCGAGGTGATCGTATAACCCGTACCGCCGATCACGCTATTAGTCATACCGCTGTACGCATAGTTTGCACCGTTGTTGGCGTTGGTGATGGTGAGCGTGACGGTTCTCGTACGGGTGGTAGTGAAATCAAGTTGAAGATTAACGTACGCCTTTGGCGTGATGTAGTTTGCATCACCGTCCATCGAGACTACCTTGTCGGTAGATTTCGCACTGTTGACGGTCGCCGCTGAAACGTAAACGTAATCTATGACCTTCGGCGGTGGGGTGTAGCTGACGGCACCGGAGACGGTGAGCTCGTCGGTAAGTGAGGCGTAGCCGATACAGGTAAAGGAGAAGCACAAAAGTACTACTGCACTTACGAGTATTTTGGTGAGTTTCATTCGTTGTGTTCTCCTTTCGTGGTTTGTTTCAGGCTCCCTCTCGAGGGAGCTGGCGAGCGTATGCGAGACTGAGGGAGTTCTGTGAAATTGAGGAAGTTTTTGTTAACTCCTTCCACCGCAAGCGGTCCCCCTCCCTCAAGAGGGAGGCTAAAAAGAGGGAGCTGGCGAGCGTATGCGAGACTGAGGGAGTTCTGTGAAATTGAGGAAGTTTTTGTTAACTCCTTCCACCGCAAGCGGTCCCCCTCCCTCAAGAGGGAGGCTAAAAAGAGGGAGGCTGTTTTGTGTTAGACTTGA
>JAZRBV010000084.1:0-122561 GCA_045635225.1 Eubacteriales bacterium
AGAGTCGAGTATTATTATCAACAATGGTACAGTGCAACCTATTAACGGAATTTTAAAACTAATAACACACGAAGAAGATACTATGAGAGGTCTTTTCGCGATGTTATATGAGGACGATGGCGGTGATCTCGATAAAAGACAGGATAAAATTGAACGCTTTGTCGATGAGACAAACAAGCTGCTTGAAAAATACGAGCGCGGAAAATGGAAATACAAGCAGGATTTTCGTTCTGTTTTAGCATATTTAACATTCTATCAACCCGAAGAAAACTATTTGTATAAGTCATCTCAATGTCAGCCATTCTTTAGATATTTGGAATATGGCGAGGAAATCGGATACGGTCAATATTTTAGACTCTCACGCTACTATCGTATGTGCGATGAAGTCAGAGATTATATAGCTAATCATACCGATCTGATTGAAACCCACAACACACGTTGGAATGTTGTCGGTGATACACAGGACGATCTGCATATTCTCACATTCGACTTAATTTATTGCAGTATCGTCTACAGCTTTTACGAGTTCCAAAACTATCAAAAGATCATAAAAAAGAGCAAGGCTGATATTGAACAGGAGCGAATCGAAACGGAAATAGAAGCCAAGCGTTTCGACCTCGCAGAGCTTGAAGCTCAACTGACGGAGGAACAAGAGAAACTTGATGCCATCCCCGATATTATTATTGAAGGACAATCTGTTCGTCATAAGATGTTCGGAAATGGAATGGTAGTCAAACAAAACGGCACGTATATTGAGGTGCAATTTACGAACCGTTCGTCAAAATTCATCTTGACAATGGCTTTCATCAACGGATTTTTGCAATCTGATGATAAATCAATCGTCGAAAGATGCAAGATGCTCGAAGCTTCAATTGCAGCGTGCGACAAATTAGAAAAGGCAATAAAATTACAACAGACAGAAATCGATAACTTGATAAAGAAATTGAGGTAAGATACTCTCAATTTAATGAAACATTATGGAAGTGGAAATGAGAAAAGAAGCAGAAAAATACGCAATAGTAAAATATAAGGCAGAATCAACCGAACTGTTTACAAAAAATCAAACATACAAGGCGTATTTCGTTGAGTATTGGCAGGGCAAGCGCGACAGTCTTCACGTAGAAGCAAATGACGGAAAAATACATGACTTCGTTTGTTTGGAGGACTTTGATATCATAGAAGATGCTTATAATGTACTCAATATGTTCGAAGCCGAGGTGCGGTGTATAACGCACAGATATGACGATGAATTGCTTGAGCTTAATTACGGTAAGGTTTATAAAGCCATAGGTTGTGATATTGACGGTTTGTATCTTGTTATGGACGAGTCAATGGATTGCTATTTTTATCATCCAAAATGTTTTGAAATAATAAGCGATCCGCAAGGAATCTTAAATTCTCAAAGTGTTTATTACAGCTTTTATGGACAAGAAAACACTCCAGAACGAATGGAAGATGCGCATTCATTCTCAAACAATCATAAGCCTGAACTTGAAAAGGATAACATTTGTGGATGCTTTTACTGCGAAGAAATATTCTCTCCATCAGAAATCACCGAATGGTTAATCCACAAGAACAAATGTGACAGGCGCGGAACAGCAATCTGCCCACATTGCGGAATCGATAGTGTTATTGGTGAAAGCAGTGGTTTTCCAATAACGAAACCGTTCCTTCACGCCATGAGTGAATATTGGTTTTGAGGTATGATATATGCTTACAGATAAGAAAAAATTTGATAATGTCGAGCAAATGCTCATCGAACAAGGCAGAATCGAAGCGTTTGAGCAAGAGAACGGCGCAATATTGGGAAGAATGATGATTACCACCGATACAATGCCCGAAGAATTGGCTGAAGAAGTTGAAATCAAAGATGACCTGACAGTATTTACTGCCTCATTTGACTTTTATGATATGACGGTAAGTGCTGCCGTATATACTCAAAGCAAAGAAGTTGCAAAAATGTGGCTGACACCACAAGCCGATGATGCCGAGCAGCCTGCAAGAGAATGGATATCATTCTTTATCGAAAAATTGTTCATAGGAATAGACGATGAAGGTGGCTACGGCATACCCATGTGTTCGTTTGTTACCGACACCACGGATATGACGGTTGTACCTACAATGTAAGTAATCAAGGAGAGTAAATAATGAACGAACAAAGAATGAGTAAAATTCCTGTTATTGTTGATGAAAGCGGAAAGGTTCAAAAGCTCCAAAGAATAATGCTGAACAGCCATTCGTTCAAAGAGGAATGGATGCAAACTTTATTAGAGAAATCTCCGAGTATCCTCCCGACCGGTAATATAAGTAGCGTTTATGCGCCACTTGTATGCTTGGCTCGTGAGGTGGAAACGCCGTCGGGTTATATCGACAATCTCTATATAAGTGCAAAGGGATACATTGTACTTGTCGAAACGAAGTTGTGGCGAAACCCCGAAGCAAGACGAGAAGTTGTCGGACAAATTCTTGACTACGCCAAGGATATTCAGAAATGGACTTACGAACATGTAGATGCAGTATACAGAAAGTATCATCGTACCAATGAGAGTCTGTTCTCTCACATGGTGGCAGAAAACCTTTGTGATGCATCTGATGAAGCCGTATTTGTAGATACCGTGGAAAAGAACTTAAAGGCTTCTCGTTTCCTTCTGATGATCGTAGGCGATGGAATTCGTGAAGGCGTTGAGAAAATGAGCGAATTCTTAAATCAGAATCCTACAATGCAATATCATTTTGCTCTGTGCGAATTGGAGGTTTATGAACTCGAAGATGGACAGCGGCTTGTTGTTCCGCAGCTCACAGCAAAAACAGAACTGGTTGAACGTGGCTTTATTCGTATTGAAGGAAGCGGAACTGTTACGCCGAGCATAGAGATGCACACAGAAGAAACGACAGAAAGCGAACACATAATTACAACCGAGAAAAAGCCTTATATGTCATCGGATCAATGGGTAGATCAGGCAGTATTCTCAGATAATAACAAGGCAATCATGAGAGAACTAATTGACGATTTTGAAAGCCTTGGGTATACTGTCGGAGCTGGAACAGCTGACTTAAGCGTAAAGATTAAATTCACACAGTACAAGAAAGCTCCTACCGTCTTGTGGGGATTTGGAAAAGGTGAATCCTTTGGAATTCAGCCATCAATGTTTTATAATTTTGTGAAGGAATATGGCTTTTCTGCTGCTATAGTGGATAAACTCTTGGAAGCACTTAAACCCTATCTATATCCAAATGAAAAGCAAAAGAACATTCCTTATGAAAACGAAAAAGGTTATTATTGGCTAAACCCTGTTGCTATTTTTGCAAACAAGGATGAGTTCTTATCGATATATGAAAAATTCATAGCCAATATTCAGTAAACAGCAGAAAACATGATCACAAGAAGGAGGAAAAATGAGTTTTCCACACAGAGATGATGAACGCTGGCTTGCGTTATATGAAATCACAAAACGATACATCAAGAAATATCTAACTCCTCCTTCTGCCCTGCATGAGTTTGAGGGCGAGAAAATAGGACAATGGTATCGCAACCAAAGTAGACTTATTGATGATGGATCAATTTTACCACACAGAAATGAATTGTTAGGTAAATTGAGAGATTATACACATCAAGTAGGTATCGAACACTTCAAAGCATATACACACAAAACAGGGTTTTTACCATTGGAAAAAGCCATGATGGGTGATTGCAGAATTGGAAAGTGGTTTATAGCTCTTCGAAATGATTATAAAAATAATCGTATACAAGCCGTAACCATGGAGCAATTGAGCAAAATCTGTGATGAGTGGAATGGTGTTCAAACTAAAATTATAGGCAGGGATTGGGTTGATAATGTGCCTTTCGGTGATATTCCGATAACAATAGTTCTGCCCGATGATGAATGTATAAAATTTTTGAAAATCGGTATTTATGGTTGCGCACAGTTATATGAATATTGCGACAATCTATTTTCCGATATTGAGGAAACACGAAATGAAGAAAGAATATTGAGATATGGACAGGCTCGTGATTTGAAAACGAACATACTCAAGGTTTTATTTCCAAGTAGAGTTCCTCAATATAACCTTCTGCTAAAAGCAATATTCGGTGAAAAATCTCTCAATCAAGTCTTTGATTGTATGAGATTGATGGACAACGCCTCTAAAGTTGCAAGCACTCGAAAAGACCTAACAAATACCGGTCTCCCAAGTTATGATGATTTTGCTACAGCAATTGGTAGTATTTTTGCAGAAAACAAGGAACTTGGACTTATTGACCGTGAGTCGGACGACGAAGATATAGAAACAAATGAGGATGTATTCGACGATTCTGATTTGTTTGAATGGTTCGATGACGACGACATTGATTGGTGTGATATTGAGGACGATGAGGACTAAACAATAACTACCGGGAGATTATCATGTTAAACGCCCGGAATCGTGAGGAAAAGATGGACGATAAAATATTAAAAGCTATAAGGGAAAGCGATATAACTGAACTTGAAAAGCATAATTTGCGGTCTGTCGGCTATGACGGGCTTGTTCTTGATGCCCTCAACGCACTTTCCGTTAGAACATTAGCCGATCTTGTTACATACAGCAACAAACAGAGATTGATTGCAGTTATAGATGCGCTTCCTGTAGAAGATAAAAAAGCCTTCTATGCTATATGCAGAAAATTAAATATCAGAATAAGCGAAGAAATGCGCGTCTCTCCTCGCAAGGAAAAGTCGGCGATTGATGAGAAAAAGAAACTGATCAATACGGAATTCTTATCCAAGTACATAACAGCCCAAACCAACAATTACACAATTGCTTGGGTTAAGGCTATCAAAGGCACGGAGTATAATCTCTCATTAAGTTACTTGAACACTTTGTTTGACAAAAAGCCAAACCTCAACGAGATAAGGTCTTTGAGATGCTATTATTCTGCAATTAGCTTGCAAAGTTTTAGTGATTATTGCTTGAGAGAATTTTCTGATTTTGGTATTGATACACAGTATAAAAGTTTGTCGCTCTTACTGACATATATTACGGTTAGCTATGAAATTAGTTCAGAGCATGAAATGGATGAATTCATTGTATATCAATTATTTGATGAGCGCGGTGATGAACCGAATTTCCAAGGTCTTTTTATAATCAAAAAAGAGCAAATCGAAGAAGATTTGTTGGTCAGAAAAAACTGTTTCCATTTCAATAATTTAATTAACCAAGAGGATAATGGGAAACACAGATTAAATAAAAACCTATATAGAATTCGCTCGCACATAGCGATGCAAAAGCATTACAGATATCTTCTTGACCGAAGCGGAATCAGAATTGACTTGGTCAAGAATGCAGAAAAAACGATTCAGTCATTATATCAGCTCCGAGAAAATACAAGCACGCAATTTTTTGCCGGCACTCCCGAAACAGATTGGGTTGTCTTAAAGGAAATTGAAGAATCCTTGGGAAGGAAGATTATCGATCAGGACGATATAGATGAGTTGGATCTATCTGTAAGAGCCACAAATTGCCTTAAGCGTGCTGGAATCCGCACGATAGAACAAATACAAACAAGTACTGAAGAAGATCTGCGCAGAGTAAGAAATCTTGGTCGAAGATCTCTTGAAGAAGTTTTAGCCGTAATGTATGCTCATGGATTCAAAATCAAAGAGGATCCGGAATACCCTACCGAGTATAAGTTTAGCGAAAATGTTGCTGATTTTAATATAAGAAATTGTATACTCGACAGCAATGGGCGCTTAATAGACTTCTTTTCACAATATAATGTTCCAACAGTTGACGAGATCATAAGCGCACAAGATGGCGCGATCTCCTCTGTTTTATCTGCTGAAGATACAATTGATAAAATTGATTTTTCGGTTAGAGCATTCAATTGCTTAAGACGTCGTGGAATAGAAACGATTGGTGATTTAACAGAACTCACCTATGATGAGCTAATAAAAACAAGAAATCTCGGAATACGAAATATTGTTGAAGTCATTGTCACAATTTACGAAAAGGGCTTCCGTCTTAAAGATTGTTCGGAGGAACAGTATCCTTCCGTTGAAGCGTATCTTCTTGATAAGGTAACAAATGGCAAAGAACGTATACTCAATGCCTTTCCCGATGGTATTCTTAATATTGGTGTACTACAAGGAAGAAAACTGGATTTCGATAATGTAAAGCAACCGGACGAGATAATCGTCGGAGCTTCCAATGAGCTGACAAAGAAAAAAGAGTTGCTTGATGCACGTGAGGCAGAATTAGCAAAGCGAGCCGAAGAACTCGCTGAAAAGGAAGATTTCTTGCATCGACTCGAAGAAAAACTCTCCGAAATAACAAAACAGTTGCAAATGGATCGTGCTGTTCATGATTCGAGGGAAAAGCAGCTGTCAATTGATATTCAAACCTATGATGAGAAAGTGGTTATATTGGAAAAAAAACAAACCGAATTTGAAGCATGGGTTACAAGAACACACCAAGAAATCGAAGAAGCTCAAAAAGCTAATTCATTAACTCGTTTAGTTACATCGTTAGAAGCCATTCGCGCAATGGTTGATGTACAGATCAGTAAGGAAAGAAATGCACTTTTTGAAGAATCAAGAAAAGCACTCGAAAAAATTCAGGCAGAAGCAGGTGCAGAGATATATCGTATTCAAGCCGAAGCTGATGCGAGAATAAACGCAAAGGGTGTTGAGTGTGATACATTAATAAAGGCAGCGGAAAAGAAAACTGCAGAGAAGGCCGCAGAACTTGATAAGCAGATCAAGGATGTTAATTCTCTTGTTTCCGCAATGAAAAAGGTGATCGAGGATATCTTCTCTGCCATTTCCTCTCGTATATCCACTCTGCAAAGAACAAGAAGTCAGATGCAATCCGAAATGAATGCGCTGACAGGCATGTTTAGTTCTAATCAAAGAAAAGCGATTGAGGGCAGAATTCAGCAGATAGACGGCGAAATATATTCGCTTAATTCCTTGCAAACAATCATAAATGCGTATAAGGAAGCGATGAAGAATGAGGCGATGTTCAAGGCAATGAAAAATATCGAGCTGTCCTTCACGCCGGACAAACCGACACCCAAAGCAACGGCAGCTAATCTGTTCTCCTTTGTAGAAACGGCTACAACCGCAGCAATTGAACGTTTTGTAGGCTTTAGCGAAACCGAGGTTGTTATTCCCGACACGTACAACAGAAAACCTGTTGTTGCGATTGCATCGAGTGCTTTTGCAAAATGCAAATCGATAAAGAAAATTGTACTTGGCAAAAACCTTCGAAAGATTGGGGAGCGTGCCTTTGAAGAATGCGAAAGTTTAGAGATCGTTGAAGGATCGTCTAATTTGATTTCGATAGGCAAATGTGCCTTCCATGAATGTAAAAATCTCTTTGGTTTTGAATTTGGTTCATGCTTGGAATACATCGGTTCTTCTGCTTTTTGTCGAACGGCCATAGAAAAGGTTGTGCTTTCTCCCAAAATCACCGAAATCGAATCGGGTACATTTGAGTTGTGTCCACGTCTAAAAAAAGTTGTTTTACATGACAAACTCATTAGTATTGGAGATTGTGCGTTTAAAAACTGTGCATCACTTGAAATATTTGAAATTCCAAAATCTGTTCAACAAATATCTCAAAATGCATTCGGTGGTAGGTATTCATCCAATTTGCGAGAGTTGCGTGTTTTGCCGATGAATGCTGAATTCAAAATTGGTTGGTCAAGTTTTGAGCCAAGCAAAAACTTAATTGTATATTGCTATCCTAACTCAACAGCGCAAAAGTTTTATAGAGAAAAAGGTGTAACAATAAAATCACTTTAACATAAAAGGGGTATAATCCATGGTATTCAAAGAATTAATAAAACAAATACTTAAGGAGCGAGAATGTGATGAGCATGAGCTTGCTCGTGAACTGGATTGCACCCCTCTTCAAATTCGTAATTTGCGTGATGGAAAATCCAAGCTTCCAAACTCCGATACTTGCAAAAAAATATTCAGGTATTGCGACAAATATGGGATAGATTATAGCTTTATTGATTGGAATGATATCGCCTACACTCTATTCATTGATCAGGATTGGATAAGCGAATACACATGGCTCGAAGATTTGGATAGATCGAACTACATATTGCTAAAGCATAATCAATGTGGAAAGAAAACCAAAGTTCCGTTTTCCACCTTTAATATTGTTCGAACCATACCATGCATTCATTGTTGGGTGCAGAAATATGTCCCATCAGACAGTTATACCGTGGAACTATCCGAGGACGGTTACAAACACCAATTCAAGCACACGTGCGGTCGCTCTTATAAAGTGACATATGAGCAGATCAAGCAAAAAAAATTCAAATGCGCTCATTGCGGTGCTATGTTTAACGGAAATCAAGAAGCCGAGATAAAGACGAGAGATTACAGCTTCATCGGTCGTCAAAGGTTGCCTCAATATTGGATGGACTATGATTATATCGAAAGATATCTCTCAAGGAACGCCCAAAAAGGCGCTACCGTTTGGTTTAAAACGCCTATCCTCGAAATGTTCGGAAGAATCATTCTCCAAAAAACAATTTTGGATATGACGATAACTGATGAAATGATCGAAAATATCGAGGTTTTCTATTCTAAATTTTTATTGAGTGATTACATCGAATATTGTAGAAGATATGAACACGAAAAAATCGAGGTAGATGCGGATAAGCACCCCGAAGAAAAAAACTTTTTACTTGTGTCCGCAAAACTAACCACAGGCGAGTATTTTACTATCGGATATGTAACCGAAGATCTTATTCTTCACAATAAAGTTGGCTATGTCGTATACTGCACAATAGGTGACGATGATGACTTGCTTCCCAAGATAGCAAAAAACGCCGAGTACTATGAAAACCTTCCTCCAATGGAACTTGAAAACTTGGGGGTTCTTATTAGAGAAAATAAGGCAAGACAAGCTCTGTATGAACTCTTTAAAAGTTTCAATGACTCAATTGATCTTGAAGCTGAAACACTTGAACAAATAGACACACAGCTCAAAGCGTTACAATTGAAGCTCACTATGATGGAAGCTCTTTATTCGTTTAACAACCTCATAGAATCCGCAGCCAAAAAGAATTCAGATCCATTAATGGATGAGGACGAGGATATCTTTGACGATGAAGAACTCGTTGATTTTGATGACGAGGATTTTATCGACGAGGACTTTGAATTGTTTGATGACAACGATGACGACGAGGAAGAAGATGACGATACACCCCCTCCTCGCCCAACACAGTTATCCGATTTACCGAACTTGGGAACAAGTATGGTAAAGAGGTTAGGAGCAGTTGGAATCTTCACTATCGATGATTTAATGCAGGCAAAAACAGAAGATGTTTGGGATAAGTTGTTTGAAAAAACATCCTTTACCGATTGCGTAGAAATATGGTCTATCGAGGGCGCGAAGCAAGGAGTTTTGTACGCCGATCTCGACGAAAGCCGAAAAGCTGACCTCAAGGAATATGTTCGCATGAAAAAAGGTCGTGAAAAGCCCAATCCCGAAGATCTGACAACCCTGCCCAATATTGGTGTAAGCTTGGCTGAAAAGCTGAAAGCCGTTGGAATCCCGACAAGTTCTGCTCTAAAGGAAGAAGCAACCGAAGAAATATGGGACAAATTGTATGCATCATATCCTGCGGTTAGTATATACGAAATTTACGCTATTGATGGTGCTAAAAAAGGCATCAAAATGAAGGAACTTGACCGAGCAAGGAAATCGGAATTGACCATCCATGTAAATCGCCGCAAGGCAGAATAGGAGAAAACAATCTATGCCATTACAAATAATCAGGCAAGACATCACGAAAATGCGCGTCGATGCCATCGTAAACACTACAAATGAAGAAATGATTGGCTATAGTGGCGTAGATCTCGCCGTACATACAATAGCTGGAACCGAGCTTGATGAAGAATGCGCCAATTTACCGCTATTAGGTCTTGGACAAGCCGTAATTACGGGTGGATACAAGTTGCCTTGCAAATATGTAATTCACACATCCGGTCCTGTGTGGCGCGGAGGACTGCAAGGAGAGAGCATTATTCTGCGTTCTTGCTACATTGAGTCCTTAAAGCTTGCAGTAAAGCACGGATGCAAAACGATAGCGTTTCCGTTAATTAGTGCCGGTGTATATCAATATCCCAAGGATCAGGTGCTTAAATTCGCAATTCAAACCATCACAGAGTTCCTCTTTGAGCATGAATTGACGGTTTATATTTGCGTATTTGATAAAGAGTCGTATTCTTTCAGCCAAAAGCTGTTCAATGATATTCAGGAGTTTATCGACGATGAATATGTCGACGAACACGATGAGGATTTCTATGAGGAATATGACGAGGATGCGGATGAAGGCGTAGTCCTTTCAAAGTGCTGCCAAGCCCCTATGATAATGGCAGATTTAGCAGAGCCAAATTCTGCGAAAGGATTGTCATTGCATGAGTACATAAATAAAATGGACAAGAGCTTCCAAGAAATGCTCTTCGACCTTATCGATAGAAGCGGCATGACAGATGTTGAATGCTACAAACGTGCAAACGTAGATAAGCGTACTTTCTCCAAGATTAAAGGCAACAAAGACCACCGTCCTTCAAAACAAACGGTAATCGCTTTTGCTATAGCATTGCAGTTAGATTTAGAGGAAACCCAAGCATTACTTGCAACCGTCGGATACACGCTTTCAAAATGCAATGTTTTTGATAAGATAATCAGGTACTTCATCCACAATCAGAATTATGATATTTTCGAAATCAACGAAGCCCTTTTCGAGTTTGATCAGGTGCTTCTTGGTTCTATGGGATGATAGCTATGGAGGGTTCAAATGATAAACACCGAATTAAATAAACTCCCATTAGATAAACTCAGAACGCTGTACAAGGAATTTTTGATAGACAAAGGAAAAGGACACAGCACGATTCAAACCTATATGTCTGACACCTTTTACTTGTGGAATAACGTAAGCAAAGAATTTTTTTGGGAAATTGTTGTTTCCGATGATTTTGAGAATGAAGCAAAATCGGCTTTGTTTGATGCTCTTGCAAAACACTCGTCAGGACAGGTTGATGACCTTCTTAATGGATATGTCGCGGTATTGAGAATGTTTAGAAATTTCGTTGTAGAGTACGATGGCGAAATCGATTCGATATCAGACGAGGAAGCTCTCAAGAATTTTCTTTTAGATATCGATTGCTTGGATCAACTCGATGAGTGGACGGGTAAATTTAATTTGTTTGACATACTTAAGATAACAAGAGCAGAAATCAGACACAGTAACCTTCTTGCATGGTTGCTTACTCCATATGAAAACCATGGCTTGAATGATAGTATTCTTAAGGGGTTTGTAAAGTTTGCCATCACAGCTCTGGAAAGCAAGAAAGATGAGTTGTTCGACACGCTCCTCATGGATTTTGGAAGCTTCAGCATTTTGCGCGAATGGCACAATATCGATGTATTAGCGATTTCCGATAAAGAAAAATATATCGTGTGTATTGAGAATAAAATAGATACCGGAGAACACGATAATCAGCTCGATAGGTATCAAAAAAATTTATCGGATTCGTATCCGGACTACAGAAAAACATACATATACTTGTCGCCAACAGGAGCAGAATCAAGCATTCCCGACACTTGGATATCGATGAGTTATACTGAAGTAATCCGCATTATAGAAAACTCTTGTAAAAAGACAAAACTATTGCCCGAAGCAGAAATGCTGATAAACAATTACATTGAAGCAATTAGGAGGGATATCGTGGGCGACGAAAGATTAGCAAAGATTTGCTCCGAAATATATTCCAAGCATAAAAGAGCATTGGATTTAATATTTGAAAATAAGCCCGACCGTGCATCGGATGTGGCTGAATATTTTAGAAATTGGGGTGTTCAGAAAACGAAGGAAGGCGAAATTGAAATCGTTCTTGATAAATGTAGTAAGACATATACAAGATTTAAAACTCCGACGATGTCCGCAATTTTGCCTGATGCAGAGGAAGCTTTAAGCGGATGGAACACCAAAAACCACTACTTCTACGAAATAATCAACAATGGCGGTACGGATTTTTACATACAGATATCATTCAGCTCGAAAAACATCCCCAATGATTTGAGAGCGATATGCGATGAGATTAACAAGCACTATCCTTCCCGTCAACAAAAAGCCAATTGGCAATGGCGTTTGCCTTTCAAAACTAAAACCTCCAAAATAGATTTTGAAACTACAGAAGAAAAGATTCACGAGTTGCTTAATAAAAAGCTCGAAGAAATCAAGGCGTTTGAAGCTGCTTTGTCAGCAAAAATGAGTCAGGCGTAAGGAAAATCAAAAGTCCCTCGCTAAGCGACCTTTTAGTTCTAAAAAAATGATAGAATATGACTGTAAGGCAAAGATGCCGAGCAGTCATATTTTTATTTTGGAGGATAAAGCAATGGTAGAAAAGATTAAAAATGGAATTACAGAGATGGTGTTCATCATCGACAAGAGTGGCTCTATGGCAGGTATGGAAGAAGATACGGTTGGCGGTTTCAACGCAATGATCGAGAAGCAGAAGAAGCTTGACGGCAAGTGCTACGTTTCAACTGTTTTGTTCTCAAACCGTTCGAGCGTGCTTCACGACAGAATTGATATTCAGAAGATTGAGCCTCTGACCGAACGTGAATACTGCGTAGGTGGCGGCACCGCACTACTCGATGCAATCGGCGGTGCAATCCATCACATTGGTAATGTCCACAAGTATGCAAGAAATGAAGATGTCCCCGAACATACCATCTTCGTGATTACCACGGATGGCATGGAGAACGCAAGCTGTGAGTATGACAGCGAGCGCGTCAAGCAGATGATCCGTCGTCAGGAAGAAAGATACGGTTGGGAGTTTCTCTTTGTTGCAGCCAACATTGATGCTGTAGAAACAGCTCGCAATATTGGTATTCGCAGAGAAAGAGCAGCAAACTATAAGCAAACGAGAGAAGGAACTCATAAGGTGTATGAAGCGGTTGAATATGCAATGTGTTCTCTCCGCTGTGAAGCTCCCCTCGGTGACGAGTGGAAGGAAAAACTCGACAATCAGGAGGAAAACAAATAATGCTCGAACGGATCAAAGCAGTTGTAATCGGTCACGCCGTCGGCGATGCCCTCGGAGTTCCCGTGGAGTTTTGTGATCGAGAAGAACTCAAAGATAAACCGATAACCGAAATGGTCGGATATGGCTCTTATCCCGTACCACCCGGAGCGTGGTCTGATGATACGAGCATGAGCCTCGCAGCTCTTGATAGCCTTGCAAACGGAGGCGTAGATTTTGAGGTTATAATGGATAACTTCGTCAAGTGGTGTTCGTGCGACGAATACACACCGACCGGCGAAATGTTCGACATTGGTAGAACCTGCCTGAATGCAATCAGAAGATACCTAACCAACGACGATTTGCCTGCCATCAAAAGCGGCTTAAATGACGAGTATTCAAACGGAAATGGATCGTTGATGAGAATCCATCCATTCACTCTTATGGCACATTATAATCGTAACGCACATAAAGAATGGGAAGAGCTTATAGAAAAGGCTTCTGCTTTAACTCACGCACACGAGAGATCGATATTAGCGTGTAAGATTTACACAACAATTCTGTTCAACCTCCTCTCCGTTCCTCAAAAGAATTCCGTAAGACTTGCATTGCGATATGCAAAATGTTATTATGCTCAATCGCCCGAAATAAGCCACTACAACAGATTGTTCGACGAAGGCTTTGAGAGATTAGCAGAACAGGATATTAAAAGCACAGGATACGTCGTTGATACTCTCGAAGCTGCAATATGGTGCTTGCTGACAACCGACTCCTACGCCGAGTGTGTGCTGAAAGCGGTAAACCTCGGCGAGGATACTGATACCGTTGCTGCAGTTGCCGGAGGACTTGCAGGTGCTTTGTACGGATACGAAGCTATACCCGAATCTTGGAGAAACACTCTGATCAAGCGAGATTTTATTGAAGAAATGTGCGAAAGAGCGGAGAAAAATTGGATTTGATGTCAGAACACGCCAAAGATGTGTTATAATAGTACATCACAAGGAGATTAAAGATGAAAAGAATAGTTGATTTACATATGCACATCGTCCCCGGTGTTGATGACGGCTCACGTACAATAGAAGAATCAATTGAGATGCTTGAAATGGCTAAAAGCCAAGGAGTAACAGATGTTTTTTGCACCTCTCACAACGGATATTGTGGAGAAGATGGAGAGAGATATCTAAACTCCTTCAATGCATTAACAAAAGCAGTTGAAGAAGCAAACATTGGTGTTCGTTTGCATAGGGGGTGTGAGGTTTTATGTGCTGGCGACTACATCGACGATATTATCTACGGACTTGATATTGGAGTCTTTCAGACGTTAGGAAACTCAAAATATGTTCTAACCGAGTTATACTCCGATACCAAACCGAGCGAAGCTCTGCTGATTATCAAAATATTAAAAGAACATGGGTATAAGCCTGTAATTGCTCATATGGAACGCAACTACAATATAACAGGCAGAATGGTCGGATTGCTTATTGCATCTGGTGCATTAATCCAAATCAATGCGATTAGCCTTTTGGAAGAATCTGATATAGAGATCAAAAGACGAGCAAAGGAGCTTCTCAATAATCGCTTTGTGCATTTCATAGGTTCTGACTCTCATCGAATAGATCATAGACCGCCTAATATTGTATCAGGAATTCAATACATACTTGAAAATGTAGAATCTGAATATGCTGAATTGATAATTAGCAAGAATGTAGAGCATATCCTCGGAGATCATATCGATGAATAGTTGCAAAATTCTGAATTTTATGTTATAATAAAAAAAGAAAAGGAGGTGCAGTTAATTGAGCAAACACAAAGATGACGAGATGGATGAAATAGAACGTCTTTGTCAAGAAAAAAGAACAGGCAAATCTGTTCCTAAAGAAACTCAAAATAAGCCTAATCCTCCTTCACAACAGCCGTATGACGATAACGGCAAGATGTGGGCAGTTCTTATCCTTATTGCATTTGGATATTTGGCACTTCTTCTTCCCGGAACAATTGGTGTAAACGGCTTTACAATGTTTATCGGGCTGATAGCAGCAGGCATATTGGTTGCTGCCTTCTTCAGATGGTTAAACAGTTAAACATCAAAATTTGATACACAGTAAACAAAGAATAAGGCATCGGAGAAATCCGGTGCCTTTCGCATTCCTTGGGGAACTTCTTGTCGAAAAATCTTGTACGATTTTTATTTCTTATCAGTAATCATTATTGACAATCGTGCAAAAATATGCTATAATAGTGCCATACTGAAAAAGTTAGGAGAAAGCAATGGAAGCAACAACAACCAAGAAAATCAGGCATTCGGATGTGAGAGATAAGATATATGAATACCTCTGTGGAACAAAGGCGCATCCTTCTGCGAATATGATTTATAATGATTTGAAACCGTCTATTCCAAAACTATCTCTCGGTACTGTTTATACTAACCTTAAATTGTTCGAGGAACTTGGACAGGTTATTCGTGTTGCCAATGTTAATGGATTCGAGCGATATGATGCAGACACCTCTGAACACGTACATCTCGTATGTTACGAGTGTGGCGCAGTAATCGATGTCATGGATGCAGACATCAGGAAAGCAAAAAAGGCTTGCCAAGTAGGACAAGCCAAAATTAAAAGCATAAAAATTGTACTTCACGGAACTTGCGAGAGGTGTTCCGTTTAATCTTAAAGGAGATAGCTGATCACTAACCCACCACTATGACAAAAAATGTTCTCATTGTTAATCCCGATGTGGAGGAAGCCTTAAAAATAAAAAACAGGGTTGCTAACCCTATCACCTATGCTGTGTGCGCACATACCATTGACGAGGCTCTTGCGGCGTTCAGAGCGATGGAATTTTGTTTGGTAATATTAGATGCCACCATGTCCGCTTCGGACGATCACAACCTGTTAAAAGCCATGCGTAATTCTCAAACTGCGCCTATTTTGTTGTTGTCCTCTAATGCTACATCAGAGGAAAGAATTCATGCCTTTAACGCAGGCGCACACGCCTACATGGGCAAGCCCTATACCGATGAAGAATGTTTGGCACAGGCTCATGCTCTGATGCAGCTCTACATAGATATGCACCCACAAAGCAAGCTGTGCTACACCTTGGCGTTCGGCAACGATTTAGTAATCGATCCGACAATGAGAAAAGTTCATTTGCAGGGAAAAGAACTGAAGATGACACGAAAGGAATTCGATCTTTTGTTTTGGCTTGCAAGCCATCCTGGAAAGGTGTACTCACGAGATCAACTGTACGATTATGTTTGGAACGATAATTCTTCCTTCAACGTGGATGATATTGTGAAAGCGCACATTAAGACCTTGCGTTCAAAGCTGTCCGCTTCCGAGATAGACTATATACATAATGTTTGGGGAGTCGGGTATCAATTCAAAGCAATTACGAGCAACGTATAATGCGTTGCTCCTTTTTTTATGCCGTTTTCGACACTTTTTTCAAAAACTCACCCGAAGATTTCCCTATTTCCTCCCTAAGATTTCCCTTTTTTATGTTATAATACTATCACAGCCCGAAAAAAAGCAGCCTTTCGACTGCTTTCTTCGTTCATTTGCTTTGGGCTGTATCAATCAAGGCTATTGCAGTTGCTTTGATCACTTCAAGGGAGCGTTCATCGCAGTTGTAGAGCCGCCGGATAAGATCTTCGACCTCGGAATCTTTGTCAGAGCGTTCGGGGTAGAAGATCAAGTCCGGCGTTATAGCCAACTCTCGGATCAAGTTATAGAGGATCTCGTAGCTCGGCTTCTTACCTTCGTTCTCAATACGATAAAGGTAACGTTCGGAAATATCCAACCTGTTTGCGAGTTCTTCTATGGTTAAGCCGGATTTCTGTCTGGCAGCCTTGATTACATCGCCAAGCGTTTCAGCTTTTGTATGTACCATCAGTTCACCTCCACCTAATATTTTATCATTTTTAGGTCAGGTTGATAATGGCACGGCAGTTCAAACATAGTGAACCGATAGGACAGTAAATACTGAACAAATATGCTTACCGCCAATAAAAAAAACGAGGTTTTGGCGGTGACTTGACACGCAATTTACACTCCAAGACCGAGTTTTCGGGATTGGGGTGATTTTTATGCGTTGGAGTTCCAACAGCACGCTGTTCGTTAAGAGCAGCGAATATGATACGGATTGTTCATCGGACAAGCGTTTGATGCTTACAAAACTGACGGCTCTCCTAACATGGGATCGTCTGCGGTTGATACTGAACTGACAGTTCGTGTTAATACTGAATTAACGAATAGCGCACTCATCTTGCGGCGTTTTATGCTGCTCGATGGGTGCGTTTTTGCGTGCGAAAAATCTTTTATTTTGTCAACCCGTCCGCCTCCTTGATGAATTTTGAACCTCAACAAACAAAATTCAAAATTCAAAAAGGAGAAAGACGATGGAGAAAATTTTTTCGAAAAAACAAAATTATTTTTTTGAACCGTTCATTAGGTGGACAGTTCGCCTGTTAAACTACAGCCATCAAGCACGGAAGGAGGTGAGAACATGACGAGTACAACTGAACGCAGACAACTTGTGTTGGATTACCTTTTGGATCACAGATATACAACGCTTAATGCATTATGTATGGAATTTCAAGTATCCATGAGTACAATGCGCCGTGACGTTATGATACTCTCGTGTTCTTACCCGATAACCACCATGCAAGGTGGCGGCGGTGGTGTGAAAATCGCCGACGGATATCGACTTGGAATGAAATATATGACCTCCAAGCAAACATCCTTGCTTGAAAAACTGTCTGAAACACTTTCGGGAGAAGAACTTGTGACGATGCAAAGCATCCTCAAAACCTTCTCCAATCCGATCAAGTAAAACGGACAAGCTGATCCTTGACAATTGAATATACCTTCAACAGATACCTTACCGCTTTTCGCAGGGTGATGAGCCGGCAAGCCACAGTATCCGAAAGCAAAGCTCCGGACATAACGGAGCTTTGCTCGTTGGGATCGACCACGAAGTTGCTCTTTGTGGATGGCCATGACAGATAGCGGTGACAATGATACTTTCGTAGCCAAAAGCGCGACCGGCGGAGTACCCGGCGGGGGTGAGATTCCCATGATAACGATTAGCAGTCGTTAGTCTGTTGTATGCCCGAAACCTTGTGTTTCTTTTCCGGGGTGTTGAGAACAAATAGGAATAACAAAAACGATTGATACTCAGGCGATAGCCTGCATTTTGCAAGCTATCGCCTTTTTTACATTGCGGAGGAAATATGCAAAATCATAAAGAACCAATTAAACGAGGCGAAATCTATTACGCCGACCTAAGCCCGGTTATTGGAAGCGAGCAAGGCGGTATTCGCCCCGTACTTATTATTCAAAGCGGCAAATACATAAAAAATAGCCCGACCATTATCGTGGCGGCAATTACATCAAAGCTGACAAAGCCCCAAATGAAAACCCATGTTCCTATTACCGAAAATGGTTTGCCAATGAAATCTATTGTTCTGCTCGAACAAATCAGGACGGTAGATAAATCACGATTAGGTGATTACATTGGACGTCTGGACCGAACGGCAATGGAAGCGGTTGACCGTGCAATTGTCTTCAGCTTTGGAATCAAACAATTGGAGGAATTATTAAAATGAAAACAGCGATATATATGAGAGTCGGAAACAAAGAGCAACTCAACCCACCCGGTCATGAAAATAGAATCCCTACTCCCGAAGAACTTGCAGCCAAGGGATATAAGGTATTAACTTTGCCTAAGAAAAAAGCATGGCTTTATATTCGTCATAGCGTACCAATGAGCGAAACGCTCCAAGCAAACGCAATTACAGATCTTGAAACCTTCGCTAAAGAAATGGGATACGAGGTTATAGGCTCAACCGTGTTGATCGGCTCACAACAGGAATCTATTACAGAACTGACTCGTTTTGTAAATACCGATCCACCTGCCCAAGGCGCAGATTCAATCCTTATTCAGAATAGCACCGCCATCTCACGCAAGTATGATGAGGTTAAGGAGATTTACGATGCAATTAGTGACAAAGGAGTAACATTGCTTTTCCGTGATGGTGGAGAGGAAATGTTCGAGGACGAAACTCCTACGATGGGCATGGGAGGTGGGATGGTATGAATGATAAGAACAACGCAGCTTTCGTTTATAGCGTGAATTTACTTCGAATGCTTCTCAACATGGGAATGATAACAAACGAAGAATATGAAAAAATCGTAGATATCAGCGCAACCCACTACGGTGCAAAAAATATATGTCTGAACTGATAAATCTACGGTAAAACGCTGGATGTATTCGAACTCTTGTGGTATTGTTGGTGTTGCCAACAGGCAAACCACAAAACAAGCAAGGAAAACCTTGCAGAAAGGAAGGAATGAAATGAACATTACACAAATCATGCCGACAATACAAGTAACGGCAAAAAAGATCAGACTCGCCCCATACTGCAGAGTATCAAGTGACTCCGCCGATCAGCTTCACTCCTTCGCCGCACAGATTCGATACTACAGCGATTTCACGAATAAGCACTCGGAGTATGAGCTTGTAGACATCTATGCGGATGAAGGCATCACAGGCACGGATATGAGCAAGCGTGACGATTTTCTCCGCCTTCTGCGCGATTGCAAGAAGGGCTTAATAGATCGAATCATCACAAAGTCCGTCTCTCGATTTGCGAGAAACACAGAAGAACTTCTCGAAACACTTCGTATGCTCAAGTCGATCGGAGTTTCGGTGTATTTTGAAGAACAAGGCATCGATACCGACAAAATGAATATGGAAATGATCGTAACATTCCCCGGTATGGCAGCTCAACAAGAGAGCGAAACCATATCGGGGAATTTGCGTTGGAGCATAAGAAAGCGTATGGAGTCAGGCGAGTACAACTGCACATACCCTGCATTCGGATTCAACCAAAAGAATGGCGTGATGACCATAAACGAAACCGAAGCAATAGTAGTCAGAAGGATTTTCGACCTATACCTACAAGGATACGGTCTGCAAAAAATCGCAGCCCTCCTCAACGCAGAGGGAATCCCAAGGCGAGAAGGACAATCTCGATGGTATAACTACACGGTCAAGTACATCTTGAAAAATGAAAGATACATGGGAGATGCAGTTCTGCAAAAAAAGTATAGAACTGACACCCTGCCGTACAAACAAAAGAACAACCACGGAGAGCGACAGCAATACTACGTGGAAAACAGCAATCCACCGATTATCAGCAGAGAAACCTTCCTAAAGGCACATGAACTGCTCCAATCAAAAAAATCACCAACGGCGAAAACACAATCCGTACTAAAAGGTAAAATCCAATGTCCCGAATGCGGATGGAACTTCCGTAGACAAAAAATCAACGGCAAGAACTATTGGATATGTGCCGGAAGAAGCTCAGGCGAAACAGATTGCAAGCACCGACGTGTACGAGAGGACATGGTGTACGAAGCATTCATTAGTATGATGTACAAGCTCAAGGGCGAGAGAAAATACTTGCTTGAAACACTTATCCATCAGTTCGAGCAAATGCAAAACCGTGCAAGCAAAAGCAACGAACGGATACGCCAAATCGACAAGGAGATCGCTGACCTCGGTGCGAGAAACCTTGTAATCTCCAAGCTCCACACAAACGGTGTGCTAAATGCGGTTGCATACTCGGCACAATCTGCCGACATCAACAACAAGATTGCACTCCTACGAGCTGAGCGAAAAAAGAAACTCGCCGAGGACGAGGATGATGAACTGTTGGATACACTCAAAACACTCAATGAAATTATAGAAGAATATCAACTTGCGAACGAATTCGATGAGGAACTCTTCGAGCAAATTGTCGAGCGAATCACGGTCAACGATAACTCAAGTATCACATTCCACCTTATAGGTGGCATAGATCTGACCGAAGAAATTAACGAGAAAGGAAGGTGCAAATCAGCGTGAAGAACAGAACCATCCCATACGGATATCAAGGCACGAACGGCAGCATTATCATCCACCCGAACGAAAGCGTTATCGTGACGATGATATGCCAAGCATACATTTCGGGAACATCCTTGCTCAACATTGCTAACCACCTAACCGAACAACAGATTGAGTATATGCCCGGCACGGCAAGTTGGAACAAATCCCGAATCAAACGAATTATCGAGGACGAGAGATACCTCGGAACAGACAAATATCCCGAAATCATCAGCATCGACATTTTTCAAGCGATGCAACAAATCAAAAATGAGAGAAACACTCAAAAAGAAACCGACCGACAAGCGGAGATCTTCCAAATCGGTATCCCCGTGTTATGCCCCGAATGCCAAAAGCCCTTGCTAAGGCGACAGGACAAGAGATGCAAATGCAAAGGCAGGTGGTGCTGTGAACAACATGACGGTTGCAAGACTTTGATAGCTAAAGATGATGAAGAATTGCTTGCAGATATAACCGCTATCATAAATCAGCTCATAAGCAACCCTTGGAGCGTTCGATTAAACGAAGAACATCATACTGAACCGAGCATAGAGCTTCAACGCTTAAACAACGAGATCGGTTTTATGCTCGACAGTAACGATATTGACAAGACGGCTTTGAGAAAGAAGTTGTACGATTGCATGGCTCAAAAATACAAGGAGATCGACTCAACAAGATACTCCGCACAAAGATTGATTGATGAGCTTATAGCAACAGAACCCCTTGATACATTTTCCTCCGACCTTCTTAAGAAAATAGCCAAAGCAATAATGCTTCAGAAAGATGGAAAGGTCGGGTTAATCCTCACAAACGAACAAATAATCAGAAAGGAGTCGAACGATGGAAGCCACAACACTACAACCTAAAAAAGTGGTACGAATCATACCACCAACGGTTAGTACAACCGAAACAATCAAAACGGCACATAGACAGCTTCGAGTGGTTGCCTACTGCCGAGTATCCACCAAGCAAGAGGAACAGTTAAACAGCTATGATGTGCAGAAAAGATATTACACGGAAAGAATCAATGCCGAACCCGATTGGTGCTTCGTAGGAATCTTCGCAGATAAGGGCATCACAGGAACGAGTGTCAAGAAGCGTGACGAATTCAATAAAATGATTCGTCTCTGCAAACGTGGAAAGGTCGATATGATTATCACGAAATCGATCTCCCGATTCGCACGAAACACGCTCGACTGCCTCAAGTATACGAGAATGCTGAAGGAAATTGGAGTGGATGTATACTTCGAAGAACAAGGCATCCATAGCACTCAACCCGGCGCGGAATTTTATATCACCATATACGGCAGCATCGCGCAAAGCGAATCAGAAAATATCAGCGCCAATGTTAAATGGGGCAAGGCACAAAGCGCAAAGGAAGGTAGGGTGAGCTTTCAATACAAACGCTTCCTCGGTTATCGCAAGGGCGAGGATGGGAAGCCCGAAATTGATCCCGAACAAGCACCGATAATAAAAATGATATACGAAAGATTCCTCGCAGGCGACAGCATCGAAGGAATCATCGCAAAGCTACATGAGATGAGCATCCCATCCCCAAGTGGTAATGCAACGTGGCAAAAATCAACGGTCATATCCATCCTATCCAATGAGAGATACAAAGGCGATGCCATCATCAATAAAACCTACATCTCGGATTGTATTACGAAACAAGTAAAGGTAAACGACGGAATACAAAGACCGAAATACTATGTAGAAAACAACCACCCTGCAATCATTGATTCGGCAACCTTCGCAAGAGTTCAAGAGGAACTCTCAAGACGAACAGGTAAACGCAAGGTCAAGCAGGTTGGAACGAAAACCGAGCAAGGAAAATACTCAAGCAAGTACGCCCTTACCGAACGGTTGCTCTGCGGTGAGTGCAAGACACCATATCGAAGATGCACATGGACGGTAAAAGGTCAGAAAAAGATTGTATGGAGATGCATCAATCGACTTGACTTCGGTAAAAAATACTGCCACGAGTCCCCAACCGTAGAAGAAAGCGTTCTCCACGAAGCCATTATGAAAGCAATCATGGAAACCGCACAGCAGAACATTGATGTGCTGAAAACACTAAAAGTACATATCGGTATGGGCTTGCGAGGTGAAGAAACCGAGGACATCAGTCTAAGCCTGCAGATCAGAATGGCAGAGATCGATGCCGAATTTAATGCAATGCTAAATGCAATATCCTCTGATGAGATAGACAAGTTTGATGAGCAAAGAGCAAGCGAGCTACTGAACGAGAAAAACAGCATTCAAAGTCAGCTTGCTGAAATTTCGGAAAGTCGGCAAAAGCGTGAAAGCACAGAGTCACGACTTAACGAAATATACACCATTCTCGACGGACTCAAGAATCACCCTATGGAATACGATGACCAAATCGTTCGACAGATAATCGAGTGCGTGATCGTCGAATCCAAAGAACAAATCAGAGTGATATTCGCTGGAGGATTGGAGGTGACTCAATCGTTGATATAAAAGACCGTGGGAGTTCGAAACCTTAATGCAAAACGCAAAAAATATCTTTTTCGTAGCCTCTTGACAAGAATAGACCGACCCGATGGGTCGGTTTTTTCTATTCTTGGCAGCGGAACTAGTTTGCTCGTATCCAGTTGTTGTGCCAACGGCACAACAATGGGTTCGCATACCCCGCCCGAAGATCGAAGAGCTTGCTCTTCAGGCGCAGGGTGTGGGTATATTCGCCCACTGCGAATACCATAGTTGCGGTATAAAAAAAGCCTTTGCACATTTTTTCGCGCAAAGACTTTTATTTATTGTCTGTCCTTCCAAGTAAATAATCAAGAGAAACGCTAAAATAATCGGCAAATTTTATAAGCGTTTCGTAATCAGCTTCTCGCTCCATATTTTCATATCGAGAAATTGTATTTTGATTCATATTCAAGTCGAGAGCGAGCTTTAATTGAGATATATTCCTCTCTTTTCGCAATTCTTTGAGCCGAAACTTCATTTTTTCTCCTTTTTTACAAAATTCTCTTGACTTTATTATACCGTTTTGATATAATCATAATATCCCATTTTGGTATATATAAAAAGGAGGATTCATATGGCACGTATTTTAGGTGGAGTAATAGGCGTTTGGTTGATATATGCCTTACTCTCGCTATGCTTTAAACACAAAATTGGGTTCCCTATTACAGCTATACTTTCTGTGTTTTCTGGCATTTCTCAAATATTGGTATTGGGCGATTTTTTCAATCTTATCGCTGCTATTCTCGCAATTATTTGCATTTACTCTATTATCCCTTTACAAATAAGAAGCAAAAAGAAAGAAGCGTGGAAACAACGACGACAAAATAGCATATAGTTCCGTCATTTGAATCGGTCAAAAATATAACCCCGTTTGAGTTCGAATCCTTAATGCAACCCACGAAAAATATCTTTTTCGTAGCCTCTTGCCAGAAAAAAGCACACATTTGTCTACCAAGATAAATGTGTGCTTTTTTCAACGAAATTCGCCTTCGGCGAGTGAAATATGGCTCCGCCATGTGAAATAGCTCCGCTGTGAAATATTTGCTTCGCAAATGTGAAAAGCCGAATATTTCACTAAAAACCTGCCGCAACAATTTGCGGATTCCATCCACGCCCTTGGCGTGATTTGGCGCGAAGTGCTTGCAATCTTGCCGTTTTTATGCTATACTAATCATAGAAAGGCGGCGAAACGATGTTCAAAGAAATTAAAACAGAAAAAGATATACAAGATTTTATTGACAAAACCAATTCACTACACGATGGATATATTATTGGACTTCAATACACAAATGATGTCCATAGAAACATCGATAAAAACGGATATTTCACAAATCCTGACGCAACAAAGTTGATTCTTCGCATATTGGTAACGAGTATCTGGGATACAGTCGTGGAAATTGAATTTGAAAGTTTATGGAAGTGGCAGGTATTAAACGATACATATTTTGATGTAATATTAGACACATCTGTTTCTTTTAATGATAAAGGGTATATTGTTTGGGCAGATGACGTTTGGACTGATCAAAATGATTTGGATGACTGCTCTTTTGCCATTGCCAAATCAATGAAATGGAGAATTGTTGAATAAATTCTAATCTGTTTTTATCAGAAAATCCGTGAGAGTTCGAATCTTTATTGCAAAACGCAAAAAATATCTTTTTCGTAGCTCGTTTGTTGAGCATCTGCGGTGGGTATCGTCAGTATTTGTCCGGGGTAGATAAGATCCGGATTTGAGATCTGTGGGTTTGCCGAACGGATCTCGCTGAGTCCCACCTCGTATTTTACAGCGAGTCTCCACATTGTGTCGCCGCGCACGACTGTATGAGATACAGCAGCCGACACGGGAACGGTGAAAAGTATGACGGAAAGCAGGGCAGAGAAAAATAGAATAAAGAGTCTTTTCATTCAAGTCACCTCCGTTTTATGTGTTTGATGAGGGCGGTAGGTGTATCCCCCATCTTCGTATATATTTTATCATGAAAAGCTCCGGATTGCAAATGTAGTTTCTGGAAATAGGGGTACCCGTGTCGCGTTTTTCGCTTGATTTTAATTCGTGAGACACGCCGCGGCATTGATATAATCGTTCGAAATTTGCATTATTTGATAAAAAAGTCCGCAACGTATTGATTTTTTTGCGCGCAGGAATTATAATGTACGTAGAAAACAAAATGGAGACGACGGTATGATACATTCTGATTTTCACATACACAGCGAGCATTCCTATGACTCCGAGCTACCTCTCGAGACTATTTGCTCAGAGGCGGAGAGACTTGGACTTCGTGCATACGGCGTTACCGATCACGTGAACTATAACGAAGAAATATATCTTTCCTCCATACGCGACGCGGCGAGCCACTATGCCGAGATCCGTGATAGCCATCCAAATATGATCCTCGGCGTTGAGCTTACCCCTATTCCGCGCCCCGAGTACGAGCATCTCGCCCGTTACGGTAATCGCGACGGCTACGTTGCACCGACATCCTATCCCCTCGATATAGAGCTCGCGATGACGAAAGAGGAGCTTCTCTCGCTCGGCGTCCGTTACGCAGTGTGTGCGACGCATTGGCGCGTTGACGTTAGTGACAGAAACGAGCCTGCCGATCTCGACGTTCTGATTAAGGAGTGGCACCGTCAGCAGATGTATCTTGCCTGTGACGAGCGCACCACGATCCTCGGTCACCCATGGTATAACGGCAGAGGCGTGTGGTACGAGGATTTCTCGGTGATCCCTCGTTCTATGCACCGCGAGCTTGCCGCGGCACTGAAGGAAAACGGCAAGTATATCGAGTGTAACCCCGACGTGCTTCTTTCGTGGCGCGCAAGTGACCGATTTCATCACCAATACGCAGAGTTTTTGCGCGAGATGTTCGAGATGGGTGTGCCCGTGACGTATGGCTCGGATTGCCACAACAAGTACCTCGACAGGCGCGAGCGCGTCGGCGAGCTGCTCCGCTCGGTAGGCTTTTGTGACGGAGATTTTTCCGAGATCGCAGAGGATAAGCTTTGGTGATCGGAGCGCCACGTTTGATGGCGCGATGACGTTGAATAATGCGAAAAACATTGAAAATAATACTTATTTTGTGTTTTTTGTATTGAAATTTGAGCATGTATAGGCTATAATACTCTTGGATACAAATAAAGTGGCTTTAATGCCAAAAATGTGAGGTAAAGATAATGTATATTGGATATGCTGAAAACGTGAAATTCAGTTATACCAGAGTCGGCGGCAAGCCGCTCGGCAAGGACCCCGTCTATAACGAGGACGGCTCTATCGAATGGAAGTGGGCATCCTTCCACGAGGACTCGCTTGAAATAAGATGTGAGCTCGAGCGTGAGTGCTACGTCGGCGCAGTTACTATCCCTACTACCGATCGCTCCAAGTGTGCAAGAATGCGCGCTTACGTTGACGGAAAGGTCGTTGGCGTTTACACCGCGGAGACCGGAAAGACCATCGGCGGTAAGATTACCGTAAATGTTGGTGTGGTTACGAAATCCGTTATTATCCGCGTTGATATGAAGGGCGCGTTTGCGTTCGGCTTCTATGCACCCATGATCTCCGTGTGCTACGATGACGAGGCTCCTCTCGTATGGCCCGTTCCCAAGAAGGCGAGCTATTCCAAGGGCACGGTAAAGATCTCCCGCATCGTTGCCGACGATAACAAGGACGCAGTATACGCGGCTGATTTCCTCACCGAGCTTCTCGCAGAGAGATTCGGAGATATATTTGATGAAAACGGCGTTGAGGTTGCTCTCACCGTTTCGAGTGACGCAAAGTATGCTAAGGAGGGCTATTCCGTTTCCGTAAAGGATGACGGCGTGGTCATCACCGCGGCAAAGAGACTATCTCTTCTTTACGGCGCTTATGCATTCATCGCCCTCTTCGAGGATGGCGGCTTCAGACTTGCCGACGTCTACAGCGAGCCCAGCCTTGAGTACAGAGGCTATCACATGGGTCTGCCGAAGGTTGAGAACGTTCCCTTCGCAAAGAAGTTCTTCAAGGAGATCCTTCTCCCCCTCGGTTACAATATGATCATCGTGCAGATCATCTCCGCTATGGAGTTCGAAAAGCACCCCGAGCTTACCGAGGCTTGGCTTCGTGAGAATGCAAAGTGTGATGCTCTCGGAAAGTCCTTCGCGCACCGTTATATGGGCTGCGAGGGTAAGTCTATTCCCAAGGCACTCGTTAAGGAGCTTATGGATTACGCTCACGAGCTCGGCTTCGAGGTAGTTCCCGAGGTTCAGTCTATGGGTCACGTTCAATGGTACACCATCAGCCATCCCGAGATCGCGGAGATCGACGAGGAGGCTGTCGAGCAGCTTGAGAACAAGCGCGACGAGGATGCACGTCCTACTCTCGAGTATCATCATTGCTACTGCCCCTCCAACGAGAAGAGCTATGAGCTGCTCTTCGACATTATGGACGAGATCATTGAGGTAACCAGACCTGACAGATACGTTCACATCGGTCACGACGAGGTTTACTACATAGGTAAGTGTAAGCAGTGCAAGGGCACTCCTCACGACGTTCTCTTCGCAAGAGACGTAAACCGCATCTACAATCACCTGAAGGAGCTTGGATACAAGACCATGATGTGGTCGGATATGATCCAGCCCGTTACCAAGTACGAGACCCCCGGCGCGATCAAGATGATCCCAAAGGATATTCTTTGCCTTGATTTCATCTGGTACTTCCACCGTGCGCTTGACATCGAGGAAAATCTCTTCCCCGAGGGCTTCGACGTAATCGCAGGTAACCTTTACTCCTCTCACTACGGCAGATACAGAAAGCGTATGGCTCACCCCCAGATGAAGGGTGGTCAGGTTTCCTCCTGGTGTGAGGTAAACGAGTACAGAATGGGTAAGAAGGGTAAGTTCTGGGATCTCACCTATACCGCAGAAATGCTCTGGAACCCCGAGAAGTACGACGACGATATGCGTACCGTATTCACCCACGTTATCACTAAGAACATTCAGCCCACTCAGCGCGACCTCATCAGAGGCAAGTATTCGAAGACCGGATACGATGCAACCTCCTTCCTTCTTCCCGAGGGATCGAAGTGCGGTATTCCGAGAGAACTTAGTGAGGCTTATCCTGCCGCAATCATCGCGGACGGCGCAACGGTCAAGGTGGGCGGCAAGTACGATAGACTTGTTATTGAGCATACCACCCTTGAGGTTGAACAGAGAGTTCCGTGGGTCAACTTAAGACTCTCGGGAGAGTATACTGTTAAGTACACCGACGGCACCTCCTTTGTTGCGAGAGCAGAGTACGGTGGAGGCGTTCAGCATTACGACAGACGCTACGCCGATCCTCTTTACGACGACGTTCACAGACATACCGGCTATATCGGTACATGGTTCTCCGATCCTGTATTTGAGGGCAAGACCGCGCACGGCGAGGATATCCTCGTAACCGGTCAGGTCGTCGAGAATCCCTATCCCGAAAAGGAGATTGCGGAGATCTCTTACAAGGCTGCAGAATCCGATATATCCATTGTCGTTCTCTGCGGTGTCAAAGGGCTTAATCCCGCTAAGTAATGACTTAATATAAAAAAACGGCTTTCGTTATGAAAGCCGTTTTTTTATTGAAAAAGTAAACTATAATTGTCAAAATATGCTATGTTAGCTTGGTTTATTGGGATTGTGCTTCCCATAGCAAGCTGTCATCTATCATACAAATGTACGCCATCGGCACGTCATCAGTGCTGAAAAGAGAAAACTGCCATGTGGTGGTTTTATCCAGATATTCGTATATTTTGCTCATCGCCTCGCCATAGTCCTCAAGGCTTGCACCCTCGCGCCGTTCGACTATAACCGCACTTGTGAAGAAGTCGTCGGTTATCACCTTTCTGACGATATACGCACGCGAAATGACACCGTTACCGACATCGGCAAGATATTCTGCGAGCTTCTCACGCATATCGCCCTCGAGAGGCTCTGTGACGAGATCGTCGCTCGGCGACAGGGAGTTGATCTTTGAGTGCTTATTGATATACTCCTCTTCCATTTCCTCGGCGCGAGCGCGGTATTTTTCGAGCTCGTCCTCTTTTCCCGCGATGCAGCAATAGCTTCCGATGGTCTGCATTCCCTCGTCAAAATAGTTCATACTGAGCTCGATCGCACGGTAGATGAGCGCGATACCCGACTCGTCCAGACGGTGAAGAGCACCTGCGCCTTTCATATATATTGCGTAGGATGCCGCCGTCTCGGGTAGTAACTCGATAACCCGGTCACATAGTGCAAGTGCTTCGGTGCACCTGCCTATGGAAAGATGTGCGAAAATAATGTCAGAGTATCCGGTCGCCGTGATCGGTCTGCCGTCCGCCTCCCATTTTTCGATCTTTTCGAGATAGCGCAGATAGTGGACCTTGCGCTCTTCGGTATAGCTATCCTGTCTATCCTTGTAGATCAGTCCGTCTACGAAATCGACGAGTCTATCGCACTCTTCGACGTACTCGTCACTCGTTTCGGTTACGGGGGAATAATCCGTGATGCCCAAAGCGGCACGACGCATTTTTATAGTCGGATGCGACGCCGTACGTGCGAGTATCTCAGCATCAGTCAGCTCGTTCCACACGTCGCGCCTTAATCGGAGTCTTGCATTGAATTCCTCGAGTCTGCGACGTACTACGTTGCCTTCTAGCTCCTCGGGCGAGTGTATGCTCTCGCTGTCGTAGCTTCCGATCTCCCATTCGAACATATCGTAGTGGTGTAAGGTCAGAAGTGCCGCTGCGGCGTGCGTGTTATCGGCGTGCTCGAGCATCGCGCGATCTGCACGCTCTTCTGCGACTATACTCGATGCGTATTCGTACAGAAAGCAGTTAAACGTGAATACCGTGTCGAGAAAATGAAAAAATCCGTCGGTTATCAGATGCTCGCTCTGCGAGATACTTCTCGACTGCAGATACGTGTTGTATTTTATAATTGAGTTGTGTCTGTCGTTCTCTTTTTCCATGTGTGAGAACTCGTGGAGAAATATTGCGTACATTCCCGCCTCGGTGATAGAGGAGGCGAGTATCGCACCGACATTGATTATAATGTCGCGCTTCGTCACGCGTACTACGCTCGCTGTGCAATCGCTCGTTACGTAAAGATGAACTTCTCCCTCGACGCCTATCACGTCGCGTGCTCGCTCGGCAGACGCGTAGAGACGCTTATATTCATCACGTGTAAGGTAGCCGTTTGCGGTGTCGGGTACGGGTCTTTTGTTTCTTTCGGGAATGTGTCTCAGTACGGCGTACAGTACTGCCCACGGTGGTAAAAGCAGCAGGATTATTCCTATGCCCGATTCGCTATAAATAACGCCGCAGACTAGTGAAGCCGTTAGTGCCATCGTCGTGAGCAACACGGTATATGTATAAGTACAGGCGCGTATGAAGGAAAGACGCCTCCGGAGCTTTTCGGCACTCTTCTTTGAATTCTCGCGTTGAGAATACAGCTGCTCGCGCATTTTTGCGCTGCTGATGCCGGACTTTCGCTTTGTGAAGATATGTGCGCATACAGTGCTTTGTATCCACAATGCCAAAATGAGGATGAAGACTGTCGGACCTACCACGTCAGTCATACCAACCGTCTCCGGTGCCGCATTTGCCACGATTATTCCGATAAAAAATGCTATCGTGGCGATAACCGCCGATATTACCGAGCATTTTACGTCGATGTGATATTTACCGATCTCACGGGTTTCGTTTGCCTGAGTGTTCATTGGCAGCTCCTTTTTTATCATTATATCTTGATTGTAGCATACTTTTCTGCCGATGTCAATATCCGCTCCGCGAGCCGGTACGGTGACGACAAATGCCCGATTTCGACAAAATGCTTGACAATTCGCCTCGAAAGCTATATAATAAAGAAAACAACTAAAGTTGTTTATTTTGGTATTTATTACCTTTTAGGTAATAATTTGGACAAGGAGAATAGAATGGATATAAGGATATTCAAGACTAAGCAGCAGATAAAGGAAGCCTTTCTCAAGCTGCGCGAGAAGGATCGTCCGGAGCGGATCAAGGTCAAGGATATCTGTGAGACCGCTGATATAAACAAGACCACTTTTTATAAGCATTACGTTGATTCCTACGATCTCTCGCGTGAGATCGAGGATGCCTGCGTCGACAGGGTAGTGAACGGCTTTGTCGAGCGGGATGATCTGCTCAAAAATCCTGTGGCATACCTTGACGGCTTGTCTAAGTCGGTGCAGCGCGAGATCGGAAATCTCAAGGCTGTTTACCATGACAGAGGCGAGGTGCTCTGTGCAAAGCTTGAGGAACGGCTGAAAAAGTGCTACGAGCATGTTGAGGAGAGGGGAGATAGGATCAAGATCTCCTTTATCATTGGTGGATTTATCGGTGTGATGCGCGACAATATCTTTGGAGAGAAGCTATACGAGCTGAAGGATGCCGTCGCAGACTATATTACATATATTTCGCTCTCGCACCCCCTGAAGCGGGCAATTGGTGAGAGTAAGTAATCTTAAGGATGGACGATAACAGATGAACACGAAAATACTAGATGGGGTCACCCTGCGCCGTATGCTCGTCGGCGGTGCAAACGGGATCCGGTCACAGATAGACGTCATAAATGAGCTTAACGTATTCCCGGTTCCCGACGGTGACACGGGTACTAATATGATGCGCACAGTGGAGAGCGGTGTGGCAAAGGTTCCCTCAAGCAATACGGAGGACGTCGGCGAGATAGCTGAGTGCTTTGCGCGAGGAACGCTTCTCGGCGCGCGAGGCAACTCGGGAGTTATTCTCTCACAGTTTATCAAGGGCGTCAGCGACTCTCTGCAGGGTAAGGCGACGGCGACCGTTCGAGAGGTCTCCGAGGCGATAGCGCTCGGTGTAGAGCGTGCGTATTCCGCAGTGGCAAAGCCGGTAGAGGGAACTATGCTCACGGTATTCCGCGAGAGCTCTGCCTACGCGGCGGATAATATCACCGACGATACTACCCTCGAGGAGTTTCTGAGACTCACACTCGATGAGGCGACTCGATCGCTCGACAGAACGAAGGAGATACTTCCCGTACTGACGGAGGCGGACGTCGTTGATTCGGGTGGAGCGGGATATCTCTCGATACTCCGCGGTATGTACGAGTGTCTTACGGGTAAAAGCGTCGATACGGTCAACGTTGTCACCGCACAGACGGTTACCGCGCCTGAGGTGGATTACGATCTCTTCACGACCGACTCCGTAGCTGAGTGGGGATATTGCACCGAGTGTCTTGTAAGAATACAGAGGGCTAAGATAGATCCCGAAAAGCTCGATATCTCCTCTCTTACTGCAGAGCTCGAAAATATGGGTGCCGATTCCATAGTGATACTGCGCGACGGTGACGTACTGAAGCTCCACGCACATATCAAGACACCCTCCGCAATACTCGATATGTGTCAGAGGTACGGTGAATTTCTGAACGTAAAAATAGAGAATATGTCTCTTCAGCACTCCGAGAAGATAGCCTCGGAGAAAAAGCAAAATCGGAAAAAGCACAAGCGATACGGCATCGTCACGGTTGCTACGGGCGAGGGATTTAAGGCTCTTCTCACAGGACTTGGTGCTGACGTAGTGATAGACGGCGGACAGACCGGAAACCCATCTACAGAGGACTTCATCGAGGCTTTTGAGTCGCTCGACGTCGACGACGTGATAGTGCTCCCGAACAATGGAAATATCTTCCTCACCGCAAAGCAGGCGGCGGAGCTATACGACGGAGCGCGCGTGTCGGTTTTGCCTACCAAGACTATTCCCGAGGGCTATTCCGCACTTGCGGTTTTCAACTCCTCCGAGGATGATCTTGACTCTCAGCTTGCCGATATGGCGGAGGCAAAGGACGCGGTTGCGACAGTTGAGCTGACCAGAGCGATAAGAGATGCGAGCATCGGCGGCGTGCACGCCCACGAGGGCGAGGTGATAGGAGTGCTGAACGGAGAGCTCGTCTCCTCCGAGGGTGATTTTCTATCCGCTATGGTTCGGGCGATCTCGGCTCTCGAGGACCTCGATATGCGCGAACTCATAACCCTCTTTATCGGCGAGGGTGTCACCGACGGTGATCGCATTGCGATGCAAGAGGGGTTGGAGGACGCCTTTCCCGATATGAGCGTTGACGTGCTTATCGGCGATCAGAAAGTATATAATTATCTTGCATCTATCGAGTAATTATAAAAGTCTATTTAAATGCATAGTTTATACGAAATGGAGCGAATATGACAACTAAAGTATACAAAATCGTTATAGATACTATGGGCAGCGATAAGGGACCGGAGGTCATAATAGAGGGTGCCGTACGCGCTCTTTCAAACCACGGAGACCTCGCCTTGATCCTTGTCGGAGACTGTGGTATCATAGAAAAAAAGCTTGATGAGCTCTCCGCTGACACATCTCGAATTGAGGTCATCGGGACAAGCGACGTTATCACTAATTACGACAGTCCCATGGAGGCAATATTTAAAAAGACCGACTCATCTCTCGTTGTAGCTCTCCGCACTCTTGCAGAGCGCGATGACGCTGTAGGTCTTATCAACGCGGGTAGTACGGGAGCGCTCCTTGCCGGCTCGCTTCGTCATCTTGCGACACCCGATCTTAAGCGTCCTGCTCTCGCGGCAATACTTCCCGCTGAGCGTGGCGGCTTCGTTTGCCTCGTCGACACGGGAGCTAATATTGACTGTACCCCCTCACAGCTTCACGCATTCGCTACGATGGGCGCGGAGTTTATGAGAAGCAGCTACGGCATAGAGTGCCCGAAGATCGGACTGCTCTCAAACGGCGCAGAGGAGACTAAGGGCAACAAGCTGGTAAAAGAGACTCACGCGATTTTAAAGGCTGATTCGAATCTCAACTTCGTCGGAAACATCGAGGGTACAAATGCGCTCTCCGGTGACTGCGACGTGCTTGTTGCGGACGGCTTTGCGGGCAATCAGGTGCTGAAAAACTCCGAGGGCATAGCACGAAGGATCATTACAGATATAGTTAAATATTCGAAGGCAACGGGCAATCCCGAGATAATGAAGCTTGTCGGATATCTGATGAGCATCTACGACTTCAACTCACTCGGCGGCGGTATCGTGCTCGGTATCAGAAAGCCGATAATAAAGGCACACGGCGCGGCAAACGCAGATTCCATCACTAACACATCTGCGATGCTTCTGAACATAGCAAAAAATAATGACGTATTTTGCGGAAAGGACAACAGATGATCTGTAAAAGATTATCAAAGATAAATAAAAATGGCTAATAAGGTAAAGGTAATGTGCACGTCGACGGGCTGTATCGAGTATGCTCCCGAGCGCTATAAAAAGTACAATATCGACATAATCAGAATTCACGTACATTTTCAGGGTAAGGAATATCTTGAGGGCTTCGATCTCGATCCCGTAGACTTCTACGCACAGCTCGAGAAGCTCGATGACCCGAAAAACAATCTCCCCTATACCTCGATGCCTACCACCGAGGCGATCCACGACCACTTTGATCGTGCATATGCGGAGGGGTATGACGAAGTCATCGTCATCGCGCTCAGTGCGTATCTTGGCGGTACGTATAACCTGATCCGCCTCATCGCTGAGGAATATAAGGATAAAATGAATATCCACGTTATCGACTCGAAGATCACCTGCTTCGGCGAGGGCCTCCTTGCTATTCGCGCGGCACAGTTGCTCGAGGAGGGCGCGTCGTGCGAGACTGTTCTCAAGGAGATCGCGTGGATGATGAAGCGCCAGGAATTCCTCGGCGTCGACGGTAAGCTCGACTATCTTATCTACAACGGTAGGCTCAAGGGCGGCAAGGCTTTTATGGGCAAGATGCTCAGCATCTGTCCTGTCGTTCACTTCACCCACGACGGCGAGATTTGCTCGCTCCAGAGCGTCAGAACGCAGAAAAAGGCGCTCCACAAGACCTGCGAGATACTGAAGGAGCTGATAGGCGACAGATCTGCTGAGGATTATCTTCTCTGGCACATCTACACAGGTCCCTCGCTTCTTCCCGAGCTTATCGAGATAGAGAAGGGCTACGGCATAGAGACGAACCACGAGGCTGTTATTATGTCCCCTGTCAGCGGTGCTCATAACGGCCCATGGCTTGCAGGCTACGGTCTTGCATTTCTCCGCCGCGACGACGAGCCGCTTGACGAGGTATAACTATGGCTGACGTAAAAATAGTTGAGGTAAGCTCGAGGCGCGACAGACACCGTTTTGTTGATTTCCCGCTTCGTCTCTATCGCAATTGCGAATATTTTGTACCGCCGCTCTACGGTGACGAAATGCTCATTTTTACCGATAAGAATGCATACGCCGATACCTCCGAGTCGGTCTTCTTCCTGGCTGAACGCTCGGGCGAGGTCGTCGGAAGGATTCAGGGAATTATCCAAAGACAGTCGAACGAGCTACATTCCGAGCGCCGCGTGCGTTTCACGCGATTTGATGCAATAGATGACCCGACAGTTTCCGAGGCACTCTTCTCGGCGCTTGAGGCGTGGGGCAGAGAGCGGGGAATGGATACCGTCTGCGGTCCTCTCGGATATAGCGATCTCGAGCGCGAGGGACTGCTTATTGAAGGATTTGATAAGCTCTCTACGTTTGAGGAGCAGTACAACTACGACTATTATCCCGCACTGATAGAGGGCTGTGGCTTTGTGAAGGAGATAGACTGGCTCGAATTCCGTTTACGGGCACCCCGTGTCAAAAATACAATGCTGGCAAGAGTCGCAGAACGCGCGCTTGAGTTGAACAAGCTACACTTTGTAGACCCGGATAAATACACGAAAAAAGAATATATTGCGAAGTATAAGGATGGGGTTTTTGAGTGTATCGACCGCTGTTACAGCGAGCTTTACGGAACGGTGCCGTTTACCGAGAGCATGAAAAAACAGCTCGTCGATCAGTTTATGCTGGTCATAAACAAGAGATATTTGATAGTTATCTGTGACGAAAATGAGCGCGTTGCCGCGTTTGGATTATGTATACCCGGTATCGGAACGGCTCTGCAGAAGAGCGGCGGTAGGTTGACTCCATCTGCGCTCATCCGACTTCTTCGCGCTATCAGAAAGCCTGCGACTGTGGACCTCGCACTCGTTGCCGTGCTCCCGGAATATCAGTCGTCGGGAGTTAACGCCGTGATGCTCGAGAAGATGGCAGAGTATCTCGAGTCTGGCGAGATCGAGTACTTTGAGACTAATCTCAATCTTGAGACGAACACTCAGGTCATGGCGCAATGGAAATACTTTGACTCGGAGCAGCATAAGCGCCGCCGCGCTTATATCAAGCCGATCGTCTGATCACAGGCTAAGCTCCGCCGGTGCTGTTTGTTTATATTTTTAGCAAATACCCCATACCCGTGTTAAATTAAACGCGTTTTGAAACCGAAATTCCTAAAATGAAAGGATGAAATATCTATGCTTGCAAGGCTTAAGGAAATACTCGGACGTGTGAGTGCCGAGATAAATATGGATAACGTTACCGCACAAACAAGGCTCGTCGAAGACCTGGGTCTCGATTCACTCGCTATTATGCTTTTTGCAATGGAGATAGAGGCGGCGTTTGACTTCAGATTTACTGAGCCCGTAAAATTCGTTACGGTCGGGGATGTGTGCGAGTTTTTGGAAAATAAGCTCTCTGGTAAGGTTTGAATGACAGTGCTATGAAGGCTTGTATAATTCAACCTGAGTACTCGGTGGATTATTCCCGTGTTGACGAGCTTTTTGAAAAGGAGCTTGAGCTTCTCGCGCGGTGCGATTCAACGACGGATATCATCGTTATGCCCGAGCTTGCCGACGTTCCGACACTCGCGCCCACACGGGAGCTGTCTTCCGAGGCTACCGAAAGATACCGCGATAGACTTCTTACCGCTTGCCGCGATACTGCGCTGCGATGTGATGCTATAGTCTTTGTCAATGCTCGCTGGGTTACTGACGAGGGATATCGCAACACTACGTATGCTATCGATCGCCGCGGCGAGATCGTCGGGCAGTATCATAAGCAGCATCTGACTCCCGGTGAGGTGCATAAGCTACGCCTCGACAGCGATTACAGCTTCGAGCATACGGCTCCCACCGTTGTGGAAATAGACGGACTGCGCTTCGCATTTCTTACCTGTTACGATTTTTACTTCTACGAGATGATACCGAATATAGCGAGAGAGAGGGTCGATTTCATCATCGGCTGCTCGCATCAGCGCAGTGATACTCACGCGGCGCTCGAGATCATGACGCGCCATCTTGCATATAATACCAACGCATACGTGCTCCGCTCGTCGGTATCGATGGGAGAGAGCTCCGCGCTTGGCGGCGCATCTATGATAGTTTCGCCTACGGGTGAGGTCCTTGCCAATCTTTACAGCAAGGTGGGCATTGCGACGGCGGAATTCGATCCGCACAATAAATACTATAAGCCCGCGGGATTTGGCAACCCACCCGCCGCGCATTACGAGTACGTGGAGCAGGGTAGGCGTCCTTGGAAATACCGTCCTGCCGGAAGTGCTGTAGTGCGCCCCGATGCGCTGATGAAATATCCTCGTGTTTGTGCACATCGCGGCTTCAATTCGATAGCACCCGAGAACAGTATGCCTGCCTTCGGTGCTGCGGTTGCTATGGGAGCAGAGGAGATAGAATTCGACGTTTGGTTCACAAAGGACGGTGTTCCCGTATCGATCCATGATTCAACTCTCGATAGGGTCTCGAACGGTACCGGTAACGTATGGGATCATACGCTTGATGAGCTTTTGAAGCTTGATTTCGGTTCAAAGCACGAGGCTGAATTCAGCGGACTCCGCATTCCTACGCTCGAGCAAATACTGAAAAAGTTCGCATGCCATACGGTAATGAATATTCATCTTAAAACTATGGGGGATCGCCCCGAGTATCTCGACGGGGTAGTGAAGCTCATCTACAAGTACGACTGTGAAAAATACGTCTACTTTATGTCGGGTGATCCCGACGTGCTTGAGCGACTTATGAACGAGTATCCGGATATTACGAGATGCGCGGGAGCAGGAAAGGATCCTTACGGCATCGTTGATAAGGCGCTAAAGTATAAATGTAAGAAGGTGCAGCTCTATCTTGATAACTTCGATCAAGCAATGATCGACAGAGCGCACGAGGCAGGCATCGTCTGTAACGTGTTCTATTCCGACGATCCCGACAAGACCGAGAGATATCTCGATATGGGTATCGACGTTATACTCACAAATGATTATAACCGATGCGCGAGGGTGGTTGCAAAAAGAGAAAAATACATCTACTACTGATTAGTAATGACGGTGCGTATCGTTCGCCGTTATCGACATAAAATCGATCTCGGTAAAAGAATTAATTTAGAGTTAAAATCTATTTTTGCTAACCAAACTTTACAAAATATAGTGTAAAGCGCAGTGCGGTAAACTCAATCTCGATTAAAAATAAAAATAATTTAGGATGTCTACTATGTATTGCAAGAATTGTGGTAAACAGATCGACGACAACGCTGTCGTGTGTATCCATTGCGGCGTTGCTACCGGCGGATCGGTCAGGGCGAATCCCCACGTAGCCGATGCGCCCAACTGGGGCTACGCACTGCTTGGCTTCTTCGTTCCGATCGCGGGACTCATACTTTTCCTGTTGGAAAAGGACACGATGCCTCTCCGCGCGAAAAGTGCGGGAAAGGGTGCACTCGTCAGCGTGATAGTCAGCGCGGTCGCGAGTGTTCTCTTGATCCTGCTTTATTTCGTATTCGTGTTTGCTTTGATCGGTAGCTTTGGCGACTTTGAATACTACTACGACCTATTCACATATTTTAGATTTTAAGGAGGCACACTATGTACTGTAAGAATTGCGGTCATGAACTTAACGAGGGTGCCGCGGTATGTCTTTCCTGCGGCGTGCAGGTAGGCACCGGACTCTCTTACTGTATGAAGTGCGGTGCACGCCTTGAGAGCGGTCGGACGTATTGCCTCAGCTGTGGCGTAGCCGCGGATTTCGGTGTACCGAAGACCTCTGCCTTAGGCGCCGACGGAAAAATTGGCGGACATGATAAGTCGATCCTCATACTTCTCGCGATCTTTATCGGCGGCTTCGGCGTACATAATTTTATGCTCGGCGAAAATAAGAAGGCGGTTGCCAAGATACTCCTCTCCTGCCTTGCCGGTATCGGTGGGATAGTTGCGCTCTACGACGTCTATAAGCTGGTAACCGACAAGTACGTTATAGAGCCCGAGGCGTGGTTCTGATATAACCGAATATTCGAAGAGGCTGTCTTGCGCGGTGCACCGCACGGACTGCCTCTTTTTATATACGTCGCTCCGATGCTCCGCTCGGATCACATCTGCCGCGGCGCGACGACAAATACATCGCGTTACGGAGAGAGTATTGCGCTGAGACAGTCGCGGTAAAGTCAAATTCATAAATATATAAAATTATGTTGAAAAATTCTCGCGCGTGTGCTATAATTGGATAAAGATCATTGCAAGTCGAGGCGTAATCGCGCAAGGAGGAAATAAAATGGATGCTCTGAAAACCTATCCGTCTGTTTTTGCGGTCGATCGCGAGTATCAGATAATCGTACCCGTATCCTGCGAGGTGACTATGTGGGTTGAGGTTGGAGATCGTACCTATTACGACGAGACAAACGGTATTCTGCGCTCGAAAAATATGATACATAAGATATTGATCCCTACCGATGTCCTCGACGGTGCAGGGGAGTATACGCTCTGCTACCGAAGAATACTCAACCGCGTGCCGTATTGGACCGAGAGCGGCGATGTGGAGAGAAAACACTTCTGCTTTAAGCCTCTTACGTCGGATACCTTCCGCGCCTATCATATATCCGATTCTCACAGTATGGTAGCAGAGCCTATCGCGGCGGCTAAGCTTTATGCTGAAAAATACGGAGCGATAGATCTGCTGATACTAAGCGGTGATATCGCGGAGGATAGCGACAGTCTCGATCGATTTGCAGGAATATATGCTATATCAGGTGAGATAACTCGCGGCGAGATACCGGCAATCTTTGCACGCGGAAATCACGATATGCGCGGCGCTATGGCGGAATTTCTCACCGAGAATACCCCTAATCACCTCGGACGCAGCTACTACACCTTCCGTCTCGGATCGCTTTGGGGAATAGTTCTCGACTGTGCCGAGGACAAGCCCGACGGATCGAGTGAGTACGGCAATACCATTTGCGCGCATGCCTTCAGAATGCGCGAGAGCGGATTTATTGAGGATGTGATACGTAATGCAGAGAGTGAGTATCTCGCCGAGGGCATCACGCGCCGTATCGTCGTCGTGCACGCTCCGTTCGTTGAAAAGCGCGTGCCCCCCTTCAACATCGAGGAGGACACCTATGCTTATTGGGCGCAGCTCCTGCGGGAGAACGTTCGCCCACACGTTATGATCTCGGGTCATAAGCATAAGCTGATCGTAAGCTACCCCGGCGACGAGCTCGATGAGTTTGGCTCACCCTCGCCAATCATTGTTGCAGGAGTTCCGGAGCACAAGCTATCGCTTTACACCGGAGGCGGCTACTATTTCGACAGTGACAGTATAAGCGTTGTTTTCTGCGATAACGAGAAGGTCAGAGAAGAGCACTGTATAGACTTTAAATCGTGAATTTGTAAATTATAGTTGTCATAATCGTTGACTATGCTAATGTAAGATGTTCAGGAGAAACAAATGGATAAGAATAATTTGAAGGGCTGGTTGTATATTCTTCCTGCCGCGATCTTCCTCGGTGTATTCCTCGTATATCCTCTTATTGACGTGTTTATATACTCGCTCGAGGAGGGCTTCAACAGTGCATCGCAGACCTTCTACGGAACGGGAATATATAATTACAGCTACGTTCTTCGTGATCCGTATTTTCTTATGGCGTTGAAGAATACCTTTATACTCGTCTTTATAACCGTACCGGTGTCGACCCTGCTTGCTCTCTTTATATCTATCGCGCTCTGCTCGGTGACACGGCTGCGCAAGTTCTTCCAGACGGTGTATTTTCTTCCCTACGTCACGAACACTCTCGCCGTAGGTCTCGTGTTTATGATACTGTTCCAGACGACGGAGTATACCGACGGACTTGTCAACATCGTGCTCGGCATATTCGGCATGGACCCGATAGATTTCATAAACGGACCGTATTGGGCAAAGATGCTCGTGCTCTGCGTATATACGGTGTGGATGGTATTGCCGTTCAAGATACTCGTTCTGACGAGTGCCATTGCATCTGTAAAGCAGGATTACTACAACGCCGCCATGATAGACGGTGCATCTAAAAAACGACAGTTTTTGCGCATCACGGTGCCCATGATCTCCCCGATGCTATTTTACCTCGTTATCACGGGATTCATAGGCGCGTTCAAGGCGTACAGCGATGCCGTCGCGCTCTTCGGTACTAAGCTCAACGTTGCCGAGATGAATACCATCGTCGGCTACATCTACGATATGCTCTACGGAGACAGCGGAGGATATCCCTCCTTTGCCTCTGCGGCGGCTATCATTCTGTTCGTGATAGTCTTGACCATCACCGTTATCAATTTGTTGGTCAGCAAAAAGCACGTTCATTATTAAGGAGGGAATATGGAAGCAGATAAACTTTTACAGGCTGAAAAGCGTAAAAGAACTATCGATCTCACCCGTAAGATATTGACATATTCGTTTCTTGCGGCGTGGGCGGTCATCGTTCTTTTCCCCTTCTTCTGGATGATACTCACCTCCTTCAAGAGCTACGGCTCATACGTTACCGAGGACGTGCCGAAGTTCTACCCAACAGATCCCACACTTGATAATTACATTACTGCGTTTACCGACGTGCCGCTCCTTGATTACTGTCTCAATACGCTGATATTTACGGTGATCACCACGGCGATAATGCTCGTCGTTACGGTGCTTGCGGCGTTTGGCTTCTCCCGCCTTAATTTCAAGGGACGCGATCTCGCCTTTACTCTGTTTTTGGCGCTTATGATGATACCGAGTGAGCTCGTTGTTGTCACAAACTTTGTAACCATCACAAATCTGGATCTCCGTAATACCTTCACGGGTCTTATTCTTCCGTCGATCACCTCTGTGTTCTATATCTACCTCTTGCGCGAGAATTTCTCGCAGGTCCCCGATGAGCTTTACCTCGCGGCAAAGGTTGACGGAACCTCGGATATGAAATATCTTCTCCGCGTTATGGTTCCGATCTGTAAGCCCACCCTCGTCACCGTCACGATACTCAAGGTCATAGAGTGCTGGAACTCTTACGTATGGCCTCGTCTCATAACCGACGAGGAGGCGTATTACCTCATCTCCAACGGTATTCAGGAGTTACGTGAGAGCGGCTTCGGACGAGAGAATATTCCTGCTATGATGGCTGCGGTTGTGGTAGTCTCGCTTCCGCTTGTGATCCTGTTCCTCATATTCCGTAACAAGATAATGGAGGGCGTTGCGAGAGGAGGTACCAAAGGATGATAAACCGCGAAAAAGTCGACACGGGTGCCGCATTCGTGCAAAAAAGCACCTATCGCACGCAAGTTATTCGCATAATCGCGCTCATTCTTTTGTTCTCTGTTTTCTCGATGCTTCTCGCCTCCTGCCACGGCAGAGCGCAGCTGAATGAGTTTGACGTTCCCGGTGCCTTCGACGATACTAAAAATTACGAGATAGTCTTCTGGGCAAAAAATGAGAGCAATGCTTATCAGAAGAACGTCTATGAGCGCGCCGCCGCTGAGTTTGAGGCACTCTATCCAAACATTGACGTCAAGATCAAGATCTACACCAATTACGGTGACGTTTATAAGGACGTCATCACCAACATCCCGACGAACACCACACCAAACGTGTGCATCACCTATCCCGACCATATAGCGACCTATCTCGAGGGTGAAAACACCGTCGTGTGCCTTGACGAGCTTATGAGTGATAAGCGCTTTGGCCTCGGAGGCAGTGAGGTGCGCTTTGACACCCCTACACTTGACGATATCATTCCTCAGTTCCTTGATGAATGCTATATTGGCAACAGCTGCTATGCTCTGCCGTATATGCGCTCCACCGAGGCGTGCTATATAAACAAGACCTACGTCGAGAGGCTGGGCTACACCGTGCCCGACGTTCTCACGTGGGACTTCATATGGGAGGTCTCCGAGGCAGCCCTCGCCAAGGGTGAGGACGGAAAATATCTTGTTAACGGACAGGATAAGCTCATACCGTTCATTTATAAATCCACCGACAATATGATGATCCAGATGCTCGAGCAGCTGGATGCAGGTCTCTCCACCAACGAAGGCGACATCCTGCTCTTCAACGATACGACCCGTGACCTGCTCACAGAAATATCGAAGCACGTGAAGAGCGGTGCGTTCCAAACCTTCCAAAACCGCGCGGGCTATCCTGCAAACTGGTTGAACGTCGGTCGCTGTATCTTTGCTATCGACTCTACCGCCGGTGCTACCTGGATGGGCGCGGATGCGCCTCTGACCGAGGTGGACGAGAAGGATATAGTCGAGTTTGAGACTGTCGTCCGTCCGATTCCACAGTTCAACGTGAACGATCCCGAGATGATCTCGCAGGGTCCCTCCGTCTGCATATTCAATAAGGAAGATCCCGGAGAGGTGCTCGCATCCTGGCTCTTCGTGCAGTATCTCCTGACCGACGGTATACAGATCGCATATTCGCAGTCCGAGGGATACATCCCCGTCACCCGTAGCGCACATTCCAACCCGGAGTACGTCGACTATCTTTCCCGTGCGGGTGAGCGCGACGCCGACGGCGAGGTCGTGGATCTTTACTATGACGTCAAGATCGCCGCGGCAAAGATGCTTCTCGCTAACCTCGACAACACCTTCACCACCGAGGTATTCAACGGCTCTGCATCCCTGCGTGATGCAGCAGGACACGTTATTGAGGAGACCGTCCTGGCCGCCAGAAGAAATCAGAAGATCAACGATACGTTCTTTGACAAGCTCTTCAATGATACGGTCTCCGTCAAGCGACTCGATGCTATAAACGTCGAGGGCAAGGTCAATCTCGGCGAGCTTCCCGGCGGATCCGTGGCTCTTCTTTCGATCCTCGGAGGAAGCTGGGTGCTGATAGGCACAGTATTCGTCACGGGCAGGATCATCAGGCACAGAAAGAATAAAAAAGTATAAAATATTCACCCGACACTTGACAAACGCACAAAATAGAGTATAATTAGTATGTGCACGATTTAGATTTTAAAATTAAAGTCTAACGCAAAAATTTAATATAACAAAAGGAGAAAAAACAATGAACGCTAAGAAAATCATTGCGCTTCTGCTTGTTGTTCTCATGTCCGTATTCGCATTCGCATCCTGCGGTGGCGGAAACAACGGCGACGACAATAAGCCCAAGACTGCTGCAGAGGTAATTGCAGCTGCAGACGCAGTTCTCACCAAAGCACCCTATCAGATGTCTATGACTATCGGTATGACCTCCGACAACGAGGATGTCAACGATGCGTTTGAATCTATGGTTGGCGGAATGTCCTATAAGCTCTCTGTCAGCGGCGACGATCTTAAGATCGATATCGCTATGATGGGCATAAACGCAACTGTTATCTATGCTGATGGCGTTGCTTATATGGCAGCAGAGGGAGAAAAGATCAAGTTTGAAGCCACCGAAGAGCAGATCAACCAGATCACCTCTCAGGTCAACGTTGGCGGCGACATTACCGCTAACGACTTCAACACCGTAAATCTTACCGAGGCTGACGGCAAGCAGGTAATAACCGCTACCGATATGAAGGCTGAGTCCGTTGAGAAGCTCAACATGCTTCTTGGTATGGCAAGCGACGGCGAGGATGTTCCCGATCTCAACAACCTCACCCTTGTTGCTACTGTTAATGACGGCAAGTACGAGTCTCTCGTTGTAAGCTTCGATTACACTGTTGAGGGTATCGCTATCAATGCTTCTGTTAACACAACCTTCACCTATGAGAATACCGTTGTTTCCGCTCCTGCAGATGCTGCTGATTACGAGGAGTCTACCTTCGACGAGATGTTCGGCGGCGACGAGGAATACATCTTCAGCCACGACGAGTACATCGCGGCAGGCGAGGACACCGAGGTTACCATCATCGCTTACGTTCAGGGTAAGCAGAGCTGGTGGGACAATAAGGCTACCATCTACGCCGAGGATTATGACGGCGGCTACTTCCTTTACGAGACCGTTTGTGACGAGGCTACCTACGCTCAGCTCACTCCCGGTATGAAGATCAAGGTTACAGGCTACACCGCTTCTTGGGCAGGCATGTACGAGATCATGGGCGGCACCATCGAGGTTATCGATGACGGCGACACCTATATCGCAGACGCATTCGATGTTACCGATATTTACGGCGACAGCGAGGCAGTTATCGACTACCAGACTATGAAGGTTGCTCTTAACTCCGTAACCGTAGTTGCAAGCGTAGACGATGCAGGCACAGAGCATGCATTCTTCTACGGCGACGGCAACAGCGGCTCCGAAGGCGAGGACATCTACTTCAACGTGCAGATCGGCGAAAATACCTACACTCTCGCACTTGAGAAGTATCTCACCGGAAACGGCACCGACGTATACGAGGCTGCAGAGGCTCTCAAGATTGGTGACACCATAAACGTTGAGGGCTTCCTCTACTGGTGGAACGGTCCCCAGGTACACGTTACCGGTATTACCGTTGCGAAATAATTTTTCAAAAAATTTTATGGCAGCCTTGAAATACAGGCTGCCTTTCAAATGTTAAAAAGCAATTTTGTAAACTCTACTTGTCATATTTCAACAAAATAAAGGAATTTTACAATGTTCTTTAAACCGAAAATCATTTCCGCGCTGAAGTCGTACAGCAAGGAAAAGCTTATAAACGATATCATAGCGGGTGTTATAGTTGCGATCATCGCACTGCCTCTCTCGATAGCTCTGGCTATTGCATCGGGCGTTGGTCCCGAGCGCGGTCTTTATACTGCTATAATTGCCGGATTTGTTATCGCACTTCTCGGCGGCAGCAACGTAAATATCTCCGGACCTACTGCGGCGTTTGCCACGATAGTTGCGGGTATCGTTGCGACGCAGGGCTTCGACGGACTCGTTATCGCAACGATCCTCGCGGGCATCATACTCGTCCTGATGGGTGTATTTAAGCTGGGTTCCCTCATCAAATATATCCCATATACTATAACTACGGGCTTCACCGCCGGTATCGCGGTCACGATCGTGGTCGGTCAGATCAAGGATTTTCTTGGCCTCTCCTTTGGTGAGGGGGTATCTCCTATCGAGACGGCAGAAAAGCTGGAGGCTATAATTGACAGCATCTCCACATTCAATCTTACGGCTTTTATCGTCGGTCTTGTGTCCGTTGCGATACTCGTAATATGGCCGAGACTCAAGTACGTAAACAAGATACCGGGCTCTCTCGTCGTTGTAATTCTCGGCAGCCTTGCAGTCGGAATTTTTGACCTAGACGTCAACACCATCGGTAACCAGGTTAGTGCGGGATTACCCAAGTTCAGCCTACCCGTGTTGAGTTTTGACCGTATTATTGACCTTATTCCCGACGCCTTTACCATCGCGATACTCGCCGCTATCGAGTCTCTGCTCTCCTGCGTTGTATCCGACGGTATGATAAACGACAAGCATAACTCCAACACAGAGCTTGTGGCACAGGGCGTCGGAAATATCTGCTCCGGTCTGTTCGGCGGTATCCCCGCGACGGGTGCTATTGCAAGGACTGCCGCCAACGTGAAAAACGGCGGTAGAACACCGATCGCAGGCATAGTTCACGCGGTGGTCCTCTTCCTCGTGCTCGTGGTGCTTATGCCGCTTGCAAGCTGGATCCCGATGCCTGTCATCGCGGCGATCCTCTTCGTCGTGGCATACAATATGTCGGAGTGGAGACACTTCGTTCATATCTGTAAGACAGCAACTGCAGGCGAGGTGCTTGTCCTCGTCGCGACCTTCCTACTCACAGTTGTATTCGATCTCGTCGTAGCTATTGCGGCAGGTCTCATCCTCACCGCATTTCTCTTCCTTAAGAATATGTCTGACGCCGCAAGCGTCAGATGCGTCGACGGCTCCGAGATCCCCGATCTTCCCGAGCGCACCGTATTCTACGAGATCAACGGCCCGATGTTCTTCGCCGCTACCGATAAATTTCTTGATTTTCCGAGAGACGACGGCGTGCGCGTGATGATCATCTCGGCGGCAAACGTGCCGATGCTCGACTCCTCCGCTATCAGAAACTTCGAGAAGCTTGTGCGTGAGTGTGAGAAGGACGGCATCACTCTGATCGTTTCGCACGTCAACGAGGCGCCTATGCGCGCACTCAGTAAGTACGGACTTGCCGATGCGATAGGAGAGGAGAATTTCTGCCCCGACACGGCGAGCGCTGTCGCTCGTGCAGGTGAGCTGATCGCCGATTGACCACATGGTCGCACACGCGCGTGGTTTAATAATATGTTCATAATTATTATGTCTAATATGCACAAAATATGTACCGTTTCGTTGTGCAAAGTGCGAAAACTTTTATTTGGACATATTTTTTGTCTTGACTTGTCATTTTCATTGTGATATTATTAGTATACCAAATCGTGCGTTTTCACGGTTAATAAAAATATTTTATATAAAGGAGAAACCTATGAAAATCAAAATCATCAGTCTCTTGATGGCTCTGATCATGGTAGTTGGTATGCTTGCTTCTTGCGGCGGCGACGGCAACGACGGTGGCGGCGACGACATCGGCGGTGGCGAAAGCAGCGATAAGAAGGTATACTGGCGCGAGATGGAGCTCATCTTCGAGATGAACAAGCACTCCCAGTCCGACGAGCTTTCCTCTGAAGTAGAGAGATACTACGCAGGCGAAGCTAGTGAAGGCGAACTTGTTGATGACTACGTTGCAGAGAGAAACAAGAACGCAGCGAAGGAAGCCAACGTAAGAATCGATTACTCTTATCTTCCCGATAAGGTAAATGAGTACGCTTGGTCTGCGAACGTTAACCGTATCTACAACGAGACTGCGACCTACGGTCCCGGCTCCGTTGATATGTACTGTAACTTCGCATACGATATGACCTGTGCGTCTATCAAGGGTTGCTTTGCAAACCTCAGATCCACCTCTCACGGTAAGGGCTACAACTTCTTCAGATTCAACGACGCTGATTACAATCCCGTTGGCGAGAGCTACTTCGATTCCGAAGCAGGTGAGGGTTACTTCTACGACTACATGAAGTCCCTTTCTCTTTCCGATGACAAGCTTTACTGCCTTGGCTCCAACTACTGCACCGACCTTGTTCGTGCATTCCTTGTAATCCCCGTTAACATCAATCTGATGAACCAGATCGAGAGAAACTCTCTTCCTTCTCCCGAGTACTACGATGACGAGACCGGCGCTATGGCAGGTCCTATCACCATCGGTGATGATCAGACCAACATCCAGCACTTCTACGACATCGTTTGGAACAACGCGTGGACCTATGATATTCTTGCTGCATACAGCCAGGCTGTATACCTTGACAAGAATGCTAACAACCCCACCACCGGTACCTCCAACCTCGGTGACAGACTCGGCTTCGCTCTCGGCGGAACATCCGGTCTTCCCGCTTCCGGTATCCTTTACACCACTTCTGTAAAGATCATTGAGAAGACTCCTATCGACGGTCAGCCCGGTAAGTACAACCTTACTTATCCCAAGACTAACCCTCAGTTCAGTGAGTTCGCACTTGCTCTTAACAACCTTATGAGCGAGAACTCCTCCAACGGTATCATCTGCGTTACCAAAGAAGATTCTGCTGCTGCAGGTCACAAGACCGACCTTCTTGCTATCCGTAGCGAGTTCGTTGCTGACAACATGCTCTTCGGCGGTATCATCGCCCTCGGTTCTCTTGAGGATGAGTCCTCCTACCAGACCATGAGAGCTAGCGGTAAGTCCGGCTTCGGTATCGTTCCCGTTCCGCTTTACAGAACCCGTAGCGCAGAGGTTAGGGACGAGTATAACACTCTCGTACATAACCTTGCAAGAATCGTTGCTATCGCAGCTCAGACCGATAAGTTCGAGATGTGCTCTGCATTCCTTGACTATCAGTCCAGACACTCCAAGGACGTTCTTAACACCTATTATACTCAGAACCTTGCAGCATCCGTTCGTGGCGAGACCAGTGAGGATAACATCGAGATGCTTACCTACATCCGTAACCACGTTCGTGACTGCTTCGACAAGACCTTCGAGGACGTTATCGGTAACTACAACTCTTCCGATAAGCTTGCAGCTATGAGAAGATGGCACGAGATCATTCGTTCTTTCAACTTCCAGGTAACCGGTATGGATATCGAGTACGAAAGACTTTACGAGCAGAAGGAAAAGGATATTCAGGGTACTCTTGCTACGTGGAATGCTCTTCCCTAAGTAAGAATATTGAATATTCATATCTATATAAGCACTCCCGAGCATGTCTCGGGAGTGTTTTTTTGCTATTTTTACCGCGATCACGTCTTTAATGTGTCGGAGAAGGGATCAAGGATCAGGTGAGGGAGATAATTTTTCTCCACTACTTGCTTTTTGTTATCGTTTGTAGTAAAATAGTTTTAGCAAATAGCAAGAGGTGCAGATATGAGAATAATACTTGCCTCCAAATCTCCGAGAAGACGTGAGCTCCTCTCGGAAATAGTGGATAGCTTTGAAATAATAACCCGCGAGACCGACGAGACACTTCCGGATAATATGCATCCGTCGGAGGGCGTCGGTGTCCTCGCCGTACGGAAGGGTAGGGCGGTTGCCGATACCGTATCGGATGACGCGCTGATAATATCCTCCGACACTCTCGTTGAGCTCGACGGTGTGCCGCTTGGCAAGCCTATAGATACCGACGACGCATACAGAATGCTCCGCTCGCTATCGGGCAGATGGCATAACGTTCACACCGGTGTTGCCGTTCACCGAGACGACAGCGTTTGGAGCGGCGTCAGCACGACGCGCGTCCGATTCAGAGAGATGACCGACTCGGAAATATACGAATATATCGACACGGGTGAGCCGATGGACAAGGCGGGTGCCTACGGAATACAGGGGCTGGGCGGCAGATTTGTGGCGGAGTACGACGGCGAATACGACACGGTCGTGGGACTCTCCGTTGCTCTTACACGCACCCTTATGGACCGCGCTGCAGAGGAGGTTTGAAAACAGATTTTCAAACCGTAATTTGTGTCTTTCGTTCCGTCGCGTGTGTAACGAAATTTCTTACGGAAACAGGATACCAATGACCGCACAAAGAAAGGTATGGTCATCAATATGACGAAAAAGGAAAAAAGAGAGAGACTCGCCAAGATAATAGTGCGCCTCTCCGAAATATACCCGGAGAGCGTATGCGCTCTGGAGTACGGCGGTGACCCGTGGCGACTGCTCGTCATGGGCAGACTCTCGGCGCAGTGTACCGATGCGCGAGTAAATATCGTCTCCCGCGAGCTATTTGAGAGATTTCCGACGGCACGCGATATGGCTGACGGCGATCTCTCCGAAATAGAGAGAATAGTCAAGCCATGCGGCCTCTACCGTATGAAAGCAGAGAGTATAAAAGCGGCATCGCGTATGCTTGTCGATGAATACGGTGGCGAGCTGCCCTCTGAGATGGAACAGCTTCTGCGCTTTCCCGGTGTCGGCAGAAAAATCGCAAACCTACTCATAGGCGACGTCTTCGGCGGCGAGGCTATAGTCTGCGATACTCACTGCATACGCATCTGCGGCAGGCTCGGAATGTATCCCGAAACGCTCAAGGACCCGACTAAAATAGAGACTGTCCTTCGCTCGCTTATGGATGCGCGCGAGGGTAGTGATTTCTGCCACAGGATCGTGACATTCGGACGCGAAATATGTACAGCGAGATCTCCGATGTGCGACGCTTGTCCGCTTGCAGACCTCTGCCTCCATAACGATAGGAGGATGGGAAAATGAGCGAGAAGATTAAAATAGACCTTCCGATAATAGTCGAGGGAAGGTACGATAAGAGTGCGCTCGCAGGCTTCCTCGATGCGACAGTCATAACCACCGACGGCTTTTCCGTTTTCAATAATAAGGAAAAGCAAGCCTTGATACGTAAGCTTTCAGTGAATGGAATAATAGTTCTCACCGACTCTGACGGAGGAGGAAAGCAGATTCGCGCATTTCTCTCGTCGATACTTCCAAAGGAAAAAATATATCATCTCTACACCCCCGAGATCTTTGGTAAGGAGCGGCGTAAGGCGCGCCCATCCAAGGCGGGAAAGCTAGGCGTAGAGGGAATAGATTCAGAGATAATTATAAAGCTTCTCTCTCCCTTTACAAGCGGCAGATCGGATCAAAAAAACGGTAAAATGATAACAAAAGTTGACTTTTTCTTCGATGGACTGTCCGGAAATCCGAATTCATCGGCTAAAAGAGAGACGCTGTGCAGAGCTCTTGATCTGCCGCACGATATGACGGCGAACGCATTGCTTGACGCGCTCAATCTTCTTTATACCTACGACGAGTATAAGCGGTTTGTTGACACGCTTTAATATATTTGGAGGAAAAATTATGATCGACAAGCTTTACGGAAAACGCATAGTATTCGACGGAGACAGCATATGCCAGGCGCTGGACGATGATACGGACGGAGAGATGCGCGGCTGGGCGCATCGCGTTGGTGAGAGGAACGGTATGGAGTGCCATAATTTTGCCGTTGGCGGCGGCACCGTGACCGCTGAAATGTATTACGACGGAGATAAGATGCGGCACTGGGTCTCCCGCAGTATAGACCGCATACGCGAAAGATTTGAAACGCTCGATTATCTCATTCTTGAGGGTGGCACAAATGATGCTGATCTTTTGATAGATTACCCCGAAAGATTCGGAGAGCTTGATCCTGCGGATTATAGCGGCAAATACGACGACTCCACATTCACCGGTGCCATGGAATTGCTTTTTTATAAGGCGATCAATTACTATCCGACGGCCAAGCTCGGCTTTATCGTAGCACAGAAAATGGGTAGACCGAAATGCGGCTACGGCCCCGAATATAAGCGCAGAAAATTCTTCTTGCGTGCCATCGAGGTGTGTAAAAAATGGGGAGTGCCGTATCTCGACCTCTGGGAATGCTCGATCATAAACCCGTCGCTCAGATGTCACTACGATCCCGATCTCACTCCCGAGCAAAACCGCGCGGCAGGTAAGCCTGTGCTTGACGGACAGCATCTCACGAGCATCGGCTACGATATGATATCTCCTATGATCGAGGCGTGGATCAGAGGATTGTGATGCCGCATATTCGGTATGCAGATATCAACACGATTCAATATACCTTGTACACAGATCGGTACGACGGTATATAGTTGGACCCCGATCCGTATGCGGAAGCGATGCTTCTGCGGGTCGGGGGTATTTTTGTTATTGCGTATTGTTAATTTTTTGACGAAGTTTGTCAAAGTCCTTGACAACACCATCACATTAGTGTATACTGTAATCGTAAATCTTCAATAAAAGAAAGGAATTACACCAATGAACAGATTTGTACTTAATGAAACATCCTATCACGGTAAGGGCGCCATCTCTGCGGTTGCCGACGAGGTGAAGGCAAGAGGCTTCAAGAAGGTATTCGTCGCCTCCGACCCCGATCTCATCAAGTTTGGCGTAACTAAGAAGGTTCTCGACGTGCTTGACGGCGCGAGCATCGAGTACTCGGTATTTTCCGATATCAAGCCCAATCCTACCATCGAGAACGTTCAGGCAGGCGTTGCCGCATTCAAGGCTGCCGGCGCTGACTGCATCGTCGCTATCGGCGGTGGCTCCTCTATGGATACTGCAAAGGCGATAGGAATCATCATAACCAACCCTGAGTTCTCCGACGTCCGCTCTCTCGAGGGCGTTGCTCCTACAAAAAACAAGTGCGTTCCGATCATTGCTGTTCCCACTACCGCGGGCACTGCGGCAGAGGTTACCATCAACTACGTTATTACCGACGTAGAGAAGAACAGAAAGATGGTTTGCGTTGACGTTCACGATATTCCCGTCGTAGCAGTCGTTGACCCCGATATGATGGCTACTATGCCGAAGGGTCTTACTGCGGCAACCGGTATGGACGCTCTCACTCACGCTATTGAGGGTTACATCACCAAGGGTGCCTGGGCTCTTTCCGATATGTTCCACATCGAGGCTATCAGAATTATTGCAAAATCTCTTCGCGGCGCAGTTGCAAACACCGCAGAGGGCAGAGAAGGCATGGCTCTCGGTCAGTACGTTGCAGGTATGGGCTTCTCTAACGTAGGTCTTGGTATCGTTCACTCCATGGCACATCCTCTCGGCGCGCTCTACGACACCCCTCACGGCGTAGCTAACGCTATCATTCTTCCCACCGTTATGGAGTACAATGCACCCGAGACGGGCGATAAGTATAAGTATATCGCAGAGGCTATGGGCGTTGAGGGCACCGATAAGATGACCGTTGACGAGTACCGTGCGGCGGCTGTTGCGGCTGTTAAGCAGCTCTCTATCGACGTCGGAATTCCCACTGATCTCAAGGATATCGTAAAGCCCGAGGACGTTCCCTTCCTCGCACAGTCTGCGTATGATGACGCCTGCCGTCCCGGTAATCCGAGAGATACAAGCGTTGAGGAGATCACCGAGCTTTATAAGAAGCTGCTTTGATCTTAAAATACAGGAAAATGTAATTTAATATTTACAAAAATCGAGCTATTGCGGTAATTTTCCACAATAGCTCGATTTGTTTTCGGTATATTTATAATGAATAAATGCAAGAATAATTATACCCGCTTCTTCGGTGTGCGGCGTATACTTTTTTTCGCTTGATGCAAGACGGGCTTTTTCGCTGTGGAGCTCCTCGCTGTGCCGTCACTTGTGCCGCCCCGCGTTTTTTGCTTCAGAGGTGCGTCTGCTTTTGCGGTGGATGCGTTTTTTGCGGGTGGCACGGCGCCTTTGCCGTTGGCACTTTTATTTGCTCTCTTTGCTTTCTTTTTAGCCTTTGTCTTACCGCTCGGTGCATTGGAGCTTCTGTCCTCTGAACGCAGAGATTTTTTTACCTCATTGTCCTCCGGTCGTTTTTGTACGTCGGTGCCTTCGAGCTCGCCGTAGAGCTTTATGCAAGCGCTCTCGCGCGCCTCTTGCTTGCTTCTGCCGATCCCTGAGCTTATCAGCCCGGCGTAGCGGCATTCCACTATGTATTCGCGCTCGTATTCGTTTGAGTTAGGAGTTTCACCGAGGTCGCGGAATTCGGGAGATGGAAGCTTATGCTCCGTAGCGTGGACACGTATTTTTGCGAGCACGTCGGTCTTCTCACGTTTTGGCGCGCTCTCCGAGCGTAGCACCTCCAACGCGCGCTCTGCGGCGGCAGTATCTGCGAGCTTCTGATTTTTGCCGACACCGACGGCTATCAGTCTGTCGCCGATATACACTCCGCGCTCATAGGATTTTTTGTGATCCGGTCCCGACTCCGACACCGTTTTATATACGGGTGCGGGAAGGCGGTTTTTCTTATCGGCGCACCACTCCTGTAACGCATTTTTAGGATTTTGCACAGGGGGCTCGTTGCTTGTGTATACCGTTAGATCCAGCATCCTTGCGAGCGCTCGCGACACAGCTGTAATATCGTTGCCGCTATCGATATATATAGCGCCGACTATGCTCTCAAACAGGTCCTCCATTACCGACGGCTCGTTCTGTATACCGAGCTTGTCGTCACCCTCACCGACGAGCAGATACTTCTCGAGTCCGAGAAGCGCCATGCTCTTTGAGAGATTTTTCTTATCGCTGAGCTTTGAACGTATCAGCGAGAAGCCGCCCTCGTCGAGCGAGGTCCTTATTCCGTGCTCGTATCTTTCCGTCTGCGTTTCGAGTAGCATACCCACGATGGCAACCGACAGTACGCTGTCACCGAAAAACTCCAGCACCTCGTTTGAGGTCAGATTTTCTCTGCCACCGTAGTTTCTCTCGTTGCAGTAGCTCGAGCGCGTAAACGCCTGCAAAAGGAGCGATCTGTCACGGAATTTATAGTTGATTTTTCTTTCGATTTCGTCTATATGCTTTTTGAGATCCATAATTCCTCGTATGTTCCGCCGCCGCGCGGCATTTGATGTGTATATTTTATTTTATCATTTTATCTCGGCTTTGTCAATTACCTCTATTGAAATGTCGAAGCTTTAACGGCGATCTACCGTATTGCGGATACTTTTACATATAACTTGACAAAATAGTTAAAAAGTGGTATTCTATAATATGGAGTACTGCACGAGCTATGAAGGGGGCAGTACGTGTATAAGGAGAAAAGAGGGATAGCCGCTTCGGCAGAAAGCGGGGCTGACATACTTATTAACGCCATCGCCGCGGCGGTAGCATATCTGCTTACCGCTCATCTATACGGCACCGTGATCGCTGTGACCGACGGTGGCAGTCTTCTGTTCATTCTCCTTCTGCTTGTTTTTCTGTCGGTATATTACCGATTGATGGGAGTGTACGAGCCGATACCGCGTTACGCCGAAAACAGATTGCTTTCACGCATTGTTTTTGCAGAGGTCATCTCGCTCCCCATTATTTTGACCGTAGAGGCTTTTTTGCTTGATGACGGCGAATATATATTCGCGTCACGTTGGACTGCCGTCGCGGCAGTGATCAGCACTGTTCTGCTTGTGGCAAAAAAGCATTTGATAATTTCCGCCGTACGATACCTGCGTCGCCAAAACAGGCTTCAGAGCCGCATTGCAGTCATAGGTGACAACCGTGAGAGCGCGGAGCTTCTTTTGCGCGAGGTGGACCGTCTTACCGATTCCGGCGTGTGCATCGTCGGTAGCGTTGGCGTTGATCTCTCGGAGAGGGGTATCCCGCATCTCGGAGAGCTTGGTGATGCGACTAGGGTAATTGACGGTATACTGCCTGATGCTGTGATCTTTGCGCTTTCGTCGTACGAGCGTGAATGGCTGATAGATACTGTAAACCGTGCTGACGACAGGTGCGCGCGTGTTTACTTTTTGCCGGTGATACACGGATACTTCAGGTCGTCATCTCAGGTGAACGCTTTCGGTATGCTTCCGCTGGTCAATGCTCATGCGACGCCGCTTGATTCTATCGGTGCGGCGTTTATCAAGCGAGCCGTTGACGTATTCGGTGCGATTGCGCTCGTTGCGATAACTCTGCCTGTGATGCTCTTTGCGATGATAGGTGTAAAGCTTACCTCGCGCGGTCCTGCTATCTTCAGACAGACACGTGTCGGGGTGGGTGGCAGACCGTTTACTATGTATAAGCTTCGCTCTATGCGGGTAAACGATGACTCCGATACCTCGTGGAGCCGCGGACGCGATTCGCGTAAAACGAGATTCGGAAACTTTCTTCGCAGGACCTCGATCGATGAGCTGCCACAGCTTTTTAACGTACTGCGCGGTGATATGTCTCTCGTTGGCCCGAGACCCGAGATACCGCACTTCGTAGATAAATTCCGACGCACCGTGCCGCTCTATATGGTAAAGCATTACGTGAAGCCCGGTATGACAGGCTTGGCACAGATAAAGGGACTACGGGGCGATACCTCGATCGAGGATCGCATCGCTGAAGATATATACTATATTGAAAATTGGTCGCTTGCGCTTGATATCAGCATTTTGCTGAAAACTCCTTTTGCAGCTTTGAACAAAAGCGAGGTGTACGGGGAGGGAAACGATGAGTAAAAAAATACTCTACGCGGCGTCCACCGTATCGCATCTCGAAAAATTTCACGCGCCATACCTCGTCGAGCTTCGGCGAGCAGGCCATACCGTCGCTACTATGGCGGACGGGAAAGGTGCGGATATCGACATTCGTCTCAAGAAGAGGATGCTCTCGCCTTCAAACCTTCTCCGCATCCTGAAAATTGCGCGTATCCTGCAACGTGAGAGATACGATCTTGTCATACTGAATACGACTCTTATGTCGGTTGCTATAAGGCTTGTGTTGCCTCGAAAAAACCGTCCGCGAGTCTTGAATATTTCACACGGGTACCTATTTACTCGCGAAAAACGCACTTTTCGTGAGCGTGTCCTCTGTTTTGTGGAGCGACTGCTCGCAGGGCGCACCGATGCTATAGCAGTGATGAATTCCGAGGATCTATACCTCGCTCGTAAATACAGACTCTGCCGCGAAAACGTGTACTTTATTCCCGGCATGGGGGTCGGAGCTTTAACGCCGATGGCTGATCGATCGAAAATGAGACACGTTCTCGGACTTGATGGCAAATTCGTCATAACCTTTGTTGGTGAATTGTCTAAAAGGAAGAATCAAAGCTTTCTTATTCGTGCGATGGCAGAGATACTGCCGATCATTCCGAGTGCGCATCTTCTACTTGTCGGCGAGGGCGGGGAACGTGTACGACTTTCGCGCCTCGCGGAGCATATCGGGGTATCTCGCAGCATCAGCTTTTTAGGATACCGACGCGACGTAATATCGATTCTCGGGGCAACGGATCTCTATGTCAGCGCGAGCTTGTGCGAGGGGCTTCCGTTCAACGTTGTTGAGGCACTCTCTCTCGGCTTGACGGTACTGGTTTCTGATGTAAAAGGTCACGTGGATATTGTCAGATCCGGAATTGATGGATATACGTTTAAAAGTGACATAATAGATGATTTTGTAAACAAAACTTTCCGAATATACAGCAAAATTCTCAAAATCGACCCAAGAGCTGCCATCGAAAGAAGCTCGAAATTTGCTTTTGATTCAGCGTATTTTACAGTGTTGAACGTTATAAGGAAGGAAATTGATCATGCCAATCACAACAGTCAAATTCGCGAGCGCGAGGGAGCGCCTTAACTCGTTCTTTTGCGGTCGGTTATATCCGATCGTTATAGCGATTCTCGTATTAGCGGGGCATCTATGGGCACTTGAGTTTTATCTTAACATTATCAACATGCTCTTGATCTCAGCAGCACTCCTGATTTGTAGATCTATCAAGCCTGCAATTCCGGCGTTTCTGATGTTCCTTTTTCAGATCTCACCGGAAAATTCCCCTTCCGGCAAGGGAGATGCCGCCAGCCGTTATTTCGGAGACGGGCGCGCCTTCGTCACGGTTACGCTCTTCGTTATCGTTGCCGCCTGCTTCGTCTATTGCTTCGTGAAAAACAAGCTGATCACGCGACGCGCATTTAAGCGTGCCCCGCTCGTTTATTCCTCGGTCGTTCTTTCTGCGGCGTTCCTTCTCGGAGGAGCCTTCAGCGGAGTTTGGAATCCGGGCAGCCTTGGATTCGGCGCGGTTAATATTGTCCTCTTTATCCTTGTATTTTACGTTTTCTATTTCGGCCTATCAAACGAGGATGCTCACGAGACTGTCGATTATCTCGTTTACGTTGCGGCAATTACAGCATTCATTGTTTTGTCCGAGACGATGGCTGTATATCTTACCGACGAAAACGTGATCATTGACGGTAAGATCAATCGTGATGCCTTTAATTTTGGTTGGGGCGTTTGTAACAACAGTGCTCAATCTCTTACGGTGCTTATTCCTATATTATTTATTGGCGTTGTCAGAAGCAAGCACAGCGGTTTGTATTTTTTAATGGCGACGCTGACCTGGATAGGTTCGATACTCAATATCTCGAGAACGGCTTTTATGGTAGGTACGCCTATATACGTTATTGCTTTGATAGTTGCTTACGTGTATTCAAGGGATAAAAAGCAATTAAACATCGCGATACCTGTTGTGGTTGCTGCAATTGCGGCGGTGATTGCCTTAAATTGGGATGTAATATATTCGGTAATCGATAATTACATCACTCGCGGACTTGATAATAACGGCAGATATTATCTCTGGGAATATGGTATTAATGCATTCCTTGAAGCGCCTGTGTTCGGTAAGGGCTTCTTTGGTATGGAGCCATATCTCTTCCAACTTGTTTCCTTTATTCCTAAAATGATGCACAACACGCCTATTCAGTTGCTTGCATCTATGGGTGTCTTCGGTCTTCTCGCATACGGTTATCACCGCATCGAGACCGCGATCCCTATCTTCCGCCGCCCTACGTTTGTAAAGACGATGCTCGGTGCCGCTCTCGCCTCCGTGCTTCTCGGTTCATTGCTCGAGAACTTTATATTCTACGTACATCCGATGTTCTATTTCACGGTTACGCTAGCAATTCTCTTCAGAGTTGATGACGAGGTAAAAAGCACGGTGTGCTGAATAATTACCGTTAAAACAAGTATGGCGAGCAGGGAACTGCTCGCCACTTTTATTGTCACATTTGGGTACTAGACGCATAGAAAAAAGGACACCTAGAAAAAGGTGTCATCGGGAAAACGGGAATTTCGCATAGAGCGAATATTCGCACGCTTATCGCTTACGAGCGAGCTCGACGCGCTTGCGCGGCGAATGCGAACCCATATTCGAGTCGCCGTGCGCCTCGAGTGCGTTCGATGTTGGGTACGGATAACATAGAAAAAAGGACACCTAGAAAAAGGTGTCCTTTTTTCTATGGTGACCCGTACGGGAATCGAACCCATGTTACAGCCGTGAAAGGGCCGTGTCTTAACCTCTTGACCAACGGGCCGGGAATGGTAGCGGATGTCGGATTTGAACCAACGACCTGCCGGGTATGAACCGGACGCTCTAGCCAACTGAGCTAATCCGCCATTTTCCTCGACTCTCAAGTCTTGCCTAGGTATTATATCATAAGAAAATGGAAAAGTCAATAGTTTTTTCACTTTTTTGAAAAGAATTTTGTTTTTGTCGAAAAAGATACCTATTTCAGCAGCCGCGCGAGCATAGAGCGGGAAGTTGACCACGCTTTATCAAATGCCTCGAATGCGCTTCGTTACGTATGTTTTTTTGCCGATTATTCTTTTCGTCTATACAAAAGTGATTATGCGCGCTTTGATCGGAAATATACGCGACAGTCGTGATCTTTGGCACAAAGTTAGGGGACGTGTCGCATTTTTACGGTTTACCGGCGCTTATATATTTTTATGGGCACAGCCTTAGTAAACGAGGTACGAATATGTATTAATTTCGAGTGATCAATATAACTCCGTAAGTTGAGCTGTGGGTAGCTATGGACAGTAGCGGAAATCTCTCGGACTTTTTCTACCATTAATATATAAATAATATATATAAATCTCGATATACTAACACAATTGTACAGCCGTATATTTTGAAGGTGCGGACACGACCCCCGGCGATATATCTTTTATCAAGCTCTCCCTTTCCTCAGATCGGGTAATTGATCGACAGCGCTTTACCTAGCTCGGCTACGCTACGGTTTCACTTGAGTCGTACAGCGCAAATAGCCACCGTTCTGCATAGCAGATATCACTTAACAAATGCGCATGAAAACGGGCTGCAACCGCTTGATCACAGCCCGCTTTTTTGCTTAAATACCCGTTCATACGAGCACCTTTTTATTATGTAAACAATTATTTACATCGTTGCACCACCGCGCCTTTTTTGGCATTTTAATGCTGTTAAGTAAACAATTGTTTACACTCATCTTCGGATGAAGTTTGTGTAGTGCGTCCTCTCCTTCTTTGGCGATCCGTAGGTATCCTTTCCGAGCCTTATGCTCTTTATGAGAAATGCCATATTCCTTGCGAGATTACGCATGGTCTCCAATCCCTCTGCATCCTCCAGTGCATCCTCAGCTCCTGCACCGTGAACCTGATTCCAATAGGTTGAGGAAACTATCGGCATACCCGAGATGGTGAAATACTTATTGATCACGTCAAACGATGCGGTACAGCCGCCGCGCCTTGCACATACGACCGCGGCGCCGAGCTTCATTGACTTGTCAAAGCGGGTGCTGTGAAACAGTCTGTCGAGAAAGGATATGAGATTGCCGTTAGGTGATGCGTAATATACCGGCGTTCCGATTATTATACCGTCCGCCTCCTCGAATTTTTTGGCGATCGCGTTTACGCCGTCGCCTATTACGCAGCCTCCGCCTTCTTTTCGGCATCCACCGCAGGCAGTACAGCCGCGATAGCCGGTCGCACCGACGTTGACTATCTCCGTCTCTATACCCTCGGTGGTCAGTACGCTCGCCGCTTCGCTGAGGGCGGTGTAGGTGGTTCCGTTTTTGTGCGGACTTCCGTTGATGATCAGTACCTTCATTTCAATATCTCCTTTTACGGTTTTGCCGCGTTTTACTGCGGCTCTGTGTTTGTCAACTTTTAGTTACATTTTTTCTGCGCCGACTAACCCCAAAATGCGCGTTAGGTGGGGGTGATGTCGAGTTTTTCGGTATTTTCGGCGACTTTTACGCGTTAGTTAGATTGCTTCTTTATACGTATTCTACCACGTTTTTTGGCAAATTGCAAGCACAGTTTTTCGGTAAGTTGCAAGCACAGTTTTTCGGTAAGTTGCAAGCGCCGTTTTTCGTCCTGCCGACTTGATTTACCAGATTTATAGAGAAAAACCAAAAAAATCACGCAAAAACGCGAAAAAAAGTTCTCAAACCTATTGCAAGTCGAGCATTCGTGTGTTATAATTGTGTTGTTAATTTATATTATATTATACGCGCCTATATAATTTTGTGAAAGGAGAGCACCGATGGAGGACAGATTTATCAGCTTGCTGTATCCCAACGAGCAGTCGCGCATCGCACATATGAACGGCGATGCATTACCCAACGTTTCCGATGCGGTATGTGACGAGCTTGGACTTACCGAGATATTCAATCTGAAAAACGGCAGACTGTCGTCGTTCTTTACCTACGACGAGGACGTCATCCGTTACCGCCAGGAGACGGTGGCCGACGTGACATCGGTCCCCGAGTTGCGCGAGACGCTTGCCAAGGTGCATCCGATCTTAGACGATATAATTGAGCTCCGACGTCTCGACAGAGATAACACGAGCCCCGGCGACTCATACCTTTACAGCATTACCGAGATCGAGCTCTACGTTTCCTGCCTCGACACTCTCGCCGCCGGTCTCTCCGCCGTGCGCGACAGGATACGCGGCAGAGCATTCTCGGCTCTTGCCGATTTCGTAGCCGAGCTCGTCGGCTCTGATTACTACGCCGAGCTGAACAAAAAGCTTGAGGCTCTCTCCGCACGTGTCCATGAGGTGAAGAGCATTACCGTCGGCGTAAACCTGGACAGAGAGCTCCGTCCCGTCTCGGCGGGGGTTCTCTCGATAAACTCCGAGCAATTCAAATCGGGCAGGGTGCTCGATAAGATACTTCGATTCTCCTTCAAGAACGACGCCTTCACCTCTATCGCAGAGCTCGTTCCGTTTGGTAAGGGGCAGAGTGAAAACAGACAGGAGGCTCTGATAGGTGCCTTCAATTCAGCGATAGAGGACGTCTTCCGTGCTTCGGTACGCGGTTGGCGAAATATCGTCGGCGAGTACGTGATCGACAATACGGACTTTATGCTCAGGTTGATACCGGAGATCGAGTTCGTGACGCGAGCGGCGGAGCTCGTAGATAAGCTTTCATCTCACGAGGGATGTACGGTATCCATACCCACCCTCCGTCCTATGAGTGAGAAGACCTTCAGCGCACGGGGATTGTATAACCCACGCGTTGCACTTGCAATTGACGACGAGATAGTGCTCAACGATCTTGAGTTCGATGACAGAGCACACATATACGTTCTTACCGGACCAAACCGAGGCGGCAAGTCGGTAATCACCGTAGCGCTCGGCGCCGCACAGGCGCTCTGTCAGCTCGGTCTTCCGATACCTGCCGAGTGTGCGTCCATATCCCCTGTTGATGCGATATTTACTCACTTTCCCGAGGGCGCTGACGACACGATCGATAAGGGCAGGCTCGGCGAAGAATGTGCGAGACTGCGCGAGATATTCGATTCAGTCACCGAGAACAGCATGATACTTCTCGACGAGTCGCTATCCTCTACCGGTGCATACGAGGCATCGTATATCGCATCCGAGATCCTGACCGGATTTGCCGTAGAGAGATGTCGCGGCATCTTCTCCACGCACCTGCACGAGCTCGCGGCGAGCGTACCCGATATAAACGCGCGTTCCATCGAGCGAGGCGGCGTTGAGATAGACACCCTTGTGGCAGGAATAGAGGAGGGCAGGCGCTCCTTTAAAATATACAGAATGAAGCCTGACGGAAAATCTTACGCTCGTGACATCGCGGACAAATACGGACTTTCCTTTGATGCTCTTGAAAAGCGCAAGAGAGGAGCTGACGTATGAAGACAGTAATAGGCATAGACGTTGGTGGCAGCACGACTAAAATAGTAGGATTCAGAGAAAGCACCTCCGGTAAGCGCGAGCTCATAGCTCCACAGCTCGTTCGTGCTAACGATCCCGTGACAGCCACCTACGGTGCATTCGGTAAATTTACAGATGAGAATAATCTGAAAATATCCGATATAACCAAGGTTATGATGACCGGTGTGGGGTCCTCACACGTAAAGCGAAATCTCTACGGACTCGATTGCGAGAGAGTAGAGGAGTTCGAGAGCATAGGTGTCGGCGGACTCTATCTTTCGGGACTTGACGAGGCGTTGGTCGTGAGCATGGGCACCGGTACTGCGATAGTTCATGCGAAACGCGGACAGAAGATGATGTATCTCGGCGGCACAGGCGTCGGCGGCGGTACTCTCGTTGGACTCTCGAAGCTGCTTCTGCAGGCGGAGAGCATAGATCATATTGCCGAATATGCAAGCGACGGTGATCTCTCGCGCATAGACCTGCGCATAAAAGATATTACCGCGGACAACGCGCTCAGCGCGCTATCTCGAGACCTTACGGCGGCAAATTTCGGAAACGTGTCCGATATTGCCGAGAAGAGCGACGTTGCACTCGGTATACTGAATATGGTTTTCGAGACCATTGGTATGGTTTCCATATTCGCGGCGCGCTCGGTCGGAGTTGATAAGATCGTTCTGACCGGTAACGTCACACAGTTTGACTATTGCCGTAAAAAAATTGAGGAATTCAATAGTATGCGGGCAAGCTACGGTGTCGATTTTATAATGCCGGAGCACTCGAGGTTTTCGACTGTTATAGGAACCGCACTCTGCGGCTGTCACGACCCCGACCCGGAGGCTGTGCTATGAATATAATGCGCTTCGTTATCCCGAAGAGCCTGGTCGAATACGTTACGGTCGACAGCACCGTGCGCCAGGCAATAGAAAAAATGCGTTATCACCGATACGTAGCGATCCCCGTTATCGATAGGGACGGTGTGTACATCGGTACACTCCGTAACGACGATGTTCTTAATTACGTGCTATCCAAGGATAGATTCGAGCCCCGCGATGCAGAGCGGACGGGAGTCGTTGAGATAATCAGCGACAGCTACGTAAAGCCGGCGTATCATACAGCTACCGTAGAGGAGCTGTTCGAGAGGGTGAAGGAGCATAACTTCGTTCCGGTCGTGGACGACAGAGATTGCTTCGTCGGCATAATACTGAGAAGAGATATATTAAATTATTTAATAAAATTTTACAGCGACAATGACAGGAGGAAATTGTGATGGCAGAAGAAAAGAAAATTCCGGAAGCCCCCGAGGCGGAAGCAGAAGTGCTTGTAGCTGAAGATGCGGCAGTAGCGGAAGTCGAGACTTCTACCGCAGAGGTCGAGCTTTCCGTAGCGGAGGCTGAGGTAGCACCCGCAGAGGAAGCAGAGACCGCATCTGAGCCTGCAACGACTATCGAGGAGGTTGCAGAGGCTACCGAAGATGTAGCTCCCGCAGAAGAGACCGCAGAGGCTACCGAAGAGGCTGCTCCCACAGAGGAGACCGTAGAGGCTACCGAAGAGGCAGCTCCCGCAGAGGAGACCGCAGAGGCTACCGAAGAGGCAGCTCCCACGGAGGAGATCGCAGAGGCTACCGAGGAGGCAGCTCCCGCGGAGGAAGAGCCTGCAGACATATCCGATAAGCTCCTCGAGGCTAAGGATAACATTGCTCGTGCGAACGCAGACGCGCGTGCACGCAGAAACGAACAGGAAAAAATTCAGAAAAAGACCGACGAGGAAGCTAAGGCTCGTATCGAAGAGGTAGAGAAGCAGCATGAGGAAGAGGAAAAGCGCGCTCGCATCGTTGCAGAGCAGAAGCTTGCCGCTCTCGACTATGCTGAGAATTACCGTCAGAAGCTCCTCAAGGATAAGCAGAAGACTCTCAATGCGGCAAAAATGCAGGAGAAGGCTGAGCGTGAGGCGGCAGAGGCAGCCACTCGTGAGGCCAGAGCACGCGAGATAGCGGAGCAGCTCGAGCGTGAGCGAGAGGAAGCAAGAGCAAGAGGCAATAGAGCCACCGAGCTTCTTAACCGCGTTACCAAGTGTGCCGTCGTTGATGAAAACGGAAATCTTCGTATAATCGACAAGTCCGAGATCGCAAAGGCGAGAATCGAGGAGGCTAAGGAAACCCTCGAGGCTATCAAGCGTGAGACGAGCGAGGCACAAGCACCTGCGGCAACACCCAAGGTAGAGCCCGCAAAGGTCGAGAAGACCGCACCCGTGTGTGAAAAAACCGTTGAAATGACCAAGGAGGAGGCCGCTGCCCGCGAGGTCGAGGAGTTCCTTCTTAACGAGTCTATTGGCGAGGATGATGATTCTATTCTCGTTAACGTTGGAGATGACAAGATGATCATCACTCTGACGAGCGAGGACGATCCTTCTATCGCACCCGCAACCGACGTACAGTATCAGTTCTGCCGTGAGATGGCTATCGCCAGAGCACAGCACGAGTATCTTCTCGGTGCTATTAAATATTGCACCGATATCGCACGTGTCGAGGTAGCACGCCTTGCAGCATACGAGCAGAAGAGATTCCTTGGTGAGATGGCAGCGCTTCGTGAGGAGAGACTTGCACTTGCGGAGGCGTATGCTCGCCGCCGTGAGATCGTTCTCACCTTCATCGGCGCCAATTCCACTGCAGGTGCTGCTGCGATCGCAGAGGGCGGTGCAGTGCTCGAGACTACCGAAGAGACTGCAACCACCGAGACCGAGACCGTAGCTCTCACTCCCGCTACCGAGGAGGAGTCCTTCACCGTTGCTGAGTCCGACGGCCTCGTTGAGAATTATCTCGAGTCCGCAGTTATCGCTACCGCTATCGCAGATCAGCCTGCTGCCCTCGAGGTCGAGGAGCCCGTAGCAGAGGAGCCCGTAGCCGATACCGCTGAGGCGACAGAGACCGCCGCAGAAACCGATGAGCCCACCGTTGAGACCTACAACGATCCCGCTATCAACGCGGTAAAGGAGTTCGGTAAGACTGTCAAGTCCAGAAGACAGCTTAAGAAGTATTTCAAGCGCTCCAAGAAGGTCGAAAAGAAGCTCAACAAGGCTGTTGCCGCTATTGAGAACGGATACAACGGCGTTATCACCTCTCCGACCGACCTTATCGAGACTATTATTCTCTCCGGTAAGATCCTTGAGCTCGGCTGTGATAATCTCTCCGTTGCCGCTGAATTCGGCAAGGCTAAGTACATAGATCGCTACGCAGATTCACTCTTCGCTGATATCGATAAATACAACGCGAAGATCGCTGCCTACGCCGCTATGAGCGGTGAGGAGCTCACCCGTGTATCCTCCTTCCTTCCCAACTACCTTGCAACCCGCACCGGTACTGCGGTAATTCCCGTAATATCCTACAAGGCGAGATACGAGGAGGAACAGCCCGTTATCGAGGACGATAACGAGACTACCTACACATTCCTCTTCCCCTCCGTTGATGATATGAACAACGGCGGTGGCGCGGCAGTTGCTCCTACCGTTACCAAGACGAAGAAGGAAAAACTCACCAACGAGGTCACCGTAAAGACTCCCATCAAATCGAATATCAACGTCAGCGAGGAGCTTGGTGAGGTTACCGTTTCCGGTAAGAAGGATTATAAGCAGCTCTGCAAGAAGGTTAAGCGCATCAACAAGAGGATTGACAAGGAACTCAAGAAGCTCTCCCGCCTCGCCGAGACTGCGGACGTTGCGGTACAGAATATCGCTCTCGAGCGTGAGAGAGTTCTCCTTTATTCCTACGTTCTCGTAGCATCTAAGGTTACCGGCAAGCGCAAGATCGTTGATGCAGCTAAGAAGCAACTCATCGAGGTCTTCCAGCGTTATAATCAGTGCGCATATGCGTGCGCTGAGATCACAGGTGCACAGATCACCAGAATCTCCGCTATAACAGCAGAGAATATTCTTTCCTCCGGTCTTCTTCCCGAGGTTCCCGGTATGCTCCACGTTGTAGAGCTCTTCGAGATCGTCGGCGATACCAAGAGACTTATCGGTGAGCGCGAGGCAGAGGAAAATCTTCCTGCCGGTAGCTTCACATTCATCTTTGGCGGCAACCACGGCTACGTTGCTGCAGCACCCGCTCCCGCAGCAGTGGCTACACCCGCTCCCATAGCAGTAGCTGCACCCGCAGCAGAGGCTATCGCAGCAGTTGCTCCCGCGGCTGTAAGCGAAGAGGCTGCTTGCGTCGAGACCGAGGGCGAGCTCGTTACTGTTGACGAGTCCGCTATAGTATACGACAAGCGTGAGCTCAAGAGATACTTCAAGACCTACAATGATAGCGTAAAGCAGCTTAAGAAGTACGTTGACGAGCTCGAGAAGCTTCGTTCTGTATGCTTCGGATATGACGAGATCGAGATCGTAGTCAACGTTCTCTCTGCACAGAAGGAGATCATAGATCTCAGCACCGACGCTCTCGCACTTGCATGCAAGGCGAATGCTAAGGGTTATAAGAAGTGTGCTAAGAAGAATATCAACCGCGCAACCAAAAAGTACAACAAGTACGTCAAGCAGTATCAGAAGCTCACCGGTGAGAAGCTCACCAAGGCATCCAAGACTACTGCCAAGGACGTTATCCGCGGCGTAGATTTCCAGGTGCTCCCCGTTCTCTCCTTCAATAGACCTGACGGTCAGCCTACTGCTATCGACGTCGAGAGACCCGAGACAGCTAAGACGACCGAGATATACGGTGACACTCCCGTATACGCTGCACAGGCGAACGCCGGCAGAGTGCTCGAGATCGCAGAGCCCGCGGCAGATCCCCAGCCGGCAGCTGCTCTCTACTGCAACCAGAAGGAACTCAAGAAGTACTTCAAGACGAGCGCTAAGAGAGTTAAGGCGTCGAAGAAGTGGGAAAAGGATATCAACAAGCAGAAGAAGAACGCGGCAGGCAACGACAGGATCGAGCTTACCGTAGCTTCCCTTACTGCAAAGAAGGAGCTCGTTGACGAATATAGCGAGAATCTCGTATATGCATCCGTCTCCGAGAATAAGTCTCTACTCAAGAAGACTAAGAAAAATCTTAACCGTGAGATCAAGGGCTACAACTCCGTTGTTAAGGAATACAACAAGCTTACCGGTAAGACCCTGACTCCCGCTCCTACCAACATCGCTGACAGCATTCTTGCAGGTCAGAGCTACACCATTCTCCCGAAGATCGAGTATCGCAGACCCGAGACCGATGCTACCGCAGAGGCGTATACCGTATCCGAAAACAGCTATGATAACAAGGTTACAAATGCTATTAAGGTATCCGGTAAGAAGGAGCTTGCAAAGCTCATCTCTAAGAATGAGCGCGAGGTTGAGAATATCAAGAAGGAACTCAAGAATATTGAGCGCCAGAAGAACAATGCAAGCGGACGCGACAGAGTTGCGCACATCGTAGGCTGCCTCACTAACGAGAAGCAGATCATCGATATCTACGCAGACACTCTCATTGCATGCCGTCAGGTTGGCTCCAACAATAACATCAACCGTGTAAAGAAGGAGCTTGCCGCCGAGATCAAGGCGTACAACGCATACGTAACTGAATTCGAGCAGCAGACCGGCGACTATCTCACCCACGCAAGAGCCGATATCGTTACCGATATCATCGAGGGCAGACCTTATCAGGCTATCCCGACCATCTCCTACGAGGTTGGTAACTTCTCCTACTGCTACGAGTTCACCGGCGACGGTGACGATCCCGTGACCGAGGAGAATCTTGAGAAGATCGCAGATGCGGCACGTCATTACAATCTCGTCAACGATACCCACAAGACCATCGCACGCGCCAGACTTGAGAACAGAATAGTCGGTCAGGCTAATAAGGACCTCAAGAAGGTTGCAGCTCTTGCAGAGTATCAGATCAGCTTGCTTGAGAGCGAGCGCGATATCGAGGAATTTAGATACGGTCAGAAGAAGAACCGTTCCAACAAGCAGTTTAAGGAGATCGCTAAGGAGATCCGCGCGATCAAGAAAGAAAATAAAGCTGCCATTGCATCCGAGGACGCTGATAATAAGCGTTATTACAGCGTTATCTTCGCTGATCCCGCAACCGCGAACTACACGAGAAAGAACGCCAATAGAGATAAGCTCGCGAGCCTCCGTACCAAGATCATGGCTCTCCTTAACGAGAGAGATATCATCAACGGTCAGCTCATATCCATCTATACCGGCTCTGAGGTCGATATCACCGGTATCGGCATCAACCAGAAGTGGCGCTCGGTCAAGACCGATGCTGCGCGCGAGTCTCAGAAGAAGCTCAGATCCCTTGAGCAGAAGGTTAAGAGACTTCCCGCGACTCCCGCAGAGAAGGATAAGCTCTTCGATCTTATGAACAAGCAGGTTGACGGCGAGTCGACTATCGCAGTTCTTAAGACCCGTCTCAAGAAGGAAAAGGATCTTCCTTCCTACGAGAAGAATCAGCTCAAGCGTGATATAGCACGCAACGAGAAGTACGTCCATCAGGTCAAGGAGGATATCAAGTGGCTCATCGATAGAATCATCTACCGTAACACTGATAGCGCATCCTCTTGGGGCATTGGATTCGTAATCATTCTCGTGGTGATAGTAGCCGTTCTCGGAGTATTCGGATACATCTTCCGCGATCAGCTTATGCAAATCTTCAACACTGTATCCGACCTATTCAAGTAAGGAGGAACCGATGATGAAAAGAAAACACGACGCAAGACTTTCGGAAACCGAATTTGTGCGCGACCGTTCCTTTGAGGCAGAGGATCTCGAGCTCAAAAGACTCGACATAGTACGCGAGATCGAGAAGCTTATGGTCGAATACGCAAATGAGAGCGGTATCTCCAAGCTGAAGGAGCGCAAGCACAAGGTCGGAAATGCGCCCAACGACTGGAATAAGAAGAAGCATCTTTGATCTCTTCTACCGTCTAAAACCGTGATATAATGTTTTATCCCCGCCGATCTGCGGATCGGCGGGGATTTTTTATAAATCTCCGCAAAATGTAAATCTTTAGTTACATTATTGATATTTTCATGCTTATACCGTGAATGCATGGAAAAAAGAAACTGTCGGAGAATGACGGGTTTATTTTAAGATGCGTCTCGATGGTGAAAGAACTTTTTTAATAATTTTACAAGAAAATTCAAGATAAGTATTGATTTTTTTTGAAAATATGCTATAATGTATGTAGTTGAATAAAATGAACGGAGGCTAGCTCGGAAACGGGCTAGCCTCTAGTGTTGCAAAAAAGTGTGAGGTAAAAATGAAAAAAAGCATTAAGGAAACGGTCAGAGAGGCTATCACGCCTACCGTCACCGACCTCGGCTATACGATATGGGATATCGTATATTCAAAGATCGGCGCGGACTATCATCTTGAGATCACCATTGATTCGGAAAACGGCATTAACATCGACGACTGCGAGAAGGTGCACAGAGCCATCGATCCCATTCTCGACGAGTGCGATCCCATCGAGGGCTTTTACTACCTTGAGGTTTCCTCTCCCGGAATCGAGAGAGAGCTCCGCACACGTGAGCATATCGAGTGGTCTATCGGAGAGCGCGTTGAGGCTAAGCTTTTTACGGCGAAGGACGGACGCAAGTCGATCGTTGGCACGCTCGTATCCTCGGACGACGAGGGAGTCGTGATAGCAGACGATAACGGCGAGACGAAGCTTCTCCACAGTGAGATATCCAAGCTTACGACGGTTTATTTCGAAGATTAAAAAACAAATAAATACATCACAATAAACGGAAAGGAACGTATAAAAACATACGGGTAAAACGGAAAAAATGAACGCAGAATTCTTCAACGCCCTTGACGCTCTCGAGGAGCAGAGCGGTATTTCAAAGGAGTATATGATATCGCAGATCGAGCTCGCACTTGCGAACGCCTGCAGAAAGGAAGTAGGACCTACCACGGTCATCAGAGTTCAGCTTGATCCTAACAAGAAGGATATGAGAGTGTTCCAGCAGCGCACCGTCGTTCCCGACGATGAGGTATACGATGAAAAGTGCGAGATCGGTTACACCGCGGCAAAGGCTCTTTCTCGCCGTCACAAGATGGGCGGTGTCGTAGAGACTGAGCTTAAGACAAAGGATTTCCGCCGTCTCTCCGCACAGGCAGGTAAGCAGATGATAGTTCAGGCTATCCGTACCGCAGAGCGCGAGCGTCAGACCAAGGAATACGAGAACAAGAAGGAAGAGATCATCACGGCGATCGTTGATAAGATCGATACCATAAACGGCAACGCCATTCTCGATACCGGCACAGGCCGTGCTACTCTCATTAAGGAGGAGCAGATCCCCGGCGAGACCTACGAGGTAGGCGACAGAATCAAGGTATTCATCTCCGAGGTCAAGAGCGGCGAGACCCGCGGACCTATCGTAACGCTCTCGAGAATACATCCGAGCTTCGTAAAGAGACTGTTCGAGCTCGAGGTACCCGAGATACAGGACGGAACGATACTTATTAAGGGTGTTGCCCGCGAGGCAGGACTCAGAACCAAGATAGCAGTTGAATCCAGAGACGAGAACGTCGACGCAGTCGGCTCTTGCATCGGTAAGAACGGAATGAGAATCAACAATATTCTCGCCGAGCTCGCCGGTGAAAAGGTCGATATCATCAAGTACAGCGACGATCTCGCTGAGTACGTCGGTGAGGCTCTCTCTCCTGCGAAGGTGCTTGACGTGTACCTCGAGGACGAGCGTACCTGCCGCGTTACAGTTTCTCCCGATCAGCTTTCTCTTGCTATCGGTAAGGAGGGACGTAATGCTAAGCTTGTTGCCCGTCTCACAGGCTGCAAGATAGACATTAAGGCATAAAATGGCTGAAAACGTAAAGGTGAAGAAATTACCCGAGCGTCGATGCACCGGATGCGGAGAGCACTTTCCGAAGAGCACTCTGATCCGCGTTCTCAGAACACCCGAGGGCGAGATAGTGCTTGACGTGACAGGTAAGCGCTCCGGCAGAGGAGCGTATATTTGCAAGAATTCCTCCTGCCTAAAGAAGGCGAGAAAGGCAAGACGCCTCGAGACCTCGCTCGAATGTCATATCCCCGACGAGGTCTACGATAAGCTTGAAGAGGAGCTTGCGGTTGGAAAATAAGAACAGAACGAGACTTGTCGGTATGCTCGGCTTCGCTATGAGAGCGGGCAAGGTCGTGATCGGAACAGATATCGTATGCCACACCTTACCGAAGGTTGGTAGGATAAAGATAGTTCTGGTTTCGGCGGGAGCCTCGGAATCTACGAAAAATAAGGTTATCGGAAAGTGCGGGTTCTATTCCGTAGAGTCGAGAATTATCGATCTCGACACGGCAGAGCTCGGCAGACTCCTCGGCAAAACGTATGCCCCGGCAGTCATCGGAATAACCGACGAGAGATTTGCCGACGAGATAAGAAAGGCTCTCGAAGAGAGCAACGGTGACGCGACACCAATAAAATGACGAAAGGAAGTTTCCTCCAGTGGAGACCGGTGAGAAATATGCCTCAATTACCTACTAAGATTACTCAGTTAACTAAAGATTTCAACATAAAATCCAAGGACGTTATAGATACCTTTGCAAGCCTTGGTATAGAGAAAAAGTCCGGTGGCTCGGTTGATACCGATGAGTTCGAGATGTTCATGGAAAGAATGATGAAGACCCATGAGATCAAAGATCTCGATTCATACCGCGACGGCAAGACTAAGATCGTCAGTGCGGAGCTGACGCCAAAGGCAGAGAAGCCTGAGGCGAAGACACCCGAAGTAAAGACTGAAGCTCCTAAGGCGGCACCCGTGTCGAAAAAGGAGCCCACTCCGGCACCTGTAGCGGCACCCGTGTCGAAAAAAGAACCCGATGCGGCACCCGAAAAAAAGCCTGCTCCGGCACCTGTAGTGGCACCCGAAAGAAAACCTGCGCCCGCGCAGAAGCCTGCCGCACCCGCACCCGAGAGACGTCCTCAGGAACGCCCCGATATGCGTCAGAGACCTACGGACAGACCCGCACAGCAACAGTCCGACAGACCCGCTCGCCCCACACAGCAGGGTCAGAGAGACGGACGTCCCGTACAGCAGGGTCAGCAGAGAGATAACCGCGGATATCAGAAGTACAACGCGGCACCTCAGGAGAATCCCTTCGCGAGAAAGATAGATAATATGAATCGCACCGCACAGGGCTTCAAGCCTATCGGATCTCAGCCCGACAAAACGAGAAAGCCGGAGCCTGCACCTATACAGAAGCCGGTACAGAAGCCCGTTGAGAAGCCTGTGGCAGCACCTGCTCCTCAAAGCACCGTGAGACCTGCTCAGCAGGCAATGCTCGATAAGCAGCAGAAGCTCAATCAGCAAAAGGTGGCTCCAAAGGTCGAGGAGAAGAAGCCTCAGCCTAAGAAGGAGGAGAAGCGCGCGCAGAAGCAGCAGTTCAAGACGATCACACCCACCGTTGACAGAAGCAACGTAAAGGGTGGAGTCAACATCGGCGGCGAATATACTGCCACCGCACCCAAGACGCGTGTCGTTGATATGAGGACCTCTGACGTCGACCTCTCCAAATACGACGACAGATACAATGAGCAGTATTACGCTATCCTCAACGGTACCGATAATAAGAGCTCAAAGCAGAAGCTCAAGAAGCAGGATAACAAAGGACAGAATCAGAAGAGTGCTAAGGATAAGGAGCGTGCGGCACAGGAGCGCATCAAGAAGCTCGAGGCAGAGCGCGCAAGAAACAAGCAGCTCGAGATCACCGTTCCCGACGAGATAACCGTAGTCGAGCTTGCATCCAGACTTAAGAAGACTGCGGCAGAGGTCATCAAGAAGCTCATGTTTATGGGCGAAATGAAAGGACTTAACGACACCGTCGACTACAGCACCGCCGAGATCATCGCAGACGAGTTCGGTGCAAAGGTGACTCGCGAGATAGTCGTAACCATCGAGGAGAAGCTCTTCACCGAGGCTGAGGACAACTCCGAGGATATCGAGGAGAGAGCACCTGTCGTATGCGTTATGGGTCACGTTGACCACGGTAAGACCTCTATTCTCGATGCTATCAGACACACCAACGTTACCCGCGGCGAGGCGGGCGGTATCACCCAGGCGATCGGTGCTTACAGAGTAAAGGCAAATGACAAGGACATCACCTTCCTTGACACACCCGGACACGAGGCGTTCACTGCGATGCGTATGAGAGGTGCACAGTCCACCGATATCGCGATCCTCGTAGTAGCGGCTGACGATGGCGTTATGCCTCAGACCATCGAGGCTATTAACCACGCAAAGGCGGCAGGCATCGATATTATCGTAGCTATTAACAAGATGGATAAGCCTACGGCTAATCCCGACAACGTTCTTAACCAGCTCACTCAGTACGAGCTCGTTCCCGAGCAGTGGGGCGGTGACGTTATCTGTGTCCCCGTTTCCGCGCACACGGGTATGGGTATAGAGGATCTTCTCGAGAGTGTACTGCTCGTTGCTGAGGTCAAGGAGCTGAAGGCTAATCCCACCAAGCGCGCACGCGGTCTCGTTATCGAGTCCAAGCTCGACAGAGGTAGGGGTCCCGTTGCTACCGTCCTCGTACAGAACGGTACTCTCCATCAGGGCGACTACGTTATCGTAGGTAATGCGGTAGGTAGAGTCCGTGCGATGGTTGATGATAAGGGCAAGACCGTTAAGGTTGCAGGTCCCTCCGTACCCGTAGAGATCATCGGTCTTGATGAGGTTCCCGAGGCAGGCGATGAGCTCAACGCAGTTGAGGATGAGAGAATGGCAAAGAGCCTTGCCGATCAGCGCCGTGACAAGCAGCGTCAGGAGATACTCGCCGCTAACGCGAGAGTCAACCTTGACGAGCTCTTCGGTCAGATCGCAGCCGGCGTTCAGACTCTCAATATCGTTGTTAAGGCTGACGTTGCAGGCTCTGTCGAGGCTGTAAAGGCGTCGCTTCTCAAGCTTTCTAACGATGAGGTCAAGGTAGCGGTTATCCATTCTGCGGTTGGCGGTATCACAGAGAGCGACGTTATGCTCGCTACCGCATCCAACGCGATCATCGTAGGATTCAACGTTCGTCCCGATAAGAACGCGCTTGACTCCGCGGAGAGAAACGGCGTCGACATCAGATGTCACCGTATCATCTACGAGATTATCGATGAGATCGAGGCGGCTATGAAGGGTATGCTTGCTCCTACCTACAAGGAGGTGCTCCTCGGTCACGCATCGGTTCGTCAGACTATTAAGGTTCCCGGTGTCGGTATTATCGCAGGATGCTATATCCAGGACGGTAAGATCACCCGTCAGTCTCAGATCCGTATCGTTCGCGACGGTATCGTTATCTTCGAGGATAAGATCTCCTCGCTGAGAAGATTTAAGGACGATGTCCGCGAGGTTGCGGAGGGTTACGAATGCGGTGTCGGTATCGAAAAGTTTAACGATATCCGTGAGGGCGATACTCTCGAGGCATTTATTATGGAAGAGGTTAAAGCTTAACTTTTTCTAACAATAGTTTACAAATTGACGGTCAGACTACCGATTTAGGCGCGTCTGACCGTTCTTTTATTACAATCTGATTTAGCAAACATTTTGAAATATATTACGTACTGCGGACGCAGGACACAGATTCCACCTATCCGGAATCGCGGTATGCACAGCGCAGAGCTTCGCCCACTTACTTTGCGATGCTTGACATTTGCGTGCGCGTGTGTTATAATGAAAAAAATACATAAAAATATTTGATCAGGAGAAGCGATATGAATACAAATATGATTAGATCACTTGTGAGACTTGTTGGCATAATGGCGATCTGCGTAACAGTTCTTCTGTTCTCTGCATGTCAACTTCCCTCGACAGGTGGCGGCTCCGGCAATCAGGGTGGCTCCGGCAATCAGGGTGGCTCAGGTGAGACCGGCGGCAACGGCGGTGAGCAGGGTGGATCGGGTGAGACCGGCGGCAACGGCGGTGAGCAAGGCGGCTCAGGTGAGACCGGCGGCAACGGCGACAACAAGTTCGAGGACACCGATATGGAGCCCGAGTTCATTGGACTTTACGACCCGAAAAACGAGGTTCTCTACGCCGATTGGATATGGATACATCCCGGTATCGATTACGAGATCGTAGCACTTTTCGGAGCGGCATTGCCGGACGGCGTTGCGTTCAGCGCTTTAGTCGATAACAGCTGTGAGCCTGCGATGTATGATGCTACCAGAATACACGACGTCACGCTGAACGGCGGAACCTACGCCGCATATGCAGCGATACTTCCCGCTATCACTGTTGAAGGCGAGTATTCGCTTGGATTTCAGTGGTGGCACGGCGACAATAATTACGTAAACTCATACCGTCTGACTGTAGACGATGCGATAGATAATCCCAGCGGCACTGCAGGCGTTATCGCGGGTGCGGCACCGAATTTTGACGACTATTATTACGGCGACAGCGTGTTCCTTCGCGTCGGGTACGATTCGACTCTCTATGTGCGTTACACCGCACCCGTGTCAAATCTTTGGTTCCACATCTACGAGCTCGGTATTGCTCTTGAGCCCGATACGACGCTTACCGACGGAGAATACACCGTCTATCGCTTTACCTTCGATACGACGGGCTGGAGCTACGACAGAGAATACTATGCAGAGCTCAGCCACGGCTCGAGCGGTGCTGACGTATGGTTCGACCGCATCACACTTATGCTCGGTGATGACGAGGGTCCCGGCTCGGGCGGAGAGGTCGATCCCCCCTCGGATCATTATCCCAATTTTATTGGCGTCAGCTCCTCCGATGCACTGCTTCCCGAGGGCGACATAGTATATATCCCGGGCGATGAGGATACGATGATCTTCCTCTTCTTTGATAAAGAGGTCTATCCTAGCAGCCTGCGCACCGATTACGGACAGTTCGGCGATTTCAAAACTTATTGGTTTGAGGGATATTTCGTCGTAGGCGCACCCTATCCGAAGATGCCCGCGGGCGACTACAAGGCAACTCTCGAGTATGAGTACGACGAGTCATCCTACAGCGCGCATTGCGGCGTCTCGGTCACTGTGGGCTCGGATACCTCCGCGCCTCCCGAGTTCCTCGGCATCTCCCTTAATGACTGCGACTACTACCGCGATATTACCGTTAACGCGGGCGCAGAGACTCCCGTTATCTTTAAATTCTCCACTACCGTTGAGAGCTGCAACTTCTTCTATCAGCAGAATATGATAAACGGAAGGATCGACGGCACATGGACCGATACGGACGGATATTTCTACGTCAGCACTATCGTTCCCGCACTCCGTCCCGGAGCCGAATCCATTAAGATAGAGTTCAGCGCGAACGGCGCGTTCTTCGAGGACTACGCCACCGTCTACGTGATGGGCGGCGAGGTCACGGGAGGCGGCTTCATCGGCGTCAGTAACGATATAAACGGCGGCTACGACACCGGCGTCGTTGTTAACGGAGACTCGGAGTTCACGGTGTACGTTGCGTTCTCCGAGCCTATCGACGGCATTAGTCTTATGCTCGATCAGTACGAGCAGGAGTTCTATCCTACGTCTGTTGATGTGCTCGAGATCGGCGCGATCTACTCGTTCACTCTTCCTCCCATTTTCGAGGGCAGGCAGGGTGCTTCCGTACATCAGGAGAGCGTCGGTATGATCGCGAGCTTCACGGTCACCTCGATCAGCAGCGGCTCGGGCGACGTCGGCTCCGAGATCACCTTCATAGGAGCTATGACACCCGAAATGATCGGTCCTATGGAGCATATCGAGCTATATACCGAGAAGGAAAACGAGATCTGGCTCGTATTCGATGGCGAGGTCAGCTATGCTATGATCGATCTCGACGGAAATCCGATCCCCAGTATGCAAATAGACGGCTACAACGGATATACTATCTATTCCTTCATTCTCCCGCAAATTCTCGTGAGCGGCGAATATAAGATCTACGTTCAGTATAACGATATGAACGGAAACTATTACGACGGATTTCTTCCCATTACCGCACACGGTGTTATGTCCTCCTACGACGCTACCTTCTTCGGTGCTATGCTCACACCCGACGGCACGCCCGAGACGGTTCTCAGTATGGACAGAAATACCGAGCCCACGACTATTTACTTTGCCTTTGACGTTCCTGCCGAGATACGCAGTGAGCTTTACGTAGGCGGTCTTCCCGCTACGGCAGGCGATTGCTTCAAGCAGGGCGAGTATTATCTCATTCCCGTGACGGTCGAGCCTATCACCGCGGGTATCCATCATGATGAGTACTTCCGTTTCGGCGTTCAGGGCTATCCCGACAGAGAATGGGACGCGTACTTCCAGATATCACTTTACATTCCCCCGGCCGAGATGCCCGAATTTCTAGGTATAAAGCTTGACGACTCAGAGGAGCTTATAAGCGGCGATATAAAGGTTCTTCCCAACACTAACCACACTCTGCGCTTCGTATTTGCGGGCAGATATGCTGACGTGCATGAAATGAGCGTGTACACAAATATGAATTTCTGCAGGGTAATGCCCGTCGACGGTGGCTACGAGCTGCAGGTAGACTTCTTTGCAGAGACTCCATCCACGTATCAGGTATGGGTGGAATTCCCGGTTATAAATGAATATGGCATGGGTCAGAACGTTCGCGCTGAGTGTGTAGTTCTGGCACAGATCGACAGTGATCCCGTTTTCATCGGTGTAAGGCCGATGGAGAATAAAGGAGAAGGGTTTGCCAACGATATCTCCATGACCTATACTCGCGACGGATATCCTATGGTAGAGGTCGCGTTTGACAGAGAGGTCTTTATTCAGACACTCACGATCGGCGCGGACACGATAGGCGTACATATGCCCGCCCTTTCCTATAGTGACGGACTGTTTGTCTGGAATTGGATGGTAGATTTCAATAACCACTTCGGATTTACAGGTATCGCCGACGTAAAGGTGACTTATCTCTACTGCGGTATTGAGTACACGACCGAGTTTAAGTTTAACGTTATTGCGCGCGATATGATCGCTTGGTATAATGCGGATACCTATGAGCAGTATGAACTTTACGAGCATACTCTTGAGATCGATGAGAACGAAACGGTCAACTTCCTTTGTGTTTACAACTTCCGTCCCGAGCGTGTAAGAATGAATCTTTCCTATCAGGAGTGGGCTTACGTAGACGGCACCGTGCTTGAATACGACGAGGCTCTCGGAGGATATCCTGTGATGATCACACTCTCTCCCGACCTGTTCAGAGAAATAAACGATTCCACGCTCAAGCTCGTCGTTACGGCATACGACGGATACGGTGAGATAGGGGATTCCGGCTCGCATCTTATGATACTTCACCGTAAGTACGTGCTGCTTGAGGCGTACGGCGTTAATTCCGATATCGCAGGTGATCCTCTCGTGAATATTACCATAACTCCCGGTACGCCTGTATACGTATTCTGTAATAGCGGAGACGGTGCGGTAGGATTTGCGCTTAAGGTTGACGGCGAGATTTACGCCACTGTTTACGCGACGGAGATCTATACGGTCGATCGCGGCGGCGAGATCTACTATGCTCACAAGCTCGACCTTTATTACGATGCGCTCATCGACTATTACGTGATCCATCCCTTCCGCGGCACACAGTACGTAAACGGTTTGCTTTATATCGTAGATTTTGTCTGATGATCTTAAAAACACGAGAGTGCCCCTTACTCGGCGACGGTCGGGTAGGGGGTGCTTATATATTTCGTTGATTCTCTCTTTGAATAACCGTTTTGTGTGATATATGGGCGTTTTTCTCATAAAATGAGAAATAAAAACTTTTATTTTGTGCATTTTGCCGCTTGCCTTTTTTTCTTGAAATATGGTAAAATGGATATATCCAAAACATTCGGCGAAGGTGAGGTAACCGAAATGCACAAGATTGGTGAGGACGTTCTCTACGGCGGTGGAGGCGTAATGAAAATAGTCGATATCAGAGAAGAGACCGTGGGCGATGCCGCACGCCGTTATTACGTTCTCAGCACCGTAGGGGCTTCGTCGGGCTCGCTTACGTTTGTGCCGACTGACAACAAGAAGCTCATTGAGCAGATGCGTCCCCTCTTGACTAAGGAGGAGATATTTGCTATCATACATACTATCGATGCTCTCCCTGCGATCGAGTGGGTGCGTGACAACAGAGTGCGCTCGGAGCGATTCAAAACCATTCTCGATTCGGGTGACAGATCTGCTGTTCTATCTATGATGCATACCATACGCGAGATGGGCAAGCTGCGCCTCGCGGAGGGTAAAAAGAATTACCTCTCGGACGAGAATATGCTGAAAAAGGCAGAGAAGCTCATCTATTCGGAGTTCTCGATCGTTCTCGGTATCCCCGAGGGTGAAATACCGGATTTTATCGAAAAGGAAAAGAACAACGCCTGATGCGCTTTGATGTTTAAAAATGCCATATTGTAAACCTTGATTTACAATATGGCATTTTTTATTTAATTATTGCCTTGCGACAGATAGGCTTGAACTTGCAATATGTGCAGTAGGTTGCCTTTGATCCGTTATCCTTGGGAGTAGGAGAAACGTCACCTGCGCGTATGCGTGCGGCAACGTCGCCGACACGGTCTTCAACCGTAGTCATGATCCCTTCGAAGCCTGCCGCATCGTACATATATTTGCGCTTTGAGTCAGGTATTTTATCAGGAGTTCTGGACGAGTAGAGGGGAGTGTATGGTAGCCCCATTGCCGCTATCGCTTCCTCGTCGTCGATTACCATACCCTCGCGCTCCTGTGCCGCCATCACGGCGCGCTGTGCCATCGCATCGTCGGGCTTGCTGATTTTGACGTCGGATATTGCCGTTTTTACGTAGATGACCCCCGCGGGAATGAGCTTGTCACCCTCCTCGAGCCCTATCCTCTTGAGAAAGGCGGGATTGTCGCTCTTCATGATCGATTCAAGGTACAGGAACATCTGCAGGTTTTCGCCCTTCGCCATATCGTCGGGAGAGAATTCCTTCTGTCCAGTCTTGTAGTCGACGACTCTGACGTAGACGTTACCACCGGATTTGTAAGTGTCAACGCGGTCGATATATCCGTATACCGTAACCTCCGTGCCGTCGGGTGAGGTGATGCGCACGGGACTTGGAGTATCATCGCCGCGGCGTATAGCCAGCTCAAAGAAGCGCGGCTTGAATTTTGACTGTATAAATTCCTCGCACAGACCGTCGACGACAGGCATCGCCGCGCGGCAGAGTCGTTTGATCTTTATCTTGGTTACGGCGTTTGAGTCGGTCGCGTCCTCGCCGAGAGAAGCGATATATTTTCTCGCCGCATCCTCGGTTAATTTAACACGGTCCTCGTGTGTGAGGGTGTCCGGCGACTCTCCGCGCTCCTCGAGACCACCAAAAAAGCTCTCGAGTATCGAGTGTATAAAGGTGCCTATGCTCGATGCGTCAAACTCCGCGCGGCTCTCGTCACTGAGTGAGAGCGTGTACTTGCAGAAGTATCCAAATGGACATCCGACGTAGCTGTCGAGTCTGGTACTCGACATCGACATTCGTTCACCGTACAGTGCATTGCACACGTCGCGGCCGAGATGTGCCGAGCCGTTGGTGATATCGCCTTCGCTGATACGTAGCTTATCGGCGTAGCCCGATGCGATCAGTGCCTCGCGTATTCCGTCGTATTCGATAGGCTCGCTCTCGCGCGTGATGCGAAGTGCCGCCTCGGGGAACCATATCCTATCGCCGGTTGGGAGCGATGCGATATTTATCACAGATACCTCTCCGCCCGTGAGCTTGATTATTCTGTCAATTACCGCGGCGCGCTCGATCGCCTTGAATTGCGTATTGCAACAGGAATAGAGCAGTGTAACGCTTTTCGCGGCATAACTGAATACGCGACTGAAAATAAACATTTCACGTGCGTTTTTGATCTCCAGCTCGGGCTCGATGGGCAATCCGAGGCTTGAGAGCGTTTCTTTATCGCGATCGGAAAAATACGTGGAGTCGCTGACGGTGGCGGGGAACTCTCCTGCGTTAACGCCGAGCATATATACGTGCTTTTTGCCGTAGAGTCTCAACATATCCGCACTTCCTACCGTGACCTCGTCGACAAACGACGGTATTCTGCCGATATCGGTGCTCGCAAACACCGTCTTTAGCTGTGCGAGAAAGCCCTCTGTATCCGTCGCGGTATCTTCACCAACCTCGACCAACGTGTCGAGTGCTCCACAGATGACCTCCCACAGCCTGCGGTTATCCTCGGCAAATTCACTTTCGCCAAGTGACTCAAGCTTGTCCGCGCGCGCTGCAAGAGATGCCTCAAGCCCGATCTTGACGAGAAATTCGACCAGTAGCTCTGCGTGCTCTCTGACCGTTTTTGCTCCGGATACACGACTCGCAAAATCGGATAGCGGTGCGACGAGCTGCATTCTCGTCTTGTGTATTCTTGCCAGCTTTTCGTCGGTGCCATCGGGTCTATGTGCGGTATAGCCGAGGGGATTCATATTCCATACGGTCTCGTCGGTAAATCGCCTTCCGTTTATCTGCCACTTGTTTACGTATACCTCAAACTCATCGCATTCGTCTCTCGTAATTCCCGAGAGTCCGCACTTCGCATATGTCAACACGTCCTCGCGTAAAAAGCCGGATATCGCGACGGAGTATGCGGTGTATATGAGCTTGATAGCCTCAAATGAAGAGGTGTCGTTTCCGTAGGAGAGAAATGCGGGGATACGTGCTTTTTTAAACGACGTGTCAAGTATTCCGCTGTAAACGTCGGCGTGCCTTGCCACGACGGCAAAGTCGGAGTAGGACTCACCGCCTATAACGCGTCGCGCAATATCTGCACAGATAAAGTCGCATTCCTCAAATGGTGTCAATGCCTCGAAAATTCGCAATTCTTCGCGATTTTGTAAACTTATCTTGCTATTTATCGGTGTTTTGCGCCATAATTCGTCGCCGATCAGTGATAATACATCACTATCTGTGGATCGTCTTCCGTCAATTGATACAAGCTTAATATCTGCTCCTGCGCGCCTCGATTCCGCCTTTAGCTTCTCGGTGGCACGTGCGATCTCCGTGTATTCAAAATGCTCCTCGCGTCCCTTCGGCAGCGGTAGGTGCACCGTTACTTCGGTGCGCGCCGACATAAGCGCGATCAGCTTATATTGCGGCTCGGTAAACGAGGTAAAGCCCTCGATAAATATCTCGGTATCGGTCAAAAAATCGCGGTGCTCGCGCAGCTTATCGAGCATTACCAACGCATCCTCTCCCGTGTCGGCGTAGCGCTCACCCAAGAGCTTTTTATACAGTGAATATATAGCTCCGAGGTCCGCGACCTTTCCCTCCAGTCGCTTATCCTCCCGTATCGCATCACAGGAGAGCAGGGCTGTCAGCTCATCTGCGGAGATACCCTTCGCTTGCATCTCTCCGACGGCTGCCATAGCCTGATCCACAAGTCCCGAGCTGATCTCTCGTCTGCCGCGAGTGAGAGTGAGCATAGGCGAAAGCTCGGTCAGAGCTCGCCACATTATCAGTGCCTTTTTGCTTCTGTCGCAGTATTCTCCCGATAGACCTCCGAGTGAGCGGAAGGTGGTGTTTGCAAGTCTTGTAAAATTCGTCGCCTCGAAGTATAGCGGCGCATCGGGAGGCAGCATACGGAACATCTCGCTCTCCGCCATGACCGTCTGCTGCTCCGGCACGATCAGAATCATTTTCTTCTTATCCGCTGCGCGCTTCGCAATATCCTCGGCTATCGTCAATCTACCGACGGCGGCAAGAGATGATTTCAATATTTTAAGCATTGTCGCCGCCTCCTTTACCGTCGGTCGTTCCGCCAAGATATCTTGCGTCTATTTTGTACCCTGATTTTCGCGAGGAGAGTATGATCTTCTCTCCGTCCTCGAGCTTTTCACGCAGATAGTGCACGTATACGTTGAGTATTCCTCCGTCGCATTCGCCTCCCCACACACGCTCGAGCAGCGCTTCGCGACTGACGAACTCGCCACCCGCATCGTAGAGCACCTTGAACAGTGAAAACTCTACCTCGGTGAGAGGTATTTGCCTCTCTCGCAGATATACCGACCGCGTGCCCGGACGAAGTACGGCACTCGCATCGGATGCGACTGTGTCCATGATGATGCCTTCAAGCGCTGTGAATGCGAGCGGTAAATTGATATCCGCCTCGTCGTCTGTGCCTATCCTCCGTGCGTGCGGGTGAGATGTTTGACCCTCGTCGTAGAGAAATACGTCGTATTCATTCGCCGCTTCGAGTCCGTCAGCGCGTGCGACGATAGCGCGCTCTCGGAGCGCCAGATATATCTTTTGCCACAGAAAATCGTCTCGCGTATATACACCGATCGAAACAGCCATAGTTAAAACCTCATCTGTAAAATGTGCTTCTTGAGGCACATTCTAATTTATTAGGATTATTATACTATAAACACGCGCGTTTGTCAAGTCGTGCGCGTTTAAACGGAAAAAGATATCTTTGTGTCAATTTTTACAATTTCGAGGGCAATTTTTGCAATTGTTGGATATCCGAAATAGTTGTATAATATAATTACAAAAATACACTCTAAGGAGATAAAACACATGGACAACAAAATGATATCCGAGCTCTATTCCATAGGCCTCATTCCCGTAATCAAGATCGAGAATCCCGATGATGCGGTACCGCTTGCTAAAGCACTTATCGACGGCGGTCTTCCTGCGGCTGAGATCACATTCAGAACCAAGTGCGCGGCAGAGGCGATCAAGAATATCACCGACGCGTATCCCGAGATGCTTGTAGGTGCGGGCACTGTTCTCACCACCGAGCAGGTAGATGCCGCTATCGCAGCAGGCTCTAAGTTCATCGTATCCCCCGGTCTCAACCCCAAGGTAGTTTCTTACTGCCTCTCTAAGGGTGTTCCCATGCTCCCCGGTTGTGCTAACCCCTCTGACGTTGAGGCGGCTCTCGAGCTTGGTCTTACCACTGTTAAGTTCTTCCCTGCAGAGGCTGTTGGCGGTCTCAAGATGCTTAAGGCTATGGCTGCACCCTACGGTCAGCTCACATTTATGCCTACCGGCGGTATTAATGCAGATAACCTCCTTGAGTATCTCAAGTTCAACAAGATCGTTGCTTGCGGCGGCTCCTTTATGGTAAAGGACGAGCTCGTTAAGGAGAAGAAGTGGGACGAGATCACCGCTCTCACCAAGGATGCGGTTAAGAAGATGCTCGGTCTCGAGTTCATCCACATGGGTATCAACAATGCATCTGCCGATGAGGCGGCAAAGGGCGCAAAGCTCTTCGAGATGATGTTCGGTATGCCCCTGCGCGAGACCAGCAAGTCCATCTTTGCAGGCGAGGCGTTTGAATTTATGACCGGTAAGGGCCCCGGCAAGTGCGGTCACATTGCTATCCGCACCAACTTCGTTGACAGAGCTATGGCGTACTTCAAGAGAATGGGTATCGAGTTCGACGAGTCGAGCGTTACCTACGACGAGAAGACTGGTAAGCCGAAATTCGTTTATTTCAAGGACGAGATCTGCGGCTTCGCTATCCATCTTATTCAGAAATAATCGGAATAGCATTTTCATAAGCATATTGCACAAAATAGCTTTTTGCCTTTTGTGCAATATGCTTTTTTATTTTAATTGGTTGTAAATAATAATCAGACACCCTTTAAAAGAATTCGCGCGTGTGATAAAATAGAGACACCAATTACGGAAAGGTGATTGCATTTATGAAAAGATTGCTATCTGTTTTTTGCTTTATGATTTTGATACTGCTCTCGTTGGTAGCGTGCGGCGGTAGCAGCTCCTCCGACGATAACAGTAGGGAATATACGGTAACCGTAGTGGCAAACGGCGCGACCGTGACCTCGCAGAATCCTATGACGGTGAAAAAGGGCGAGAGTGCCGTATTCGATATTTCGATTTCCGACACCTCTGCATTCCGTTCCGTGAGCATAGGTGAATACGACTCCGCGAGCGGCAAGCTCACGGTCAATAACGTGACGCGAGACACGCGCGTAACGCTTGTATGTGAGGATATGGGGCGCGACACCGCCGCGACCTACCGTTTTCATATGATAGGCTCGTCGAAGGATACCTCGACGCAGAAAAATGCCGATGCGGTGAGATACGGCACGAGAATAACCGTCACAGCCGGCAACGAACATAGAGCCTTCCTTGGCTGGAGTCTTGTTTCTCCGCTTGACAAGGGCGGTGATCTTCTCTCTGAGGATAAGACCTACACCTTTGATCTCACCGAGGATCATATCTTCTCCGGTGCCTGCTTGATATATGCGAACTACGCCGATTCCAACGTCTACGTCTACGATGCAAACGGCGGTACGGTGAATCCATTCTCCGAGAACGTTTCATATGACAAGCATTATACCGCGAAGGCAAGCTCGACGAGTGTCGAGGTCACGCTCTCCGCGGATTACTACGAGATAGTAGGTTGTGCGTCGACCTTCTACGACGACGGGACCTTCGAGCGTCCTGGCTACGTGCTGAAGGAGTATAATACTCGCCCCGACGGCAGTGGTACCGGATATAGTCTGGGATCAAAATTCCCGATCGCCGAGGACGGTATCCTTTACTGCATATGGGCAGAGGATAGTAATCACTCCGATTTTGAATATACCGATATACATATTCCTCTCCCAACCGAATCAAGTGCTGAAAAGGCACCGCACTGGGTAGAAGACGGCATCATCATTACAAAGTATAAGGGAAATGACACAGAGGTCGTTATTCCCGAGACGATAAACGGCAAATACGTTACCGCCATCGCCGCCGGCGCCTTTGAAGACAAGAGCATGACCAGCCTTGTTTTTAACAGACGTCTGATCAAGGTAGAGGACGGTGCCTTCGTGGGCTGTACCTCGCTCAAAACCGTTTATTATTCCGACGCGATATATCACATCGGAAACGCCGCGTTTGATACCGCCTCCTTTGCCGGAGTGAAAAACTTTTACGTAAATGCGACCCTTGCTCCGAGATCGACGGGTGACGGTCCTCACGCGATTAAATTGACACGCTTCCTATCTAATTCGGATAAGAGCCGAATAGTCGTTATCGCGGGCTCGTCCTCCTTCCAGGGTCTTTCCGCGGGATATCTCGAGGCTCTTCTCGATGACGAGTACTGTGTAATCAACTTCGGTACTACGAGAACTACGCAGATATATATGTACCTCGAGGCACTCGGACAGATGGCTACGGAGAACGATATATTCCTCTACGCGCCCGAGAACAGCATCTACGAGATGGGTGAGAGCCGCCTCTATTGGAAGACGATCAGAGATATGCAGGGAATGTATAATCTCTTCAGATACATTGATATTTCGAAGTACGATAACGTTCTCGGAGCGTTTGCAGGACTCAACCGTGTTGATCCTGCCGACACCGAGGCAAATTACGCACCCAGATATGCGTCTAATCCTGTGCGCTACGAAAGCATTATGGATATGGTAGCCGACTCGAGATATAACGAGTACGGCGAGTACGATGTAGTGAAGCGTCACGGATACTGCGACGAAAATAATTATAAGGCGGTATATGAGATAACTCTCAACCACCGCGTTAAATCCATACTTGAGGGTGCGTACGACTCCGCAGATCCTAAGAACGAGGATTGGCGAACATCCGAGAAATGGTGCTCCATCACCGACTCGCAGTACAGGACTAATATGAACCGCGTTATCTCAATAGCGAGAGCGTCGGGCGCGAAGGTCTATTTCACCTTCTGTCCTATGGACGCGTCTGCCTTGACCGATGATGCAAAGAAGGATGCTGCCGCATGGTTTGATGCATACGAGCAGCTCATATCCGATATATACCTCTTCGACGGCGTGCTTGGCGAGGCCGGTGACTACCTGTACGATCACAAGTACTTCTACGACAACGCCTTCCACCCGAATGATTACGGAAGAACCTACCGCACCTATGCTATGTACTGTGACCTCGCAGAGCTTTTCGGCATCGACACGGTCAAGGGAATATATGACGTCGGTACGGATTACGATGGCTGTCTTTTCGAGGATGGCTCGGACGGAACGCCTCTTACTAAGGTGGATTACCTTAAGTAAATCCTCAAATTTATCAATGAATTAACGGCTCGCAGTGGCAACACCTGCGAGCCGTATATCGGGAGAACCTATGGCACTATTTCACTCCATCCCCGCGTTATGTGCGATAATCTTGATAATAGCGGTGCATGTCGTATCTGCTTTTATGAAAGAAAAAATCGCTAAAATACTGCAATTTGTAAATATTGGTTTACATAATGCGTTATTTTTAACACTTATGCTTTCTGATATACCGATAGATGAAGCGGTGCTTTCATATATGATCTCCGTATTCACGTATTTGCTCGTTGGCTATATTCGCCACGGTGGAGGGGAGGGCAGAGTATGACCTTTAATTCGTGGGAATTTCTTCTCTTCTATCCCATAGTAGCACTCCTTTATTTTCTGCTTCCGAAAAAGCTGAAGTGGCCGATGCTCCTCGTTGCGAGCTACTACTTCTATATGTGCTATCAGTACGAGCTCGTATTCCTTATATTCGGCACGACGCTCGTCTCTTGGATCGCATCGAATATTATTCATCGCACCGAGCGGCGCGCAGTAAAGAGAGTGTGGCTGATTCTGACACTCGTTGTCTGTTTCGGTGTGCTCTTCTTCTACAAATACTTTAACTTCATCTCGGGCAGCGTGTCCGGAATCATCGAACTTCTCGGCGGTGCACCCACCTCGTTTGAGCTCGACCTGATCCTGCCTGTGGGAATTTCCTTCTACACCTTCCAGACACTCTCCTACGTTATCGACGTGTATCGCGGTGACGTGAAACCCGAGCGCAATTTCTTCTTCTATGCGCTCTTCGTATCCTTCTTCCCACAGCTCGTTGCAGGTCCGATAGAGCGTCCCGGAAATCTTATTCCACAGCTTCGCGAGCCGCATCCGTGGTCGAGCGAGAATGCAGTCAAGGGAGCGAAGCATATGATGGTCGGCTTTTTCAAGAAGATCTGTGTAGCCGATCTTATATCGGTCTACGTAAACTCGATCTACAACAACCCCGACGATGCGACTGCCCTCGGTGTCATCATTGCGACCGCCCTCTTTGCAGTACAGATCTACTGCGACTTCTCGGGATATACCGATATTGCCATTGGATGTGCACGTATCATGGGTATCAGGCTTATGAAAAACTTCGACCATCCCTATAGCGCAACGACTGTAAAGGAGTTTTGGTCGAGGTGGCATATCTCGCTTTCCTCATGGTTTAAGGATTATCTCTACATTCCTCTCGGCGGCTCGAGATGCTCTCGCCCGAGATATTTTATGAACGTGATGACGGTCTTTCTCGTTTCGGGATTGTGGCACGGTGCGAATTGGACATTCGTTATCTGGGGTGCGCTTCACGGTATATATCAGATATTGGGAACCATCACTATAAAGGGCAGAAATTCCATCCTCGAAAAGATCGGATTTTCAGCCAAGTCCATACCCGTGTCGTGTTTTAGGCGCGTTATGACCTTCGCTCTCGTCGGATTTGCCTGGATATTCTTCCGCGCAAACACAGTGTCGGATGCATTTATGCTCGTTGACACGTTGCTTTCCGGATGGAACGTATCTCTCGCTGATACCCTCGCCGCGATGGAGCTTGATCTCACCGCAATTCTGACTACTACCTTCTCCATCCTCTCTCTCTGGATGATGGACCGCATGCTCACCTACGACGATGAGCGGGACTCCTCCGCCGTATTAACGAAAAACGGCTCCTTCATATATTTAGTATGGATTATAATGTTTGCTTGGGGACTTCTTCTGGCGAAGGATATGTCGAGCACATTCATCTACTTCCAGTTTTGACGGGCGTATTTTGGATATAATCTCCGTTCTCCCGGTCTCGGCGTAGGTAACTACGCCTTCGCCTCGAGAACAAAAATTCTATCCTAAAATCCGCCTCGTCAAAACGTGGAGCAGCGAGCATGTTTTTGATATAATCTCCGCTCTCTCGGTCTCGAGGTAGGTAACTACGCCGTCGCCTCGAGAACAAAAATTCTATCCTAAAATCCGCCTCGTCAAAACGTGAAATGACGGACGCGTTTTTGATATAATCTCCGCTCTCTCGGTATCGACGTGGGTAACTACGCCGTCGCCACGAGAACAAAAATTCTATCCTGAAATCACCTCGTCAAAACGTGAAATAAGGGACGCATTTTGGATATAATCTCCGCTCTTTCGGTATCGAGGTGGGTAACTACGCCTTCGCCTCGAGAACAAAAATTCTATCCTAAAATCCGCCTCGTCAAAACGCGGAGCGGAGAGCATGTTTTGGATATAATCTCCGCTTGCAGGGTCGCTAAAATATGTAGGCAAATTATATAAAATCGAAATGGGTATGTTTTGAAAATAACGAAGGAATCCGTATGAAGAAAACGAAAATAATTTTAACTGCGGTGATTTCTTTTATCGTGATAATTCTTCCGATAATTATATTGCCGCTCGTGGCGGTGCTGATACCGTCGCAATATTCGAATACGTTTCTCGGTGCTCTGCCTGCGAAGGTGGAGCGGCTTGAGTCGATAGACGAGCCTAAGGTGGTCGTTATCGGTGGCTCGTCCGTGGCATTCGGCATCGATAGTGAAAAGATGGAGGAGCACCTCGGTATGCCTGTCGTGAACTTCGGTCTTTACGCCGCGATCGGCACGCGTGCGATGATCGAGCTTTCGAGGTCATCCGTTTCGGAGGGTGATATCATCCTGCTCGCACCCGAGCTTGATCCGCAAACTCTCTCGATGTATTTCAGCTCGCATAGCATGCTTTCTGCGGTGGATACCGACTACTCGATCCTGAATTCCTTGTCGATCGACAGTAAGCTCTCAACTTTTGGAGGACTGTGGCGGCACATTCAGGAGAAGCTTGAATACAAGCGCGAGGGCACGCCTGATCCCGAGGGAGTCTACAACAGCAAAAACTTCAACGAGTACGGTGATATAGTGTGGAATCGACCTAATAACGCGATGCAATTCCACTACGATCCCAACACTAAGATCAACCTCGACCCCGAAATCGTTGAGCAGGATTTTATCGACTTCATTAATGAGTATGTTGAATACTGCGAGGATCGCGGAGCGACGGTTTACTTCACCTACGCACCGATGAACAGGCTTGCGGTGACTAACGATACGGATGACGGAAGTATAAGCGATTTTGCCGATTACCTTGAACAAAATATCAATTGCGAGTTCATCAGCATTATCGACTACTACATAATGGACGAACGGTATTTTTATGATACCAACTATCACCTGAACGACGTCGGTGTGCTTTACCGCACGAAGCTGCTCCTCGAGGATATCAGCGTGGCTCTCGGAGTCGATCCTACGGTTGCATTCAGTGTACCCGCCGCACCTGCGTTGCCGTTTGCCGACGTTATTTTCGAGGGTGAGGACGAGAATGCCGCGTATTTCACCTATGAGAAAATGAACAACGGTGCTTATATGATCACGGGTCTCAGCGAGCTCGGTATGACGATGGAGACCTTGACCGTGCCTCTTGGATACAATAATTATAAGGTGACTGCTATAGGTAGAGATGCGCTTTCCGGTGGTATGGCAAGGTCGCTTATAATTACCGAGGACACCAACCTGCGTAATTTTATAGATGATTTCCACCGCGGATCCTCTCTTACCGATTTGTGGATATATTACGATTATGGCGCCAACGATAACGAGAAGCTCGCTCCTGCATCCGATTTCGGCGGTATGCGGATACATATTTCTAGAGACTCCATATATCCGAACAGTTACGATTGGCTCAATAGCGCTCGCGGCTATACCTTTGTTTTTGATATCGACGAGTAAGACCGTAATGCGTAATTGATATTCTTGCAAGTAATATTGACATGTTTAACCGATTGTATTGACTTTCTGCGCGTGTAGAGTTATTATATAGCCGAGAAGTAATTTTCTCGGCTATTTTTGGAGGCATATGATATGGAAAATAAAATAAGATTTGCCGTCGTCGGTTGCTGTAATATGGCTAATAGACATAGCGACGGAATTGCCGCTATCGAGGGTGCAGAGCTTGTCTGCGTGTGCGATAACGTTGAGGAAAAGGCTCAAAAGAGAGCAGAGGAGCGCGGAGTTCCTTATTATCTCGATTATTATGAAATGCTCGAAAAGGGCGGATTTGATGCAGTAATTATCTGCACGCCCGATCAGATACACAGAGAGCAGGTCGTAGCCGCTCTTGATAAGGGATATCACGTTCTCTGCGAGAAGCCTCTCGCGCTTACGATGGAGGATTGCCGCGCTATCGTCGAGGCGTCTCACCGCGCGAAGGGTAAGTTTATGGTAGGTCAGGTCTGCCGCATGACTCCGGGATTTGTTAAGGCAAAGGAGCTTATAGACGATGGCGCAATAGGTGACATTTTCTTCATTGAATCGGAGTATGCGCACGACTACTCTCATATCAACTCGCCATGGAGACTTGATCCCGTAAATCTCCGTCACGGTATCACCGGCGGCGGCTGTCACGCGGTCGATCTCATAAGATGGATCGCAGGCGATCCGAATGAGGTGATGGCTTACTCCAACCATATGGTGCTGAAGGATTGGCCTGTTGACGACTGCACGATAGCAATTATGAAGTTCCCCTCGGGTGCTGTTGGAAAGGTATTCTGTTCTATTGGATGCAAACGCAATTACACGATGAGAACGGTTATTTACGGTACGAAGGGAACTATAATCTGTGACAACAGAACTCCCGAAATACTTCTTTACAGTGAGGGAAAACCCTTCAACGATCCCGATCATTTTCCTGTCGAGCTGAAGGATCACAACGCCGAGGAGGAGGTACTCAGCTTCTATAACGCGATCGTTAATGATCTCCCGTCTCCCGTTCCCGCAGAGGAGGGAGCAAACACTATCGCAGTCTGCGACGCTTGCGTGCGCTCGTCTGCAAGCGGTAAGCCGGAGACACCCGATTACGTTTCCTGGTTTGTGATTTTGTAAATAAAAAAGAACGGTTTAAGGAATTCACCGCGAGGTGTGATATGCCAAAAACCGTTCTTTTTTATTTAATTTGACAATATTTATTTACAAAAATTGATAATTTTGAGCAATGCCGCCTTGTGTCCTCTGATTGCTTTCTTGAGCATTTGTGGCGTTGATACATCCTTTTTACAGATAGCAAGGTCGGTGAGATCATGGCTCATCTCGATATCGAATGCGGGAATTCCCCTCTTGTATAGCCATGTAATAAGGCTGCCTGCAGAGCATATAAGCTCGGTGGTAACGAATTTTCTCGGTGCGGCATCGATTGCCCCTCTGAAGGCTTCGCTGTACACCACGGATATCTCGTCGAGCTTGCTTATGTAATCCGAGTCACCTATAGCGCTCTTGGAGCTTAACAGTCTGTCGGTCGAGATAGAGCAGAGGAAGTGGTAGGAGAATACTATCTTCGGCTTCGCCTCCTCGATAAATCTCATCATTGCTACCGACTCAGGCTCTGAGCCCGGGTATGGACCGCGGTATGTCGGGCTCTTAGGGTCCGCACTGGAGAGACCGTAGCTATAGTCGATCTGTTCCCAATCTGCGTCGAGATTGCGGTTTAGGTCAACACCACGCGCATTTTTTCTGATATACCACGGTGCACCGTTTACCATCTCCTCGCGCATATCTGCGTTGACGGTGGGTAGCACGGCGATACCGCATTCGGAAAATGCGTTCGGGTCATTGGTCAGTATTTCACGTAGCGCCGTTAGGAGGATTTCGGGGCCGGATTCTCCTGCGTGCACAGCACCCGTGCAGGCGATAGAATTTTCTCTGTTACCGATAAAAAGTGCCACAAGTGGCATACCGTGTGTCGTTTTTCCTATCTCGAGAGTGGTGACGTTAGGAAAATCTCTCTCGAGTGCGTAGGTTTTCTCGAGTATTTCGTCGTGATGCCACCACACCTCTCTGTCACGCATTTTCACAGCTACCGGACCTGTCAGCGACTCTCCGATCTCACCCTTTCCGACCCAATACGCGTATACTTTTCCAACCTCCGCGTCGGTGTCCTCATACTCGCAGAAGGTGTTGAGGTCGGGGAGTGTGCCGCGAAAGATCACGTTATCTTTCGTGGGGAGTGGGAGACAGTCGAAGTATTCGCGCTCGTCATAGTCGAATATATATCCGTCCTCGAGTCTGCGGTAGATGATTATATCACTTCCGTCGTCCTGATATCCGTCTTTATAATTTTGGAAGGTTATTTTTACACATTGCCTTTCCTTGCCATCTACGGTCGTGACTGTCGATCTTGCAAAAAGCTTTAATACCTTTTTCTTCATTTTTCGTACCTTCGATCATTTATCGGGAGACTGCTGGGTAGGACCTCTGTCCGATGCACCCGTAAATTCTACGTCCTCTGGCAAGGGATAATACTTTTCCTGCTCGTTATCCCTTTGATATAGACGTATATGCTCACCGCGCGGAAGTATATCTATCATATCTCCGCCACGCCATATCTCGGTGTATTCGCGGCCGGCGAAAAATTCCTTTTTTTCTACGGTTTCCATATCGAATTCGAGCGAAAGAGAATCTCCCGTGCAAAGACCGTGGTAGGTGAGCACGCCGTTGCATACCTCGCCTGCGATCTCCTTTCCGTTTAGGAGAAGTCTTGGATTGACCATAAAATCATAGAGTCTAAAGCCTGCGGTACAGCATCTCTTAGCCGTAAAGATCACGCGTGCTTCATTCGGCAAGGTGTGAGTCAGCATCCACTCATCGGTTTCCTTATCGGTGTGAATGTTGACGGTGTATACGCCGTCCGATTCCGTTACCGCATTATTCCACACGATACCGAGCGCGATGGGTGCAGTACCCACACAGCAGCCTGCTATCGCGCGGAATCTCGTGAGCGATATCGAGTTTGGCTCCGAGCCGCCGGTATAACCGCCGATAAGTCGGCGCCCGAGCTCGCGGAAGGTCTTTCCGCCACTGTCGGGCAGGGAATCGTCAGATTCCACGTATCCTGTGTACTTGATCTGATTTTCGGTCAGTTGATTTCTTGAAAATCTGTAGAGGTCACTCCAATACTCGCTGTAACCGCATTTGATCAGCTCCTCACAGCATAGTATCATATCCTTTATGCAGCAGGTCTCGCAGTGCTCAAGCTCGGGTGCTCGCCACTGTGCGAACTCGGGTATCCAGCCATAGCTTGACGACATTGAACGGATGTAGCCATAGATCTTGATTCCCGCGTTGATATATCTTTCGGTCTCGGTAACTCTACCGAGATAGATAAGTCCTGCCGCTATCCACGCGCTCGAGTGCACGTGACCGAAAAACTCGAATTTATAATTGAAATATCTCGACGGACCGAGCAGATGATTGGCAAGTCCTATGGCGAGATCAAGCGCTATCACGTCACCTGCGATCACGTATCTATCAACGAGTGCGTGCATCGACACCGCGTTTCTTATACTCTGCTCACCTCTGCCTGTATGGTGCGAGAAATCGAATCCGCGTCCCTTCACGTATACGTCGTTCGGAAATTCGTAGAGAGGCTCTGATTCATTCGTATCTCCCGACCAAAAGCTCCTGACACGCCTCTCGTAAACTAGCGAGCGCATTCCGCGAACGAGCTCCGACGCGCGCATCTCTGCCTCCTTGTCCTCGGGATCGTTTTTTACGAGTCTGTTGAGAGCGGGCAGAATATATCCCATCTCGTGGAATGATGAATGTATCGTGTGTGTCCACGGGTACTTTTTATGAAATCTGAGACCGTGTTCACCCCATGACTCCATAATATGTGCACGCAGAGCGTTATATAGCGTTTCGGAGGTCTCGCTTCTGCCGAGTATCCCCTCGATAGAGTCGACCGCCTCGAACCAGGATCCGACGAGCTCGGCGTCGTCCACCTTACAGTGCTCTGCCTCCGCAGGCTTTTTGTGCGGCAGAACGAGCCAATAGGGCAGATATCCGTAGGCTCTGTCGGTCATATTGTCAATATAGGAGAGCGCGCGCTCGGCATCTGCTCTCAGATCGTATTGCTCGTATTTCATTTTGTGTTTCCTTTCCTCTTGATATATTCCGACGGGGAAGCTCCCACGTGACGGCGGAACATATTGGTGAAGTGATTGTGACTTTTGAACCCGCATTCTGCGGCGAGTGTGGCTATCGATGGTATATCGCCATTATCGAGGTGCATTCTGGCGACGGCTATTCTGCGCTCGGTCACGTAGTCGTGAAATGTCGTTCCAAAGCAGGTCTTGAACATTCTGCAGAAGTGCTCGTCGCTGTACTTTGAGTAGCTCGCCGCCGACGAGGTCGTGATGTTGCCGAAAAGATTTTTTTCTACGTAATCGCTGACCCGTGTCACGAATTCCTCGCGATATGGCGTTCTCATACCTGCGTTACGGCATTCGCCGGAGCGTATCAGCACTGCGTATAGCTCCATAAGTGATGCGAGGACTCCTACGGCACTCGCGCTGTCTCCACAGCGCGCTTGAGTCACGATCTTATCTATAACGGAGCATATTTCCCTTGCACCGTCATGGCTCGATACGTAATTTTCAAAGTGCATGCTCTTAAGGCGAGAGAAGATGTTGCCCGAGCTCTTGATGGGAAATATGTCGTCGGGGTCGAATACGAGACAGCTACGCGAGAAGCTGTTCTCCGGATGCGCAAGGTATATCGCGTGTGCTTCGTAGGGATTGACCATCAGTACGTCACCCGCTGTCGCTCGGTAGCTCTTGCCCGCAATGACAACCGTAGCCTCGCCCTCGTTTATACGCAGTATCTCAACACCCTTGTGAAAATGATACTCGGTGAAGGGAAAACCCGTTGCTACGTCCTCGCGCAGAGCACCGCCGAGGATCCTTTTATTGGGTCTGAAAATATCGTTTACGTGTACCGTACCTATGCGTTGTGAACCGTTGTAATCGTCACGCAGAATACATATCGGTAATAGCGATATATTATCATCGGTATACGTTCTCTGACTGTCCATAGATCCTCTCCCTTCGTTGCTTATTATAAGGATATCATAATAGATGAAATTTGTCAATTGAGAGATTAACAAATATCAAATTTCGTTGAAAAAATATCAAGCATGAGTATCGTAATAAAATCAGCGCGGACGGCCTGTGCTACCGTCCGCGCTGATTTGTGATATTTATTTTGCCGACCTGCGCTTCGCGATGAGTGCGAGTATGATCGCGATCACCGCCGCCGCTGAAGTGACTACACCTACGGCGATCCAATTGACGTCGGAGAGACCGAGTATGAAGAACTCGCCGCTCTCATAATTCTGTAGCTTCGAGAATACGAGCACCGTATCCACGATGAGAGACGCCAGTACAGCGAGGCCTGCGCTGATATAGCAATATGCCGATACCGTGTCGAGCTTTTCACCACTTATCCTTGCGGGTATACGCTTTGTGAAGTCGAGCGCCGATGCGATATATACCGTAGTTACGACGAGTATTATCGTCTCGGGAAGCATATAAGTTGCGTTGTAGCTGAGCGAGTATACGAGCGCTGCCTCGGTGGGAATAGAGAGTCCTGCCCATATCGTCGCACCTGATATCACGTGGCACAGATAACGCACGAGAGATGCGAGCACCGCGCCCACGGTCATCGCGAGATTCTGCTTTTTGATCACAGTGCGGAATATACCGGTAAGACCGAATATTGCAAACGCTACTATGTAATCAAGCAGTGCCAGGACAACTATCGAGTACCAGGTGGTGAAGTAGGAGAAATTACTCATACCGAGCAGCATTTGTATAATGCTCGATACGAGGGCGGCGCCCATACCTATCTTTGGCCCGTGTCTGTATGCCACGATCACTATCGGAAGCATTGACGCGAGTGTGATAGATCCGCCGTATGGCATCTCGAATAGCTTGACGATGCTCAACACCGTCGCGAGTGCGATCATTATACTGCACTCGGTGAGTACCAAAAGATTTGTTCTTGTTGTGGCTTTCATTTTACCTCCCTTGCCGACAGGCGACGGCACGCGTCGCACGGTGTCTCGTATCGCCCGTAGCAAAAAACAAAAATACCGCGCAGGATATATCATCCGCGCGGTAGACTAAGGCAAAAATACCAAATCCAATCTCCCTACGACGGCATTATCCGTATCAGGTTAAAGGGTTCGGCGCACAGCGCCGTCTCAGCAAAAAACGCACCCCTGATGAATATTCTGTTCGGTTCACCAACGATTATAGCACAATACCATTCCGCTGTCAAGACGGTTTTTAAAAAAAACGGGGGACCGCCATATTCCGCGATCTCCCGCCGCTGATTCTTTCATTACTATTTTATATCACGCCTGTGCATAATTAACAGAGCGCCGTCGGCGACACAAACGGTGCATTTGTCTGCCGCAAGCTCGTTGGAAACTCCGAGAGCAAACTCCGGGGTCAAGGTAATATCCTCCGCAGTATACTTTAGTCCACGGAGCGTTACTCCGCGTGCAGCACCGCCAAACGCGAATACGGACACTCCGTCACCAACCTCGCCCGTAATGATGACAGTCTCGTTTTTTATCACCGTAACGTCAGAGTCACGGCTGACGAGAGTGAGCGAGTGACCTGCCAGTTTTCCCATTAAAAGCAAAGAATAGTTTGCAAAAGTGTGGTCTTCACGTCCTCCGACGCCTCCGTAGAGACGAAATTCGGTATATCCGCGGCGCACACCTTCAAGATACGCGAGGTGCATGTCCGTCTCGTCCTTTTCGACGGGGAAGGTGAGTGATTCCACCTGCGCCGCCCTGATACCGAGAGAGTCCATATCTCCTATCAGCAGGTCGCATCTTATACCGAGACGGCAGAGCGTATCGTATCCGCCGTCTGCAGCTATAACGAGGTCGTCGATATTTGGTGTGAAGCCTCCGTAAAACTCGCCCGCACCAACGACGTAGCATATTCCCATTATCCGATACCTCGATCGAACATCTCGTCTATCGCACGCATAACGCCGAGCTTGCCGTATTCATAGGTAAGTCCGCCCTGCATATACGCGGTGTATGGCTCGCATACGGGTCCGTCGCAGCTGAGCTCGTTTGTAGCTCCTGTGACGAAGGTGCCTGCCGCCATGATCTCGGGGTGCGAGTATCCGGGCATGTCACCCGGCTCGGGAATACAGTATGCTTCGACGGGAGAGCCCATCTGTATACCCTTACAGAATTTTATCAGCTTATCTGCCGAGAGCAGGTTCACGGTCTGTACTATATCCGTCCTCTTCTCGTCGTATCTCGGCGACACCTGGTCAAATCCCGAGAGTTCGAGCATTCTTGCGGCAAATACCATCGACTTGAGCGTCGAGGCAACGCAGGCGGGAGCCATAAAGAAGCCTTTGTATAGAGAGGCAAGCTGATTGAAGTTTGCGCCGAGCTCCTTACCGATGCAGGGTGCGCTGAACCTCTCCGCGATATCCTCGATAACGTCCTGCCTGCCTACGCAATACGCACCGCTGACGGCAAAGCCGGAGCCGAGATTTTTCATCATTGAGCCGACGAACACGTCGGCGCCCACGTCGGTGGGCTCGCGGTCCTCGGTAAACTCACCGTAGCAGTTGTCTACCATCACAACGGTATCGGGGGAGACCTCCTTTACCGCGCGTATCGCCTCGGCGATCTTATCTATCGTGAGGCTGTCACGCTGGGAATATCCTCTGCTGCGCTGAATAGCCGCGACCTTGACGTCGCCCCTCGCGAGTCTTTCTTTTATCGCAGGGATATCGAAATCGTTTCCGATGAGGTCTATCTCCTCGTATTTGACTCCGCACCTGATGAGAGAATTTCTGCTGTCACCCGCGGTGCCGATAACGCTCTTAAGCGTATCGTAGGGCTCGCCGGAGATATAGATGAGCGTCTCTCCGTATTTCAAAAGTCCCCCGAGCGTCACCGCAAGGGCGTGAGTGCCGGACATAAGCTGTGGGCGGACGAGCGCGTCCTCGGCACCGAACACCTTGGCGTATACCTGCTCGAGCTTGTCTCTTCCGGAGTCGGTGAAGCCGTAGCCCGTTATCTCAATAAAGTCCGCCGTAGACACTCTGCATTCCTGAAATGCGCTCAGCACCTTTGCAGAGCAGAGAAGGGCGTTTTCCTCGATTTTTTTAAACACGGGTGCACAGTCAGCCTCTGCGCGAGCGGCGAGTGCCGCTGTTTCATCGCTGATATTATAGCCGTAATACATCTCTTAGATCCTTTCAAGTAATGACGGAAGCTCCGAAAGTGAGCGTATCTCGTAGTCGGGTATGATACCGGTAGTGTTTTCTCTTTGATGGGGATTGAAATAACAGGTGTGTATTCCCGCGTTGATACCGCCCTGCACGTCGGAGGTCAGGCTGTCGCCGACGATTATTGCTTCGTTACGTGAGAGATCGCCGATTTGAGCAAACACCGCGTTAAAGAACTCGCGTGAGGGCTTGTTCGCGCCTATGCGCTCCGAGATGAATATTCCGTCGAAGTAGCGCGCGATACCCGAGTCGGCGATTCGCCTGTCCTGTATGAGCGGAGTGCCGTTTGACGCAATATAGAGCGAATACTTACCGTAGAGTGCGTCGAGCAGCTCCTTGCCACCCGCTATAAAAGGATGCTCGAGGCTCAGCTTGTGCTCGTATATATCCTGCACCTTGACGGGATCCCGATCGATCCCAAGCTCGTTAAAGAGCAGTCTGAATCTTTCCACGAGGACCTCGCACCTCGTCAGCTCACCGCGCTCCAGCCTTTGCCAGGTGGCGCGATTGATCTCGCTGTATCTTGTCACCGTCGCGTCGTCCGAGGGAACGCCTGCCTCGTTAAAGGTCGCGCGTATCGCCGTATACTCCGCCGCGTGAAAATCCAGTATGGTGTCATCGAGGTCGAGTAGTACCGTTTTTATCATTCCGATATCCGTCCGTTTTTTGATTAACGGAACTATTCTAGCACAAAATCCGAGCTAAATCAAGGGGAAGTGACAAATTCTTAAGAAAATGCGGGCGTGCGGAGAAAATATTTTTAATTATTCTGCGCAAAATCATTGATTTTTTGTTTTTTGTGTGTTAAAATATAACTTGTAAAAATATGTGCGTTTGAAACGGAGGCAAGCTCGAATGATTATCGATCTTACACACAACAAAATAGTCCGTTCCACTATATCGGACAGATTCAAGGAGAGCGTTGACGAGGTTCTTATCCCCCTTTTGGCGGAGAAATACGGTGACACGCTGCTCGGTATCCAGATGTATGAGGATTACCTTGCAGACGGCTTCTCTGTAGGCAAGGAATGGTATTATCCCCTCACCCTCGTTACCGACGGAGGTATCAAGGTCGAGTGGATCAAATGGAGCATCAAAAAGGGAGAGTTTGAAAACGACGTTCCCTATACATACGTAGGCAAGGACGCGCTCGCGTTCTCGCTCGCAGGCGACGTGCCCGCGGAGTTCGAGGCAAAGCTTAAGGGAAGATCTCACTACTTTGAGGGCGGCACTGTTAAGGTAAGAGTTGAGACCACCGCGACCGACGTCACCCTGCTGGCAGGCAGATATTCGCAGACCTTTGTTGACGAGATGGCACGTCAACTCACCGGTCTTCTTGAGAGGACCATGGAGGTATCGGGCATAGCGGATTCTTCTATCGAGATCGCTATCGTATTCACTCCCGACACCTATCTCGAGCACACCTCGGAGAACGTTACCTACCGCAGACTTCTCATAGTAGACAAGTCCTCCTCGCCCCGCGACCTCTGGATCAAGTGGACACGCACCGACGGAGGCGGAGCATACAGCGCATCCGACAGCGTTACTTCCGACAGTATCGTGTTCGAGCTCGGTGAGAACGTTTCGCAAAAGGTGAGGGAAAAGGAATACAGATTCCTCCTTCGCGCAAGCAAGGAGAGATACCATAAATCCATGGGCAGAAAGAACATCACCGAGTGGCGTGACGTTCTGAAGCGTGCGGCACGTCGCGGCGATCTCGAGAAGGTCGGAGGCGAGGACGTGCTTGCAAAAGCGGAGGCCCGCGCGATAGCAGAGGCTGCAGAGGCTGCAGCGGCAAAGGAGACGGCGAAAGTCGAGGAGACTGTGACTGTATCCGAGACCGTCGAGATGACCGAGGACGAGGAGCTCGCTCTCGCTATGGAGATGGCTCGCCGCGCTATGGACAGCGTGAATAACGACGGTGCCGAGATCGTTGACGACGGTGCGGACGACGAGGATGATGAGCTCGACGAGCTCGATGCATTCTACGCCGAGGATACCGCTGAGGTAGGCACAGGCGTGATTACCGACGATGAGGACGAGCAGAGAGAGCTCGCAGAGATAACCAGACTCGCTATGGAGGCACTTAAGTTTGCCGCTGAGCAGGACGGTGCCGACGAGAAGGAGGCTCCCGCATTCGTAAGCTTCGGCGACGAGGCGGAGGAAACCGTAGAGGTCGTCGACGGTGTAGAGGAGATCATCGATGACGATGAGCTCGAGGATGAAGAGGCTATTGACGATGCGCGTGCGCTCGAGCCCGATGACGAGCCCGAGATGACCGTAGCACCCGAGGCACTCGCTCCGGAGAAGAGCACTGTCATCGTGGAGAAGACCGTTGGTACGGCAGAGCTTGAGGCTAAGATCAGAGACGAGCTTGAGGCTAAGATCCGTCTCGAATACGAGACCCGTGCCAGAGAGCGCGCCGAGGAGGAGGCCGAGAGACTCCGCCGCGAGCAGGAGCAGCTCAGACTTGAGAACGAGAGACTTCAGGACAGAGCCAGACGCGAGAAGGCTGAATGGACGCGCATTGAGGAGAATCGCCGTGCCGAGGCAGAAAGACTGCGTACTCAGATAGAGGCTCAGGTACGTCAGGAGGCAAAGGAGCGCGAGAGACTTGCCGAGGCTGCACGCGCAGCGGTCGAGGAGCAGCACAGACTTGAGGCAGAGAAGCTTCATCAGGAGAGACTCCGTCTTGAGGAGGAGCGCCGTCAGGACGAGGAGCGCCGCCGTGCAGAGGAGGCAGCCAGAATAGAGGCTGCACGCCGTGCAGAAGCAGAGCGCATCCGCCGTACGGAGGAGCCTCTGGCACCCGCCGAGGAGGATTCTCAGTACGTAGATAATAATTACACCTACGTTTCGAAGACCGTAAGACTTATATTCCGCAGAAGCGTTGACCCCAACATCACCGCGAGAATACACGAGATCATCAAGGCGACCCTCGAGTATTACGGCAAGGAAAAGGTATATATGCGTATAAAGGCGACCGTTCCGGACACCAGCACGGTTTGTCTTGAGTTCGTCAAGATACCGCTTGAGGAGATGGAGCTGCTCAGCAATATCATCAAGGTCATCGGTAATAGCGGACTCGGAATTGCGAAAGCTATTCTTGAGTAATTGCTTTCACGGAGTTTATTCGATTATAACATAAAAATACCGCGATTTGTAAGCATTGGTTTACAATTCGCGGTATTTTTTTAATATTTATTCCTCGATGCAAATGGTTATATACATCTTATTTCCGTAATAATTTATGCTTTGCTTGACGTCGACTCCAAGGCTCGCAAGAGTGGCAAGAGATTGCTTCAGGGTCTGTCGGAATACACCGACACGCTCAAGCCGCTCGGCTACTCCTATTGCCCTTGGAGCATACCCGTCGTGCAGCATATCGACAAGAGCCTCGGTTTCTGCGACGTTCATCCTCCGCTCACATACACGTTCGAGTGCCTGCCGCCGCAGGTCTGCGTCGCGTAGCTTAAGCAGTGCTCGTGCGTGCCTTTCCGTCAGAGCTGCAGAGCATATTTTTTCTTCCTCGTCGCGCCCAAGCTTCAATAGCCTCAGCTTGTTTGCTATGAATGATTGACTGACACCCATCTGACGTGCCATCTCGCTTTGTGTCAGATTTCGCATCCTCATCATTCCCTGTACCGAGCGTGCCTCGTCAAACATATTCATTCCCATATTTTTCACTTCCTTTCGTTTCTTTTGGCTTCGCTTCGCCATTTCCCCTCCATTTTAGCACAAGAGAGCCGCGTTACTGCTCGAAATGAGTCGTAACGCGGCTTTTGCGATATATTAACCTTTATCTCCCTCGATATTTCTTATGTAATGGAAGATGTACTGCTGTGCAACTCCGGCGTATCTGCCGAGTGTCCGAGGATCAAGATCACCGTCAAAATATGTGTCTATCGCTCGCTTCATCCAAACGTCGATGGGAAACGCCTCGAGGTTTCCCATACCGAACAGCGCGACGCAGGAGGCGACCTTGTCTCCGACACCCTTGATGCGCTTGAGCTGCTCGAGCGTGTATTCATAGCTCCCTGCGGCCTTGATCGCCGATAGATCACATTCTCCGCTCGTGACGCGCTCTGCCGCATCGACGAGATATTTGTAGCGGAAGCCCACCTTGGCAGATGCCATTCCCTCGGGTCTGTCTGCTATGTCGCGCGCCGTCGGGAAGGAGTAACAGATGCCGCAATCTTTGCAGTTTTTGTGACACGGGGTATGGTCTTTGCCCGGAAGAGGACATTTTTTCACGCCACGTCTTTCGGCGAGATTTACGCCGTATTCGGCGGAGAGTGTGCGAATTATTTTCCTTATTCTCGGTATGTTGTTATTCTGCGAAATGATGAATGAGAAGAGCGCCTCCCAGGGGTCCTGTGAGAGTATCAGTATTCCCTCTGCCGCACGTGATGCCTCTCTCAGCCACTCCGACGCGGTCAATCCGCGTATCTCCTCGCCTATAGCCTCAAAATTCAGATGCAGAGAAAAATAGGGAGCTATCACCTCTTCGACCTCATCTTCGCTTACACCGTAGAATATCAGCTCGCCCGGCATCCTCTGTCCTACTCTTATTATCCTGTCGCCAACGACCGTCATATATTCGACGTATCCGTCGGTGTCCTCGAGCATCTCGTATCTGAATGCTTGACCGCACTCAAAGGTATCCTTTAAATCTGCTTTTCCGACGCCCGAGACGGTAACCGCCGCCTCGCCGCGAAAGCACTCCGTTTTTTTGACAAACATTTTTTAATTCCTCTTGCAAATTGCATTTATTTATTGTATAATATTAATGTTATAATATATTTTAGCACATTCCGTCGCATTTTTCAAGTACCGGTCGGCGTGTGTCAAAAATTATCTTTGGAGAGTAAAATTGGAACAGATCTACACAATACCCGTCAACGAGGCATTTGATCGGGTCAGGGAAAAGCCGGAGTGCGGCTGTCCCTTCTGCGTTCTCTACAAGAAGCTGCAGGAGGACGAGCTTGATATCATTCTCGGCGCGTCTATGATGGAGCCGGATATCAGAATGAAGACCAACGAGGCCGGCTTTTGCCTCACTCATTACGATATGATGCTCGGCAGAAAGCGCATGCTCGGTATGGGACTTATGATGGAGAGCCATCTCGACGAGGTTAAGCGCAAGCTCAGAGGACCCGTGGTTTTGGGTAATAAGCGTGCCTCAGCACTTGCGGCGCTGGGTAAGCTGGAGGATGACTGCTACGTATGCTCGCGTATAGCGCATAATCTCGACGCTATGATCGCGACGGCGGTATATCTTTTCGGAAGCGACCCGGATTTCGTCACAAAGTTTAAGGCTATGCCTTACTTCTGTCTGCCGCATTACCGCGCGATGCTCGATTACGCATCGAAAAAGCTGAATAAGCGCGCCTTTGCCGATATATACGACGCGGCGTACTCCATACAGGAGAGCTATCTTGAGTCGCTCTCGGGTGACGTCAGCTGGTTCTGCAAAAAATTCGATTACCGCTACGACGAGGAGCCGTGGTATAATTCGAAGGACTCGGTGCAAAGGAGCATCAAATTCCTTTCGGGCGATCCGAAGGCAGAGTAAGATTAAACTAGGAGGGACACCTTATGATCATAGAGAAATTAATCATCAAGAGCTTCGGTCTCATAACCGATATGACCTTGGAATTTTCCGATAAGGTCAACGTTATCGAGGGACAGAACGAGGCCGGTAAGAGTACTATTGCAGCGTTCATCAAGTATATGCTTTACGGCTTTGACGGAGTGGACACCGACGATGCCGTCAGCGAGAGAAAAAAGAGAATAAATTGGGAGACCGGTACGGCACAGGGATCGATGTACGTTAAGGTAGGTGAGAAGAGATATCTTATCACCCGTTCCACCGTTCCTACCGACAACTCTCCCCGTCCTACCTACAAGGAGGAGGCGTCCATCGTAGATCTCGAGACCGGCAGTCCCGCATTCGGTAAGCTTGCGGCAGGTGACGTATTCTTCGGCGTGGACAGAGAACTCTTTGATAACACCGCCTTTATCGGACAGATCGGAGATTCCTCTATAAACGAGGGCTCCGTACAGCAATCCATAGAGAATATCCTCTTCTCCGGCAGTGAGCGCATAAACAATCAGCGCGCCGCGGCTAAGATGTCGGATAAGATGCAGGCGCTTCTTCACGAGAGCGGAAACGGCGGCGCCATCGTCGATCTCGTAAACAAGGAGGAGGAGCTGGAGGCTAAGCTCGAGTCCTGCAACGAGGACAACAGCCGCATTCTTGCAAAGGAGGCTGAGCTTCACGCGATCCGCGCTATCCGTGCGGAGGCGGAGGAGAGACAGACTAACCTCCGTGACCTCGATAAGTGTTACGGCAACGTAATGCTCATCCAGACCTTCGATCAGCTCCACGAGCTCGAGGAGGAGTGCGATGCGAAAAACGAGGTGTATAATAACTACATACTTGAAAATACGAAAGCGGGCTTTGTTCCGAGCGATCAGTATCTTACCGATATTGCCGTTGCGAGAAAAGGCGTCAACGAGTCCTACCATTCACTTGGCGATGCACAGGATGCATATACCGAGCAGAAGAATGCCGTAGGCATCACCCGTGAGATCGAGGCGGCGATCGAGCTCTCCGACGATGCGGGCGGTGAGGCTGATATCCTCAAGCGCGCCGCATCCTACTTTGTAGGCAGGATCAAATTTATGGCGCTCTCCATCACATCGCTTCTTCTCCTTATCGCGGCGGGCGTGTTTGAGATAGTGAAGATCGGTACACCCGACCTCTTCCCGAAGATCGCGGTAGGCGTCGGCGGAGCTCTGGCGCTCGTCGGCTGTATCTACTTCCTCGTTAAATTTATCGGTAACAACAAGTCCCTCTCGAAGCTCGAGTCGCTCTTCGGAACCTCCTCCTACTCCGATCTTAAGGGCAAGATCGCGGTAGTAGCCGAGGCACGTGCCAAGAGAGACGCTATGCTTTCCGCTACCGAGAGCGCAAGACTTGCAGTTGAACGCGCGAAGGAAAGATACGAGACCGCGAAGCGCGATCTCACCGCTCTCATTCTCAAATGGGGCGAGGAGCCTCCCGTATCCGAGCTCGGTGAATTTCTCGATAACCTCGAGGGCAGAGTAAAGGCGTTCCTCGAGAGAAAGAACGAGCTATTTGATGAGAAGACCAATATAGAAATAACCGTTAAGGAGATACGCCGCGCTCTATCCGATAAGAGCGAGATCGATGCGCGTGCTCAGGTGTCTCCCCTTAAGAGAAAAGCTCTTTCGGGCATCAACCACGACGAGATCATCAACGGTATTGCAGAGGCGAAGGCTCGCATTGAGGAGCAGGACAGACTTGCATTTGACGTCGAGAACGAGCTCATGCTCCTGAAGGGCAGAGCGGGCGACCCGGCCGAGTACTATGCCCGTATCGAGGCTATCGCTACCCGCCGTCAGGCACTGCAGGATAAGCACAGAGCCTACTTTATCGCACTCAGCGCGATCAGAGGCGCGAGCGACAATCTCCGCGCCGAGATATCCCCCCGTCTTGGAGAGTATGCTACCGAGATGATGGAAATAATGACCGACAAGAAGTATACAGACTTCGACGTATCCGATGCACTTAAGGTATACTTCACCGCTCCGACAGGCGACAAGAGATCCGTGGACTTTCTCTCGGGCGGTACGCGTGAGCTTGCCTACGTTGCTGTGCGCGCGGCTCTCATCGATATGCTCTACACCGAGAAGCCTCCGATCTGCTTTGACGAGAGCTTCGCTCATCAGGATAACGTAAGAGCGAGATCTATGATGAAGGGCATCAAGCACCTCGCCGACGAGGGCTGCCAGAGCTTCATCTTTACCTGCCGCGGCAGAGAGGCGGCACTTGCCACCGAGATCATTCCTGATGCAGGCGTATTCAGACTTTCCGTAGTTGAGGAGGAGGTAATCTGATGAAGAAAATTCTCGTTGTCGGAAGCTCCAATATGGACTTTTCTATGAACCTTTTTAAGCTTCCCGAGGCGGGCGAGACCGTCGTTGACGACGGCGGCGTTGCATATACCCCGGGCGGCAAGGGCGCAAACGCGGCAATAGCCTTTTCGAGGCTAGGTGCAGACTGCGTTCTCGCGGCTAAGCTCGGTGCCGACCTCCACGGTCAGAAGCTTTACAGCTATTACAAGGATATGGGCGTAGATACGTCGTATATCAAGGTGGATCACGATCATCCCACGGGCCTTGCGGTAGTTATCCGCGAGGGCGACGGTGAGAACAGAATAGTGGTTTACCCCGGTGCAAATGCTCATCTCACTACCGAGGCTATTGCCGAGGCGTTTGAGTGCCAGCCCGACGCTCTTTATCTCGGCTTCGAGATACCCTTCCCGATGGTACTCGCCGCAGCAAAGATCGCAAGCGGCAGAAATATTCCCATCTTTATCGATGCGGCTCCCGCGAATAAGGATCTACCTCTCGAGGAGCTTCCTCCGATAGAGATCTTCTCTCCCAACGAGACCGAGACTCTTGAGTACACCGGCATCAATCCCGGCAGTATGGAGACCTCGCTTCGCGCCGCTATCGCTATGTATAGACGCGTGAAGTGCAAGTATCTCGTTATCAAACTTGGCTCGAGAGGCGCGTTCCTCTACGACGGCAAGCGCTACAACACGATTCCCGCACGCCAGGCAGGTAAGGTAGTTGATACCACCGCCGCGGGCGACGCATTTACCGCCGCTATGACTCTCGAGTATCTTATGAACGGCGGCGATATCAAGAGTGCAGTTCACTACGGCTGTGCCGCAGGAGCGATCACCGTCACCAGAGTAGGTGCGGCGGCATCCATTCCCACGGCAGACGAGGTAGAGGCACTTCTCTACGGAGAATAAAATACACTATCAAACGGTGCGGATCGACCGATGCGTCCCTCCGCCCCGTCATCTATACAGCGACAAAAACAGACCGAAAGGAGACCGTTATGAGCTATACAAAAAGAATCGTCACGTTTCCGTCGAGCGACGGTAAAAATACCGTTCACGCAGAGCTTTATATTCCGGACGGTGACGTGCGCGGAATAGTCCTTCTTTCTCACGGTATGATAGATTACGTAGGCAGATACACGGCGCTTGCCGAGTACCTCACGGGTGAGGGCTTCGTCTTTGCCGGTAACGATCACTTAGGTCACGGTGAGACTGCGGCGTGTCCCGAGGACTACGGCTTCTTTGCCGAGAGGGACGGCTATAAGCTCGTCATAAACGATCTCTATAAGATGAACAGACTCGTGAGAGCCGAATTTACCGGGGTCCCCGCGTTTCTTCTCGGACACAGCATGGGTTCCTTCCTCGCGCGCCTTTATACGGTAGAGCATCCCGATAGCATCGACGGTGTGATAATTCACGGAACGGGCGGAAAAAATCCGCTTCTTCCGCTTGGTAAGGCCGTTATCGGTCTGACGTGCGCTTTGCGTGGCGCGCGCTATCGCTCGAAGCTCGTTACGGGCATCGCCTTTGGCTCTTATAACGATCACTTTGATAAATCGGAGGGACCCGATGCGTGGCTCACGCGAGATATCTCGGCCGTTGCATCGCGCCCCACCGATCCGCACACCTCCTATATCTTCACCGCCGCAGGCTACGCCGATCTCTTCACTATGATAGGTGAGTGTAACTGTAAGGCTCATTTTGCCTCATTTCCGCAGGATATGCCGACGTTGGTCATAAGCGGTGATGCGGACCCCGTAGGAAATTACGGTAAGGGCGTGCGCTTCGTATACGACTCGCTGGTTGGCGCAGGAGTTAAGAGGGTTACCCTGAAGACATATGAGGGTGCCCGCCACGAGCTCTTCAACGAAACGAATAAGGACGAGGTATTCCGCGACATATTTACGTGGCTTACGGAGGCTATGGCAGGAATATGATATTTACTCTTGCCGTTACCGGACCAACCGCATCGGGTAAGACCTCGCTTTCACTTGGCCTCGCCGAGCGACTGTCGGGTGAGATAATCTCCTCCGACTCCATGCAGATATACAAGTATATGGATATCGGCACGGCAAAGGCGACGAGAGAGGAGCAGGCGAGGGCACCGCATCATATGATAGATTTTCTCTCGCCTACCGAGAGCTATAGTGTGGAGTCCTATCGCGCGTCGGCGCTTTCGGTTGCCGCGGATATCGAGAGACGCGGAAGGCTACCTATTTTCGTCGGCGGAACAGGACTCTATCTCGACTCGCTCCTGCGTGCGCCGCAGACCGAGGCTCCGGAGAGCGATCCCATATACCGTGCGGCGATCTTGGAGTCTATTCGCGACGACTCCGATATACAGCGGCTGTGGGACAGACTCAATTCCGTCGATCCCGAGTCGGCGTCGGAGATACACAAAAACAACGTTAAGAGAGTGATACGCGCTCTCGAAATATACGACAAGACCGGAATTAAAAAATCCGAGCTCGACCGCCGCTCACGCGAGCGTGCAAGCGACGTATACGTCGGCATCGTGACACTTGATTTTCACAACCGCGATACGCTCTATTCGAGAGTTGACCTCCGCGTTGATATGATGATGGAGGAGGGGCTTCTCGAGGAGGTCACCTCGCTTTACGAGAGGGGGCTTCTTCGTCCCGATACCACCGCCGCACAGGCGATAGGCTATAAGGAGATAGTTGAATATCTCGAGGGCAGATGCAGCCTCGAGGAGTCGGTAGATATGATCAAGCTATCCTCGCGCAGATATGCGAAGCGTCAGCTTACGTGGTTCCGCCATAACGACGGTGCCGCTCGTATATATTGCGACGACGAAAGGGGCGTTATGCGCTCGGGTGATGAAATACTTGACGAGGCAGTTAACGCCTATCGCATCTTTCGTGCCGATTACGGGCACAGGCAGTGATAACACAACACAAACATAAACATAAATTATAGCGGGTAACAAAATGCGTTTAAAAGAATTAAAACAATTGCTTTGCGACGGAGCGCTTGAAAAGTACTCCGCGCTGTATCCGAATCTCAAATTCGAAACCGGACGAATGATCGCCGCTCTCGACACCTTTGCCGCAGATTACGGTGATGAGAGGGACGTCGCGATATTCACGGTGCCCGGCAGAAGCGAGCTTATAGGTAATCACACCGACCACAATCACGGCTCGGTAATGGCCGGCGCTATCACGCGTGATATAATTGCCGTTGCGTCGAAAAACTCCGACGGCGCAATTCGCTTTCGCTCTGAGGGATATTCAGCCGATTCGGTGAAGATATCCGACACATCCGATCCCAAAAAATTCAAGCGCTTCACCTCTCGTGCACTCGTTGCAGGAGTGATCGACGGATTTGTGAAGGCGGGATATGCGGTCGGCGGCTACGACGCCTACTCCACGACCGAGGTATTGAAGGGAAGCGGACTTTCCTCGTCCGCCGCATTCGAGGTGATGATCGGTAATATAATGAATCACTTTTACTCGGGAGGAGCTGTTGACAATAAGGAAATAGCCAAAATATCGCAGTACTCCGAGAACGTCTACTTCGGCAAGCCCTGCGGTCTTATGGATCAGATGGCGTGCGCGGTCGGAAGCTTCGTATACATCGACTTCGCCGATCCTAAAGCTCCCATTGTAGAGCCGATAGATCTATCGCTTTCAAAATACGGATATAAGCTCTGTATCGTCAACACCGGCGGCAGTCATTCGAATCTCAACGACGATTATGCTGCCGTGCCCGCAGAGATGAAGGCTGTTGCCGCACACTTTGGTCGAGATGTGCTCCGCGGACTCACGCGTGACGATATCCTAGGCAAGCTCGGTGCGATCAGGGAAAAGATCGGCGACCGTGCTGTACTCCGCGCTCTCCATTTTGTGGATGAGTGCGAGAGGGTAGAGGCGGCGAGACGCTCTCTTTGCTCGGGTGATCTCGACGGCTTCCTCGACTGTATCATAGAGTCGGGCAGCTCGTCCTATAAATACCTGCAGAACGTCTATACCAACAAGGCTCCCGAGGAGCAGGGTATATCGGTGGCACTTAATCTCTCCGAGAGCTATCTTAAGCCGAGACACGGCGCGTGGAGAGTACACGGCGGCGGCTTTGCGGGAACGGTGCAGGCATTCGTCAGAGAATGCGACGTTGACGGCTACAAGGCACTTATGGAGAGTGTGTTCGGCGAGGGTGCCGTGATGACTCTCGATATCCGTCCCGTCGGTGCGGCAATGCTCTTCGGTTGACCCGTGTTAAATTAATTCGATTAAAAAAGTAAGGAGACATATAAAATGGCAACAAAGACAAAGAAGACCGCAGAGAAGGAAGGTGCGGTAGTACAGGATAAAAAGGCGGCTCTTGAGACCGTCATGGCGAGAATCGAAAGAGAATGCGGTAAGGGTTCTATCATGAGACTCGGTGAGAATGCGGCAATGAACGTTTCGGCGGTGTCCACCGGTTCGCTCTCGCTCGATTTTGCACTCGGTATCGGCGGTATTCCCCGTGGAAGAATAACCGAGATCTACGGTCCCGAATCCTCCGGTAAGACCACTATCGCGCTTCACGTTATCGCAGAGGTGCAGAAGCAGGGCGGAGAGGCTGCGTTCATCGATGCAGAGCATGCGCTTGATCCCGTATATGCAAAGAAGCTCGGTGTTGATATCAACAATCTCCTCGTTTCTCAGCCCGATTGCGGTGAACAGGCGCTCGAGATCGCGGAGACTCTCGTAAACTCCGGCGCTATTGATATTATCGTAGTCGACTCGGTTGCGGCACTCGTTCCCCGTCAGGAGATAGAGGGTGATATGGGCGCCTCTCACGTCGGCGTGCAGGCCCGCCTTATGTCGCAGGCGATGAGAAAGCTTTCGGGTGCTATTGCTAAATCCAATTGTATCGTTATCTTCACAAACCAGCTGCGCGAGAAGGTAGGCGTTATGTACGGCAACCCCGAGGTAACCACCGGAGGTAAGGCTCTTAAGTTTTATGCGTCCGTACGTATCGACGTACGTCGCGTTGAATCGTTGAAGAACGGTAGTGAGGTATATGGCTCCCACACCAGATGCAAGGTAGTTAAGAATAAGGTAGCACCTCCCTTCAAGACTGCTGAGTTCGATATCCTCTACGGTAGCGGCATCTCGAAGTCCTCCGAGATCATCGATATGGCTATTCAGCTCGAGATAATCGAGAAGAGCGGAGCGTGGTTCTACTACGACGGCGACAGACTCGGACAGGGTAAGGATAACGTCAGAAAGCTCATTGAGTCCGATTCTGCTCTTATGGATAAGCTCGAGGCGCTCGTTCGCGAGAAGGTACAGTCGGGTGAGTCCGCTGAGGATGCGGCACTTGAGGAGGACGACGAATTCGAGATCAAGGATTTCGATGACGGCGAGATCTGATGGCGCGCCTTATTTACGTTAAAGAAATAAAAGACACTCATCTCCTCCGCCTCGGTATCCAAGAGGGGGAGGAGACTTCGGGTTATACGGTATCTGCACGCCTCTATTCCGAGATCGGCTCTCCTATGCGCCGTGAGGCGATTACGGACGAGCAGCTTATAGATATAAAGCACGAGGACGAATATTTCAGAGCAAAGAAAAAGGCGCTCTCTTATCTTGCATTTTCGGATAATAATGAGCGTACGCTTCGCACGAAGCTTATAGGTAAAGGATTCTCGCGTGAGGTTAGCTGCGACGTAGCGCGTGAGATGGTAACGCTCGGATATATAGACGAGCGCCGTCAGCTTGAGCGGCTCGTTCTGACAGAGGCAAACGTCAGGCTTGCAGGCAAAAATAAGATAGTCCCGAAGCTAATGGCAAAGGGATACAGCTCCTCCGATATAGGCGCTGTGATACGCGAGCTCGTTGATTCGGGCGAGATAGATTTTCGCGAAAATGCGAGAAAGCTACTAGAGAAAAAACTCCCGTCCGATGCTGGCACTGAAGAAAAAAAGAAGCTACTTTATAAGAATGGTTATAGAATTTAAATTTCTTATTTTAATTAAAAAACCGAGATTTTGACAACAAATATTTACATATTAGGTGTATTTACGCAACAATGTTATCAAACAACAGCTTTAGAAAAGGTATAAGAGACGGACTGCCAATATGCTTTGGATACCTCTCGGTATCCTTTGCGTTCGGTATATTTTCCGTCGGAATGGGACTCTCTATCGCGGAGACGATTCTTATATCGATGTTCAATCTAACCTCGGCGGGTCAGCTTGCCGCAGTTCCGATAATAGCCACGGGCGGCGGATTTCTCGAGCTTATATCGACCCAGCTGATAATCAATTTAAGATATGCTCTGATGTCGGTATCGCTCTCGCAGAAAATGGATACGGGCGTGCGAGTGAGAGATAGACTTGTGATCTCATTTGCCAATACCGACGAGGTTTTTGCCGTCGCATCTGCAAACGCTGGTGAGGTCGGTAGGCGGTATATGTACGGTCTCATAATCACGCCGTTTCTCGGCTGGACTCTCGGCACGGCACTGGGAGCTCTCGCCGGAAATATTCTACCTGTGTCGGTCGTTTCGGCACTCGGTATTGCTATATACGCGATGTTTGTCGCGATCGTCGTACCCGTCGTCCGCAATAGCCTTGGCGTGGCCCTATGCGCGCTTGCCGCTATCGGCATCTCCACACTCTTCTATTATCTTCCGGCACTTTCTGAGGTACCCTCGGGATTCGTAATAATTATAGCGGCTGTCGTATCCGCAACTGTTCTTGCAATATTCAAGCCTATTGAGGATAGGGAGGATACCGCCGATGCATGACTTTACTCCGAACTTTCTCTGGTATCTTCTCGCAATGGCGGGCGTTACTTATCTCATCAGAATGCTTCCTCTGACGCTGGTGCGCAAGAAGATCGAGAATAGGTTTTTGAGGTCGTTTCTTTATTACGTGCCTTACGCAGTTCTCTCTGCGATGACCGTACCCGCCATTTTTTACTCTACCGACAGCATGATATCTGCCGCTGTTGGTACGGCGGTCGCGGTGTTGCTTGCGTATTTTCAGAGATCTCTTCTCACCGTTGCCGCATCTGCGGTCGCGACGGTATTCGTTACTGAATTGATAATTAAAATGATCCCGATGTAGGTCGGGATCATTTCTTTTCTAAGAACGCCTCGTATTCGTCCATAATTCCGCGGACGTCTTCGCCGAATGCTATCTGACGTCCGCGATCCAGCCATAGCACCTTGTTACAGCTACGGCGCACCTCCTCTGCTGAGTGCGTTACGAGTATAGTAGTTGCGCCGCCGTCTATAACGCTCCGCATTCTTTCCTCGCTCTTTTTTCTGAAAGCTCCGTCACCTACCGAGAGTACCTCATCGAGGATCAGTATATCCGGCTCAACGAGCGATGCGATCGAAAATGCAAGCCGTGATTTCATACCCGAGGACAGCTGCCTGAACTCGCGGTCCTCAACGTCGCAAAGCTCGGCGAATTCTATTATCTCGCGATATCGGTCATTCATGAAGGAGCGGGTGTATCCCATCATCGCTCCGCGAAGATAGGTGTTCTCTTTCACTGTCAGTGCGCCATCAAATCCGCTACCCAGCTCGAGCAGTGCCGCGACCTTGCCGCGCACCTCGAGAGTGCCGTCGGTAGGTATCATAATACCCGAGATCGCCTTGAGCAGTGTCGATTTGCCGGCGCCGTTGGTGCCGATGATCCCGAGCATATCTCCGCGCACCAGTGTAAATGTGACACCTCTTACCGCTGAGAATTCCTGCACCTTGTATTTTCCCGTCAGGCGTTTTATCAGATATTCCTTGATCCCGATATCCTTGAGATCTCCCGTGACATACTTTACGGATACGTCGCGGCAGATGATCACGTCGGGGGACGTGTCGCAAATTTTCATATATCTCTCCATTATACGTAATACAGAAAACGGTGATTGAATTTTTTGTATATAAGCGCCCCGAGAATAAATGCCACCGATGCGTAGAGTGCGCACAGCAGGTGGTGCTCTGTTGATGGAATATTCCCATCGATAACGATCACTCTGAAATACTTGATATATACGTAAACAGGATTGAGCATAAAGAGCCGCTCTGCGCCGTCGGGAAAAATATCCACGGTGTAGAATATAGCCGAGAGGTACATCAGCATCAGCGTGAACAGGCTCCACAGATACTGCATATCCCGAAAGAAAACGTACAGTGCGGACAGGATCAGCCCAACGCCGAGATTGAATACGGTTATCAGTAGAATAGGATATATCAGCAGAAGAAACGATGCTCCCGGGCTTATTCCGTCGATGATGCAAAATATAAGGAACACAAGAAATGTCAGTGAAAAGTTGATGAATGACGAGACGTTACGGGAAAACAAAAACAGATACTTCGGCACGTTGATTTTTGTGAATACGTGTGCGTTTGCGAGAAGTGAGCTCATGCCTGAGCCGGTCGCCTCGCTGAAATATGAGAAAAGTATATTGCCGCAAAAAAGATAGATGGTATAGTGCGGAGTGCTGTTACCGAAGAAGTGCGTGAATACGAGCGACATTATCAGCAGTGTCAGCAAAGGAGACAATAGGCTCCACAGTATTCCGAGCAGCGTGCGTTTATACTTCTCTTTGAAATCGCGCTTGACTAACTCGAAAAAAAGAAAGCTGTGTTCCTTGATTTTTTTGATCAGTGTCATCATACCTCCATCATATCGTCATATGCCTCTTCAGCAGCTGTCGCAGTCGTGAACCCGGTGGCAGAATGTGAGCGGCGACGGTGAGAAGAAGATGTGATGCGCTTATTCTATCCGAAATTGTTATACGCCGTTTCGGTATGGATACCGTTTTTGTAGGCTCTGTTTTTACATCTGTGCGAATACTTTTATAGGAGGCAAGAATGCGGTTTATATAGCGGCAGCTTTTTTCGTAAAATATATTTATGTCCGACCTTGTGTCGCAAATTTCACGCAATTTATCATCTATATCCATAAAATTACGTCCCGCTGCCTCGCGCCTCGTATATGCTGCACAGTCGCACGCTCTCGCCATGGAGGGATAGATATTGTACGTCGAATATATCAATGCGAAAAGATACTTTCGCTCTTCAAGCCGAGCTTTACCGTACTGTGAACGAGCCGTTAATTGCCTCCATTCCTCAACACCACGGCGTAGGTCCGGTGTGTTTGCATCGCGGAGCAAAATATCAAAGATATAGCCCATTGATCTTATCTGTTCGATAAGCTTGCTTGCCGTGTTTGAGGACACACTTTGGTGCGGATGGATGCGGTAGAGATAGAGTCCGGAGGAGAAGGGAAAGATTCTTCCGGAATACTTAAAGTTAAAGTAATTGAATAGTACGTCTTCGCCGTAGGTTAGTCCTTTTGTGTCGGCGCTTAGCTGACGTAGCTTCTTGGATGTTTTCTCAAGTAGCTCACGTTTATATATTTTGTTCCACATAACGTAATAGGTGTGATCAGTACCTGCCGTATTCAAAAGAAGCTCTAAACCACAGTCAAGCGCCATGCAACAGCTTGATTCACCCTCGTGCCGTGTGTTTTTTGATTTGCCGTATTCCGATCTGCGAACTGCGCGACGATCTATCAGCTTGCTAGAGTCTCGGTGGAGCCGACACTCGTGAACGCTTATTCCGCGCTTAGTGAGGTACGCCCATTCTCCTACCGTGATGTCGGCTCCGCTCTTTATCGCGGCTGTAAGCATCGGTTCATGATAGGTGCACGTTACCACATCGTCAGAATCTACGAAGGCTATATATTCCCCGTGTGATGCCTCGATGCCTGTGATACGTGCCGATAGCAGACCGCGGTTTTCTGTTTTGATATATTTGGGTGAGTATTTAGTAATGATCTTGGAATAGCATTTCTCCGAGCCGTCGTCTACCACTATCACCTCAAGCCTATCTATACTTTCTCTGTATATTGACCCGAGACACTCATCCAAATATTCATGCGACGTATTGTACACACAAATTATTATGCTTAGTAGGGGGGCGTGTAAAGAATTTTGGCTTATTTTATTCATTTTTGTGCGTTTCTCCGTAGATCCTTCGCTTCAGCTTGTCAACGAATACGCCTTTATCGGCTGCAAGCCAGAAGAGAGCTTTTGATATTCGGCTCTTTTTATCAATTCCGGCGCTGTAATATGCATCATATAGGCGTTTTTGCGACACATCTCCGCCTGTATGCGTATTGTAGGCGCGTGTTTTGTAATGCGGAGCAATGCCGTGGTAGGATATCGCCTCCAGCCATCTGTCTGCCAACGTAAACGAACCGCCCGACCACAGCTCGTCTTCAAAAACAATGCAGGAGAACATCGCGGCGTCCACCTCTCCAAGGGTATGAACGAAGTATTCAAACGGTAGGGAAATATCCACACCTCTTGTATACATCTTATCCATCACGTCGCCGAACGTGTCTGAAAAGTCGCTGATGAAGTCGAGCGCCGATCTCTGTATTTCGCTTATCAGATACCTCTCACCGGCACTCAGCACCGTTTTCTCTGATATTGCCTCGATACCGTTATGCGTTCGCTCGTATCCCGTTACAGATCCTGTCGGTTCTGAGAAAAGCAGCTCTCTCACGGCACCGCTTATACTCGGCGTGAATTCATAGAAGCTATGCACGTCAAACCCACAGCTTTGCTCGCGCCTTGCTACCTCTCCGCTGTTCACGTGCACGTAGAGTGCGTCGGTTGATTTTCCTGTCTCGCGGAATATTATCTCCTGCAGACGAGCACTGTATCCGACGTCGACCACGGCACTGCGGGGAGTTATCTCTTTGTCGAGATATTCACGCAAAAGCTGTCGTGCTTCCTCTGCTTTCGCGGAGTCGAATCTTGGTATCAAAAAGCGCTTTGCATAGCTTTCAAACGCCTTGACACTACCGAACGCGATGCTTGATACGGCTTGCACTGTGCTCCCACTGCTCAATACGGGTGCAAATATTCGCTCGAGCATCGCGGGCGTCGTCAGTTGGACGTTCATTCTTTTAGCGTAGGGAATTATCTCCTCTGCACGTGTCAGCTCGGCGGGGAGTGTAGCCTTTCGCGACGTCCTGACGTAGGAGTATGCCGGGGAGTCGGGATAATGCTTTTTCAGTATTCTGTAAGCGAGCATGGGAAGGTATCCGTCGCGCGACACAAAGAGAAGCCTATCGTATCCAACCTCGACGGAAATCTCGGTCAGCCATTTGACGAAGCCAAGCAGATGCATGCCCAACGCATAGTAGCCAAAGTAGGTTGGTGAGGCATTCATCTCGCTGTGTTCATTGTAGCTTATATACGGATTGTCATACAACCTGCATGCCGCCAGAGCAAGAGCTGATCTTGTACCGAAAAACGACAGCCCTTGCTGATAGTTTATTACCGATCCGGAGGGCTCTGTGTAGCAGTTTGCCGTATGCGTGCTCTTTATCGTCGGAATATTATATTCGAGACAGTCTATGGCTCGCGGCATCATATACGTCCGGATCTTCTGCCGGCGGGCCGCCTCTACGTCACACTCGTAATTGTCTCCGACGTGCGTGACGTGCTCTGCCTCCGAGCCGCACTCTTCAAGCAACACTCGAAATAGGTTTCCGGAGCGTTTAGTGGCACCCGTGTCGCAGGAAACAAGGATATTTTCGGGAATATAGCCGCATTTTTTCAGCATTTCTTCCAGAATATTTCTGCCAAGATACATATCAGATGTAAAGTATACCTTACGCCCGAGGTGCTTTGCCAGCCTCCATAGATTCTGTACCGACCGTCTTGGCATAGCATACCTCAGCTCTGCCGTGATTTCGGCATTCTTCATTTTCTTTGCGATCTCGGCAGAGCACTCTTCGGCAACGGTGCCATATATCTCCTCGAGCGTTACATCCTCGATATTTTCTCTGCAGAGCCTCTCACGTGTCTCAATTTCCGCAGATATCCGTATTTCGCTGAAGCGTCTTGTGTCCGTCGGACACATCCTGCGATACGTTTCGTCGAGCATTACGAACAGATCATCTGCGCGGTAAAAGGGGCGCATTATAGCGGTATCAAATATATCAAAGCTGACCGTTTCACAGCCGACGTCGGCGATCGCCTCTACTATTTCGTCATATCTATTGTCGTAATCCGTTGTCACAGAGTAGAAATACGACGGCGAGTGGATACCCGTGTCGCGTTTTTTATCAAATTCGTCCAACATACCATACAGTTTGCGCTTCTCTCTGACTCCAAATCGACTCTCTTTTACATTCTCTCTCCAGAAGTGCTTATAGAGCGCACGCCACCTATCAAAGTGTCCGCGCAGCTTCGTGTCGGAGCAATCCTCCACCAGCCCTTCTACGAAGCGAAACGCAACGGTCAGATCGCGTATATTCTTCTCGTATTTTCGCATGCTTCCGCCGTTTGCGGTTGATGCAGCGGAGTGCTTACGGTAACGGTAGCACGCGTACTCCGTTGACGTCATACATTCTGCAAAATGAAACAGAACCGACGAGAACACAAGGTCCTCGCACATAACGAGATGCTCCGTCTGTCGCTTTAGCCGCGGCATCGCCCTCTCCCAGAGCGAGCGGGCGTATAGCTTGTTCCAGACTGTGTGAAAAATAAAACACGCCCCCTCCTGCTCCCAGAAGGCGCGCCTCGCCTCCTCGCCTGTTATCTTACCCGGCGAATAATAGTGATAGACGTTGTGTATATAACGGCGCCCCTGCTCGTCCTCCTCCACGCTTTTTGCGAGTGTGATATCTGCCCCCGCCTCCTCTGCCGCACATAAAAGAGATCGAAAATAGTCTACCGAGACCGTATCGTCACTGTCGACGAAGCCAATATATTCGCCGCTTGCAGCCTCAACTCCGCTCATGCGCGCGTGATATAATCCTTCGTTATTGTCCTTACGTATTACTTTTATTCTCTCGTCTCTTTCGGCGTATTCGCGTGCTATCTCGCTAGAGCCGTCGGAGGAACCGTCGTCCACCACGATGATCTCGAGGTCCTCGTAGGTTTGTGCGACGATGCTGTCGAGGCACTGCGATATATATTTTTCTGTATTGTATAGCGGTACGATCACCGAGATCTTAGCATTTTTCTTCATTTTTACCTCATACCGGAAATATCTCTGTATAAAAGTCGTGAGCCGACCAATACTGTATTTATATATATTTTTTCTATTATTTCACGATGTAATACCAAAAACGAGAATTTTTTTCAAAAAAACTATTGACAAACATATTTTTTAGTGATACAATATGTTGGAATGTGTGGAAATGGGTGATTTGCGCCCTTTTGCCGACACACCGTACAATTGTAAACTTCATTCTATTATATATAGCATGTGGTTTTGCGGTTGTATAGATAAACACTATACTTCAAGGAAGGAGGAAAATCATGCCAACCTTTAACCAGCTCGTAAAGAAAGGTCGTTCCGATAAGCCTTATAAATCTAAGGCTCCCGCACTTCAGAAGGGCTTCAACGCACTTAAGAATGCGCCTATCGACCAGACTGCACCTCAGAGAAGAGGCGTGTGCACCAAGGTTACTACCGTTACCCCCAAGAAGCCTAACTCGGCTCTTCGTAAGATCGCCAGAGTAAGACTTACCAACGGTATGGAAGCTACTTGCTACATCCCCGGTATCGGTCACAACCTTCAGGAGCACTCAGTTGTTCTTATCCGTGGTGGACGTGTTCGTGACCTTCCCGGTGTACGTTATCACATTATCCGTGGTACACTTGATACCCAGGGTGTTGCTAACCGTAAGCAGGCTCGCTCCAAGTACGGAGCAAAGCGTCCGAAGAAGTAATAGGTCTTGTCGCACGGTATGTGCTCACGTGCTGTGATGTTAAAGCTGTTTAGATTTTCCTAAACCCATCTATATTACAAAACAGAGCGCTAACGAATAAATTATTCGAGTACCTATGATATCATTTCAAATTTAATGAAGGAGGGAAGTACAGTGCCTAGAAGAGGTCAAATTTCCAAGAGAGACGTATTGCCTGATCCGTTGTACAATTCCAAGCTTGTTACCAAGCTCATCAATAACATTATGTACGACGGTAAG
>JAZRBV010000085.1:0-4855 GCA_045635225.1 Eubacteriales bacterium
TTTGAACCTTATGGTCGTAGGGTTATGAGCCCGAAGGGAGAATAACTCGAAGGTAGAGAGCGGAACGCAAAGCGTTCTGCGAACGGCTGAGCGGTAGTGAATGACAGTCCGGTGGACTGTCAGAGCCGCGAAGTGACCGAAGTCAAATTCTCCGCAGAGAATTTGGCTAGACCATGAGGTTCAAATCCCATCTCCGCAACCAAAAAAGGAAACACACCCTTGTGGTGTGTTTTTCTTTTTTTGCTTACGCGAGTTGCGAAGGGATTGGAACCTCACGAGCTTCGGCCCTTTGAACCGATTTTGTGGCGAAGGAAAATCATAGTTGTGTGAAAAGAAAAGCTGAAGGAAGCACACGGCAACACTTAAAATCCAAACGCCACAAAAGTCGGGGTCAAACATTGCGTCATTCGTCGTGTCCGACCGACGAATAGCAAATAACCCGAAGAAAATTCGTACCGAGCATTGATCATCAACAGCAAATCCCATCTCCGCAACCAAAAAAGGAAACACACCCTTGTGGTGTGTTTTTCTTTTTTTGCTTACGCGAGTTGCGAAGGGATTGGAACCTCACGAGCTATGCTCTATGACCTGAGCACTCAAGCACACGCGCAGAGTGCCGTCGGGGTCTATGTCCGACACCGCAGTGTCGGCATACTGCGTAGCAGATAACCAACCTCACGTTGCTACTTTCTAATTAAAGAAAGATTATATCACGTAATCGTTTCCCTGCCCTGCGATTTTGAGTTTACCACATTACAACACTCCGCATTGAAATGTGGAAAACTCAAGGCAGCCATGTGCGAGTCCCCGCCGTTTCCCACACATCTAAGTATGGAAAACGGCTGCATTGTCCTGCGGACGGCACTGCTACAAAAAAAGACAAGGATTACTTTATGAGGACTCTTGTGGTTGGTTTTTTTTGTCTTTGACGTGGTTTGAACTCCACGAGCTACGCTCTATGACCTGAGCACTCAAGCGCACGCGCAGAGTGCCGTCGGGGTCTATGTCCGACACCGCAGTGTCGGCATACTTATTTTTAGGCGTATACGCTTGAGACTTTTCGGCGCTTTATTTCTCGAGGAGGTCGGTGCTCTCTAGATAATCCTCGAGCTCCTTTACACAGTCGGGGGCGTAGACGTCCCGCTTACGCAGGATGCTGATATCGACGCTGATGGGAGGATCGAGGGGGATCATCGCTATCGAGGGGTTTCTCTCCGCGAGATTTTTGAACATAAAGCCGACGGCGAGATCGTTTTCTATCATATTTTGCGCTGTGGAGAGCTGCTCGGTCTGCAAGGATATTTTCGGCTCGACGGAGGCATTGCCAAACCAATTTTTTATCGTTTTCGTCTGGAAGAAGGTGTCGGTAAAAAGCAAGAGCGGCTGTTGTGCGAGTGCCCGAGCGTCGACCGCACTGCGCTCCGCGAGGGGCGAAGCCCTATTCACACAGCAAACGATCTCGAGCGTACCTATCCGCTTTGCCGAGATATCGCTGTCAAAGGGGGTGTCGTGCGGGATCACGACCGCATCAAGAAGTCCGTCGTTCAAAAGATCGAGAAGCTCGGATCTGCCCTTCTCAGTGATGATGAGATCGATTTCGTCGTCATTTTTTACAAAATCCTTATAGATATTTCCGAGCAGAAACGCACTTATCATCGGAGGTATTCCGAGGCGCAGCTGCTTTCTGCCCTTGCCCATCGACTGCATAAGTCGCTCCACCTCGTCGTATCGGGCGAGAAGATCGGTCACGAAATTATAGAGCTTCGTTCCCGCCGGAGTGAGGAACATACCGTTGTATCGGCGGTAAAAGAGGTTGAGCGAAAACTCCCTCTCGAGCTCCCTTATCGCGTTCGAGAGCGATGGCTGAGAAATATATAAATGACGTGCCGCGAGGGATACCGTACGGTAGGTCGCCACGGCGTGAAAATATCTGAGGTGCGTGATATTCATCGGTGTCTCCTTTATTCATTATTGAATTCATTATTGATCCCGAATTTATTATATAGGAAAAAGCTATAATAGTCAAGACAAAATTTATTTCCAAAATAGATAAAGCTGTGATATAATTAGGCTGTGAAGGTAAAAAACAGCCTGATCGGCTAAATCAAAAGGAGAAATTATGAAAAAATACAAAATTGCGGTCATTGCCGGTGACGGAATAGGACCCGAGGTCATCGGCGAGGGCGTGCGCGTCCTCGAAGAGGTGGCAAGGCTCGACGGCTCGTTTGAGTTCGAGTTCACTCACTTCCCCTGGGGCTGTGAGTATTATCTCAAAAACGGTAAGATGATGCCCGACGACGCCATCGAGACCCTGAAGCAGTACGACGCCATATACCTCGGTGCGGTGGGTTATCCCGGTGTGCCGGATCACATCTCGCTCTGGGATCTACTCCTGAAGATCCGTCACGAGTTCGACGAGTACGTAAACGTCCGTCCCGTGAAGCTTCTGCGCGGTGCTCCCTGCCCTCTGCGCGACGTGTCGTGTGAGGATATAGATATGGTGGTGATACGCGAGAACAGCGAGGGCGAGTACGCGGGTGCGGGCGATTGGCTCTACCGCGGTCAGGAAAACGAGGTAGTGCTCCAGACGGGTGTTTTCTCGCGCAAGGGCACGGAGAGAATTATCCGCTACGCATTCGAGCTTGCACGCAAGGAGAATAAGACTCTCACCAGCATCTCAAAGGGCAATGCGCTCAACTACTCCATGGTATTCTGGGACAGCATATTTGCCGAGGTGGCGCGCGATTATCCCGACGTAAAGACGGCGTCCTATCTCGTCGATGCGGCGAGCATGTTCTTCGTAAAGGACCCCGCGAGATTCCAGATCGTGGTAACGTCAAATCTTTTTGGCGATATTCTGACCGACCTCGGCGCGGCTATCTCGGGCGGAATGGGTCTGGCGGCAGGTGCAAACCTCAATCCCGAGCGTAAATTCCCCTCTATGTTCGAGCCGATACACGGCTCTGCGCCCGACATAGCAGGCAAGCAGATCGCAAATCCCCTGGCATCCATCTGGTCGGCGAGCCAGATGCTCGATTTCTTCGGTCACGAGGATTGGGGCGCAAGGCTGATTTCTGCGATCGAGGAGCTGATGGTAGAGGGCAAGACCCTCACGCGCGATCTCGGCGGCACGGCAAAAACGAGCGAGGTCGGTGACGCTATAATCGAGCTGATAAAAAAGGGCTGACAAGTGATGCTATCACATATAACCGATCTGTGAGGTAGGTATGATATACAAGAATTTTGAGATACACAATGCGGCGGAGATCGTCGAGTGCGATGACGGCGGCGTCACCTGGCGGCGCGTGCCCGAGGCGGTGGAGCGTGCTATGGAGGCGCGTGAGCCGTGGCGGCTCGTCAGCGGAGCGACCGGCGTGGAGCTGCGCTTCGTTATGCACGGTGATACGGCGACGGTGCGTATGAGTACGTATGAGAATAACCCCGAGTCGTTTGCGACCTTTCACGTCTATCGCGGAAGCGTGCAGGGCGGCTGGATGGACCACGAGATACACCGTCACGTGACGGGCGAGGTCGAGGATTTCGTCATCACGCGGAGCGGAAACCTCGAGCTACTTCGCGCAATAAGCGAGAGGTGCGGATATCCGTTTGACCCCGAGGTGGTGCGGATAATTTTCGACAGAGGAAGATACCGCATCTATGACGTAATCGGCGACGTCACGCCACCGACGGCAGAGCAGCTGCCGAGCCGAACTCTGCTCGCCTACGGCTCGTCGATCACACACGGCTCGAACTCGATCGATGCCTCGCATAGCTGGGTGTCGACGCTCGCGCACAACCTCGGTATGGATGCGCTCAACCTCGGTATGGCGGGCAACTGTGCGCTCGAGCCCTGTATGGCTGACTACATCGCTGCCGAGGGTGAGGCGGGCAGATGGGATATTGCAACACTCGAGCTGGGTATAAACAAGCTCAAGTGGGAGGACGCGCTGATCCGATCTCGCGCAGAGAATATGATACGGACTGTAGCGGGCAGAAATCCCGATAAGCAGGTGTTTGTGATCTCCCCGTTTTACTACTGCGGTGACGACTTCAAAAAAGACGATAGAGCGCAGATATGGCGTGATATTCTCAGGCAGACTGTGAATTCTCTCGGATATAAGAACGTCACCTACATCGACGGCAAAGAGGTGCTGGACGGTCCCGAGTATATGTCGGCTGACGAGGTGCACCCGAACATCTACGGTGTCGCACGCATCGCGGACGTGCTGACCGAGCGCATAAAAAGTGTCTTGTAACGAGCTTTAATAAATAGCTTCCAGGCGACCTGCTTTTATGGCGGGTCGCCCTTTTTATACCTTTCCGCCGCTCTCGCGCAAGCGACATATCGAGCGAGCCTCGGCGAGCCAAAGCCTTCCCCTCTGGGGAAGGTGCCGAGGAACGAGGCGGATGAGGTAGTCAAGGCACTAGCGTAAAACTTGATTTTAAGTATAAAACAGTAGCATTTCGATTACCTCATCCGTCAGGCTAACGCCTGCCACCTTCCCCAGTGGGGAAGGCTTAGTAGCACGCTCGCGTCAGCGAGCATATCGCGCCACGAAGTGGCATATCGCGCACCGCAAGGTGCATATCGCGTCGCGCAAGCGACATATCACGCGAGCCTTGGCGAGCATATTAGACTCCTTCCACCGCCACCGCGCCACCCCAAAACTGCGCAATGCTCGTTTCGGGGAACCCCGAACGTGCTCCCCCCTGTCTCGCTGCGGCTCTGGTCTGTGTAGTTGCGAACAAGTCGCAACTACGGCAGATTTGCTTTGCAAACTGCCATGGGCTCTAACAGTCCACCGGACTGTTATTCACTACCGAAATGCCGCTTCGCTACCCGGAGAGAGGCTAA
>JAZRBV010000086.1:0-63544 GCA_045635225.1 Eubacteriales bacterium
CGCCTTGCGAGTATTATTTCGCCACCGCCGCGTGACGAAAAATCTCCCCCTGCTGCGCAGCAGGGGGAGATGAAAGAAACTTATTCAATTAACAATTTCTTTTTGTTTTTTAGTCTGTCTACTTGACAGGGGGCACATTAAGATTACATAATCGCCGTTTTTATTTGTTTTTTACCAAATATTGAAATCGGATCCAAGAAGCTTAAGTACAGCTTCTGTGAAGTAGAAATCACCGTAGATGATCGATACGTGAATGATCTTCGAGAGGGTGCTACCGTCTGCATCGATATCAAGTGACGGATATCTAACCGAGCAGTATTTCAGTAGATCGTCACGCGATGAGTCGTAGCATACGAAGCGCTCCTCGAGTGTGCGAAGAAGCTTTACAGCATACTCGGCGTACACCCCGCTCTCGTCCTCGGGAAGTAGACGTGCTAACTCGAGCATACCCGATGCGGCGATCGCCGCCGCCGTGGAATCGTAATACGCAGGCACCTTTGGAGCTCTGAAATCGAGCGGCACGAGACAATCATCCGGAAGCTCGGAGATGAAATAATCCGCGACGCGCCGAGACGTGTCGAGATATCTCCTCTCACCGGTGTGTATATAGGAGAGCACAAATCCGTAGATCGCCCAGCCCTGTCCGCGAGTCCAGGATGAACCGACAGCGTAACCCTGACCTCCGCACTCATCAAGCTTGTCGCCGCTCTCGCGGTCGTGGATAACGATGTGCGCGACCGATCCGTCGGGGCGGATATGCGTTCTAAGCGTATTGTCAGCGTGCGACATAGCAACGCGACTGAAGCGATCGTCACCCGTCTCACGGGACGCCCAATACAGAAGCGGAAGATTCATCATCGTGTCGATAATGGTAAGGTTTGCGGTATCACTGTAAAACTTTGAGTCGCCATTCCAAGCGCGGATAAAGCCGCCGCCGGGAACGTAGCGCGATGCCAAAATGGATGCGGCATAAAGGCTTCGTGAGCGAGACTGCTTATCTCCCGTCAAGCAATAGGATGCGCCGGAAAGAATATGCCACATAAAGCCAACGTCGTGATGGAGATCGTCAAAGCGAAGGAACGCACCGTCGAGCAGGCGCTCACTCTCGCGAGCAGTGAGACGGTAGTCATCTTTTTCGGTTGCATTGTAAAGAAGCCAATTGAGGCCTCCCCAAAAACCATTAGTCCACCAGGTAACGTCACGATCGACGTGAATTCCGTTTTCGTCAACGCCATCCGGCAGCTTTGAGCGAGAACGGAGAGTGACGTGCGACATCTTTGCGTCGATCCTTTCGAGGACCCCCTTCGCCCACTCCCTATTTTCGCTGAATATTTCGTTACATGTTTTCATTTTTCCTCACCAAAGAAAGGGGCGCGGCACAAGTCTATGCCGCGCCTCAAAAATTTAAATTTTGCCATTATACCCATATCGCAAATCAAAAACTATTGCTCTACTTGGTATAAAAACGAGTAGAAATCGTGCAAGACAAGGCATCCCGAGCGCGTGAGGCGAAGGCATATTTACATATGTCGAGCCTCATAAGTCGAAGGGATAACGCAGTATTGCGCGATTTATACCGTTTTTAGGAGGGCTGCTTGCCGAAGTATGCCTGTATTCCTCCGTCAACGTAGAGGATCTGACCGTTTACGAAGTCGGATGCGTTGGATGCAAGGAATACGGCGGGACCTGCGAGGTCCTCGGGATCGCCCCAACGACCTGCGGGAGTCTTGGTGTCGGTGATGAAGCTATCGAAGGGATGCTTCGAGCCATCTGCCTGAGGCTCACGGAGAGGTGCGGTCTGAGGAGTTGCGATGTAGCCGGGGCCGATGCCGTTGCACTGAATGTTATACTGACCGTACTCGGATGCGATATTTCTGGTGAGCATCTTAAGTCCACCCTTAGCGGATGCGTATGCAGAAACGGTCTCACGGCCGAACTCACTCATCATAGAGCAGATGTTGATGATCTTACCGCTTCTCTGCTTGATCATAGAGGGAAGAACTGCCTTGGATACGATGAAGGGAGCGTTAAGGTCAACGTCGATAACCGCTCTGAACTCGGAAGCCTTCATATCGATCATAGGAATTCTCTTGATGATACCTGCGTTGTTTACGAGAATGTCGATCACGCCGACCTCTTTCTCAATCTGTGCTACCATAGCATTTACCGCATCCTCGTCGGTAACGTCGCAAACGTAGCCCTTAGCATCAATGCCGTCCGCAGCATAGGAAGCGAGACCTCTGTCTACGAACTCCTGCTTGATGTCGTTAAATACGATCTTTGCGCCTGCGCGAGCCATGCCCTTTGCAATTGCATAGCCTATTCCGTAGGATGCTCCGGTAATGAGGGCAACCTTTCCTTCAAGGCTAAAGTTTTCTGTGTAAGCCATTGTTATATTCTCCTTTTTGTTAATTATTATTTACATTTTCGTGGTTTTCTCGACAAATTCACTTACCCAGTGCATTTATCTTATCAAGTAAAAGCTGCATAAAATATCCCGCATACTTGTCGTATATAGGCGGTGCTTTTACCCCGGCAAGGGCATAAAGAGATGCGCGCATGCTGACACACGCCGCGAGAGTTGCGTTGACGTCACTTTCGTTTACGCCGGTAGAAACTATAGCACCCTGGCTGGAACTCTGACCGGTGAGTCTGTTGTAGCCGAAGGCACCGTCGTCCTTTTTAAAGAGGATGGCGTTGTCTACCGAGATGCGTATCACCTCCGCGAGTGATTCATCAAGCTTGCTACGCAGCTTTGGCGAAAAGTCGGTGTGCGATGCCTTCGCCTGATTGATCGCAACTATCGGATTCCAGACATCGGTAATATAGATCGGCAGATCCTCGTTTTTCACGATATATATGACGCTCTCAACCATTTTGTCAAGATTGGGATACGGCATATATTTTGATGAGAACCATCCGCTGATCTTCATCGCCGCGTTGGTATTTGCATAGCTGAGACCTGTGCCCCAGAGACCGGTTTCCTTATTCTGCTTTTCAGCCAGATAATCAACAACCATCTCGGAAAAGCCTGCAGCCTTGATCTGTGCCTGCTGAGATACCAGTGTGTTACCTGCGCCCCAACCGTTTGTCTCAAAGTCAAAGCTCTCGAGGTATTCTCTAAACTTTTTCTCAGAGGTGAATCGCTCCTCGACAACGATATTTGTTTCTTTGGCGGTATCAACGCTTTCCTCTGTTTTTTTAAGCTCTGCTATACGCTGTTCGGGGTAGAGATATTTCGGCGTACCGCCAAACTTGTTGATAAGTCCGCGCGCCCACATTAGGTCACGCGCCTTGCGGGAGACGCTGACCTTCTTTCCCCAATGCTCATGGTAGAAATATCCGTCATCCTCGCATTGAAGCGAAACTGCGTACTCGGCAAATTTATCGGCAATCACTTTTGGCATAATATCGGTCGGCACGGGACCCGTGTCGTACATTCCGCCCTGCTGAAGAAGATAGACCGCCTGATATGTGGACTCGAGATCGGGTAAAAATCCATCGGTGTCGCGTGCACTGATGCTGTAATAGAAGCCACCGGACTCCGCATCGTAAAGAGATGCAAGCCAGGTTAGTATATCCTTACCGCACAGGTCGTCCGCACGCACGAGCTCACGCATTATATTTTCATTTACTTTATTCACGATGCTACCTCATACGGTGTTTTGGGGGCATTATACCCCCACCCGTGTCAAAAAATACGATTATCTAAGTTCTCTCGTCTCAATGTGGTCCATATCGGTAAATTCCTGGTTTTCGCCGCACATAGCCCAGATGAAGGAGTAATTCTTGGTGCCTACACCGGAGTGGATAGACCAAGAGGGAGAGATAACAGCCTCCTCGTTGTGCATAATGATATGGCGGGTCTCCTTAGGCTCACCCATCATATGGAACACCGCATCATTCGCATCCATATCAAGGTAGAGATAAACCTCCATGCGTCTGTCGTGGGTGTGGCAGGGCATGGTGTTCCAGTTAGAGCCTACCTCAAGCTGGGTAAGACCCATGGCGAGCTGACAGGACTTCATAACCTCGGGATGTATGTACTGGTTGATCACTCTCTTGTTGCAGTCCTCAAGAGATCCGCAGGGCACCTTACGAGCCTTAGTAATGTCGATCTTTACGGTAGGATACTCGGTGTGTGCAGGGCAGGAGGTGATGTAGAACTTCGCGGGATTCTCCTTATCAAGGCTCTTGAAGCGAAGATCCTTATGTCCTCTACCTACGTAGATACCGTCACGGGGATTCATCTCGTACTTTTCACCGTCAACCGTGATGAGTCCGGGACCACCGATATTGATACAACCGAGCTCGCGACGCTCAAGGAAGTAATCGGAAGCAAGCTCCTTGCCTGCCTCGAGCTTGAGCTCTGCGTCAATGGGCTTCATACCGATAACGATTATTCTGTCGATATGGCTGTATACCATTCTGATATTATCTTTAGTGAAAAGGTTCGCGATATGGAACTCCTCTCTCAGTCTGTCTGTTGTGTAATACTTCACGTCCTTGGCATTAGCTGCGTCACGTACTTCCATTCCTTTAATCTCCTTTTTAATGTATTTACCGAAAATCTGCATCTGAGAGAGTGCCGCAAACGAGAGCGAGCCGTCCTCAAGACGCTGTTGCTTCAAGCCTGTGAGACGAACAAACTCGGTGGTACGTGTCTCAAACTTTATTTCCTGACCCTCTGCTACTCCGCGAAGCTCTGCGTGAACGCGTGAGCCGTCGGAGAACTCGAGGTCGCATTCCTTCCAATAGGTGTCGTGCGGGAAATCGGCACGGATAAAGATGACCGCGCGAGAGACCTCTACAGGCTCGCCGAAACGAATCTCGAACTCCAGATCCTCACGAAGACCGCCGCCCCAGGAGTGATAGGGGTACGCGCCGTGAGAGGAGTTGTCGATAACTCCGTCTATAGCATTGCGCTCAAAGAAGCACGGCTCCTCGCGAGTTACGAAGTTTGCTACCGCGTGCGGGAAATACTTCGGTACGTTGTGCCTGTCGTGCGAGTTCTCGGAAATCATACGCTCCGAGTAGATCTCATCCTCGCAGGGCTCGGACACCGTGATGCGGTGATCGTCGCCGGTAAATGCGCCGGGTGCATAGCAGGACTTGAGCTCCCTACCCTGCGGCACTGCGAACTCAAATATTCCGTCGGGTGCATAGACGATCGATTCCTTCATCGTAGGGTCGAGTCTGATCTTCATAAACTGAGTGTCACAAAGCTCAATGCGGAACTTGTCGCCCGCCTCATACTCGCCGTGAAAATGCTCGTCGATCTCGTTGCCGTGTGCCTTGAATCTGACGTCGCCATTCTCACGAATGATCTTAAGGTTGATTATGGTGATCCCCTCCTTTGAAAATTCTTAATTTTTTACCAGTTTAATGATAGCATATTTAAAATATAAAATCAACACTTTTTTAAAAGTTATTTATTTAACAAGTGGAAAATAACCGGAAAACGCTTGACTTTTCTACGTAGGTAAGTATAATTAAATTAAAATAATATGAAGGAGAGAACCCGTATGGAAAACAATAGATACGACGGTCTGCCGCATGAGCTTGCCGAGGCTCTTAAGCGCTCGGATATACTCGTCGGAGTGGATCAGCTGGAATATTTCTATCAGCTCTACGACCCCGAGACGGGCGGCTTCTACTACAGCCTATCCTCGAGAGACTCTGAGGAGATGACACCGTTTGCAGAGGGAACGGCGTTCACGATAGGCGCGCTGAAGCACGGTGGAATGACGCTGCCCGACTGGTACAAGGAGAAGGTGTCTAAATGGATACTCGGTCACCAGGACGAGGGAGACGGCTTCTTCTACGAGGATCTGTGGGGTAAGATCACATCAGGTCCCAGGCTAAACCGCGACCTTACCTCAAGCGTTGGAATACTAAGTAGCTGCGGCGTCGAGCCGCGTTATCCTCTTCCCGAGGAGAGAATGCGTGCCAACGAAGACGAGAAGACGAGCAACGCAACGCTTCCCGAAAGACTCCAGAGCCCCGAAAAAATGATCGCATATATGGAAAGCCTCGATTGGTCGACGAAGTCGATATGGTCGACGGGTCAGAAGCTCTCCACGGAGACCTCGCTCATCAAGGCGGCAGGCCTCTACGACGTGGTTGCAGACTACGTGCAGTCGCGCCAGAACACCGAGACGGGTCTTTTCGGAGATGATCTCGAGTGGATGAATACCAACGGCGCAATGAAGCTCAGCGCGTTTATGGCATCGAGAAAGGGCGGATACGCCAACGCGGATAAGGCGATCGACAGCATTATCAAGATCTACAGCGGCGACGTACCTCCTCAAGGGGCGACATGGATATGGAATCCCTTCGTGCTCCTCGACAGGATAGTCAACGCGCCCGACGCAGACGCAGACGCACTGCGTGCGCTGATACTCGATAAGGGTGCGGATATAGTCAATCGCGCGATCGATTGCGCATGGCAGCTCCACCGTGAGGACGGCGGCTTTGCAGGACACTCCTCCTACGGTAGCAGATTCCAGCAGGGATATATGTACGGTCACGGACTCAAATGGGAATCCGACCTCGACGGAACACTGATAGCGGGTCAGAGGCTCAGGACATCTATGCACGGCGTTTTCGGTGTGAAGGAGACGACCGATTATTATGCCAAGTACAACGACGAATTCTGGGAGAGGCTCAGAAATAAGCCTCCCGTGGTGAAGACAATGCCGCGTCCCGAGGGACAGTTAAATCCCAGAAGTCAGGAAGAAAAGATAATGAAGCCGAGGTGGTAATATGAGCAAATCGCAGAAAATACCCGAAGCGCTGAAGAATGCACTCAGCGCGTGCGATGCGCTGATAGGTCCCGAGCAGTTGGAATACTTCTACAACCTGTACGACCCGAAAACGGGCGGCTTCTATTACAGCATCTCGTCGCGCGACTGCGAGGAGATGACACCGTTTGCGGAGGGCACGTGCTTCGTTATCGAGGCGTTGCTCGCCGGCGGTATGACTCTACCCGACTGGTATAAAGAAAAGGTGTCGGAGTGGATACTCGGTCATCAGGATAAGGATGACGGATTTTTCTATGAGGATCTGTGGGGTAAGATAACCTCCAAGAAGCCGGGAGCGAGACTGTACCGCGATCTGGCATACAGCGAGGGAATACTCGAGTATTGCGGCAACATCAAGCCGCGCTATCCCCTTCCCTCCGAGCGTATCAAGGAAAATAAAAACGAGGTAAAGGATAATGATACTCTTCCGGAGTATCTCGAGAGCGAGGAGAAGATGCTCGCATATCTCGACAGCCTCGATTGGTCCACGAAAATGATATGGGGAACGGGTCAGGCACTCGGTATGGCGGGCTCGCTGATCAAGTCGGCAGGTCTCTACGACGTGGTGTACGAGTACGTGAAAAAACGTCAAAATCTCGACACGGGTCTATGGGGAGAGGGTCTCGACTGGATGAACACGAACGGCGCTATGAAGCTCTCGCATTTCTTTGTGGACGATGATCACATCTATCCCAACGCGCATCTTGCGGTGGAAAGTGTACTGAAGCTTTTCGCGGAATATCCGCCGCCCGAGTATGCAACGTATCTGTGGAATCCGCTGGTTCTGCTCTCGAGGATATTGCTGACGTCGGGTGAGCGCACCGAGGAGCTTCGCGCTCTGATAACCGAGAAGGGTCCCGACATCGTTAACTGTGCCGTTAGCACAGCAATGAAGATGCACCGCGAGGATGGAGGATTCGCCTCGGGTATCGATCATGCGACACCGCATCAGCAGGGATACATATTCGGTCTCGGAACAAGGACCGAGAGTGACCTCGATGGCACGCTGATCGCGGGATACAGACTTCGCAACACTATACATATGGTATTCGACGTAGAGCCGACGAGAGACTATTACGCAAAGTATAATGACGAGTTCTGGGAGAGACTCAAAAATAAACCTCCCGTAGTTAAAACGTTACCGCCGCCCGAGGGCCCGCTATGCAGGCGCTAGGCGAAAAATAAACAAATAAGAGGTAAAAAACATGGCTGACAACAACATTTACGCAGGACTTCCCGAGGAGCTTGCCAAAGCTCTCAAGCGCAGCGACATTCTCGCAGGACCCGAGCAGCTGGAGTATTTCTATCAGCTCTACGACCCCACGACGGGCGGATTTTACTACAGCATTTCCTCTCGTGACGCGGAGGATATGACTCCCTTTGCAGAGGGCACGTCCTTCTCACTCGAGGCGCTCAAAGCGGGCGGTATGACACTCCCGGAGTGGTATAAGGAGAAGGTATCCGAGTGGATACTCGGTCATCAGGACGAGTCGGACGGCTTCTTTTACGAGGAGCTTTGGGGCAAGATTACCTCGGTAATCCCCGGTCCGAGACTCTACCGCGACCTCTCTTACAGCACGGGTATACTTAACTGGTGCGATAAGAAGCCTCTCTACACGCTTCCCGCAGATAGGATCAAACAGGGCGTAGAAAATTCTACTCTTCCCGAGTATCTCGAGAGCCGTGAAAAGTTGCTCGCATATCTCGACAGCCTCGACTGGTCTACCAAGGCTATCTGGGGTACGGGTCAGAGACTCACTACGGCAAGCACGCTCTTCCGCGCGGCAGGCTACTTCGATCTCGTGCGTGATTACATCATCTCGAAGCAGAACCCCGAGACAGGTCTGTGGGGTGAGAGCCTCGAGTGGATGAACACCAACGGCGCGATGAAGCTCTCCTTCTGCTTCGATAACGAGCATCCCGTACCTAATCCCGAAAAGGCTATTGAGAGCGTCCTCAAGATCTATTCCGGCGACACGCCACCCAGCAGCGCGACATGGGTATGGAATCCCTTCGTATTCCTCCACAGACTGCTCGGCTGTGCCGGAGAGAGAAAAGAGGAGCTTCGTGCTCTGCTTATAGAGAAGGGTGCGGACATAGTCAACCGCGCTATTGACTGCGCGATGAAGATGCACCGCGAGGACGGCGGCTTTGCTTCCAGCTTTACTCACGCGACCCCCGCACAGCAGGGATACATCTTCGGATACGGCACGACCACCGAGAGTGACCTCGACGGTACTCTTATCGCAGGTCAGAGACTGCGCGCGTATATGCACTCGGTATTCGGAGTACCCGCAAGCCACGATTACTACGTGCAGTACAACGACGAGTTCTGGGAGAGAATCAAGAATAAGCCTGCCGTGGTCAAGACTCTGCCGAGACCGAAGGAGAATCTCGCACCGAAGGCGGTAGTCGAGCTTATGGAAGCGCAGAAGGCTGCCGAGGCAAAATAAGTCCTCCGCAATAGCGCCCAAAGCATAAAATTTTAAGTAATGTATTGACATATGCGTGAATTTGTGGTACAATATTTCCGTTAAATTCTCGAGGAAGAGTACCGTGCACGCATCACCAGAGAAGGGGCGGTTGGTGAAAGCCCCCTGATAAAGGCGCGGGAAGGTCGCCGTCGTAGTATTCGGGAAGAAAGGCTGTTGCCGACTAGACCCCGACGTCTGCCGCGTTATAGGCTACAATGAGGGAGAAATGTTTTTCTCCGAATTTGGGTGGTACCGCGTATTTTACGCCCCAAACGGACACAGTGCCGTTTGGGGCTTTTTTATTTGTAAGCCGAAGCACGTGTCGAGATTTTGGCACTTTTATAGTAAAAAACGAAAGGAAATATAAAGCAATGAGAAAAGAACTCGCAAAGAATTACAACCCCTCGGAATTCGAGGACAGAATTTATGCCGATTGGTGCGAAAAAAATTATTTCAAGCCCGATCCCGACTCAAAGAAGGCGCCCTTCTCCATAGTTATCCCGCCGCCTAACGTAACGGGACAGCTGCATATGGGACACGCGCTCGACGAAACGCTTCAGGATATACTGATCCGTACAAAGCGTATGCAGGGCTACTCTACGCTCTGGGTCCCCGGCACCGACCACGCGGGAATTGCGACACAGATCAAGGTTGAGGAGAGGCTTCGCGTTGACGAGGGTCTCTCGAGATACGATCTGGGACGCGAAAAATTCCTCGAGAGAGTATGGGCGTGGAAGGACTCCTATGAGGAGAGGATCACCGGTCAGCTCAAGAAGCTCGGTGCATCCTGCGATTGGTCGCGTCAGCGCTTCACGATGGACGATGGCTGCTCGAGAGCGGTACGCGAGGTGTTCGTAAACCTCTACGACAAAGGACTCATCTATCGCGGTCACAGAATAATCAACTGGTGTCCGAGATGTCTTACGGCACTCTCCGATGCCGAGGTAGAATACAAGGATCAGCCCGGCTTCTTCTGGCACATCAAGTACCCTATCAAGGGTGAGGACGGCTACGTTGAGATAGCTACCACCCGTCCCGAGACTATGTTTGGCGATACCGCCGTTGCAGTTAACCCCGAGGACGAGGCAACGAAGCACCTTATCGGCAAAACGCTTATACTCCCCATCGTCGGTCGTGAGATCCCCGTTATCGCCGACGACTACGTAGAGATAGGCTTCGGTACCGGCTGTGTTAAGATCACGCCGGCTCACGATCCCAACGACTTCCTCGTAGGTCAGCGTCACGGTCTCGAGCAGATCAAGGTGATGAACGACGATGCTACGATGAATTCCTATGCCGGCAAGTACGACGGTATGGACCGTTATGCCTGCCGCAAGGCGCTCGTTGCAGATCTCGAGGCAGAGGGATACCTCGTAAAGACCGAGCCCCACGACCACAACGTCGGCACCTGCTACCGCTGCGGAACTACCGTTGAGCCTCTCACGAGCGATCAGTGGTTTGTTAAAATGAAGCCTCTCGCAAAGCCTGCTATTGAGGCTGTCGAATCGGGTGAGATCAGCTTCGTTCCCGAGCGTTTTTCTAAGAATTACTTCAACTGGATGAACAACATCCTCGACTGGTGTATCTCGCGTCAGCTCTGGTGGGGACACCGCATTCCTGCCTTTTATTGCGACACGTGCGGCCACATGGAGGTCTCTAAGACCGATATCGATACCTGTCCGAAGTGCGGTGGTAAGGTCCGTCAGGAGGAGGACGTGCTCGACACCTGGTTCTCCTCTGCACTCTGGCCCTTCTCTACTCTCGGCTGGCCCGATAAGACCGAGGACCTCGCAAGATACTATCCTACAAACACACTCGTTACCGGCTACGATATAATCACCTTCTGGGTATCCCGTATGATCTTCTCGGGTCTCGAGCATATGAACGAGAAGCCCTTCTCGAAGGTATTCATCCACGGTCTCGTAAGAGACGCGCAGGGTCGAAAGATGTCGAAGTCGCTCGGTAACGGAATCGACCCTCTAAAGGTGATCGAGGAGTACGGCGCAGACGCGCTCAGATTTGCGCTCGCAACGGGTAACGCGCCCGGTAACGATATGAGATTCTCCGATGAGAAGATCGAGTCGGCGAGAAACTTCGCAAACAAGCTCTGGAACGCATCCAGATTCGTTCTTATGAATCTCACCGAGGAGGACGAAGAGCTTCTCGCGCTTCCCGCGGACGGCGAGCTCGCCATCGAGGACAAGTGGATCCTCTCTCGCTTCAACAAGCTTACCAAAACCGTAAATGACAACGTAGAAAACTACGAGCTCGGAATTGCACTTGCAGAGATCTATTCCTTCACCTGGGATAGCTTCTGCGACTGGTATATCGAGATGGCAAAGTCGAGAATATTTGACACGGGTGCCTCGTCTCTGACCGCGAAGCGCGTTCTGGTATACGTTCTCACCGGCATTCTCAAATTGCTCCATCCCTATATGCCCTTCATCACCGAGGAGATATATCAGGCACTTCCGCACGCTGACGACTCTATCATGATCTCGGCATATCCTACCTACAACGCGTCTCTTGACTACAAGAGTGAGGAGGGCGACGTCGATAGGATAATCACCGCTATCACAGCTATCAGAGCGCGCCGCGCGGAGATGAACGTGCCTCCCTCAAAGAAGGCTAAGCTCTACGTCGTAACTAAGTATGCCGACACCTTCCGTCGTGCCGAGAAGATTCTCATCAAGCTCGCATCTGCAAGCGAGGTCATTCTCACCGATTCCTACGATGCTGACGATGCGGTATCCATCGCAACCGATGCAGGATCGCTCTACATTCCTCTTGCCGACGTGATCGACTTTGAAAAGGAGCGCGCACGTCTCTGTGCTGAGCAGAAAAAGAACGATATGGAGATTGAGCGCATCGAGAAGAAGCTCGCAAACGAGGGCTTTGTAGCTAAAGCGCCCGCACAGGTAATCGAGGGTGAGCGAGCAAAGCTTGCAAAATATCTCGAGGTACGTGAGGCACTCAAGCAGAGCCTTGCGAAGCTTGGATAAAATCAAAAGATCGAGCCCGCAACGCATAAGCAAGCGTTTGTGGGCTCGAAAATCAATACACGGGTACCACCTTATGAAAGAAAACATAACGAAAACCAATACACAGCAGAGCGATGAACTCACCGTTGTATACTCCGGTCAGTACGATGATACACCCGAAAACCGTGAGATAAATATCCCCGACGGCATGCTCGAGATCGGCGAGAACGCCTTTCGCGATTTTGAATATCTCGAGACTGTGAGAGTACCGAGATCGGTAAAAAAGATTTCGGCAGCCGCATTTGCAGGCTGTAAGTCTCTACGTCGCGTTGAGCTGTCGTTCGGTCTTGAAGAAATACTCGACGAAGCATTTTCCTCCTGCCCATCGCTGTGCGAGATATCCATACCCGACAGTTGCAAAAGGATCGGCGAGGGCTGCTTCGAGGCTTGCGCATCTCTGACGCGAGTAAAGCTATCGGAATCGATCATAATGATCGGAGCATCGGCTTTTTCATTCTGCTTCAATCTTTCGCATATCGAAATACCGGACAGCTGCGTGCTCGTTGAGCTGAACGCATTTGCAGGCTGTTTCTCACTTGAGTCTGTGAAACTATCGAACAATATGCAGCTACTCGACGAGTCACTATTTGAAGGCTGTAGATCGCTAAAATCGGTCGATTTGCCAACTAAACTTGTCAAAATTGCACCAAGAGCCTTTAAGGGTTGTTCTTCACTCGTATCACTTATTCTGCCCGCGAGCACTCTTTCCATAGGCTTTGATGCCTTCTCCGGTTGCTCCTCTCTCGCTAGGATCGCGATACCAAAGGATATGTTTGCGATAGAGGACGGTGACGCTTTTGGCGGATGCGACGCACTTGCCGAGATTTCCTTTGGCGGAACGCGCGAGAAGTGGGAGATGATGATGCACGGAAAGACTCTCACAGTGCAGAAAAGCGACTGTACGGTAGCGATACCCAAGGTAAGCTTTATGAATCTTGAATGATCAAAATGCGACACGTTCCCGGACGTATACGCAAAAACGAGGATTATACTATGAAATTCAAAGCCTTAGTTCTGGATCACGACGATACGGTCGTGGATAGTACTGCATCTATACATTACCCGAGCTTTATAGATTATCTCAAGATATATCACCCTGAATTTGCCGACAAGTACACACTCGAGGATTATCTCGTCAAAAATTTTCATCCCGGAATACTCGAGCTCTTCACCGAGGAGATCGGAATGAGTGAGGAGGAGCTGAAATTCGAGGAGAAGTTCTGGTCTGATTACGTAAAGGGGCATATCCCGCGTGCTTACGGCGGTATGCGCGAGCTGATAGCCGAATTCAAGACACGTGGCGGCGTCGTTGCGGTAGATTCACACTCGCTCACCGAATATATTGTAAGGGATTATAAGGCTAACGATCTACCCGAGCCCGACGTTATTTTCGGTTGGGATATTCCAAAGGAGCACAGAAAGCCCTCCCCCTACACCGTAAGATGGCTGATGGAGAAATACGGATTTGCACCGGAAGAGGTGCTGGTGGTCGACGACCTCAAGCCCGGATTCGATATGGCAAGGGGTGCGGGAGTAAAGTTTGCTGCCGCCGGTTGGGCGTACAACGTACCTGAGATCGAGCAGTTTATGCGTGAGGGATGCGACTATTATCTCTCGACGGTGGATGAGCTACACTCGCTCTTATTTAACTGACATTTACCGTCATATCCCGACTCGCTACATCCAAGCGCCGGAGAGATCGTTGCAGGTCATATCCCGGCGTTCAATGGGAATTTAACATAAGCATCAAAACAACTAAAAACAGCAACGGATCCCGTGTGAAGCACCACGCAGGATCCGTTGCTGTTTTTGTCCGAAAAATATAAGAAAACAAAGCTTATGATGATAAAAAGCCTTATTTCTCGGTATTTTTGAGTTGACTATTCCGTTTTTTCTTACGTTCAAAGAGTTTTGATCGCATTAGAGGCAGCAATCTCAACGTACAGCGACGGGTCAGCATCGAGCAACAACTCGCGGAAGAAATCGGTGACCGGTTGCTCGGTGTAATAGTGTCCCGCCTCGATAAGATTGATTCCCATCTCTGCCGCCTCCTCCATCATATTGTAGCTTATTCTGCCCGAAATGTAGGTGTCGGCACCCGCCTCGATAGCGGCTCTGACGTAATCCTTTCCATCGCCTCCGACCACCGCGACGCGGTTTATGGGATTGAGCGCATCGGCATACTTGATGACGTCGGCGCCGAGTGCCTGCTTTAGCTTATATGAGAAGTCCTCAAGTGAGCCACCGTCGTCGACGGTTCCTATTCTGCCGATGAAGCCCTCGCCAAACGGGACGGTATCGTACATACCGATGAGGTCGCAGAATTGATCGTTCACGCCTCCCGTCACCTTATCTGCGCGGGTATGGAACGAGAATACCGATACGCCACTCGCGAGCAGCTTGATTATTTTTCTCGCAACGTGGTTATCCTCTGTTATGGAGGATATAGGACGGAATATAAGAGGATGATGCGATACTATGAGATCGAAGTGCGAGGCGATCGCAAAGTCAACTATCTCCTCGGTCACGTCAAGAGTAACGAGCACACGATTCACCTCTGCGGAGGTGTCAGCGGAGCACATAAGTCCGTCGTTATCCCAGCTCTCACGCAGATCCTCGGGAATGCGTGCAGAGAGCGTCTGATACAATTCCTTTACGTTCATATCATTCTCCTAAGCTTTGAATACGTTCTATTTCGTCGGCGATGGCTTTCTCGAGACGCATCACCGACTCCGGAATGTCCACGTCACCGAATCTGCCGACTCTCGCGCGCCTTGCCGCCGCGTATCTCACACGCAGATAGGATAGACGAGACGCGTTGTTTATGAATTCACTGTCCGCGGCTCCTATTTCAGCCTCGATCTCATCCGGCTCGCGAGACTTTCCGATATAGCGCGCCTGCATAACTGCGTAGTGCTTATCGCCCTCGGTGCTGTATACCTCACGAATGATCTCGAAGCCGTGTGAGTAAAGATAGCGACGAAGATGCGCCTGGCGCGTCATCGGCTGAAGTATGAGATTGATCTGTGAGGAGCGGAGGTGAGGTGCCGCATCTATGATTTCGGCAATAAGCTCGCCACCCATACCGCAGATCGTGTAATCCGTCGCACCGCTCTCGGAAAGCGACGCCGCTCCGTCGGACAGGACGAGTGTCACCTTGTCAAGCAGACCGTGCTCAGCGGCATTATCCCTCGCAGATGCAAGAGGTCCGCGGTTGATATCCGAAAGGTAGGCGTGGGAAATACGCTCCCGCTCGAGCAAAAATATAGGCAGGTACGCGTGGTCCGTGCCGATATCGGCCAACACTGCGCCCTGCCTGACTAGCTCCGCTACCGAAAAAAGACGTGCATTTAGTGCGCTCTTCATTTTGAAGCGAGGTATGCGTTGATCTTAGCTACAAGCTCGTCCGCGTTAGTGCCGTGAACAAAGCATGCATCCTCGATAGACTCGCCTCTCGAGTGAGGGCAGCCGAGGCAGTGCATACCGATCTCAAAGAAGAACTGTGCGGTCTCAACGTCGAAGTCGAGAATGTCACCGATAAGTGTATCCTTGGTTACAGTCATTTTATTTTTCCTTTCATAATAGGCTATTTCTTATTTATTATAACATACCGCAATAGAAAAATCAATATAATCTCAACATTTATTTTAAATATACTATTTACATTTCTTGAAAGTTATGGTAAAATATATAGGCTAAAAACATAAATCCAACGAAAAGGAAATAACCGGAATGATAGTTGCGCTTGAAGAAGCGAAAAGAAAGCTCGTCGCACTCGAGGACGTTGTGGCGGAGCTCGGAAATCAGCTTAGAATAGATGAGGTAAAGGAAAGAGTCGCAGAGCTCGAGCGCGAGACGCTTGTGCAGGACTTCTGGAATGATGCGGAGAAATCCTCGAAGAAGCTCCAGGAGATCAAGCAGCTCAAGGACAAATACGAGAGCTACGAGGCGCTCGTTGCAAAGCTTGAGGATACCTACACCCTCTGTGAGATGGCTATAGAAATGAACGACGAGGACTCGGTCGAGGAGGTACTCACAGAGACCGCATTCATCGAGTCTGAGGCAGAGAGAAAGCGCATTGAGGTGCTCCTCTCCGGACAGTATGATAAGAATAACGCGATACTCTCATTCCACCCCGGTGCAGGCGGCACCGAGGCACAGGATTGGGCTTCGATGCTGTACCGCATGTATACCCGTTGGGGTGAAAAGCGCGGTTTCAACGTCAAGCTGATAGATTGGCTCGACGGTGACGAAGCAGGACTCAAATCCGCGACGATAATGATCGAGGGTATGAACGCATACGGATATCTGAAGAGCGAAAACGGCGTGCACAGACTCGTAAGAGTTTCTCCGTTTGACGCGTCGGGAAGACGCCATACCTCGTTTGCATCGGTTGAGGTAATGCCGGAGTTTGAGGATGACAACACTATAGTTATCCGCGACGAGGATCTCGATATCACAGCGCACCGCTCCTCGGGCGCAGGCGGTCAGCACATCAATAAGACCGACTCAGCGATCCGTATTGTGCATAAGCCTACCGGTATCGTGGTTGGCTGTCAGACCGAGCGTAGCCAGCTCCAGAATAAGGAGACGGCGATGAAGATGCTTCGTGCCAAGCTCATGGAGATCAAGCTGCGCGAGAAGCTCGACAGGATCGAGGACATCCAGGGCAACAAAGCGAACATCGAGTGGGGTAGCCAGATACGAAGCTACGTATTTATGCCCTACACTCTCGCGAAGGATACACGTACCGGATTTGAGGACGGAAACATCGACTCGGTAATGGACGGAAATATCGACGGATTCATCAACGCATATCTCAAGCAGATATCCGAGGGCGGCGAGAAGCAGTAATTATTCGAGTAATATCAAATAAAAATGCACCCATCTCACAAAGAGAGTTGGGTGCATTTTTTATATTTAGCAGTTAAATTGCTAACCTGTAGTTTACAAAATCTATTATTATAGCTCTCCGGACGCGAATTTAGAAATAATATTCTCGATGCGAGCGGTATCTATTTTTTTCTTATTTCCCTTCATCGTCAGAGTGAGATTTTCCGCTCGGAAGACTATCGACGCACAGCGCCTGATATCCTCGGGAGTTATCGCAGCGTAGGCCGCACTGCGCTCGGAAATATCAGAAAATGCAGAATTCATCATATGGTTATCGTATGCAAAGGTGAAGTTGAGCTCGCGTGGATCGTCGAGGAGCATCGTTGCATTGTCGACGTACGCCGCTTTCATACACTCCTCTTCAGCGGGTGCTTTACGGGTGAGCTGAAGAAGTATCGAGAGCACGAGCTCTACCGCCTCGTATACCGATCCGCGCCGCACCTCAAACGTGAAAAAGAACGTGCCTATATTGCGGTAGCGCTCCACAGCTCCGGTGAGGTCGTAGAGAAGTCCGCGGCGTTCGCTCATTTCCATAAAGAAGCGCGAGCTGTATCCTCCGAGAAGAATATCATATAACAGATCGTCAACACCAAACGGAACGCGCGACATATCCATATCAAAGTTGAAGCGCAGCATCGTGTAATCCGCATTTTTTACGTGCACGTTTATGTCTCTGTGCCCGAAATTTCTCGACACGGGTGCGGTGTTATCATGAGCTACTCCCTCTCCGAGCGATACAGCAGAGAGTAACTGCTCGAGGGTATCAAGATCCGATTCACAGAAGCTGCCCGTGACGTATACGAATACGTTTCCCGCAGTGAAAACACTACGTCTGTACTCCTCGAGTCCGGTACGCGTCACCTTTGATATCCTACCGACGGTACCGAGAATAGATCTGGCAAGAGGCGTGCCCTCGTGCACTATTGACTGTGAAAACGTAGAGAGAGCCGTCCTGTCGTCGCTCTCGCGTATCTCCGCCTTTATCCTGTCGCACTCGGTGCGTATCTCGGCGGGGGTGAGAATAATAGGAGAAAAGAGCTTCGCGAGCACCTCGGCTGCAAGAGAAAAATTCTTGCGCGCTCCCGAGAGATAGAACTGCACCATCTCGCTGTAGGTAGATGCGTTGAATTCAACACCGCTTCTATCCAGGACCGAGTAGAGCTTATCACCCATCAGCGAATTCACGTTTCTGATCAGTGCGTGCTCTAGGAAATGGGTTAGACCGTTTTCCTCCTCCCTCTCGTACATGCTTCCTGCGCGAAGGAATAGAGAAATATAAAAGCTGTGTACGCTATCGTTTTTATAGCTGTAAATATCTATTCCGTTTTTCGTGCGGCGTGATACTTCACTTTTCATATTTTCTCCCTTCTTCGTTTATTTTCCGGCGCTACCCGAGGTGGCGCCGTACGTGTTGTAATCATCTGATCGATCTGTCTCTCATATTTCCTTCAGCTTTGCAAAGGTCGCCATCAGCTTTTTCGTCTGTCCGTTATCAAAGCGTACCTCGTAAAGGACGTCGCCGCCCATATCGCGCGAGGAAACGATCGTTCCGTCACCGAATATCGCGTGAGTGACGCGAGTGCCCGGCTTATAGCGAACTATACCGTACTCTGCCGCTCCACTCTTCTTTTTGGTCGGTGCGGTATTCGTAACGTTGACACTGCGGCGCATCTCGCTGAGATTGGTATCGTAGATATCGCGCCTCGGCTTTGAGTATACCGTCTGTGCGCGAGGAGGAACTCTCGTAGGTCTATCCTCCTCGATGAGCATCTGTGGGATTTCCTCCTTCACGAAGCGTGTGAGCCTGCCGTAATTCGTTTTACCGTACATCATGCGCTCGCGTGCGTAGGTGACGTAGAGCTTTTCCTTTGCTCGTGTTATTGCAACGTAGGCAAGGCGGCGTTCCTCGCTCATCTCACTAGGCTCGCCGAGATTCTGCTGAGATGGGAATATTCCATCCTCCATTCCGGCGAGAAATACTACGGGGAACTCGAGTCCCTTTGCCGCGTGAATGGTCATCAGCACGACAGCATCGGCGGTATCGTCGTATTTATCGACGTCGGTGACAAGCGATATTTCCTCGAGATATCCCTCTGCCGTAGGCTCTATTTCCTCTGCCCTGCATCGGTTCTCATATTCTATGGCACCGTTTATAAGCTCGGTGACGTTCTCTATCTTGCCCTGCCCCTCAAATCCCTCGGCAACCAGCATAGAGCGATAGCCGCTCTCATCAAATACAGCGGTGATTATCTCGGAGGGCAGAGTTCTCTCGGCACGTATCTTATCGAGCATATCGGTAAACGCCGTGAGCTTCGGCTGGTTTTTGAGAAGTGCCGTGTGCTCTCCCGAGCGCGCCATAACGGTATACATCGGGAGCGAGAGTGCGTTGGCTATCTCCTCGATCGCCTCGACTGTCGCCGTGCCGATCTTGCGCTTCGGCTCGTTGATGACTCGCTTCAGGCGCAGGTTGTCGGACGGAGTGGTAACAAGCGTGAGATACGCTACCATATCCTTGATCTCCTTGCGGTCGTAGAAGCGCATATCTCCGAGTACCTTATACGGGATTCCGCTCTTAGCGAAGGAGGTCTGCAGAGATCTGCCCAGCGCATTCACACGGTATAAAACGGCGTAATCGGAGTATTTTCTGCCTCCGACTCTGACACCGGCAGAGATCTTGTCGAGGATATATCTGCCCTCGTCGTCGGGGGTCATAGCCTCCTTCAGGGTGATCTTATCACCATCGCCCTTGTCGCACCAGAGCTTCTTCTGATGACGGTCGGTGTTGTGGTTTATGACGGCGTTTGCCGCGTCAAGTATAGTTGCCGTAGAGCGATAATTCTGCTCAAGCTTTATGACCGTGGCATCATCGTATGTCTTGTCAAAGTTCAGTATATTTTCAATCGTGGCACCGCGGAACTTGTATATACTCTGGTCATCGTCACCAACTACCATTATATTTCTGTATTTATCGGATAGGAGCTTTGTAAGAACGAACTGTGCATAGTTCGTGTCCTGATACTCGTCGACGAGGACGTATCTAAACTTGCGCTGATAGTAATCACGCACGTCGGCGTGATCGGTAAGCAACTCCACCGTCTTCATAATTATATCGTCAAAATCGACCGCATTATTCTCGAGCATGCGTTTGTCGTAGAGGCGGTATATCTCGATGATCTTTTTACTGCGGGGATCGTAGGATATCTCCATATCGTCGGGTCCCTTCAGCTCGTCCTTTGCCCGGCTTATAGCATCGGCAACAGCACGCGGTGCAAGCAGCTTCTCGTCTATTTCGAGCTGCTTCATACAGTCTGATATCATGCGCTTTTTGTCGTCGGTATCGTATATCGAGAAGCCCTGACGGTAGCCGAGACGCTCTCCGTATTTACGCAATATTCGCAGGCACACCGAGTGGAAGGTTCCGGTATTGATCGACGCAGAAATGCTATCGTCGTCAAAGGTGCGGGCAAGCCTCTCCTTTATCTCCCGCGCCGCCTTATTGGTGAAGGTGATCGCAAGGACGGCCCACGGCGGGCAGGGCTCGCTGATGAAGCCCGGGAGAAGCTCCGCTACCTCGTCAGGCTCGAGCTCCGACGCCGATTCGAGCGCAGCAACAGCCTCCTCCGAAAGTCCCTCCGGGATCTCACGCGAGTAGTATGCGTTGCCGTATTTTATAAGGTAAGATATTCTGTTTACGAGAACCGTGGTCTTACCGCTTCCCGCACCCGCCAGAACCAGAAGAGGGCCCTTGGCAGTGAATACAGCGCGGCATTGCTCGGGGTTAAGATTGGCTCCGAAAACCTTGTCAAACAGTGCCCTCTTGGCACCCAGGTATCGTTTATCGAGTTCTTGCATTTTTTGCTCCGTTTGCGGATTATTTTCCTGTTTATACATATTCGTAAAAATTACTCTATACTTTTCGCGATAAAGCAGAAAAGATAGAAATATAAGGATGCTGTCACACAAGCACGAAAGTGGGACATACTGTAAATTCCCGACCTTGAGAGGATTTTAAAAAGCTTGAATTTCAAGTTTTCCACATTTTTGAATGTTGAGAATGTGGAAAACTTTTTGTCGAAAAAGCCTCGTTTTGCCCGATTGTGCCGAATTTCTCACCAAGTTTTCAACATTTTAGCATCTGTGCGGGATCATATACACGATTTATCCGCGAAAAGTATACTATTCCGCGATTTTCAACCGACACGCAGAGACCAAGGTGTTGAAAAAAGATCGTGCGAGGTTTTTTCTGCCTCTGTTTTTGTGCAAAAACGGTTCGTAATTTTTACCACTTTACGCAATTTTGTCACTTCTAGCGCGCTTTTTTAGGCTTTTTTGCGACAGAAGAGCTCTTCGGTGCGGGGCGCGAGAGACGGTCCGCCTCGCGGCGAATACGCGACGCGTCGGCACCAAATACTCTATCAAGCTTTTTTGAGGATCTCGGCGTATCCTTACCGAATTTAGCACGTGTCGCGGGGTTTCTCTCACCGCTTTTCACGCTATGTGAAGTATTCTTTACATTTTTGGCATTTCCCCTACCGCCGCTTGCATTCGAGGCGGCACTCTTACGCTTATCTTTTACGTAATGAGAGTTTGCCGCACGGAATGAGTCGGGACGCACAAGACACTCGGGTGAGGTGCCGATGAGATCCTCTCTGCCTGCAAGAGTCAGAGCTTCTCTGACGAGATTGGCGTTCTCGGGCTTCGAGTATTGAAGAAGAGCACGTTGCAGCTTTTTCTCATGATAGTCGGTAGAAACGTAGACCCTCTTTCCTGTCATCGGGTGAATTCCCGTGTAATACATAACCGTGGATATCGTACCGGGGGTCGGATAGAAGTCCTGCACTTGCTCGGGCATATATCCCCACTTCTTCAGCCATACCGCCATCTCGACAGCATCGGACATGGTAGCACCCGGATGGCTCGACATAAGGTACGGCACGAGGTATTGCTCAAGACCTGCTTTATCACAAAGAGCAAAATACTTTCTTCTGAAGCTCTCGTAGACCTCGACGGGCGGCTTGCCCATCATGGCGAGCGCGTTATCCGAGCAATGCTCGGGAGCGACCTTCAGCTGACCCGAGACGTGATGCTCGACGAGCTGAGCGAAAAAGGAGTCGTCGTGGTCGTACATAAGATAGTCAAATCTGATACCCGAGCGTACGAATACCTTTTTTACCTTATCTATCTTCTCTATCTCGCGCAGCATATGAGCATACTCGGTGTGATCGACCTTCAAATGCTTACACGGTGTGGGAGACAGACACTTACGGGTAGGGCATACGCCTAGAGTTTTCTGCTTATCGCAGGAGGGGTAACGGAAGTTTGCGGTAGGTCCGCCTACGTCGTTTATATAGCCCTTGAAGTCGGGCATCGCGGCAATCAGCTTCGCCTCGGAGATGACACTCTCCTCGCTTCTCGAGCGCACCTCACGTCCCTGGTGGAAGGCGATGGCGCAGAAGTTACAGGCACCGAAGCAGCCGCGGTTGTGAGTAATGGAAAACTTCACCTCGGTTATCGCGGGAACTCCGCCCTCTGCATCGTAATCCGGGTGATAATCTCTCGCGTATGGAAGCGCGTATACTCTGTCGAGCTCCTCGCGCTCGAGAGGCGGCATAGGCGGATTCTGCACCAGCATCTTGTCGCCGTAATACTCTATCACCGCCCTACCGCGGACAGAATCTGTGTTTTTATACTGTGTGGCAAACGCCGCGGCGTAAGCCTCCTTATCGCTTTTAAGCTCGTCGTAGTCGCCGACCTCGACCGAATCGAAGTGGACGTCCTCACCACGCTTGGCAATGTAGACCGTACCTCTGACGTCACGTATCTTGCGCACGGGGACTCCCTTGTCGAGAAGCTTTGCTATTCTCGTGAGGATATTCTCGCCCATGCCGTACGTAAGTATATCGGCTCGTGAGTCGACGAGTATACTGCGGCGCACCTTATCATCCCAATAATCGTAATGAGCGAAGCGGCGAAGAGACGCCTCGAGACCACCTATGATGATCGGCACGTCGCCGTATGCCTCGCGTATTCTGTTGCAGTAGACGATGACGGCGCGGTCGGGGCGTGCGCCCATCTTGCCGCCCGCACTGTAATAATCATAGTTGCGCTTTTTCTTAGAAACGGTGTAATGTGCGACCATTGAGTCGATATTTCCGCTCGTTACGAGAAAGCCGAGACGGGGTCTGCCAAAGCGCATGAAATCCGCGGTGCCCTTATAATCGGGTTGTGCGAGGATAGCCACGCGGAAGCCCTCTGCCTCGAGGACGCGGGAGATGATCGATACGCCAAAGGACGGGTGGTCCACGTAGGCATCACCCGTCACGTATACGAAGTCGATATCCGACCAATTTCTGTCTCTGACGTCCCGCATATTTACGGGAAGGAAGTCGCGTCTGTCTCTCATATCTCGAAGCTGTCGAGAGATACCTCTGTCTGCTCACCGCTCTGCATATTGCGGAGCTGAGCCTTACCCGACTCTATCTCGGAGTCACCGATGATCAGGGTATACTCTGCACCTAACTTATTGGCGTATTTCATCTGTGCCTTGAGGCTTCTTCCCACGACGTCGCACTCGGCATACGCGCCTGTGCGGCGAAGACGCTCTGTGATCTCAAGACCCTTTATCATAGCGGACTGTCCCATAGCGGCAATGTAGAGACGAGGCTTCTTCTCCTCGATATTATCGAGACCGAGCTCGCGCATGGCGAGGATAAGTCTCGTGATACCCATACCGAAGCCGATGCCGGGAAGCTCGGGTCCGCCGAGGGAGGATACGAGTCCGTCGTATCTGCCGCCGCCGCAGACGGTCGACTGTGCGCCGATGCCCTCTGCGATGAACTCGAATACCGTACCGGTATAATAATCGAGTCCGCGGACGATGCTCGAATCTACGACGTAATCGATATTCATAGCCTCGAGTGCGCTCTTCAACATATTGAAGTTGTTCTCACAGTGCTCGCAGAGATGCTCTGTGGTGCGCGGTGCGCCCTTGGCATTCTCGTGACAGTCGGGATTCTTACAGTCAAGGAGACGAAGAGGATTCTTCTCAAGGCGTGTCTTACAGGTGTCGCAGAGGCAGTCGGAGCTGTTGCCGAAGTAATCCACGAGAGCCGCGCGATATTTCGGACGGCACTCCTTACAGCCTATGGAATTTATATGAAGCTTTACGTTTGTGAGACCGAGTCTCTTAAGCACGGAGTTAGCGAGTGCTATCGCCGTGGCATCGGAGGCAGGACTCTGCGAGCCGAACATCTCGGTGCCGAACTGCACGAACTCACGGCTTCTGCCCGCCTGAGGCTTCTCGTGACGGAAGCAGGATATGATATAGTAATACTTAAGCGGCATCGGATCGGAGCACTTTCCGTTCTCGATGATCGCACGGACTACCGATGCGGTTCCCTCGGGACGGAGCGAGATAGATCTATCCTCATCTCTGTCTGCGAACGTATACATCTCCTTCTGGACTACGTCGGTGGTATCGCCGACACCGCGAACGAAGAGCTCGGTATTCTCAAAGGTGGGCGTGCGGATCTCGCCGTAGCCGTACTTCTCTGCCTCCTCGCGCATTATTCCCTCTATGTGTCTCCAAAGGGGTGTCTCCTTCGGAAGTATGTCCATCGTACCCTTAATCTTCTGAATCATTTTTATTTCTCCAATCTTCTATCTTCGTTTTCTTCTTTGTGTGCCTTATCAAGCAGTAGCTCGAGACGCTCGGTGTCGCCTATCCACTCGAGCATACCGATCACCGCCTCGAAGCCCGTGGCGGTGCGATAGTCGGACGCCGACTGTTTTTTCGGCTTGTTGAGGTGCCCCGAATTGTATGCGCGGCGGAAGACGTCCGCCTCATCCTCAAGCAGCTCCCCCTTTATTTTCTCATACATTCTCGCCTGCGCCTCAGCGGTGACGTAGAGAAGCGACTCTGCATTGAGGTCACCCGATTTTGATATTCCACGTCCGACGAGCATACGCCTCACGTAGAGTGAATGTCGCGCGTCGCCGATATACGCGAGCGCCAGGACGCTCGGAAGCTCGGTTCCAAGTATTTTACCGTGCATTGTGACCTCCAAAACAATTACTCTATTTATTTTAACATAAACAGCGTGCGAAATCAATAGTAAAGATAAATAATATTTTAAAGAAAAATTTACGAAAGCTATTGCAATTTTTGCATTTGTTATGATATAATATAAAATGACAAAATACCGAAAAAGCAGTCTGTCGTAAGGCAGAGAATCGAGATATGGAAACTTACTCTTACATAACCCGAAATTACAGTGAGCTGACCGAGGAGATATCGGCTCTCGCCAAAAAAGCAGGACGGAACGTAACGCTCGTTTGCGTCACTAAAAGCGGTAACGACGAGGAGCTTCTGGCTCTTGCCGAGGCAGGGGCACAGAACGTAGGAGAAAACCGTCCGGGCGAGCTCGCACGGCGCGGTGCTCTGCTCCGTGAGGCGGGTCGCACACCATCGCTACACGAGATAGGAAACCTGCAGCGCAACAAGGTTAAGCTCATAATACGCGACGTCGCACTGATACATTCTCTCGACAACGCGGCACTCGCCGCGGAGATAGAAAAGCAGGCGGCGAAGATCGATCGCACCGTCCCCGTCCTGATCGAGATAAACTCGGGACGCGAGGAAAATAAGGACGGAATCATGCCCGAGGAGGCAGAGGCGTTTCTTCTGGCGCTCGACGCATACCCGCATCTGGCTGTCAGAGGATTGATGACGATGGGTCCCGTATGCGAGAATCCGGAGGACGCGCGCAAATACTTCCGACTCACGCGTGAGATATTCGATATGCTGAGGGCAAAATATCCCGAGCGCGGACTGGACGTCCTATCTATGGGAATGAGCGACAGCTACAGGGTCGCGATCGAGGAGGGCTCGACGCTCGTGCGTGTCGGCCGCAGACTGTTCATTAAGTAAAAAAAGCACAAGGAGATAGAAAAATGTTTGAAAACCTCAGAGCAAAGCTCAACAAAATGCAGAAGACGGAAGATAACGACGTGACCTTCAAGCCCTACGAGGAGACTCGCGAGGAGATCGAGGAGACCGTCGAGGAAAAATTTGAGGAGCCCATCGCAAGAAGACCCGGCACCCCTATGGTTGCAAACACCGGCGACGCCGACAGCAACATAGAGCTCAAGGTCATCTGCCCTGCATCCTTTGAGGAGGTCAGCGACGTTGCGGACCACCTTCTCGCAGGACGTACCGTAGTGCTCAACCTCGAGCTTCTCGATCACAGCTCCATCATCAGAATGCTCGACTTCCTCAACGGAGTTACATATTCCACCGACGGAGATATCAAGAACGTATCGAAGAATACCTTCATCATAACTCCTCACAACGTTGACGTATCCGACGACGAGTGATCGTTTTTCGGTGGCGTCGGTGATGCTCGAAGATAACGTGCGCTCCGACCGCACCGACTACTGTAAGCGGCTGTCTCAATATTTCTGTTGAGGCAGCCCTTTCAAATATCCCCACCAAGAGGTCAGACCGTGGAAACAGTACTATTTATTTTGGCGAAGATCGTAGCGATACTGCTGGAGATAGCCTATTTCGGCATGCTCGTCCGTATGCTGTTGCCTCTGTTCGTTAATACGGAGGAGAGCGTGATCTACGCCATCGCATTTTTCGTAACCGAGCCGGTCATATTGCCGGTAAGGTATCTGATGTATAAATTGAATATCGGTCAGGACTCGCCCGTCGATTGGTCGTTCCTCGCCTCATCGCTGGCGCTCGCAGTGCTGATGATGATACTGCCGCCGATCTGACCGATACGGAGATAACAATGAAGAACTTAATCAAAAAACGCACGCCGGGTGACTATATTCTCTACTCGGTCATAATAGCGGTCGGGATCATTCTCGACCAGCTCACAAAATATCTCTCGGTCGTCTATTTGAAGATCGTAGACACCGTTCCGCTCATCCGTGACGTACTGCATCTCACGTACGTCGAGAACCGCGGCGCCGCCTTTGGAATGATGAAGGAAAACAGATGGATATTCATCAGCGTATCGACCGTCGCAATAATCGCATTTGCACTTTACCTTTATTTCGGTCACGCAGATACCAAACTTCACGCCGTATCTCTTGCGATGATCGTATCGGGCGGCATCGGAAATATGATCGACCGCCTGGCGCTCGGATACGTTGTGGATTTCATAGATTTCAGGCTTATAAACTTTGCAGTCTTCAACGGTGCAGACTCTTTCGTGTGCGTAGGCGCAGGTCTTCTCGTTTTGGCACTGATACTCGATATCGTGCGCGAAGCGAAAGCGAACAAGTAAAAAGGAGCAATCACGGGGGACGGGGCTTGCGTTTGTCTCCCATTTTTAATAACCGTCACCGCATCGTATCGGTGAAAGAGATCGAATAGCGTGTCGTGGCCGTCCGGGAGCACACCGTCGGATACCGAACGCGGAAGCGAGGAATCATATGAAAATAACCGTAGGCGAAGGTGCATCGGGAAGGCTCGATAGCTATCTCGCATGTGAGATACAGATGTCGCGCAGTGCCGTGGCAAAGCTCGCCGATGAGGGTAGGATAACGGTAAACGGCAGACCCGTGTCAAAAAAATACGCTGTTAAGGCGGGTGACGAAATAGAATTTGAGGAGCCCGAGATCGAGGAATACGACGTTGAGGCGGAGGATATACCGCTCGATATCGTATACGAGGACGACTACATAATAGTAATAAATAAGCCAAAGGGAATGGTCGTGCATCCCGCACCCGGAAACTACTCCGGCACGCTCGTCAACGCCCTGCTCTATCACTGTCGCGACTCACTGTCGGGCATTGGAGGAGTAGCGAGACCGGGCATAGTACACAGAATAGATAAAGATACCTCCGGACTGCTCGTCGTGGCAAAATGCGACGAGGCACACTCCGCGCTCTCGGAGGAGCTGAAGTATCACGGCATCACTCGCGAGTACCGCGCACTCGTGTCGGGAGGCTTTAAATGCGACACGGGTACCGTCGATTACCCTATCGGCAGACATCCGCAGGACAGAAAGAAAATGGCTGTCATAAGAGACGGTCAGCACACGGCGAGAGAGGCTGTAACGCACTACACGGTGCTCGAGAGATACGGTGAGGTGAGCTACCTTGCGCTCAAGCTCGAAACGGGCAGAACGCACCAGATAAGAGTGCATATGTCGTACACGGGTCACCCCTTACTCGGTGACGAGGTATACGGAGGCGGCAAAACGAGGTTCGAGTCAAGACACCCGAAGCTCTTCGACGGTCAGGCGCTTCACGCGGTAAGGCTCTCGCTGACGCACCCAAAAACAGGAGAGCGTATGACGTTTGAATGTCCACTGCCCGACTATTTTGAACGGGCGCTCGAGCTTCTCGGTGACGAGCTATGAGTAATACCGCGAAGGCATAGCCGCCATCCGACACAAAGCGTAGCGGCAACAGTTACAATGAATAAAAAGCATCAAAAGGAGCTTTCATTATGTTAAAATTCAAGCTTGTATCATCACTTGAGAAGGCGTTTCTTGACGACAAGATCGACTCCTTCGACACACTTACACACATCAGCGCATTAAAGGGAGAGACGGTCTCTCTTCAGCTGCTCGCTACCTACGAGCCCGTTAACACTGATTATTGGAACATATACTGCGACATCTCCCTCTCGGGTAAGCTCGCGGAGTATGCGAAGGTGAGATTCGTCCGTCATATACCGGTCAGCAAGCCTAACGTGCACGGATACGGTCAGCATCCCGAGGACTATCTCAGAACGACGCCGGGTCTCTATCCCGATATGCTCGAGGGCTTTGGCTACAACGGTCAGCTCGTGCTTCAGAGGATAGCACTCGAGAGCGTGTGGATCGATATAACTATTCCCGACTGCGACTCTGTCGTCGGCACTTCGGAGCTGAACGTACACGTAAAGAGCAGATCCCGCAACGATGATCCTATGCCCGATTGCACGCTAAGCTGTGACGTTGAGGTTATAAATGCAACGCTTCCCGAGCAGACGCTCAAGATGACACAGTGGTTCTATTGCGACACGCTCGCAGAGTATTACAACGTACCCGTGTGGAGTGAGGAGCATTGGACGATCATTGAAAAATTCGCACGCTGTGCCGTAAAGCACGGACAGAATATGCTACTGACTCCCGTGTTCACTCCATCTCTGGATACGTACGTCGGCGGCGAGCGTCTCACAACTCAGCTCGTTAAGATCACCAAGACGGAGAGTGGCTACGACTTTGACTTCTCGCTTCTCGACAGATGGATCGATATGTGCGACCGCATCGGCGTGAAATATCTCGAGATATCACATCTGTTCACTCAATGGGGTGCCACCCACGCACCAAAGGTAGTGGCGACAGTAGACGGTGAAGAAAGAAAGATATTTGGCTGGGAAACCGACGCTCACTCCGAGGAATACGGCGCGTTTCTGCGCTCGCTGCTCACCGAGATGCTCTCTCATCTCAAGGCGCGCGGCGACGATAAGAGATGCTACTTCCATATCTCCGACGAGCCTCACGGCAACCAGATCACCGACTACAAAAAATCGCAGGCACAGATCGCCGAGGTTCTCGAGGGATATACTATAATGGACGCTATGTCGGATTTCAGCTTCTACAAGGAAGGCGTTATGAAGACACCTATCCCCGGCACGCGCTCCATGGCTCCCTTCATCGAGGCGGGTATATCCGATATGTGGACCTACTACTGTGGATGGGCAGGCTTCGGCTGCTCGTCCAGAATGCTCGCTATGCCTGCGGCGCGAAACCGTGCGCTCGGTATGCAGCTTTATAAATATAACATTGTGGGATTCCTGCATTGGGGCTTTAACTTCTACAACACCTGTCGCTCATACTCGAAGGTCAACCCATTCCTAAATCCCAGCGGAGAGAACTGGGTGCCTGCCGGTGATATGTTCGTCGTATATCCCGGTGACGGTGGCGAGCCGCTCGAGTCGACGAGACTGTTCGTATTCAACGAGGGACTAGCGGATATGCGTGCAATGCAGCTGTGCGAGAGATACTATTCTCACGACGAGGTGGTCGCCGAGATAGAAAGGATCGCAGGTCGTGAGATACGCTTCGACAACACTGTGACCGATGCAAAAACAATGCTCGCGATACGCGAGAGGATCAACGAAATGATCCGCGCAAAGGTTGGATAATACTAATTTTGAAATATTTTCAGGGGCATTTCGTGACACGGGTGCCCCGTTTTTCTTTTATGAAGTCGGTTTCGGATTTTGATTATTGACAAAGCCTGTCACTTTTTGTATAATAATATAGATAAACATTTATTTAAAATACGGAGAACAATGTTCTAACTATGAGTATTGCATATCTCGAAAGCAAGCTGCGCACTCTCGAAAAGTTCAAGTTTTTCGCAGAGCTGATGCAGAGATTTGCCGATTCAAAAAAGCAGATGTCCCATATCAGAAAGATCATCTACCTAGAGTTCGAGTCGATCGAGACCGACTCCTTCCCACTTGACGAAAACGACAACAGAAGTGTCGAGTACTACATAAGCGAAATAAAGGATATCGTCACCCGTTTTGAAAAGGCGAAGAAGGTCGATGACTACAACAGAGCGCGCGAGCTGCTTAGCAGATGCTCGCTCGAGATAGACGAGGCTATAAAGTCCACCAAGGAGGATATAGTCGACGCCAAGGGCAAGGCTGCTATGGAGAGCGTAGCTGCAGGTATAAGCGCGGTGGGCGATATCTTCCATATGGGTGTGAGCCGTCTCAAAAAGGCTGTAAAGAATGCCACCCATAGGGACGGCGGCGAATCGGAGCAAAACGGCACAGGAGGCATATCTTGAATATAGGCATAGTTTATTCCGGCGGAATCAGCAAGTGTGCCTACCAGGTTGGATTCACCCAAGCTCTGCTCACCGTGGTACCGCGAGAGAGCATAAAGGCGGTATCGGGTGCATCCATGGGACTGTTTACCGCATACGGTCTGTCAGCCGACAAGATGAACGAGCTGCAGGATATGTATGAGAGTCTGAATATGTCAAAGCCGCAGGATCTGTTCTGGCAGGTCTGCGCAAAAAAGATAGTTACGAGAGCTATGAACACCTTCGTTACCCTCGGCGACTACCTCTCGATACCTGTCTGCTTCCCTCTGACGTACATTCCGCTGCTTACGACGAAGTATTACTGGATATACAAGGACTACAACCCCTTCTGGAAGGATTATTTCAGAGCGGCATCGCACTTTCCCATTATCTGCGGACTGCCACAGATAATGAATCACAGAATAACGATCGACGGCGGCGCGGTGGATAACATTCCTATCTATCCGATTCTCCGCCATCAGGGTGAGTATCTCGCGCCGCAGGAGAAGCTCGACCTCATCATCGTATGTCATTTCGACTCGCGATACAGCTACCGCAGAGAATTCCAAACCGATATACCGATACTGGATATGGATCTCTCGATATGCAACGATTTCAAAAAGGATCATTTCGATTTCTCGCGTTCCTACGTCGACGAGATGATACACGCCTCTCGCGAATACGGCTTTAAGATAGTGAGAAAGGTGTTCGGCGGTTCCTGCACGAGAGCCTCCTTCAAGCGCCGCGTAAACGAGATATATACCCGCGAGCACGAGGAGCGAGAGTATCACTCCTCCGCCGACAGAATAGTAAGTATTTTCAACACGATAGGCAAAGCTATACGCAACGATTCGACTTGTAACGAAAAATTATACTGATATTTTACATTTTTTAACTTATTTGTTAATATTTTTTGAATAAACACTTGACAATAACCAAAACTTACCTTATAATTAGTTTAAGTTATGTTATCGACGTATTTCGTCGGTTGTAACAATTTAATCGACAAATTATTTGGAGGATTTTCATCATGGAAGAAACTAAGTTCTGTTCGTCTTGTGGCGAGAAGATCGCTAAGGAGGCAGTTATCTGCCCTAAGTGCGGATGCCAGGTAGGACAGCCTACAGTTGCAGCCGCTCCTAACATCGTTATCAATAACACCAACCAGAATCAGGTAAACGCAGGACCCGTAGGCGCTGCAAAGAACAAGTGGGTCGCACTTCTTCTTTGGTTCTTCTTAGGCGTTGTTGGAGGACACAAGTTCTACGAGGGTAAGATCGCTATGGGTATCATCTATATCTTCACCGGCGGATTCTTTGGTATCGGTCTGTTCTTCGACTTCTGGGCTCTTCTCTTCAAGAGCAACCCCTATTACGTCTAATTCGGAGACTTCCCTATGAAGGTAGAGTATAACGGCAACGGTTACAGAGCTGAGATGGGCGGTATGGTTTCAAACGTCAATGTCAACTCCATAGGTACCAACGTGCCGGATAATAGATGGATCGCATGGCTGAAAAACGGCAGCGTGCTGTCGGTCATCGGTCTGATATTCTCTATCAGTGCTTTGGTTATACTTCTCGTCGGCTTCTATGCCAAGGGCACGATTATCGATCTCGGAATCGCTAATATCCTCGTGGCGTACGGTATCGCAAATATCGTAGCCGTTCTGGCGTCTCTCATCACGAGCATTATAGCCTTCGTACTCATCTGTAAAAACAAGGCTCTCTCTTCCGGTATGAGAACCTTGGGTATAGTTTGCGGTCTCATCGCGATAGTTATCGTGATCGTAGTCGCGGCTATGATCCCCGGTACGTTTCTCATTTAAGCTTACATAACACATTAAAATATAAGAGCTCTCGCGGAGGGCTCTTATATTTTTGCACTTTTTTCCGAGGATATGGCGCAACATTTCATAGGACTGTTGATTTTTCCCGCGTTTTATGATAGAATACTCTTGTTGAATATATTTGTAAGGAAGACAAATGATAGCATTATCCACACAAGACATAAATCTATCCTTCGGCACCGACGTTATATTGAAAAATATATCCTTTGCGGTAAACGACGGTGACCGAGTAGGTATAATCGGCGTCAACGGCGCGGGCAAGACCTCGCTGTTTCGCATTATAACAGGTGAATACACCCCCGACTCCGGTGCGGTATACGTGCAAAAGGGACACACCGTCGGTATACTCGAGCAGAATCCCGACCTCTCTGCCCTACCCGGCGAGACCTCTTGTCTTGAATATATGTATACGGCGCATCCGCATCTGCTCTCGCTGGAGAGGGAGATCGAGCGAGTGGAGAGTGAGCTTTCCCTCGCCGCCTCGCGCGGCGACGATGCGTCGGTGCTTGCATTGACTACGCGACTCAACGAGGAAAATGCGCGCTTTGCACGCGAGGGTGGACTCGAATTTCGCTCGAGGTGCCGCGGAATGCTGCTGAGGCTCGGCTTCACAGAGGAGCTGATAACGAATAAGATACGCACGCTCTCGGGCGGCCAGTACACGAGACTCGCTCTGGCGAGGCTGTTAGCCACCGAGCCGGATATACTGATGCTCGACGAGCCGACAAACCATCTCGATATAGATGCGCTCGCGTGGCTTGAGAGCTTCATCGCAACCTACAAAAAGACGGTTCTCATAATCTCGCACGACCGTTATTTCCTCGACAGGACGACGAATAAGACGCTGTCGATAAGATTTGGAGAGGCGAAGCTCTATCACGGAAATTATACCGAAACAAAGGAGATCTGCGAGGCTGAAGCGGCGGCTCAGGAAAAGAGATACAAGGAGCAGCAGAAGGTGATCGCAAAGATACGAGCGAACATCGAATTTCAGCGCAGGTGCAACAGAGAGCACAACTTCGTGACCATCAGATCGAAGGAAAAGCAACTCGAAAGAATGGAAAAGGTAGCACCCGTGTCACGGGATCCGAAGAATATACGTCTATCCTTTGCGGCTGAGGAGGAGAGCGTAAACGACGTTATGACAGTCGAGGGGCTCTCATTCTCGTACAGTAACACGCCTCTGATCAAGGATATAAGCTTCCTTGTCAGACGCGGAGAGAGAGTGCTCTTTCTCGGCTCAAACGGCTGCGGCAAATCCACCCTGATGAAGCTCATAAACTCAATGCTCGTGCCGAAAGCCGGTAAGATAACACTGGGCTATAATATAAAGATAGGATATTACGACCAGGAGAACAGAGGTCTGTCCGACACGAATACCGTCTTTGGCGAGCTGCGTGAGGAATATCCCGATAAAACCGACCTCGAGCTGCGCTCGACACTCGCACTCTTTCTCTTCGATGCCGACGATATCACGCGACCCGTGTCAACTCTTTCCGGTGGCGAGCGCGCAAGACTTACCCTTGCGAAGCTGATACTGAAGAAGGTAAATCTGCTGATAATGGACGAGCCGACCAACCACCTCGACATAGGCTCGGCGGAAGCTCTCGAGAATGCCCTCTTGGCTTTCTCGGGCACGATAATTGCAGTATCGCACGACAGATATTTCATAAATAGAATTGCAACGAGAATAATAGAGCTCGCTCCGGAATGTGAGCGCGGACTCTACGACTGTACTCTCGAGGACTACGACGACGCCTTTGGCGAATATATGCGTCTACGTGAGCTGAGAAGAGAGCGCGCGGAAGAGGTGAGAGCCGTCGAAGTGACCGAGGCGAAGCTCTCCTACGAGGAAAAGAAGCGTGAGAATGCGCGCAGACGCGGCGAGGAAAAGCGCCGCGAGCGTGCCGAAAAGAAAATAACCGAGCTCGAGGAGGAGCTCACACGACTCGACGAGGAGCTGTTCGGCAGCGCGGCAACAAATTACGTAAGAGCCGCCGAGATCGACGCCCGCAAGAACGAAATAGAGGAGGAGCTGTTGGAGCTCTACGAGATAGTAATGTAAACGAAGGGAGTGCCGGATGAGGGTAATTGAATATAAATACGGCGATGCGCCGCAGCTATGCCCCTCGGTTATGGCACTCGGCGTATTCGACGGCGTACACGTCGGTCACAGGAGGCTCATCGAGCATGCTCGCGCGAGGGCATCGGAGTCGGGCGTACCTCTGTCCGTGTTCACGTTTCGTGATAACGGAACGCTGAAGGCGGGCGCACCGAGGATATACGGTGAGGAGGAAAAGTGCAGGTTATTTGAGAGGCTGGGTATCGATACGGTCATTTTCTGCGATTTCCGATCCGTTTCAAATCTCTCAGCAGAGGATTTTGTCGGAGAGGTGCTCCTAAAAAGCCTCTCGGCGATATGCGCTGTCGCAGGCTATAACTTCCGCTTCGGACGAGGAGCGACCGGCGACGCCGCACTGCTGTCCGAGCTATGTAAGAGCGTGGGCATCGAGGCGCTGATATGCGACGAGGTAAGATGCGGCGACCGTACGGTCTCATCTACCGCGGTGCGCGAGCTGCTACGCGAAAAGCGGATAAAAGAAGCGAACCTGCTCCTTGGCACGCCCTACTTTATAAGCGGCGGTGTCAAGCATGGAAACGGAGTTGGACACACGCTCGGATACCCCACCGTAAATACCGATATTGACCCCTCAAGAGTAGCGCTGCCCGGCGGAGTTTATCGCACGGCAGTGCCCTACCGTGGCAAAATATATTCTGCTCTCACGAACGTCGGTACATGCCCCACATTCGGCGAGCGTCCCGTACACGCAGAGACCTATATCCTCGACTTCGACGGAGATCTGTACGGTGAAAATATTGATATATTTTTCTTAGACTATTTAAGAGATGAACAGGCGTTTTCTTCAGTAGAAAGTCTGAAAATGCAAATAAATATTGACAAAAATAAGGTAATTACCGAGAATGGAGATACAACATGGCAGGAACTTGGACTAAGCTGACAGTAACCGGACAAACAAAGGATCTCGACGAGATAAGTGCGGTTATGAGCATGCTCGATAACGGTTTAATGATAGAGGATTACAGTGATTTTTCCCTCAACGGAATGTACGGTGAGCTGGTCGACGAGAGCATTCTCAACGCCGACCGCGACACCGTTAAGGTATCTCTTTTCGTACCGGAGGAGAGGAGCGTGCACGAGTATCGCGAGTTCGTTGAGGCAAAGCTTTCGGCTCTCGGGATAGACGGCACGATAACGCTCGAGGGTATGTGTGAGGACGATTGGGCAGAGTCATGGAAGCAGTATTACAAGCCCGTTCCTCTCGGTCGTGTGACGATAGTCCCTGCGTGGGAAAAATACGAGGCGAGCGAGGGCGAGACTGTCATAAGAATGGATCCGGGTATGGCATTCGGCACCGGCACGCACGAGACGACGCGTCTCGTTATCCGTCTGATGCAGGACATTATCAAGGGCGGCGAGCGTGTGCTCGACGTAGGCACAGGCTCGGGTATACTATCAATATGCGCGTCGAAGCTCGGCGCGGAGTACTGTAACGCATACGACATCGACCCGGTTGCTGTGAAGGTCGCCAGGGACAACGTCATCTCCGACGGATGTACCAACGTAACCGTAGAGGTATCCGACCTACTCAAAAACGTCGATCTCTCACGCGGAAAATACAACTTCTGCGTTGCTAATATTGTCGCAGACATCATAATCCGCATGCTCCCGGATATAAAGGATTATCTCGAGAGTGGCTCTCCGCTGATCCTCTCCGGTATCATCGGTGACAGAGCCGACGACGTACGTCGTGCGGCGGCATCTTACGGCTTCACCGTGGAGCGAGAGATCACCGAAAACGACTGGGTCGGCATGCTGGTCAGAGTATAAGAGAGGTTTATTATGCCAAGATTTTTCGTATCTCCCGAAAGCGTGTGCGATAATATTATAATGATAGAAGGCGACGATGCATTTCACATCGCGCGCTCGCTTCGAATGGCGGTAGGCGACGAGATAACGGTCTGTATCGGCGATGGCGACGAATATTTATCTCGACTCACAAAAATACGTGACGAGTGCTGTGAGTGCGAGGTGATCGAGAGACGACGCTCCGAGAGTGAGTCACCGGTCGAGGTGACTCTGTATATGGCGTATCCTAAGGGAGACAAGCTGGAGACTGTCATACAGAAGGCTGTTGAGCTCGGTGCACGTCGCATAATCCCATTCGAGTCGTCGCGCTGTATCAAGAGACCTAAAGCGGAAAAACTCGATAAGCTCACCGCGCGTCTCTCGAGAATAGCCGAGGAGGCGGCAAAGCAATGCGGCAGAGCGAGGCTTGCTACCGTAACCGCGCCCATCAGCTACCGCGAGATGCTCTCATCTCTGGGTGACTATTCCCTCTCGCTCTTCTGCTACGAGGACGAGGATGGCGTAAGCATCAAGGACGCGCTGAAAAAAGCAAAAAGCGCTACAAGCATTGCGATAGTCGTAGGCTCGGAGGGAGGATTCTCTCACGAGGAGGCGACGCTCGCCAAGGAATCCGGAGCCGTATCTGTAACACTCGGTAAAAGAATACTGCGATGTGAGACTGCGCCTCTTTACGCGCTCTCCGCAATATCCTACGAATACGAGTTATGACGCTCAAAAACGCCGTGATGTGCCGTTTATCGGTGCATAAGCTACACGGCGTTTTTTCTTCAATTAACATGCTTTCGTTAATATCTACAAAAAAAATACACTTTTTTTGTTGATTTTTTCGATTATTTTTCAAAAAACTATTGAAAATTATCTAAAAATAGGGTAAAATATAGGACAGTATTGCTAAATCTAACGGAATAACTGTACAATATGCCGAAAATCCTTTGACACGGTCATTTCCGCCAAGATACTGAAACCTTATTTGAAAGGAATATCCATATGTCCAATCGCTTATTCCAGACAGTCATACATCAGGTAAAGGATGCGATAGGCCGCACCGTCGGTATTATCGACGAAAACGGTATCGTCGTCGCCTGCAGCGAGCTCACCAAGATCGGCGAGTCGAAGCAGAGAATCCGCGAGGAGCTGTCCTATTCTCCCGATGCGGTAGTATACGAGGGCTACACCTACCGCTTCGTAAATTCTAATGAAAAGAACGATTGCATAGCATTCGTAGAGGGCGACGACAGTCACGCGGACCGTATGTGCGACCTCATATCTATATTCCTCGGAAACATGAAGAGCCTTTACGACGAGAAGTACGACAAGACCTCGTTCATAAAAAGCATCATCATGGATAACATACTTCCGAGTGATATATACATAAAATCCAATGAGCTGAATTTCCCCAACGACGAGCGTCGCGTGGTCATCGTTATCAAATTCCAGATAATCGGCGACAAGGCTGCGTACGACACCGTACAGGAGATCTGCTCCGAGGAGCACAGCAATTACATAATCAATATCAGTGAGCAGGACGTTGTCATCGTCAGAGAGCTCGGTGATAAGGATGAGATCGAGGATGTTGAAAAATACTCCCGCGATCTGCTCTTAAAGATATCCGAAAGCTATGCCTCAAAAGCACTCATCGGTATCTCTACTGTGGCAGAAACATTGCGCGACCTTGCAAAGGCGTATAAGGAAGCCAGGATCTCTCTCGAGGTAGGCAAGGTATTCGATATCGAGAAGCCCGTTATGTCTTATGAAAATCTCGGTATAGGAAGACTTATCTATCAGCTTCCCAACACTCTTTGCGAGATATTCCTCTCCGAGGTATTTAAGAAGGGCTCGCTCGAGTCGCTTGACCGCGAGACTCTCATGACCGTTCAGAGCTTCTTTGAAAACAACCTCAACGTATCAGAGACATCGAGAAAGCTCTTCGTTCACCGTAACACTCTCGTATACAGGCTCGAGAAGATCAGAAAGCTTACCGGTCTTGATCTGCGCGAGTTTGATCACGCGGTAACCTTTAAGGTCGCTCTTATGGTCAAGAAGTATCTCGCAAATAAGCCTACCAAGTTCTGACGTCCCCTGCCCGTTACATTTAAATATTCGGCTGATAAATTATGTACTGTGGGTTGCCTTGCGGCAGCCCACAGTATTCGAAAAACCAATATTACCAAAACGGAGATTCTATGAAAAGTAAGTCAAAGCTTGTCGGCATCCTGCGCCCTGTTCTGATCATCGGCATTCTCGCCTCGCTTCTGCTGCTCGCCTCCTGCGTATACAAACCGGTTGTGCCGGCGGAGAAGGATGAGATAATCGCCAACATATCCGGCGATAAAAACGCAGATTACGACTACAACTACGTTACCAGCTATCTGAGAGTATGGCGACTGCCGGCATTTGATTCTGATAAGTTCAAATGGGCAGAGCTTGTATTCCAGAATTACTACAATCTCGACACGGGTATGCCCGAAGTGCTCAAGCACGCTCAGGATACCGCGACGTCGTTCATGGAGACCTACTACGATAATATCGACCTTTCCGACAAGGAATCCGTCACCAACGCGCTTATAGACTGCTACGTTACGGCAGTCGGAGACCCATACTCGATATACCGCACTCCCGAGTTGTATGACGATTACAACACCGATATGAGCGGTAAGTTCGGCGGCATCGGAGTAGTCGTAGAGTACGACCACACGAATGAGACCATCATGATCGCATCGGTATACAAGGACTCCCCCGCTGAGGCTGCCGGTATCAAGGTCGGCGATTTTGTATACGCAGTAGAGGATAAGACAGTCGCAGAGATCGGATATCTCAACGTAGTATATCTCATTCGCGGAAAGATCGGTACCGACGTCAAGATCACCGTCAAGCGCGGTGAGCAGCTCATCGATACCGTAGCAACACGCGCGGAGGTCGTTGAAAAAACCATAGAGTACGAGATCACCGAGGACGGATACGGCTACATTGCCGTCACCGGATTCAAGGAGAATACCGACGAACAGTTCGCCGAGGCTCTCGCATATATGAAGTATGAAGGCGTCAAGGGTATCGTCTTCGATTTAAGAAACAATCCCGGCGGATACGTGAACACCGTATGCTTTATGGTATCCTGTCTCGTCCCCGGCGGCACACGCATAATTTCCTACCAGTACAAGGGTATGTCCGAGCAGATAATCGTGTCACCCTCGGTAGATAATATTCCCGTATGGACAGATGAAGGACCGTTGCTTGACGAGTACGGAAACGTCGTGTACGAGCAATACGACATGACGATGTGGGTACCCGTCACAGTGATCTGCAACGAATACACTGCATCCTCCGCTGAGATATTCGTTTCCGCTGTCAGAGATTTTGCCGATAACGGACTCATGATCTCTGAAAGCGTAGGACAACTAACGTTTGGTAAGGGTATCATGCAGTCGACGTTCCCCTACCGTAAGAACGGCACCGAGGACGGCTCGGCCATCACCCTGACAGTTGCGTATTACAATCCTCCCTGCGGTGAAAACTACCACCTCGCAGGAATCGATCCCGACCATGAAGTCGAAAACACAGAGACCGAGGACCTTCAGTATAACAAGGCGTTTGAAGTACTTGAAAACCTCGTAAATGCAAACAATGATTAACAAAATCGATTGATTTAACAATAGGAGAACAGAGAAATGGCAGAAACCAAAACCTACACTCAAGCAGGATATGACGCCCTGCAGAAGGAGCTCGACTACCTTGTAAACGTAAGAGTCGAGGAGAATAAGAAGGAGATCTCCACCGCGCGTGCTTTCGGTGACCTCTCCGAGAACAGCGAGTATGATGAGGCAAAGCAGGAGCAGGGTAAGATCCACGCGAGGATCGACGAGCTCCGCGAGATGATCGCGAATGCGAAGGTAATCGACGAATCCCAGATAGACGAATCCAAGATCAGCGTAGGCTCCATCGTAGTGCTCTATAACGAGGAGCGTGCTAAGGAATTCACCTACCACATCGTAGGCTCATACGAGACCGACCCTAAGAACGGTAAGATCTCCGATTCCTCTCCCGTAGGTCTCGCACTCATCGGTGCAAGAGAGGGTGACGAGGTAGTCGTTGCAGGTGCGCGTGAGCAGCATCTCAAGGTTCTCAAGGTATCGAGAGCTAAGGACTAATTTCCGACACAAGAAAGGACGTATCCGATGGCAAATCAGGAAAACAACCAGACTGTTAATTCAACGAGCGAGCTCGCGGTACGACGCGAGAAGCTCAACGCTCTCTACGAGAGTGGCAAAAACCCCTTTGAAATCACTAAGTACGACGTAACTCACGAGGCACCCGACGCAATAGCGCTCTATGAGGAGCGTGAGGCAACTCTCGCTGAAGGCGAGACCATTGAGGTCAGCCTGGCAGGCAGACTCGTCAGCCGCAGAATTATGGGTAAGGCATCCTTTGCTCACATGCTCGACGGTAAGGGCAAGATTCAGCTCTACGTTGCACGTGACGGCATCGGCGAGGAGGCTTATGCGGCGTTCAAGAAGTGGGACGTCGGCGACGTTATCGGCATCAAGGGCTTCCTATTCCGCACCAGGACCGGCGAGGTGTCGGTTCACGTAACCTCCGCGACCCTTCTTGCGAAGTCGCTTCTTCCCCTCCCCGAGAAGTTTCACGGTCTCACCAATCTCGAGCAGAGATACAGACAGAGATACGTTGACCTCATCGTCAACCCCGAGGTGAAGGATACATTCGTAAAGCGCTCCAAGATACTTAAGCTCATCAGAAGCTACCTTGACAGCAAGGGATATCTCGAGGTAGATACTCCCATACTCCTTCCTATCGAAATCGGTGCGAGCGCACGCTCGTTCAAGACACACCACAACACACTCGATATTCCTATGTATCTCCGTATCGAGACCGAGCTCTATCTCAAGAGACTCATCGTCGGCGGCATGAACAAGGTTTACGAGGTTGGCCGTATCTTCAGAAACGAGGGTATGGACCAGAAGCACAATCCCGAGTTTACCACCATCGAGCTTTACGAGGCATTCACCGATTACTACGGTATGATGGATCTCGTAGAGGAGCTCTATAAGATGCTCGCAAAAGAGGTGTGCGGAGATACCAAGATCACCTATCAGGGTGTTGAGATCGACCTCGGCAAGTGGGAGAGACTCACCATGATCGATGCTGTAAAGAAGTATGCAGGCGTTGATTACCACGATTGGCAGGATGACGCCGCAGCACGTGCAGCAGCTAAAGAGCATCACGTAGAGGTTCCCGCCGATGCAACGAGAGGCACCGTTCTTGTGGAATTCTTCGACGCATTCGTTGAGGAGAAGCTCATTCAGCCCACCTTCATCTACGATTACCCCGTCGAGAACAGCCCTCTTGCTAAGAGAAAGCCCGAGGATCCCGCATTCACCGAGAGATTCGAGTACTTCATCAACGCCACCGAGTACGGCAACGCATTCTCCGAGCTCAACGACCCCATCGATCAGCGAGAGAGATTCGAGACCCAGGTAGCAAAGAAGAAGGCAGAGGATCCCACCTCTCCCGCAGAGGTCGACTACGACTACGTCACCGCCCTCGAGTACGGTATGCCTCCCACAGGCGGCCTCGGCTTCGGCGTAGACAGACTCGTAATGCTCCTCACCGACTCCCCCTCGATCAGAGACGTACTCCTCTTCCCCACCATGAAGCCGGAGACATAAAATCCACACAAAAGAGGCTTAGCTACAGGCTTTGCCTCTTTTGCTATTCCACAGGGCACAAAAGTAAATAATATGTAAAAGTCGGCGTTTTGTAGCGGTACGGAGCAGCGGGTGTGTTGACATGCTGTCGGATTTGTGGTATAATCTATCCAAACGAGCGGCATCTCATCGAGCCGACTATAATACGCAAGGATAATAAAATGGAAGAAAAAAACATAAGCAGTACTACCGAAAATGTAAAGCACCCCGCCAGGGTATGGCTTGAGAATTTCTGGTATCACTACAAAATACACACGCTGGTGGCAGTATTCGTCGTCGTATCGCTCACGGTGATACTCGTGCAGCTGTCAGGGCGCGAGGAGTACGACGTACACATCGTTTATGCAGGTACGCACCACGTTTCAGGTAGCGGTCAAAACGGAGATATCGCTCCACACGTCGCCATGGTTGGTTCTCTCAAAAAAGTCACAGGAGACTATAATGAGGACGGAAATGTAAACGTTAATTTACTTACATACTATATTTACACATCAAAAGAGGCAGATGAGTACCTGGAGAAGAACCCGGATAAATCGTTAAACGAGGTGAAGATGCGCGACGATCGCAACAACCTCACATCCAATCTTCTCTTTGGCGAATACTACGTATATTTTCTCTCCGAGGGACTCTATAACGAGTACTACGAGCAGTACGAGGGCGAGGTGTTCTGCGAGCTCGCATCCTTCACCAAAGAGGGCTATGACGGTTACGAATACGCGCTCGGAGGCAGAGGCGTTTATCTGCGTTCACTACCTCTTGCCGAGCAACCGATACTCGCCGATCTTCCCGCTGACACAGTGGTGTGTCTGCGCGCTGTAAGCGAGGTGAGCGATGCATTTGGACAGCACAACGAAAAAATGTACGAGGCTAGCTGTGACGTAATGCGAAGAATTCTTTCCTTTGGTATTAGTAATTAAACAGTCGGGCAGAGGCGTGCGATTTACGGCATTTCTCTGCCCTGTTTCTTTGCGGTAAAAATTCCGACATTTTTTGAAAAACCCTATTGACAAAGCGAAACGTTTGTGCTAGAATGTTGACATATTTATTTTTCAAAGGCGTTTGAGCAGAAAGCAGTAACCTTCGATGAAGTACTTCAGAGAGCCGCGACCGGTGTGATGCGGTGTATGGATAGAGGCGAATTCATTCTGTTAGCCGCGCGCTGAAATAACAGTAGGCGCCGCCGGGTACGACCGTTATATCGTCGAGCCAATGTTGGTTGGCTTAATGAGGCTATTGCTGTGAGGCAATGGCGAAGCAGAGTGGTAACGCGAATTTTATTTTTCGTCCCTGTATCGTATTTTCGATACAGGGCTTTTCTTTTTGTTTTATAAACCAACAGGTTATAAATATTTTTATATTTGGAGGAATCCTAAAATGAAAAAGATCGTATCAATCATTCTCACACTTACAATGCTCCTCGGAGCTTGCTACGCACTTTCTTCCTGCGGCGGCACCGAGAATCAGATCAAGGTAAACCCCGATAAGCAGCATTACGTAGTCGGTATCTGTCAGCTGGTTACTCACGACGCGCTTGATGCCGCTACCAACGGCTTCATGGAAGCTCTTACCGCGGCTCTTGCGGCAGAGGGCAGAACCGTTGAGTTCAAGTATCAGAACGCGGCGGGTGACTCTAACACCTGTAGCACGATCGTAAACACCTTCGTAGCAGAGGACGTTGACCTCATTATGGCTAACGCTACTGCGGCTCTTCAGGCGGCTGCAAACGCTACTCTTACCATTCCGGTTCTCGGCACCTCCATCACCGAGTACGGCGTAGCCCTCGAGCTCGATAGCTTCAACGGCACGGTTGGCGGAAACATCTCCGGCACCTCCGACCTCGCTCCCCTCACCTCTCAGGCACAGATGATGATCGATACCCTCGGTCTTAAGTCGGGCGAAAAGGTTGGTCTTCTCTACTGCTCTGCCGAACCTAACTCTCAGTACCAGGTAGACGCTGTTGAGGACTACCTCACCAAGCAGGGCATCGTCTGCACACACTACAAGTTTAACGACTCCAACGATCTCCAGTCCATAACCGCAAATGCGGCTGACAACTGCAGAGCTCTCTACGTTCCCACCGATAACACCGCCGCATCCAACACCTCTATCATCAATAACGTATGCGAGGCTAAGAATATCCCTGTCTTCACGGGCGAAGAAGCAACCTGCGCAGGCTGTGGCTACGCAACTCTTTCTATCAGCTACGAGAACATCGGTAAGAAGACCGGTGAGATGGCTGCTAAGATCCTTCTCGGTCAGGCTGATATCACCACTATGGCTATCGACTATGATGCATATCCCGTTAAGAAATACAACGAGAAGGCTTGCATCAACCTCGGCATCGACGTAGAGGCACTCAAAGCCGCAGGCTACGTTGTCATCGCCGGCACCGAAGCGGAATAATTAAGAATAAAGACAATATTACGGAGTTAAAATGGGTTTTATAAATGCACTTCCCGGTGCTATTGCACAGGGATTGATATGGGGACTGTTCGCAATAGGACTGTACATATCTTACAAAATACTTGATATCGCAGATCTCACCGTAGACGGATCTATATGTACCGGTGCCTGCGTTCTGGCTGTTATGATGGCAAACGGAGTCAACGTTTATATATGCCTTCTTGCGGCATTCGTTGCCGGTGCTATTGCCGGCGCTATCACGGGATTATTTCACACGGCTATGGGCATACCCGCAATTCTCTCGGGTATACTCACTCAGCTGATGCTGTGGTCGATCAACCTTAAAATACTAGGAAAAGCAAACGTATCCATCAGCGCGAGAAAGTATCCCGTCATTCTCTCCTCTATAGATAACGTAGAGGCGATAATCGTGCTTCTGATCTTCTGCGTATTACTGATCGTAGGTCTCTATTTCTTCTTCTATACCGAGATCGGTTTCTCGCTGAAGTCCACGGGTGACAACGAGGATATGAGCCGTGCACAGGGCATCAACGTAAACTTCAACAAGGTTCTCGGTCTCGCGATATCCAACGGTATCGTTGCTCTCTCCGGTGCGCTTCTCGCGCAATATCAGGGATTTGCCGATATCAATATGGGCAGAGGCGCTATCGTTATCGGTCTTGCCGCTATCATCATCGGTCTATCGATCTCGTTGAAGATCAAGCCTAACTTCGTCGTATCGCTGATCGGCGTAGTTGGCGGCGGTATCATCTACTATCTCGTTTACACCTTCGTCATCTGGCTCGGTCTCGATACCGACCTTCTCAAGATGCTCTCGGCACTCGTCGTCGCAATGTTCCTTGCCCTTCCCTATCTCAAGAAGAAGTATCTGACTAAGCAGAGAATATTCGCAGATGCATCTGAGCATGAAACACACACCGCAGAGGAGGTGGAGAAGAATGCTTAAGATAACAAATCTTCATAAGACCTTCAACCCCGGCACAGTAAACGCCAAAAAGGCGCTTAACGGTCTCAATCTGACCATCAACAAGGGCGATTTCGTAACCGTTATCGGCGGTAACGGCGCGGGTAAGAGCACACTCCTCAACGCAATATCGGGAGTATGGAAGCCCGACTTCGGTACCGTCGAGATCGACGGAGTAAACGTAACGAATATGCCGGAGCACAAGCGCGCGGCATTTCTCGGAAGAGTTTTCCAAGACCCGATGAAGGGTACGGCACCCGATATGGAGATCGCAGAAAATCTCTCTATCGCGGCGCGTAGAGGTGCCAAGAGAAGCCTACGCCGCGGACTCCCCAAAAAGGAGCGCGAAAGCTACAAGCCCCTGCTCGCACAGCTCGAGCTCGGCCTCGAGGACAGATTATCCTCAAAGGTCGGTCTTCTCTCGGGCGGTCAGAGGCAGGCGGTAACGCTACTGATGGCAACGCTCAAGGAGCCGAAGCTGCTTCTGCTCGATGAGCATACCGCGGCTCTCGACCCAAAAACGGCGGCAACGGTTCTCAAGATAACCGAGAAGATCGTCACCGAAAAAAAGCTCACCACTCTTATGATCACACATAATATGCGCGATGCGATCAGATACGGCAACCGCCTTATTATGATGCACTCAGGCCGCGTGATCATTGACGTCTCGGGCGAGGAAAAGCAGAAGCTCACAGTCGAGGAGCTACTCGATATGTTCAACCGCGCAAGCGGCTCCGAGTTTGCAAACGACAGAGCCATACTTTCGTAAACTAAATACACGAGTTAGGGGCTGTCACATTTGGTAAAACCGAAAAAGTCCGAAATGACAATGAAAAGTCTCGAAAAACGGCGAAAACCGTAAATGAGACAGTGAAATGATGAAATCCTGCGGATTTCTTCGATTTTGATGGACTTTTTCTACCACCGTTTTCGCGGCTCGACGTACTTTTGTACGCCTCACGCCACGAAAAGCGACGCTTTTTCCTCAAATCTGACTATCCCCTTATCAAACTTTGGGGGGTGTCTCAAATTTTTCATTTGAGACACCCCCTTCACTTTTTTGTTGCTTGATAACGCAATTCGGCAAAAATAGAGTTGACATAATTCTTACTTTATAGTAAAATATACGTGTTGCGAAAAAAGATACGGGATGGTAATTATGCTACCGGAAAAGTTCAAGGAAAGAATGGAGCGGATGCTCGGAGATGAGTACCCCGCGTTTATAGAGGCGCTCGACGAGAGCGCTGTGCGCGGCGTGCGCGCAAATCGGCTGAAGATCTCGGCGGAGGAGTTGACGAGTAAAAGCTCGCTCGTGCTCGAGAAGCTCGCGTATGCGGAGGACGGATTCATTCTTCGCGACACCGACGTGTCGGTGGGAGCCTGTCCAGAGCATCACGCCGGTATGATATATATGCAGGACCCCGGCGCTATGGCGACGGTAAACGCGGTAAGGCTTCCGCGCGGCGCGTGGGTGCTCGACAGCTGCTCGGCACCGGGTGGCAAGACTACACAGCTCGCTGCTATGGTCGGTCACGAGGGCTTCGTTTTCGCCAACGAGTACGTGCCGAAGAGGGCGAAGATAGTCGTCAGCAATCTGGAGAGGCTGGGTGTCAGATCAGCAATAGTAACCTCGATGGATACGGCACGTTTTCCCGAAATGTTCCGCGCGGCGTTTGATCTCGTGCTATGCGACGCGCCCTGCTCGGGAGAGGGAATGTTCCGAAAGAGCGACGATGCGCTCGAAATGTGGAGCGAGGAAAACGTAGCTATGTGCGCCGAGCGGCAGAAGGAGATACTCGACAACTGTGCACCCGTTGTCAAGTCGGGAGGATACCTTCTCTATTCCACATGCACCTACTCACAAGAGGAAAACGAGGATGTCGTCAGAGCGTTTCTTATGCGTCACAGCGACTTCACTCTCGTGCCGGTGTGTGAGGAGCTCATTAGTGTAACGCGCGACGGAATAGGCGAGGACATGAGGCTCGCACGCAGATTCTATCCGCACGTATCCGAGGGCGAGGGACAATTCCTCGCGTTGATGAAAAGAGATGAAAATATCGATATTTCGTCAAGTATACTTTACAAATCATGCGAAAAAACACTCACAAAGCAGGAGTATGCAATAGTAGATAAATTCTTTGCGGATTGCTTTAACACACGCCCTCTTGGAAGGCTGGTAAAACACGGCAGCTCCGTTGTGCTGATACCGCACGAGTGTCCGATTCCCGAGCACTCGGTGTTTATGTCGGGCGTTACTGTGGGTGAGATAAAGGGCACGCTCCTATTTCCTCACCATCAGCTGTTCTCAGCGTACGGCTGTGATATGAAGCGGCGCGAGAGGCTCACGGCGGGCGACGAGAGAGTCGAAAAATACCTGCGCGGTGAGGAGATCGATACGCACGAGGTGACAGACGGCGGTTGGTGCGCGGTGCTCTACGAGGGTGCAGCACTGGGTGGCGGCAAGGCAAGCGGCGGAAGAATAAAGAACCACTATCCAAAGGGTTTGAGAAATAAATAATAAAAAGAATATAAAGGTAGGTAAAAACAATGAGCAAGACACTTGCACTCGTCGGCGGTATGCCGATAACCGAGGATGACGTTAACGAATTCCTCATCGGTCTCGGACAGAGAGGCCAGAGCTACAATAATCCCGAGGGAAGAAAGATGATCCTCAATCAGCTGATCGGCAATAAGCTCCTCATGCTCGATGCAAAGAGAAATCTCCTCGAGGCAGAGCCTGAATTCAAGGCTAAGCTCGCAAAGATCAAGGACAATCTCCTCGCAAGCTACGCGGCAGAAAAGGCGGTAGCCTCCGTAAAGGTGACCGACAAAGACGTCGAGGAATACTATGAGCAGAACAAGGCACAGTTCGTGAGCGAAGAGAGCGTAAACGCTAGCCATATTCTCGTAGATACCGAGGAAAAAGCGCTCGAGATACTCGCAGATATCAAGTCCGGCAAGGTAACCTTTGAGGATGCGGCACGCGCGAATTCCAGCTGTCCCTCCTCCCAGAACGGCGGCAATCTCGGCGATTTCGGCAGAGGTCAGATGGTGCCCGAGTTCGACGTAGCGGTATTCGCTATGGAGGTAGGCGCGGTATCCGAGCCGGTTAAAACTCAGTTCGGCTATCATCTCATCAAGCTCAATTCAAAGAAGGATAGCGATACTATGCCTCTCGCAGAGATCGCAGGTGAGATCAAAAACGCACTCACCGCAGAGAAGCAGCGCGCGGCGTACGACAGCCGTATAAATCAGCTGAAGATCCTCTACCCTGTAGATATGATGACGATATGAGCGACGAGTCGGAGCTCTTGAAGAAGCGGTTCGTCGAGCTTGCTAAAAAATCCTACAACTCCGGCATTTTCACCTTTACGGATTTTCTCGGACTTGCCGAGCAATCGCTCTTCAACAGTGTAAAAAACGATACACGGGGTATACCTTACAACGTTTTTGGCGGCACTGTGGGTTGTGAGCGCGTAATGGTACGCTTCGGCTCGGAGGATGAGCTCGGATACGATATTCCCTTCCCCATCGCGACGGTCAAGGTCTCGCCCGTAAGCCAGAAATTCTCAGACAAGCTGACCCACCGTGATTTTCTCGGCGCGATACTGAATCTCGGTATTGAGCGCAAGCTGGTCGGTGATATCGTAATACGCGATAACGTTGGATACGTATTTTTGCGCGATGATATTGCGGAATACGTAAGAAGTGAGCTTACACGCATCAAACACACCGACGTGCGAACAGAGCTGATAGACGAGCTACCCGAGGGTGATCTCTATAAGACCGAAACGAAGCGCGTGCAGGCAAACGGTGAGCGTCTCGATGCGATAATTGCTAAGGTATTCTGCCTATCGAGAGAGGACGCACAGAGGCTCTTTGTCAAGGGGCTCGTGTTTATCGGTGGCAAGGAGGTACAGAACACCTCTGTGATACCGAAGGAGGGCGACGTGATCAGCGTGCGCGGATACGGACGAATGATCTACCGCGGCTACGACTCACTGACCCGCAAGGGAAAGCTGAATATACTGGTCGACGTATACGTCTGATAAAGAGAAAAGAACCGCTCATCCAGAGCGGTTCTTTTTCTTATTCTGCATCGTCGGCAGAGCGGATACCGTGTACCCGTGTTAAATTATTGCAGTATTATTCTGCGCTTGCGGTAGAGGAGCCGGTGCGCGGTGTGCGCTTGTACTTCGGCCTTCTCTTTCTTGCAGTCTTTCGTCTGATGTTTGCTCGCTCCACCCCCTCAAGATACGCCGCGAGCGTGGTCTCATCTGCCTCGCGCACTACTTTTTTTGCGCGCCACGTGTCGTTGAAGTTACGGTGAAGCTTGAGTATGAGGAACATATCACCGTCTTTTTTGCAGTTGAGATAATAGGTATATTTCTGACCCTTCGAGTGCAGGGGCTTTCCCTTCTCGGTAAGTCGTGCCTTACATATCGGGCATAACGGCTCCCTCACGCATTCGTCGTCGAGTAGCTCGTCGATCGTGACGTATCCGTCACCGCCCGCATCGGCATCACCGATCACCGTCTCGTCTAGGTACTCCGGATTTCCCTCGTTGTAGCTTCTGACGGCATCGGGGACGTCAAGCTTCTGTGCCACGAGAGCCGTAAAGTATGCATCGTTGAGAGCATCGTGCGCAGGTAGATTCTGCGGTATCTCATAGTAATCCATAGCATACTCGAGTGCCCTCTGCTTCGAGGAGCCATCGGTGCGTGTGTTGAATATACGCTGCAGGTCGTAGGATTTACCTATCCAGGCACCGTCGATACCGTGTGCGTTAAAGTTCTCAAGCAACATGGGAATATCGTCAGGACCCCAGGTAAGGAAAGCAAAATCCTTGCCACACCACCTGCGGAAGCGCTCTGCCGCCTCATCAAGAGGTGTACCGAGATCCATCTGCTCCTGCGTGATACCTGTCAGCTCCGAGACGTGTCTGTGGAGCTTCTTATAATACTTTGGTTTAACAATAATCTGATAGGAACCGCAGATGCACATGTTTTTATCAAGCTTGACAGCGCCGATCTGTATAACCTCGCCGCGCAATCTGAGAGAAAGCTGCTTCTGTACAGCAAGTGCCTTCTGTGCATACGCCTGGTTCCATTCCAGGTCGAGTGTTATATAATACATTTACTTCTCTTTTCTGTAATTTGCTTTTACCGTACCGTAATATTATAACACCGAGTAAGCCAAATGTCAATACTTAAAACCTACTTAAAAGGTAATACGGATGAGTTTATCGCTGTTTTGAAGAAAATATAAGCACATCCCATAACGGCGAGAGCAAACACGAACGCGAATTCCGCGTATTGAGGCAGTTTCATATATCAAATCGCTTGACTTTTTAAAATATATAGTGTATAATGTTTCCATAAATGATGAACCGTAAAGAAAGGATGCGACGTTATGGAAAATACGGTACGCGTACCCGATATTTTTGCCTCACAGGTCTTCAGCGAGGACGTGATGCGTGAAAGACTGCCGAAGGACGTATACAGGTCTCTCATCAGCACCATCGAGGCGGGCAAGGAAATAGACGCCACCATCGCCGACGTTGTCGCGGGAGCGATGAAGGATTGGGCGATAGAACACGGTGCAACACACTTCACGCACTGGTTCCAGCCGTTGACCGGCGTTACCGCAGAAAAGCACGACGCATTTCTCTCCCCTGTCGGAAACGGCAAGGTAATAATGGAATTTTCAGGCAAGGAGCTTATCCGCGGTGAGCCCGACGCCTCCTCATTCCCATCCGGAGGTCTGCGTGCGACGTTCGAGGCGCGCGGATACACCGCCTGGGATCCCGCATCGTACGCATTTATCAAGGACGGCTCGCTCTACATACCGACAGCCTTCTGCTCCTACGGTGGCGAGGCGCTCGATACTAAAACTCCCCTCTTGCGCTCTATGGATGCGGTATCTACCGCAGGACTCAGAATAATCCGACTCTTCGGTGACGAGACGACGAAGCGCGTTATCTCCACCGTCGGCGCCGAGCAGGAATACTTCCTCATAGACGAAGAGGACTTCAAGGCTAGGCGCGACCTCTATTACTGCGGCAGGACGCTCTTCGGTGCGCCCGCGGTAAAGGGTCAGGAGCTCGAGGATCACTACTTCGGCGTGCTCCCGACTCGTGTCAGCGCGTTTATGAAGGAGCTGGATCTCGAGCTGTGGAAGCTCGGCATCACCTCTAAGACCAAGCACAACGAGGCTGCCCCCTCACAGCACGAGCTCGCGCCTATATTCACCTCTACCAATATTGCCGTCGACCATAATCTCTTAACTATGGAGTATATGCGTAAGCTTGCTCCAAAATACGGCATGGCGTGTCTGCTCGCCGAAAAACCGTTTGAGGGAATGAACGGCTCGGGTAAGCACAATAACTGGTCGCTCGGCACGGATACCGGCATAAATCTTCTGAAGCCGGGTAAAAATCCGAGCGATAATAAGCAGTTCCTCCTATTCCTCGCCGCGGTAGTACGTGCCGTCGACGAGTATCAGGATCTGTTGCGTATATCTGCGGCAAGTGCCGGTAATGATTGCCGTCTCGGCGGTAACGAGGCACCCCCCGCTATCATATCGGTATTCCTCGGTGAGGAGCTCGAGACAATAATCAGCTCTATCGTGGACGGCTCGGATTACTCCAAGAAGGCGACGAAGTATATGTCGCTCGGAGTGCCCACCGTACCCACCATACGTCAGGATAATACCGACAGAAACCGCACCTCGCCCTTTGCCTTCACAGGTAATAAGTTTGAGTTCCGTATGGTTGGATCGTCGCAGAACATAGCGCTTGCCAACATAGTACTCAACACAGCAGTGGCAGAATCGCTCTCGATGTTTGCAGAGCAACTCGAGGAGACGGTAGATTTCGACAGAACGCTCGACAAGCTCCTCGCGGATACCTTCCGTAAGCATCGCAGAATACTCTTCTCGGGTAATTCTTACTCACCGGAGTGGGAGCGCGAGGCCGCAGAGCGAGGACTTTCCAATTTCAAAACGGCGCCGGATGCTTTCGCACACTTTACCGACGAGAAGAACGTTGCCCTCTTCGGCAGATTCTCGGTAATGAGCGAGACCGAGATGCGCTCTCGCCGCGAAATATTCTTTGAAAGCTATAGAAAAATAAAGAATATTGAGGCGCGCACGATGCTCGAAATGACCGTACGCGATATAATCCCCGCGGTGTCGGCATACGTCGGCAAGCTATCCGAGAACGTCGGTGCAAAGCTCGCGATATCCAAAACGATAAACGTATCGGCGGAGCGCGATATAATAGACAAGCTGTCCGACCTATTGAACGGTGCGTACGATGCGTATGCGGCACTCGAGAGAGTCGAGAAGATCGCTATGTCAAAAACAGACGAAGAGGAAGCTGCATTCTACTACAAGACGAGCGTTATACCGAAAATGGACGCCCTGCGCCGTATCGTCGACTCGATGGAGGTGCTCACAGCGCGTGAGTATTGGCCGATGCCTACGTACGGTGATATAACCTTTAAAATTTAATTAAACTTGATATTTGTAAACTAAAGTTTATCTTTTGGCATAGATTTGAGTGTCACAAACCACCTATTCTGTATAACTTTTGTTACGCAAAACGAGGCTTCCGCATTTAGCGTGATACTCTTAACGGAGTATCACGCTAAACTATGATTGCCCTTGCGGGCAAGTTATGAGTTATGATATGCTTCGCATAGTTATGATTGGGCAACGCCCAAGTTTAAGATTGGATGGGCAATCATATCATAACATTTGCGTAGCAAATTCATAACGGCGTGCGAAGCGGGCCTCATAACTCTAAACTAAAAAGCTAACAGAAAAAGAGCAGACACATAAGGTTTTTTACGCCTTGCGTGTTTGCTCTTTCTGCTTGTAATAGGTTGGGCTTAGCCCATTTGTATTTGACCAGTCAAATGCGATGCTCGCACTTAGTGGTATTTTATAATTCTCCGCTAAGGACATCGCCCATTTCTGCGGAAGCTTTTTTATTTAGCTAATGCGGCATACCGCGTCGATCATTTTTTACGCGTCGAGCGAAGCGCTCTATCGAGAGTATCCTCTATTCCCTCCGCCATAAAGTAGAAGCCGAGGTCGGTGGGATGGCATCCGTCAACGGTGCCGTCGTTACCTATCTCGTTGAGGATCTCGCCGCCGTGTACGAGGTAAACGTTTCTGTCACCTGTAAAGCGAGCGTTATCAAAGGTCCTCTTGATAACAGCGAATCTCGCGTCTCTCTCGGGAGAGGAAAGAAATGCGGGACGGGATACGAAGATAACGGGAAGATCGGGATGTGCTGCTCTGACAGCCTTGAAAAGAGGCTCGTGCGTCGCCTCGAGATGCTCTACGCTCGGCGCGTTGTGGTCGTAGTCACATACGAAAACGCTCATCTCCATACTTGCGATATACTCTACGATGGCCTCCTCGCCCTTTGCAGAGCCGGAGAAGCCGAGGTTGATATGGTCACAGTTAAGGCGTCTGGAGAGGATCGCCTCATAGGTCATGCCGGGGCGAGAAGCACAGCCGCCCTGGGTGATAGAGGAACCGTAATAAACGACGGGAAGGTCGTAGGCATAATCGGGAGCCTCGGTGATAGATGCGCCCTCGTCTACGCCGATATAGAGCATATCAAGGCTCGAATAGAGGGGGAGATTAAGGGTAATGACCTTCTCACCCGCAGGAAGGGGGCGTACCGCCTCGTATGCGTTGCTTTCAAGGGGATATGGGGGAACGAAGGTGTTCACGTAGATATCGTCGGCATATATATCTATACCTGCGGCGCCCGTGAGAGGCATATGAGGAGCTCTGTATACGTCCCTGTAGTGTGCTATGATAGCAATACGCGCGCTGTCGGTCGTGAAGCGGACTCTGCCGCCTGCGGTATTATAGTTGAGGCGCTGAACGCCCGCGTTCGTAGCCTCGGCTACCTCCTTGGGTATCCTGACGTAATCGTCATCCTGCTTTGCAATACCGTATATCTTGAAGGGTTCCTCCTCCATATGTTTAAAAACGAGTCCGGTCTTATCTATAGTAGCGTCAAACTTCATATTGGGATCTATCTGTGTAATATCCATAATAAGCTATCCTTTCATAGCGATACTGCCCGTTCCGGTGAGAGCGCAGGCAAAATAATTATACCCCCTAAAGAAAGAAAAGTCAATAGCTATGAATAAAATAATGCAAAAGTTGACAAATAGCGAATTTTAGTGTAAAATATATAAGTAAAGCACATCAGGAGTAGAATTATGGCAATAGAACTTAATGAAAAAAGCTTCAGATCCGATCTGTCTCGGATCTTTTCTAAGAATTCGCTCTCGAGTTATCTCTCGCTCGAGGTGGCAGATAAGCTTCTCGCACTCACGCGCCGTATGCTGGAGGAGAACGAAAAATACAATCTGACGGCTATAACCGAGCCTCAAAAGATAATACTCAACCATTACGCCGACTGTATCGCCATGGCGAAAAAATTCAAGAAGGGCGCACGTATCATCGACGTCGGCTGCGGAGCGGGATTTCCTACCCTGCCGCTCGCTATCGCGCGTCCCGACCTCACGATCGTTGCTATGGACTCTACCGCTAAGCGCGTAAATTACGTGCGCGAGACGGCAGAGCTGCTGGGACTCACAAACGTTACGGCAGTCGTAATGCGTGCCGAGGAGGCGGGTGTGTCACCCGAATACCGCGAAAAATTTGATTATGCGACCGCGCGTGCGGTTGCCGAAATGCGCGTGCTCTCCGAGCTCTGTCTGCCGCTCGTCAAGGTGGGTGGTGAGATGATCGCTATGAAGGGCAAAAATGCCGAATTTGAGCTCGTGGGTGCTAAACGCGCCATCGCAACGCTCGGCGGCAGGGATGCTACGGTAGAGATGATAACGCTATCCGATGGCGATGCGGAGCTGCTTACCCACCCTGTCATCGTGATAAAGAAAAAGGAACGCACTCCGTCGAGTTACCCCAGAGCATTCGCACAGATATCGAAAAAGCCGCTCTGACACGCAGTACAGTGCAAAAATATGTGGTGGAAACGTGTCGAAAAACTTTTCGCCATACCTTTTTGGACGTCGTGCGGTGTACCTATTGACAAGCACCTATAAAAGTGGTAAAATATAGATATAAGTAAATAATCAATTACAAATCAGGTTCATTTTATGATTAAAGACGATATTAAGGTTTCGGTAATCGTTCCGATATATAACGCCTTCAATTATCTGCGTCCCGCGCTTGATACCATCGTAGATCAGACGCTACGCGAGATAGAGATAATATGCATTGACGACGGTTCTACCGACCGTTCACTCGATATTATCAAGGAATATCAGAAGGCTGACGAGCGCGTCAGAATAGTCACCGAGAATAACGCAGGTGTCTCTACTGCGCGTAATAAGGGCATTATCCGAGCGAGGGGCAAGTATATCATCTTCCTCGACGCAGATGATTTCTACGAGCCGACTCTGCTCGAGGATATGTATGAGATGGCAGAGCGCGAGTCGCTCGACATCACGGTATCACGCTACGATATCTATAACAATAAGACGTCACGCTTCTCTCCTCCTATAGATGAGGATCACGGAGATATATACGCGCAGGGAAACGTTACCTCTAAGAGTGAATTCCCGAGCTTCATTCTCCAGAGCACGTCCGGATACGTCTGGAATAAGCTGTTCCGTGCGGAGTTTATCAAGGAGAAGGAGCTGACATTTGCGCCGGAGCTATACGTATTCGAAGATATACATTTTATATGCACCGCACTCTCGCTCGCTAACAGAGTTGGTAGAGTTGAGAAAACGCTCGTGCATCACAGAGTGTACTCGAATCAGTTCCGTGCGAAGCACTTCAAGAAATATTATCCGCAGATACCCGTGGTCTATATGAAGATCAAAGAATTTCTTATGCAGCACGGAATGTATATTCCGCTCTCACAGTCATATCTCAACCTGTCTGCGAGCCGTTGCTATAAGATATATAACCTGCTCTGGAAGGATGCGAAGGCCGATTTCTGGAATATGCTCCACGAGGGATATGCAGACCGTTTCGGCTGGTTCCAGCACGAGTCAAACGATTTCGAGATCAGCGAGGTGTGTGATTTCGCCGCAAACGTCGGTCTCTACACGCATAATCAATATATGAAGCGCGTTGCATCGGGCAGACGGCTGAAGACCGAAAAAATGACGAGCTCCTCTCTCAAAAAGCGCATCAGCTCAAAGAGAGACTGGCAGAAGTTTACTAATCCGTTCCGCCGTCTATTCAAGCGCACAGATAAAGCAAACAGCGAAGAAAAGTAAACTATACATAGCATAATACGTAAAAATCATCCGAGTGAGGAATATTTTCTTGCTCGGATGATTTTTATATTTGATGCCTATGGCGTACATTTTTGCAAGCCGCTAAATGCCTCGAAAGCGTGGCATACCTTTTGGGGTCGAGCACCTTTGGAGCGGCGTGGGGGGCACGTGACTTTGTGGTGGCGCACCTTTGGGGGCGTGGCTTGGGGAGCCGGGGGTCGGGGTGTTCATACCGGGTATTTCGTATGCGTAGGCGATAATATAAAAAATCAAGAGCCGACGGCAGATGCCGTCGGCTCAGGTTATTTATTCGAAAATAAATACTTTATTAGCCCTCGGGAGTAACCTCGGGAGCGGGCTCCTCTACGGGAGTATCATCAACAACAGGAGCCTTTACCGCGCTGTCAACTGCAACGTACTTAGTAAAGGTAGCGCCTGTGAAGGACTGAGTGAGAGTGTATGCGCCGGTGTACTTAGATCCACGTGTCTCGAGATAGAAGTACTGAAGGTTAACTACGGCATTAGTAGAGCCGAGAGAGCCCTCGTCAACGGTACCGTCGGGAGCAACTGCCTTAGCGGTAACCGCGAACTTGCTGTCAGCACCCATAGTAGCGGTGATAGTAAGATCGTACTCAACGCCGATCTTGAAGGTCATATTGCCCCAAGTGAGAGTCTCGTAGAAGATCTCCTCAGCGGTGAGAGCTGCATACTCGTCGAGAAGCTTGCCGTCAGCGTCGGTAACTACTACGCCCTCAGCATTTACGAAGTTGCCGCCGGGCTTAACGGTATCGCTAGCGCCCACTGCAAGCGTCGCTGTACCTTCGGCGTTAACACCGTAGAATCTCGGGAAGCCGAAGTTACGGTTAGCAGTGGACTCGGAACCGTAGTTACCGGTAACTACGCCATCCGTTACGGTGACGCTTGTCAGACCCTGATAGGTGTACTTAGTGTGGAATACATACTGAGTACCTGCTGCGTCAACTACGGTTGCATCGTATCCGTTAAGAGTCCACTTGATGTTGTTGGACCAGTCGGTCTTGGTTACTACCATATCGTCGTAGGTGCATACGGTAGCCTCAAGCCACTTAGCCTTGAGGGTTACGTCCTCGGAGCCTGCCCAATTGCCGCTCGAGGCTATGAGCTCGTCACCGTTGTACCAGCCTGCGAAGGCAAAGCCCTCAGCGGTGGGTATAGGAAGCTCGTATGCAGAGCCGGTAGTGATCTTGAACTCGGTAGCAGTGCCCTCGGGAAGAGTTCCGCCGTTAGCATCGAGAATAACGTTGCTCTTGGTTGCTACGCTCAGTCTCGTGAAGGTGGTGTTAACAAAGCTGTGAGTGAAGCTGAAGGAGGAAACGCCTGCTGCGCCTGCGCCTCTCTTCTCGAATCTGAACTGATTAAGAGTCTTAGCCTTACCGTTGTCGCAAGTGAAGGGAGCGATGATCTCGGTAACGTTACCGTCAGCGTCGGTTACGGTAGAGAATACCGTCGCAGTAGCAGCGCCCTCCATTATAACGGTGATCTTGATGTTATAGGTCTTACCGATTTCGAAGCTGAAGCCGCCCCAGGTGAGCTTCTCGAAGAAGATCTCCTCTGCGGTGAGATCAGCGTACTCGTCAAGGAGCTTACCACTATCGTCGGTAACTGCAACGCCCTGTGCGTTTACAAACTTGCCGCCTGCAGTTGTAGAAGAGTATGCAACACGCGCATTATCGGAAGCCTCGTTAGTAAGCTTAACGAATGCGTAGTTAGTGCCTGCCTTCTGTGCCGCTACAACGCCGTCGGTAACGGTGAAGGAGGTGAGACCGTGATAGGTGTAATCGGTCGAGAAGATGTAGGTGGTGCCTATCGCATCAACCGTCACCTTATCGGTCTTGGTCGCAAGCTCGTAGTTAGCAGCCACCGTATTAACCGCATCATCATAGGTGGTAACGTCGGAGATAAGCCACTTAGCTACAAGAGCAGCATCAGCGTCAAGGCTCCATTTACCGGAGGTTGCTACGAGTGCGTCGCCGTTATACCAGCCTGCGAAAGCGAAGCCCTCGCGGGTAGGAGTAGGAAGGACGTAATCCTGAGCGGTGGTGAAGGTGTACTCTGCTGCAGCGCCCTCGGGAAGAGTTCCCTCGTTTGCATCGAGAGTAACGGTGGTGGTAGCAGGCTTGCCGAGAATTCCGCAATATACGTTATCGAAGGTGAAGTTACCTACGCGTCTGAAGGTGAACTGGAATCCGACTACCTGTGTAGGATCAGCGCTAGAGTTAGTGGCGTTATACTTATGAGTTCTTACAAGCTCACCGTTTACGTAAACATCTACGTAGCTATCGTTACCTACGGTCTGCTCGAAGCGAACTGTGTAGGTTACGCCCTTCTCGAAGGTTACGCCGTACATAATCACGCCGGTAGCGTCACCGTCTGCGGTTGCGCCAGAGGTGGGCTTCATAAGCTCGTTGTTAGACCACTGAGAGCCGTTGTACTTATTGAAGTCAGCCGCGTTCTGGAAGCCGATGTATGCAGGCTCCTTGCCGGTCGCGGTAGAAGTAGGAATAGCACCGCCAACGTAGGTGAAGTCCATCTCAAAGACGTACTTAGTACCTGCGGTATTGCCGCTGAACGCCTGCTGATCAGCAGCCATCGCGAAGTAAACCTGAGAGTTCCAGGCAGTGTTATTAAGAACGAACTTGCCGTCCGTAATGCTACCGACAGAGGTATTACCTATATTACCCGCGATGATTGTGCCGTCATCGAAATTATTGGTTACGCCGGAGATCTCAATGTACCATACAGCGGTAAGAGCAACCTCGGACGCGCTGTCTGAGGGCCAAGTGCCTGCAGTTGCAACGGGATTGCCGTCTGCATCTACCCAACCGCCGAAGATAAGACCCTCGCGAGTGGGAGCTTCGAAGCTATAAGGCATACCGGAGTAAACCGACGTTTCAACGCCGTCAAGAGTAACCTTGATAGCATCTGCCCACTTAGCAACAAGCTTAGTGTAGCCGTTGTAGTACTGAACCTTGTTCTCGTCAGTCAGAAGGTCACCGATGTAGTTCCAGATACCGTTTGTAGCAACGGCAGTTCCTGCCTCGCTGTACCAGCCGGTGAAGGGAGCGTCACTCTCGGGAACGGGAAGCTCGTAAGCCTGACCTGCGGTAACGGTGATAGTGTTATTCTCAAGAGTAGCACCGTTAGGATCAAGAGTTACAGTATAGGTAGCGGGATCGCCGACAACCTTAACTGCGGTGTTGTCAAGAAGAAGAGTGGTGGTAGCGCAATCGTGAGAGGTAGAGTCACGCATTGCTACTCCTGCCTCGAGCATCTTGTAGTTTGCACTTTTGCTGATAGCACTCTGGAAGCCGCCGTTGGTAACCTTACCGTCAACGGTGAAGGTAGCAGTGAGGATACCGTCGTTGATAGCAACTACCATCTTGAGGTGGTGCCAGGTGTCGAACTTACATACAACGCCACCCATAGAGTAGGTCTCTTCGTTGATGTAGTTGGGAGTTAGGTTGGTCATCTCGGCGTTATTGCCTTCGCCCTCTGCCCAGAGACAGAACTTGTATACCCAGGTCTTCTTAGTCATCTCGCAGGACTGGATGTTGAAGTCGGTCTCGAAGATATACTCGGTAGCATAGACGCCGGGTCTGTCAGCCGCGAATCTGATGTTCGAGCCATTGTTGACGTCATCAACCTTACCGAACACAAGAGTGCCGTCTGCAACGTTTGCAAAACCGGTGTCATTTCCCTTGAAGGTAGCACCCTCGGGAAGGGTCTCGCCATCGAAGGACTCATAGCCCTCGAGAGCCTCGTAATTTCTTACGAGAGCGACAGTACCGGGCTTAAGAATAGAAGTGGTAAGCTCAAGCCAACCTACAACAGTCTCGCCCTCTGCATCAGTCCAACCGGTGAAGTACTTGCCATCATTGTCGAATCTAGCTGCGGTAGCGATAGGATCTGTGTAAGTGTCAAGAAGGTTTGCACGGTAGGAAACTACGTCGCCGCCGTCAACGGAAACGAAGTAGATCTCATCTGCCCACTTGTAATCCTCTGCAGCTGCTGCGTCAGCGTCAACGACTGCCTGAACTGCTGCTGCATACTTGAGAAGAAGGGTGTGCATGTTAACCTGTGCCTCGGTAGCGCCGCCGTTGAAGAGGGTCATGGAGCTATCGTACACGGTGGTGGTGATTGCCTCGGTAGCGGCAACGACCTTGTTATCAGCGTCAACGAGAACTACGGTAGCGGTGATATCATCGCGGAAGTCCTTGGGGTCAACGCCGTCGGAATAAAATACGTCAAAGGTAACGGGGGTCTCACCGTCGATGGTGAGCTCGCCCTCTGCAGCCTTGCCCGCGTCAGCGGCAAGAGTTGCACCAACCTCAGCGGTGCCAAGCACGAGCTTAGCAGTAAGGTTCTCTGCGTTAGCAGTAGTTACGTAGTATGCGATCTTAGCCTCGCCGTCGTAGTCAGCAACGTAGCCGACAACGGTAACGGTGGGATCAGCGGCAGCATTCTCATCTGCAACAGCGGAAATGCCTACGGCTGCACATACGAGGAGAGCAACCGAGAGAACCAGAACGAGAAGCTTATTAAGATTTCTGTTTTTCATCATTTGATCTCCTTTAATTATTCGGTAACTTCTTCGTCAGCGGCGAGATACTTATCGGTCTCGGTGCCGAGCTGGAGAAGGAGCTTGTAGAGAGCGGTCTGCTCGGGGGTGATGCCCTCGTCAGCGAGTCTCTCGTTGCAGTAATCAGCAACACTGTAGGTGGTAGCCACGCCGAATGCGAGATACTCACCAAAGTTGATTACGGGAACGAACTTGTACTGAGTGTCGATATCCTGAGTAGAGATCGCCTGAGATGCGAAATAGACCGTGCCGCCAAGGTCCTTTTTCTGCGAGTAAATTCTCGCGATAGGAGCGTCAACGCCAACAATTGCATCAGCCTCGTAAACGTAGAGACCGATACGGCCCTCGGTCTCGTAATCAACGGTGAACGCGAGGTGGAGCTTGCTCTTGTTCTCAACGTTCTTTGCGCCGATGACGAGATCCTGGAAGTCGCACTTGTCAGTGAGAACTACGGGATCCTCGACAGGGGTGTCGGGAGTTGTCTCTGTGCCTGAGCCTGCCTCGCCGGCATTCTCATCAGTTGCGCCTACCGTGAATCCGATGCCTACGAGAAGAACAGTAGCCATAAGAAGCGCGATAAGCTTTTTAAGTAGAGAAGTTTTCATGGTTTTTCCTTTCTATAGCAATTTATTTTTTCGCGAATAAAAACTATATAAATATAGCTTACAACACTATTTTACCACTTTGTTTCTTGTATTGCAAGATGTGATTTTAAAATAATGTAATTTTCGGCAATTTGTACAAATGCCAGAGCATATTTTTGTATATAATGCACGCACGCAAGCTCGCACGCGCGTATATAACATTATTGAGAGAATGTGAGGGGAGAACGCGCACCACAAGGTGCATATCACGTCGCGCAAGCGACATATCGCGCACCGCTAGGTGCATATCACGCCACGAAGTGGCATATCGCGCACCACAAGGTGCATATCACGCCACGAAGTGGCATATCGCGCGAGCCTTGGCGAGCATATCGCGCCACGAAGTGGCATATCACGCACCACAAGGTGCATATCACGTCGCGCAAGCGACATATCACGCTCGCGTCAGCGAGCCAAAGCCTTCCCCTTTGGGTAGCGAAGCGGCATTTCGGTAGTGAATAACAGTCCGGTGGACTGTTAGAGCCGAAATGTGACCGAGCCGCAGCGAGACAGGTGGCAGGCGTTAGCCTGACGGATGAGGTAATCGAAATGCTACTGTTTTATACTTATAATCAAGTTTTAAGCTAGTGCCTTGACTACCTCATCCGCCTCGTTCCTCGGCACCTTCCCCAGAGGGGAAGGCTTTGGCTCGCTGGCGCTCGCTCGATATGTTGCTGACGCAACTCGATATGCACCTTGCGGTGCTCGATATGCTCGCTGAGGCGAGCGTGATATGTCGCTTGCGCGACGCGATATGCACCTAGCGGTGCGCGATATGCCACTTCGTGGCGCGATATGCACCTTGCGGTGCGCGATATGCCACTACGTGGCGCGATATGCACCTAACGGTGCGCGATATGCCACTTCGTGGCGCGATATGCTCGCTGAGGCGAGCGTGATATGTCGCTTGCGCGACGCGATATGCACCTAGCGGTGCGCGATATGCCACTTTGTGGCGCGATATGCACCTTGCGGTGCGAGAAATTGCGGATAATGCTATAAAAAACGGCTGAAATGCAAATAATACTTTACAAATCAGCCGTTTTATGAGTTTA
>JAZRBV010000087.1:0-3333 GCA_045635225.1 Eubacteriales bacterium
AAATCCTGCGCAGTTGATGCGACCGTCCGTGCCGTAGCCGGTGGTAACGGTGTGCTGCAACGAGCCGTTCTTGCAGTAGCTGAATCCGGTGGAGCGGCCCATCGCATCCTGCGTTTCGGCGATAAGATGGGTATCGCCATCCACCGAAAGACTATCGCTTATTCTTTCACCGTAGACGTTATAGCCGAACGTTCGTGTCCCGCTATCGTCTATCACCTGCGTGGGTTGTCCAAGGTAGTTGTAGGTGTAAGTACGCGCGGTTGTTCCATCGCTATATGTTGTCCCGATATGCAGCCCGCGAAGCCAAACTTGCAAAAGAATTAAACGAGCCCGTAACGGACGTGCAGCCGACCGCCGAAGCCCCGGCACAGGAATCCATCGTTGAGCCTACTAAACCGGAAGCTGCCGTAGTAGTCGAAATCAAGCTGACCACCTACAATCTGAAAAAGGCTGGTCAAGCCTCGGTGAGCATTACCCCCGAAAACGCTTAAAATTATGCACTTTTAGCCATTTTTTCTCAGCTCTGACGTAACAAATATACCGATGAATGATATTCCTCAATTATTGAGAATGCACACTGCGTCTACGCGCGCTACAAAAAATCGCGCAAAAAATGGATTTACAAGCCACACTGTCTTATGCTATAAAGCACTTGCGCTCATCCGGGTATCAAAAAAACAAGAAGAAGAGGTTTATTTGAGTCAAAAGGAGGGCGACATCTTAATTAATTATTCCCACGCGTTCTTACTATGAAAGCTATGAACTTTTTCATTTGTTTCGTACATGCCCCACAGCTGCTATTATATATTTTGGTTGTGATTTTGTGTTCGTGCGATACCTTAGATGATGAGACCAGTAAATTAAAAGGAAACTGTTACAATGAGAGTAGCTCCTCCATCTCACCTCAGAATCTTCATTGTGTCCCGGGGATATCCGGTATGGGTGCCCCTACAGGTGCCGAAATTGACTTAATGATGAAAAATCTTCACCACGTCAAAAAAGTTGAGGAATGATGAACTGATATGCACCGGACACTTCCTGATTCGGTATAATGTGGTAGAAATAGCGTATCACCATCGTGTGCAAAGATATTCTACGTCTGAATAATCTCGGGGATGAAGTTAATACATTGTCAATCCATAGCAGATGACAATGTAATATAGTGTGTTTTTTCGGGAATGTTGCTCCGCGTTCCTTCTTTCAGTCGCACCTTCATACATTTCAGTATTTTTTTGCTCTGTTGTTATATGTTCTGAGATGCAAGTGGTTGCCCACGCCGGATTCGGTCCTTCCCGCTGGTGTTGTTTGCTTGGCGGTACTATGGCCACTGCTGACTCCCTACTGACAGATTGCTCCGCAGCGCTTTCCTTATCAATTGATCTCAGGATAAGGCTTGTAGCTTTCACACAGAGCAAGCTGAATCTACCATGCACACTCTTGACAGAGTATCGGGCGTAAGCATCCGTAGCTTCTTCACCTCGTGTGCTTTGGCCTTTTATTCGGTTCTTGTTCATCTTGTCTGTGTTTCGGCTCCGGCTTCCTCCTCACCCCACCTTACTGTAATGCAGTTGCCTTTGGCTATTTGATTCCGCCCTGTCAGCGGCTCATTGGGGACCCTCTCAAGTTGTGACATGCCTGTCGTACCATATTGCTAAGTAGGGGGCGAGCCCCCTACTTAGATAATTGACTTTATATAGCTCGTCGTTCAGATTTTTTATCTACGCTCATGGCCATAAAATTTATCATATTTATATTCTTCCTTTGCATTGCAACAATACATTGTGCAACCATCAAATCTAACAGGATCTGCTATATCAGGTAAATAATTATAATAGAATTTATGGGGTATATTGGTCCAAGTATCATTTCCAGCAACGAGACGCATACCATGATAATCACGTTCGACGGTACCCCATATTTGAGGTCTTTTCCATGGATCGCCCGTGTAGTTTCCCGTATAAAATATAATAAGCACTTTTGTATTATGTTTACTCTTAGTGCAGCGTGCTGATGTTTTAATCTTCTTACAGCTTTTTGCTTGCACATAAAAGGTAACAAAGTTTTCCATGCTTTGATTATCGTCAGGTTGAAGAAAAATACTTCTTCCCATTAAGGCATATCCCAAACAATTACTCATATCAACATTATAATAGTTCCCTAAAATGTCATATATCATCGCTGGTGAATTGTGACTATGAATATAAAGATTGTATGAATATTTATTTTTAATAAAATCTCTATTTATCCATGTCAAAACGGGATTGTAATAACGCCAATTGTAATAGTTTAGCGAGGTTTCTATATCCCACGCTTCACTGCTCCACTGAATGGGCTGAGTAACTGCTCCAGTGGCAGTCACGGAGCCGTAGGGAGTGTAAGTGTAGGCGGTGGTAAGGGTGCCGCCGGTGGAGTAGAGCTCGCAGATATTCTTGGTGAGATCCCAACCGTATGTATACCATGTGCCATTGATACGGATAGACAGCGGGCGAGTGGCTACGGGCTGGGTGGGATCCCAGGTGATGAACCAGAGTGCCGGGTGAGCACTTCGGGCAAGGTCCACGCAAGCGATTTGCAGATAGCCTCGGTAGATGTAGCGCTGATGGAGCGTTACTGTATCGTTTACCGTCACTTTCTTATATGCTCGACGCCCCATGCTGTCGTAGGCGCATTCCACCACGGTGTTGCTTTCCGTATTGGTGAAGCTTACCGGGCGATTTTCGGCATTGTAGATGACCTCCCAGATACCTGTTTCCGTTTTGATGCGGGTCTGGTTGCCGTCTGCATCGAACTGTGGGGTGAAATCTCCCACTGCGGTGTACTGGTTGAGTGCATTGGCGATGTAAGTCGTGGATTCGTTTCCCTCCGTTGCCGTGATGCGGTTGCCGATGTTGTCGTAATTGTAAGCGTAATTACTGCCGCTGACTGTGGCTGCCGTCAGTTCGGAGCGGGTGTTGTGAGTGAAACTATCGTTTACCACCGTTCCTTTTCGGGCGGTATTGCGGGCGGTAGGACGACCGAGGAAGTCGTACTCATACTCACGTTGCGCTACCAGAGTTGTGCCACGGTGGTAGGCCATGCCGGTGAGCAGGTTGCGGTGTTCCTCGTAGCTCTGCGTCAAGGTCATACCGTTGGGCTTGGTGAGCCTGTGCAGCAGATTGCTACCGCTCAGGTATTCATAACCGAACAGCTTTTCTGCACCGCCGTGTACAAATCCTGCGCAGTTGATGCGACCGTCCGTGCCGTAGCCGGTGGTAACGGTGTGCTGCAACGAGCCGTTCTTGCAGTAGCTGAATCCGGTGGAGCGGCCCATCGCATCCTGCGTTTCGGCGATAA
>JAZRBV010000088.1:0-4412 GCA_045635225.1 Eubacteriales bacterium
GACTTTTCTTTTTCTTTGCGTTTGTCATTGTCTTTTCCTTTCTCAGAGGTAATATTTTCTTATAATAAAATACACGTAACCTGCGCCCATACGTCGTGTGCGCGCCGCGCAAAATAAAGGCGTAGATACATTATTTTACCACACGCGAGGGCGCAAAATCAACCCCCTGCCCCAAGTTTACAAATTCTTTGTACACCTTGCATAAAGTGTGAATATCATTTTTGTACAAAAGAACGAAAAAAAGAGGCTACCTCGCAAAATATGGCAAGGTAGCCTCAAAAAAGCTGTGTGGAGGTCGGGTCACACCGTGTGATAAAGTAGAGTGAACAGGACAGCGACAGCCGTGAAGAGTGCGCCGACCGCGAAGAACGGAACAACACTGCCCTTCTCCTTCGCTATCTGTCGCTGCTTGTAATCATAGAACGATTCAAACGCTCTGTCGGAGCGTTGTGAAAAACGGTAGAACGCCTTGGTAATTCCGTAGCCGAGCATATCAAACGTTCCCTCACGCGAGATGAGCACGAGTATGCCGATCATAATGAGGATCACACCGGGAGAGGTAAAGGCGTTGGCAAGCAGCCTGTACCGCTCCTGTAATGTGTCGGCATCTCCAAATCCGTTGATCATCAAAATGATTGCGGAAGCAGCGGAAGCCGCTAAAATTGTAAATAAATATTTACGAATTACAGGTATTAACTTATCTTTCATCGCAAATTACTCGGCGTCGTCCTCGACGATCTCACCGCTCAAAATCTTGCGATACTTCTCTTCCTCGGCGTCGTTACAATAGACGAAATGACCGGGAGAGACCTCACGCAACGTGGGCTGCTGAACGGAGTAATCGTGAGAGGCGAGCGCGTTGTAGACCTTTCTCTTACGCTCCTTTTCGGTTCTCGGATCGGGAAGCGGAATAGCGGAGAGCAAGGAACGGGTGTAGGGATGAAGAGGATGAGCGAAGAGCTCGTCTGAGGTTGCAAGCTCGACCATCTTACCGTAGTACATAACGCCGATGCGGTCGGAGAAATACTTGACGACGGAGAGGTCGTGCGCGATGAAGAGTATGGTAAGACCGAGGGTCTCACGGAGCTCGTTCAAAAGGTTGATGACCTGCGCCTGTATCGAAACGTCAAGCGCCGAGACGGGCTCGTCGGCAATTATCATATCGGGCTGCATTACTACAGAGCGTGCAATACCGATACGCTGCTTCTGTCCACCCGAGAACTCGTGGGGATATCTGCCGGCATGCTCTCTTACGAGTCCGACGGTCTCGAGTATCTCATAGACCTTATTGTCGATATACTCCTTATCCTTGATACCGTTGATAACAAGTCCCTCGGAGATGATCTCCTTAACCGTCATACGGGGGTTGAGAGATGCTACGGGATCCTGGAATATCATCTGGATCTTTGTGATAAGTCGTGTGTTCTTCGCAACGTGAAGCTCGCTCTTGTACTTCTTCTTGAGCTCGGAGAGCTTTGCGGGATCGGTCTCGGCGGCGAGCATAGGCTCGTACTTTGCCTTGACCTCATCCATAAGCTTTGCGGCGTAGAGCTTATCTACGTTCTTGTGGTCAAATCTCGCGCTCTTGATCTCAGCCTTGTTCTGAGCGATCGTCTCGGAGAGCTTAGCCTTCAGCTCGCCTATCTCGCGATTGATCTCCACAGCCTTGAGGGGGTTAGCCTTAAGAGCAGCTTTGAGCTCGGAAATCTTGACACGGGTCTCCTCTTTCGCTTCCTTTATGGCGTCGAGATAGGTTCTCGTGCCGGCGCAGATGCGCTGTCCCTTGAAGTATACGTTACCGCCGGTGATGTCGTAAATCTTGAGGATAGAGCGACCGGTCGTGGTCTTACCGCAGCCGGACTCTCCGACGAGACCGAAGACCTCGCCGCGCTTGATATCAAAGCTGACGTGATCTACGGCGTGAAGCTCGCCCTTACCCATCTTGAAATACTGACAGAGGTTCTCAACGCGAAGAAGCGTCTCGTTACGGTCGATATTATTGCTCATTTGCGTCGCCTCCTCTCGCAGTCATTCTGGCAATACGCTCACTGATGATCTTGGGCATCTCTACCTTCGGAGCATCGGGGTGAAGCAGCCATGTCGCCGCCTTGTGAGTCTCGGAGATCTCAAACATAGGGGGCTGTTTTTCGAAATCGATCTTCAGCGCATACTTGTTACGCGCCGCAAAGGCATCGCCCTCGGGAGGATAGATCATATTGGGAGGAGTGCCGGGGATAGCCTCCAGCTTCTCGTTTGTATCGAGGTCGGGCATGGACGACAGAAGCGCCCACGTATAGGGGTGACGGGGGTCGTAGAATACGTCGTCAGCCGTGCCGCACTCGACGATCTTACCTGCATACATTACCGCGATCCTGTCAGCCATATTGGCAACGACGCCGAGATCGTGGGTGATGAAGATGACCGAGAGATTTCTGTCCTTCTTGAGCTTGTTGATGAGCTCGAGGATCTGTGCCTGAATGGTAACGTCGAGCGCCGTGGTGGGCTCGTCGCATATAAGAATGTCCGGGTTTGCGGTCAGAGCGATAGCAATAACTATTCTCTGTCTCATACCGCCCGAGAATTCGAAGGGATACTGGTTATAACGGATACGGGACTCGGGAATACCTACCTCGTCCATTATCTTGATCGCGTTTTCCTTCGCAATGCGCTTTGTGAGCTTATTAACGAAGAGCGATGCCTTCTCCTTGAGATAATCGACTACCGCGATCGCTCTCTCGGTGAAGTTGATGGTAGCATGCGCCTCGACGTCTCTTTTGAGTCTCGCCGCAAGGCGCTCTACGATATAGACGGAGTTTGCACGGATCTCGGAGAGATCGCGCACTACCTTGGGAATTACCTTCCAGTCGACCTGCTTGCCGCGCGCGATGAGCGCCTGGCGCTTAGCCTCCTGTCTTGCATAGCGAGCCTCCTCCTTCGGGTTCTTTACCTTGTAGTAGAAGTACTCGTCAACGGACGCGCCGATACTGCCTGCGAAGGTGTAGTATACGCTATCCTTGGCAACCTCAGTCTTGTCGATCGCGGATGCAACTGCAGCGGAGAGCTCTGCACACTTTGCCTTGATCTCCTTTTGAGATTTGGTCTCGTCGCGCAAAGTTGCGATCACGTCGGGAATGATGGAGAGCGCGTGCTTTTTATGCTCAAGTGCCGCATCTGCAGCATGCTTGATAGCGATGCTCGCCTTCTCGATGAAGGAATGCATAAACTCCGCGTTGAGGACCTCGAGAGCGCGCTCATTCAGCTCCTCGACGGGGATCGCCGCAAGGTCTGCGGTGGGATTTTTGTACTTGTAGTAGCCAATGCGGAAGAAGTTGGGAGCGGGTCTACCCAGGATCTCGTTCATAAGAGCGCGAGTCTCCTCAAGCTTTGCCTTACCCTGTGCTGTGACTTCGTTGTTCGCAGAGGACGTGCGCAATGCCACGCGGTGCTGTGCAATATCATCATCGATACCCGCAGTGAGGAAGGTATCCTTGACATAAGCAAGATTTTTTTCGAGAGAATGTAATCTATCGTTTACATTAATCTTACCTTTACGCTCTACAGTGAAGAGGATATCATCAATATCCGCGATGATTTCCTGCGCCTTAGTTTTAGCATAATTGTAGTTCTTCTCAAGCTTGATTGCCTCGATATTGAACTTATCAAACACGGTTGCAAGCTCGGTTATCTCCTCGGCTGTGCCGACGGTACCGCACTCGATCATATGCTGCTTTATTCTCGCAAGCATACCGTTGAACTCACTTCTCGCATTTTTGCGAGCGGTCTTGTTTTTGAGGAGCATAGCCTCGGTGATCTGGCGACCGATCTTAACTATCGGGTCGAGAGAGGAGAGGGGATCCTGGAAGATCATGGAGATCTTGTCACCGCGGATATCGCACATATCCTCCTCGGGAGTGTGTAGCAGATCGCGTCCGTCGTAAAGTATCTCACCGCCCTCGATGATGGAGTTACCGGCGAGGATGCCGAGTATCGCCTTCGAGGTAACCGACTTACCCGAGCCCGACTCACCTACGATGGCGAGTGTCTCGCCGCGCTTGAGATCGAAGGAGATATCTCTTACAGCCTTTACTGTACCGCTGTTGGTACGGAAGGAAATTTTAAGATTTTTTACTTCAAGTATATTGCTCATATTATTCCTCCGTTCCTCTGAGCGACGGGTTGAACGCATCGCGCAGACCGTTACCAAACAGGTTGAAGCAGATCATAAGAAGCGAAATAACAAGTGCGGGGAATAGCATTACGTGAGGCTTGGAGGTCCAGATGCCCTCTGCGTTAGCGAGTATCGTACCGAGAGAGGTGGACGTAGAAGAGTTGAGGCTGACGATACCGAGGTATGAGAGCATCGACTCCGAGAAGATAACGCCGGGGATAGCAAGAACGGACGAGGTGATGAT
>JAZRBV010000089.1:0-14950 GCA_045635225.1 Eubacteriales bacterium
CGTCCTCTACACGCTGCCAGAACAAAATCGCCGCCATCGCGTGCCCCAGCTCGCGCAAGGGGGTGGAGGGGGCAAAGGCGCAAAGCAGCAGCTTTTGCGTGCCGCGCTCGCCAACCAAAAACACAAACAGCGAGCGGCAGAAATATACCGCAAGCGACAGTGCTGCAAGCGGCACAAGGATCAAAAGCATCCATTGCATCCACATCGTCAAAAGCTGGCTCATTTTTCCCTCCTTCTCCCCTTTTGGGGAAATTTATACTCTTTGAGTATACCACAAATCAAGCGCAATGTCAATATCGCACGCCTTGACAAAAAAATGCGCTTGTGCTATAATAAGCGATGTAACTCCGCCAAACGGCCGCGCGGTACGTTGCCGAAAGGTATTACCGTGAGGAAAGTCCGGGCTTCATAGGGCAGGATAACTGATAACATCAGCCGCAGGCGACTGCCGGGAAAGTGCAACAGAAATAAACCGCCGCCATACTCTCTTGGCGGTAAGGATGGAAAGGCGAGGTAAGAGCTCACCCACTTCTACGGTAACGTAGATTTGCTGTAAACCCTATCCGATGCAACACCTTGATATACGGGTAATTCCGACCGCGGCTCGCGGTGTGTCATGGTGGCAGAGCCGTATGGCTTGAACTGTGGGGCGACCCACAGTGAAGATAGATGATTGCTGCACGTGAGTGTACAGAACCCGGCTTACAAGCTCGGTCACATATTGAATAAGAACCCACGTCGGGTATAAGCAGAACGCGCGATGAGTCGATCTCACCGCGCGTTCCGTTTTGTTTCGTTCACTTCCTACTCTATTCGATCAGAGAAACAGCTTTGAGCCGACGTGGTATTAACCGTTTTGTCGGCAAAATGCACAAATATGCGTGTTTATTTTTGTGCAAAACGTAGAAAAATAAAAATTTACAAAAAATGATGTCTACTAACCCCCAAAAATTGCATTATATATTATTGGGGGAGTATTTGCGTTTTTTGCCCTTTTGTTGAACCTACACAAATCAGCCGCGCAGAATATGTGCATAGTGCAGATTTTACGATGGGTTTGTTGACTTATCCTACAATTCTATGTTATAATGTATGTAGTTAGTTAAATAAATGACAACAAGGAGGTCAGAAATGAAAAAGCTAACTGCATTATTACTCGCTCTGGTATTGGTCCTTGCGCTACCGCTACTGTTCGGTTGTAACGGCGACGGCGGCGAGGAAGTCGACAATTCGGCTGCCGTCGAGGGTGAGCTGCGTGCAATATACGCGGCGTATCTCGATATCACCGAGGAGCTGCCTCTTCCCTACGACGCATGGCTCGACGCGGTAAGCGGACGCGAGACGGAGGATGTCGCGATACCCTATGTCGGAACGAACGGAAACTGGCATTTCGGCAACGTCGACAGCGGTGTAAAGGCGAACCCTGATGCTAAGGTGAAAGTCACCTTTGTAAAAGGAAACGATACGAAGGACAACTCTATAAAATACGATCTGTTCTCTACCGTGTCAATTCCCGAAGATCCGACGCACGACGGCTATGATTTTCTCGGCTGGTTCGTCGGCGAGGAGGAGTGGCTGTTCAATAGCTACTGTCTCGTCGGGAACGTGACTATCACCGCGAAATGGGAGCACACGAAGGACTCCTGCACCGACGATAAATGCGAGCTACATAATCCCACGGTAGATATAGTATTTCAGCTGAATGCAAGACCGGGAGACCTGTCCGGCTCGGGTATAAGAGAGCACTACACCGGCGAGGTCGGTGACGGCGAGTACGTCGACGAGGAGGTCATCAAGAGAAACAGCGCGGCAGAAAAATACGCCAACGTGAGGATCGTATACGAGTACGCCCCCGAGACAGGCACCGACTATATGCTCGGCAACAGCGTAAACCGTATGCAAACGGACAGCTGGACGACGGGCGGAAGCCGCGTCGATATATTCTCAAATTACGCCTACGATATGGTGGCGGCGTCGCTCCATCAGGGATTTGCCGACCTCAACGCCACGGTGTACGGTGACGGCAACAACTACTTCGGATTTGCAGCCGACGGCTACGAGAAGAGTGTGGACGACGTCTACGACCTCTACGGCGGCGACGGATACTACTACGACTATATGAGGTCGCTGACGCTCTCGCAGGATAAGGTATTCGCACTCGCGTCGACCTATACGATGGACGTTCTACGCTCTATGATGGTGGTACCCGTCAACGTGGGTATGCTGAACGGCATCGATCCGTCACTTCTGCCCGAGGTAAGCGTATACGACGAGGCGAGCGGTGAATATAAGAAGCTCTCGCGCGCCGATTACGACAGCAATATCGAGTATCTCTACGACGTAGTATGGAGGGGCGGCTGGACCTATGATACGCTCGCCACATACTGCAATGCGATATATATCGACTCGAACAAGGCAAATAACGGAGATACCGGCACCTCGACGCTTGGCGACAAGCTCGGATTCGCTCTCACTGGAACCTCGTCCTCCTCTGCCATAGGACTGCTCTATTCTTCTTCGGTCAAATTTGTCGAGCTGTATACGATCGACGAAAGGACGTTTATCAGCTATCCCAACAGAAACCCTCAGTTTGAGGAGTGGGGTGCGGCACTCGCCACAATGGTGAGCGGCGGTGCTGATCACGGAATAGCGATCGTTGACTACTCTGCGGCACAGGGCTACGGCGCGAAGCGCGATACGGACGCAATAGCCCTGGCGTTCAAGAATGACAGCCTGCTCTTCGGCGGTATCACGACGCTCGGCGCGCTCGACGGCGAGGAATATCAGTCGGTAAGAGATGCGGGCGGCATAGGCTTCCTGCCCATACCCGTCTACCGCGCGGGCGAGAGCTATAACACTCCCATCTTCAACACCGCAAAAGTCGTAAGCATTGCTTTGAAGTCCCGACACTTCGAGCGTTGCACTATGCTGCTCGATTATCTCTCTAAGAGCTCCGACGCAGTGCTCGACGGATACTACGAGCGCAATCTCACCGCAACTAAGAGCGGTGGCGACGTCGACAACTCGAAGATGCTCGCGTTCGTACGCAACAGTGTAAGGGGTAATATCGAACACACCTACGAGATGATCCTGCAGTACGAAAATCGGAAAGTCGACATTTATGCCGCTAAGAGACTCTGGCACGAGATAATACGCGCGAACGGATATTGTCCGAGGATCGATATCGACTATGACAGGGTGAACATATATAAGGACGGGGATATGCGCAGAATATACAACGACTGGTCTTGGCTCGAGGAGCGTTGGTACAACGGCATGGAAAAGTGGTACGATGCACCTGAGAACTGACGCGTAGTGATCAACTTCATATAACACACTGCCCGAATGCGCGTCATTCGGGCAGTAGCTTTATCCGAGAGGCGAGGAGAGCTTTTCAGCGGCGTCGACGCCTCCTTGTCTCTACGGTGTCGCATATTTTTTATTGACAGCGTCGGTAACTTGTGATAAAATTAAAACGAAGAAGCATTTTAAAGCTATTGATTCGCAAGCAATCTGAAAGGAGACCTACATGAAAAGGATCATTACGTTATTATCACTTCTCCTCGTTCTGATGATGGCTATCTGCCTCTCGGCGTGTCAGCTGACACCGCCCGCAGGCGGAGGCGACGGTGGAGGAGATACCAATCCTCCCGACGGTGAAGGAGATACCAATCCTCCCGACGGTGGAGGAGATACTAATCCTCCCGACGGTGAAGGAAGCAACACTACGTACACGGTAACCTTTATGTCGGATGGCGTTGCAGTCTTCCCTGCCGTGTCGGTCAACGAAAACGATAAAATACCCGAGCCGGAGGCGCTCGAAAAATACGGTTACGAATTTCTCGGCTGGTACGTGGACGGTGAGCCATGGTCCTTCAGCTTTGGCCTTGTGACCGGAGATATAACGCTTACCGCAAAGTGGCAAGCCGCTGTATCTAACGTTTTCCTGCTCGGCAACGGTGCCGAACTGATGTATGATAAATTCACGCTGTCGTTCGGCAGCTACTATTCGCTGGAAACTCCCGCGAGAGATGGCTTTACATTCCTCGGTTGGTTTGATATGGACGGAAATCCCGTTGACAGCATAGGCTTCTGGACATATACAGACGACGTTGTTCTGCAGGCAAGCTGGCAGTCCGAATCATCCGGCGGCAATACAGATAACAGCGAAGGAGTTTACTGGCGTGAGACCGAGCTCATCTTCGAGATGAACAAGCACTCCCAGTCCGACGAGCTTTCCTCTGAGGTAGATAGGTACTACGCAGGCGAAGCTAGTGAGGGCGAACTCGTTGATGACTACGTTGCAGAGAGAAATAAGGCAGCGGCGAAGGAAGCCAACGTCAGGATCCAGTACAGCTATCTTCCCGACCGTGTATCCGAATATTCGTGGGGACAGAACGTAAACCGTATCTACAACGAGACCGCAATCTACGGTCCCGGTTCCGTTGATATGTACTGTAATTTCGCATACGACATGACCTGTGCGTCTATCAAGGGGTGCTTTGCAAACCTCAGATCCACCTCTTACGGCAGAGGCAACAATTTCTTCAGATTCAATGACGCTGATTACAGTCCCGTTGGCGAGAGCTACTTCGATTCCAATGCGGGTGAGGGTTACTTCTATGACTACATGAAGTCCCTTTCTCTTTCCGATGATAAGCTTTACTGCCTTGGCTCTAACTACTGCACCGATCTTGTTCGTGCATTCCTTGTAATCCCCGTTAACATCAATCTGATGAACCGGATCGAGAGAGGTTCTCTCCCCACTCCCGAGTACTACGATGACATTACCGGCGCTATGGTAGGTCCTATCACCATCGGTGAAGATCAGACCAACATCCAGCACTTCTACGACATCGTTTGGAACAACGCGTGGACCTATGACGTTCTCGCGAAGTACAGCCAAGCTGTATACATTGACAAGAATGTGAACAACCCCACAAGCGGTAATTCCAACCTCGGTGACAGACTCGGCTTCGCTCTCGGCGGACAGTCGCAGATCGGCGCGATAGGTATGCTCTACTCCACGTCGGTAAGTATCCTTGATAAGACTCCTGTTGACGGTCAGCCCGGTGAGTATACCATAGGCTACGGCCAGACCAACCCTAAGCTCTGCGAGTTTTCTCTTGCTCTCAGCAATCTTATGATAGAGAATGCCGACAACGGCATCACGGTAGTCACCGCCGAGAATGCTACGGAGTACGGCTCCAAAAATGACCTGCTCGCTATCCGAAATGAGTTCGTAAATGACAACATACTCTTCGGCGGTATCGTAACTCTCGGCTCTCTTGAGGATAAGAATTCCTACCAGACCATGAGAGCTGTCGGTAAGTCCGGCTTCGGTATCGTTCCCGTTCCGCTTTACAGAACCCGTAGCGCAGAAGTCAAAGACGAGTATAACACTCTCGTACATAACCTTGCAAGAATCGTTGCTATCGCAGCTCAGACCGATAAGTTCGAGATGTGCTCCGCATTCCTTGATTATCAGTCGAGGAACTCTAGTGAAGTTCTTAACACCTATTATACTCAGAACCTCGCAGCATCCGTGCTCGGCGAGACCACTGAGGATAACGTGAATATGCTTACCTACATCCGCAATCACGTAGGCGACTGCTTCGACATGACTTATGATAACATTATGGGCAACAGTGATATCGATGAGGCGGCATCAAACAGAAGGTGGCACGAGGTCATCCGTCTGTACGGGTTCAATGTAACCGGAACGGAGCTCCTGTACGATAGACTGTATCTATCGAAGATATACGATATCGAAGAAGTGCTCGCACAGTGGAACGCTCTTCCTTAACTAAGAGTTCCGCAAATGTAAATAGTTCAATAGGGGGCTGTCTCAATGCAAATTTGAGACAGCCCTTTTTTCGTATCTTGGTCGGTGGAGGCGAAACGTCGAGGGATGCCCCACGCATACCGTCTACGGAAATGCGATATACTTGAAATGTTCATATTTTCACGGTATAATTAAAGTAGTAAACGGTATTCATACCGCTGGAAAATCTATAGCGAGGGAAAGGAGACCTATATGAAAAGAGCTATTACACTGCTTTCGGTTTTGATTACGTGCGTTATCGTGCTGTCGCTCGCGTCCTGCAAAATGGGCGGGTATCAAGACATACACGACGGCGAGGTGTGGGTTTCGTTCGACACGGGCGGGCGTTTTGACATCCCCATCGTGTGGGTTAAAGAGGGTCAGCGCATCGAGAGACCCGAGGTGCCCGAGCGGGAGGGCTACGAGTTTGACGGCTGGTATAAGGGTGACAAAAAGTGGCTCTTCGAGACGGCGCCCGTAAACGAGAATATGACGCTCAAGGCGATATGGCTCGGCAATATGACGAAGGTCACGCTCGACGCGAGTGGCGGTAACGTGATGTACGACACCGTGAATATCCGCTACGGCGAGCAATATAGGCTCGAGACACCACAGCGTAATTTCTATAAATTCCTCGGCTGGTATCATGGCGACGAGAGGATAAACAACTCCGGATTCTGGGAGCTCGAGGAGGACGTGACGCTAACCGCGAGGTGGGAGAGCACGAGGGGCGGCTCAAGCGAGGACTACGCAATATATTGGCGCGAGTTAGAGCTCATCTTCGAGATGAACAGACACACGAATTCCGTTGACAACGCAGGGCTCGCCTCAGCCGTGGACAGATACTACGCAGGTGAAGAGGAGAGCGAGGGTGAGACAGTCGACATCTACGTTAAGGAAAGAAACGATGCTGCCGAGAAGGCGGCTAACGTAAGGATCGAATACACCTACGTCCCCGACAAAATAGTCGATTATGCGTTGGCACGGAACGTAAACCGTATATACAGCGAGACTGCGACCTACGGTCCCGGCTCCACTGATATGTACTGTAATTTCTTATACGATCTTACTGCGGCGACAATGAGGGGCTGCTTTGCAAATCTGAAATCGACGCGATACGGCAAGGGAAACAACTTCTACAAATTCAACTACGACAGCTTTGCAGATAGGGAGTACAAGGGTTATTACTACGACTATATGAGCTCGCTGACGCTCTCCGACGACAGGCTCTACGTGATCGCGTCGGACTATACGACCGACGTTATGCGCGCATCGTTCGTTATTCCGGTGAACGTGGAGCTGCTCGAGTCGATCCCCTACACCGAGCTGCCTACGCTCACATACCGTGACGAGGCGACGGGTGAGACGGTGGAGTTCAAGTTCGACAGGACGAGGAGCAATCTCGAGAACCTCTATGAGGCGGTATATCGCGGTGCGTGGACCTACGATGCACTCGCCGCCTACTGTCAGGCGATATACGTTGACAGCAACAAGGTAAATCCCGAGGGCGGCACGGCGAACGTCGGAGACAGACTCGGATTCGCACTTGCGGGTCAGTCGGGCATACCTGCGCGTGCTCTTCTCTATTCCTCGGTGAATATTATCGAGAAGTCACCGATCGAGGGCGAGAGCGGTAAGTACAGCATATCCTATCCCGAGACGAACGCTAAGCTCGGCGAGCTCGGGCTTGCTATCAGTAGGCTGGTCGGCGATGGGGCTTCGAGTGGCATTACGGTAGTCACGATGAATGATTATACCTCGCTCGGCTACAGGACGGATATACAGCTTATACGCGATGAGTTCGTGAAGGATAATATACTCTTCGGCGGTATCGAGATGCTCGGCAGGCTGGAGTCCGACGGCTATCAGTCGATGAGAGCGGAGGGCAAGAGCGGCTTTGGAATTCTGCCGATACCGACGCCTACCGCAGGAATGGAATACAAGACGGTAGTACAAAACCTAGCGAAGCTTGTGGCGGTTTCGGCACATAGCGATAAGTTCGAGATGTGCTCGGCGTTCCTCGACTATCAGTCGATGAATTCGGAGAAGGTGATGAATGCATATCTCACCGAAAACTACTCGATCACCTCGAAAAGCGGCAACGGCGTCGTCAACGAGAGGATGCTAAACTTCATTCGCGCGAGGATCACCGACTGCTTCGATCAGACCTACGAGGATCTTTTCAGCAAGTACGAATCGGGTAGCGATTACATAAGGATAACGAGATGGCACGAGATCATACGACAGAACAAATATCAATCGTATAATTTGGGATACGAATACGGCGAGCTGTACGGTGAATATAACGAAAAGCTCGAGGATGAGCTTTTAAAATGGAATAGCCTGGCAATTTAACGGTGAGAGCCGCGGAGAGATCTGCGGCTCTTTTTTTGTTATGCTCGCAGAAGCTGTGGCGGAGCGCGAGTGGGCGGCATAAACTGTGATAGATGTTGTATTTTTGTAAATTTGGGTAGCTAGGGGGTTGACTGAATGCGCAAAATATTTTATAATAGAGTGATAGAGTATGCAAGCTAGTGGACGTACGGTACTCGAAGGATATAAAAAGATCGGCATCGTGGGCCTCGGGCGATCGAACAGAGCCCTGCTCACGCTTCTGCCGAGGGATGCGCGTCTGACGCTGTATAGCGACGCCGAGATCGGTGACGTGCCCGATAATTTCACACGGGTGCGGTGTGGGGGCGGTGCGCTCTCGGATATCGACGAGGAGGTGCTGATCCTATCGCCGTCGGTGAGGCGCGAGAGGCGTGAGCTCGCCGAAGCGATAGAGCGAGGCGTAAGAGTGACGAGCGACTGCGAGCTGTTCTTCGAGGGTGTCAAGGCTCCCGTGATAGCGGTGAGCGGCTCGGACGGCAAGAGCACCACGGCAACGCTCACGCATATGCTCCTCACGGAGTCGGGGGTACTGTCGCGGCTGATAGGAAATATCGGCGTGCCGATGACGCCGTCACTCGACGGTGAGTGCGACGTGTACGTGGCGGAGCTATCGAGCTTTATGCTACGGTATATCTCGCCGAGGCTACATCGTGCGGCGCTGACAAATCTGACACCTAACCACCTCGACTGGCACTCATCGTACGAGGAATACGTCGCAGCTAAGCTCGGAATATACGGGAATGCCATGGGGCGTGTCGCGTTTATCGGCTCACGTGAGATCGACCGATATCTGCGCGAGGGAGGCGCGTTTGCCATCGCGTGCCACGAGTTATCATACGGTGCGGCGCGACTTCTCTATCACGCCGAGCATTACGTAACGCTCGAGGGCGGATATATTCTGCTCGACGGCGCGAGGCTCTTGCATCGCGAACAAATACGCGCACGCGGCGAGCACGTCGTAAAGAATTTTATGTGCGCTGTGGCACTGACGGCAGAATATGCCGACCGCGAGGCTATACGGCGTGTGGCAGAGAGCTTTACGGGTCTTGCACACAGATGTGAGACGGTGGCGGTGCGGGACGGAGTGGAATTTATAGACTCATCGATCGATACGACACCCGCGCGATGCGCCGCAACTCTCTACTCACTCGACAAACGTGTCGTTTTGATACTCGGCGGCAGGTCGAAGGGGCTATCCTACGAGCCGCTGGTCGAGGCGGCTAAAAAATACGTGCGGCGTGCGGTGATATACGGCGAGGCACGAGACGAGATATACGCGGCTCTGTCGGGTGTCACACGGTGCGATGCCGCAACGGATTTCGGGCGTGCGGTGCTCTCGGCGGCAGAGTGTGCAGAGGGAGGCGGCGCGGTGCTTCTCTCCCCTGCGGCAACGAGCTACGACGCGTTTAAAAGCTATGAGGAACGCGGAGAAAAATTCAAGGAAATAATTGCCGAATACTGTAAAAATTGGCAAAAAAGTAAATAGAGGTTTACAAAATGAAGAAAATTTCTGCATTAATACTAATACTTATGTGTCTTGCTACACTGTGTGCGTGCGCTGGAGACGAAAGCGGCATAGAGCCGCCGGAGGATATGCAGGTCGTATCGGTATCCGAGCGCGACGGCTACGTATTCTTCGGTCCCGAGGGCTGGATCATCGCAAATCAAGGCGATATCGCGGCGACCTACGTGACGGCGATAAACAACACCTCGGTGACCTTTACCAAGATCGATATGCCAACCGCCGAGTTCACGAAGGACACCGTTCGGGCATACTTTGACGGCACTATGGCGGCGTTCCCCTACGAGATGACGGTGAGTGTAGATGCGGAGGCGTGCAACCTCGGTAAATCCGATGCGCCCGCAGATCTCGCGTACAAGTTCGTTTACACCTACGCCTACGGTGAATATAAGGTATCTGTAATGCAGATAATCGCAAAGCGCGGCGAGGATCGTTTCCTCCTCACCTACACCTCCTACGGCGAGGTGAACGACGAGGCATCCTACTACCGCACCTATCTCCCGAAGGCACAGATGGTTATAGACAATCTCACCTTCACCGACAAGAAGAGCGAGAGCGCGGAGGGTGGCAAGGACTACGTCAAGGATGCGGACGGCTATATTCTCGTCTCAGATGAGGCACTCGCAGGCTTTGAATTCTTCGTCCCCGCAGACTACGAGGTGGTCGATTCCTCCGCCTTCGTTACCGTGAGGGCATCGGAGAATGCCGTGATAACGCTTGCCAAGGCGGGCGAGACGGGTGTCGGAATACTCGATTATCTCGCATCGCGCCACGACGATATGTCGGCTATCACCGAGGATTTCACGGATATAAAGGTAACCGTCACGACGGCGGTGAATACCGACACGGATTACTTCAAAAATTGGTCTATTACCACCCTGCCCGAGCTTGACGAAACTCTGAAATTCGGCAATCTGACGGCGGCGAACACCGTTGCGTACGAGTATGCGTACACCTATCTCGGCGTGAGATATCACGTATATCAGATACTGGGCGTTGATCGCTTTAGCGGCTACGTGCTGACCTATACGGCAACGGAGGAGGAATACTCCACGCATCTCGACGAGCTGGCGAGAATACTCGAAAAGGTGAGATTCTGATGGAAAGACGGATCTATCTCGACAATAGCGCAACGACGCGGATATGCGATGAGGCGCTCGAAAAATACATAGAGGTATCGAGGGAGTGCTACGGCAATCCCTCGTCTCTTCACGCGCTCGGATTTCTCGCGGAGCGAGAGCTGAATGCGGCTCGCGACGAGGTCAGGCTCTCACTCGGGGCGAGGGACGCCGAGGTGATATTCACAGCCTCGGGAAGTGAGGCAAACAACCTCGCGACAGTCGGCAGAGCTCTCTCAAAGGAGAGATACAGACGAGGCGCAAAGGTGCTGATAACCGAGGGCGAGCACGCCTCTGTGGACGAGCCCGCGAGAAGGCTCGAGTCGCTCGGTATTGAGGTGGTACGCATTCCCACGGTGGGCGGAAAGCTCGACACGGGTGCGCTCTCACGCGAGCTGACAAAGAACGTGATACTCGTCAGCATAATGATGGTCAACAACGAGACGGGCGCGCTGTACGATACGGCGGCTGTCGCAAAAATGATGCGCACAGCGTGTCCCGAGGCGTATCTGCACGTAGATGCAACACAGAGCTATCTGAAGCTCCCATTCACCAAGGCGTCGGTCGGTGCCGATATGATAACGCTATCCTCACATAAGATCGAGGGTCCGAAGGGTGTCGGTGCGCTGGTTGTAGACCGTCGAGTGATAAAGGAGAGAGGACTCTCAGCGCTCATACTTGGCGGCGGTCAGGAGTCGGGTCTGCGCTCGGGAACCGAGAACGTACCGGGTGTTGCGGCGTTCGGTACTGCGGTGAAAATCGGTAGGGAGAGATTGCGCGAAAGGTATGCACAGACCTCGGGATTGCGTGCGTATCTTGTCGAAAAACTCAACACGCTCCCCCACTTAGCGGAAATTTCAGTCACGGATCCACCCTCTCACGCACCGCATATTCTGAATATCACGCTCCCGAAAATAAAGAGCGAGACTATGCTCCACTACCTGTCCTCATTCGGCATATACGTGTCGAGCGGCTCAGCCTGCTCGTCGAATACGGGGCACGTATCGTCGGCTCTCACGGCGTACGGCAGGAGCGAGGCGGAGGCGGATTCATCGATCAGAATAAGCCTTTCGCACAGAAATACGAAAGAGGATATTGACGCACTTCTCGAGGCTCTCGGCGAGGGTCTTGTGAAGCTGTCGAGGATAAAATAATGGTACAACTGACATTCATCACCGTCGGCACGTTAAAGGAGAGCTATCTTTCCGAGGCGGTCGCGGAGTATAAAAAAAGGCTCTCGGCATATGCGAGAGTCGACGAGGTGAATATCAAGGAGGAGCGGATAGCTAACGAGGACGACGCAACCGAGATACGCCGTGCTCTCGAATGCGAGGGAGTAAAGATACTCGCCGCGGTGCCTAAGGGTGCTAAGAAGATCGCTCTGTGCGTTGAGGGGCGCGAATACGACTCCCCTGCCCTCGCAGAGCTGATCGGCAGGCTAGCCGACGAGAGCGGAAGAATTGCTATGATAATCGGATCGTCACACGGTCTGGCGGACGGTGTGAAGCGCGAGTGCGACGTGAGGCTGTCGGTATCGAAGCTGACCTTTCCGCACCAGCTGATGCGCGTGATACTCGCTGAGGCGACCTACCGCGCGTTCACGATACTTGCGGGAAAGAAATACCACAAGTAAATATCAAGTGAAAATGATATTTTGCAAAGCAGATTTTATTTGTAAACCAAAAAAATACGTTGATAAATCGCAACATAAACGCTCTAATAATAACGGAGAGAACCGATGACAGCTGCTCCCTGTAATTTTATAGAAATAACCGCCTTACGTGGAAGCAGAGGCGGTTATTTTTTTATTTATCATTGGATAAAAGTATTGAATACAAGTTATAGACCGGATCTGCGCGCAATGGCGGCGTTGGAGTAGGCGCGGTTGCCTGTGACCTCGCGCTTCACGCAGATGAAGGGCGGAAGCTCGACACGGGTCTCGCGTGTGGGGAGCTCTATCTCCATAATGGCGGTGCTCTGCCGCTCGGGATATACGTCGATCTCGACGGTGTGCGAGGCGTGACGGAAGGTATGCCGCGTCTTTACGATCGGTCGCGTGCCTTTGGCTATTCTCTTCGAGAGCTCGGCGAACTCGTCCTGTGATATTTCCCTCTCGTCCTCTATCACGCTCATCTCGTCGATGCGTATTTTCTTCGTCTCGGTGGCGACGGTCCTATCGGCGTACTCGCGAAGTCGCACGCGATGTGTGATGCCCTCCGCACTCTCGAGATATATCTGCGTGATACGGCTCTCGGTGTGATCGGGTGCTGTGCGCAGTGCCTCTATGTCGGGCATTGCGATAATAAATTTTCTCTCTATTTCAACGTTTGTGCTCATATTCATACTCCGATCACTGTAGGTTATATATATTTTAACACGGAATTTGTAAATTTTCAATATAGTTATTGACTTTGCTCTCATATTATGCTACAATAATAATGTTAAAATATGTCCGCGAGTCTCACGTGGGCTATGCTAAGAAAGGCGTACGAAGATGGCTAAGCTTCTTGATAGTGTTAAAAACGTATATGGAAAATGCAAGGATTGGTTCTTAAAGAAGACCGAGCACGTAAACTGGAAAGAGGTCTGGGATAAGGTAACTACCGGTATTCTCATTCTGCTCATGGCTTCGCCAATACTTATTCTCGCGTACATATTCCTCTGGTTCATATTCAGATAACGTAATAGCAAACCGCCTGCTTGGTGTCCTCCTATGTTCGAGGTATGCCGCAGGCGGTTTTTTTGTTTTGCGTGCCGTGTGATGAGTCCTCTCCGGGCGTTATTTACGCCCCGATGCAGGTTGCGTCGGGGCGTGCTTTATTTTATCTAAGAACATTGTCGGTTCCGTTGTTGATCTCAAGCTCGGTGATACCGACGAAGTAGTTTGGCTTCGCCACGATGGTGATCTTGATCGCCGAGGTGTAGACCTTGTCGAAAGAGTAGGTGGTCGCGGGAACTGTGCCGGTGTAGCTATGGTTCAGGGTCGCCTGCGTACCGTCGGTGAAGGTCACCACGTATACGCCGGAGGTTCCGCGCGCGGCGGAGGTGTAGTTCGTCGTCTTGGTGACGGTGGCGATCTCAATATACCTGCCGAGGTCGACATCCAAGTAGGATATAGTCACGCTCTGGGGAAGATCACATGAGCCCGCCCAGCTGTTTGATGCGTTGCCCGCTCCGCAGTCGACGAAGTGGTGCATCACGATATTATCGACGCTCATCTTTTCAGGGAAGATCGCAATAACAGAGGTGGTCGCGCCCCAGCCCGACGAGCCGCTGCTCCAGTTCGTCCAACGGTAGTCGGTAGAGCTATGATACGTGCTCTTGCCGTCGGAGAGGGTCGAAAGGTTATCCGAGCTGTTTCCGATAACAGCACCGACGTACTCGTCGTTCGTAATATCGAAATACTTTGCGGCATTGTTGTCGCCGTCGGGATCTATAAACTCGTGGAAGTTGAAGGAGAGGACGGAATATAGCTCGTTCTCGCTAGGTGTTATGTCGGAGGGATAGCTGAAGGTTAAGTCGAGCTCAATTTCTCCGCGCGGTTCTACGTATATCGGATGTATCTCGGAGTGGTAGGTGATATCGTTGTTCGAATACTCTGCGTCTGTCGTGCCGTGTGAGATGCCGTCGTACACGTAGTAGTGGTCGGTGTTGTTATGGAACTTTACGGTGAAGGTTATCGTCGAGTCAAGGTTGCCCTCGCCGAGCGTGACGGTGCTGGACATACAGCAGCGTTTGATGATAGCGTCGTCCTGCCCCTCAGGTGTCCAGTGAGCAAGCGTGCTATAGGATGCGCCACCGCTCGCTTCCTTTTGTGTGACGCTCACGATATACAGTGACTCGATTGGAGCTATTGCCGTGACCGAGCCTCGGATCTCGAGATCGTCGGTGAGCGCCGCATAGCCGAAGCAGGTGAAGCTGCAGCAGACGAGAGCTATTATTGATATAAACAGTTTAAGCTTCAAAGCGCCCCTCCTTTTGAGAATATATCCGAATGACACTACATTATAGCGACGTTTGCTTAAATTCAGTTAAAATTCGGTAAAAAAGGAGACACGGGTCTCCTTTTTTGGGTTTGTTAAGTGACAGCCT
>JAZRBV010000090.1:0-6758 GCA_045635225.1 Eubacteriales bacterium
TCACGGAACATCTCACGGCGATAGTCCTCGTTGGCAATCAGATCATAATACCTCTGCTCGGTTGCCTTAGTCAGCCAATTACGTTCTTCCTCCTCGGGGCTATGCTCCCAACCGAGAGGCAGATCATCGGGACGGAACAGCTCGGCTTTCATAGAAACGGTGTTAAGGAACTGATAGTTCAACTCGGTCAGCTCCTCGGGATCAGGCTTACTGATGCCCGTTACGTAGAGCGCGTGGCGGTACATTTCGCAAACGCGGATATATTTGAACCAATGGTATCCGCTTTCCTCAAGCCATCCGAAGCCCTTCAACTGACTCTTCGTGAGGATCAGATTGATCTCACTGACAGGGTGAGAATTTCCCCATATATCTTTAATTGCCGTAATGCCAACGCCCAAAAGCATTTTGCGGAAGTCCACCTCGTGAACCATTCCCTTGATATATGGCATACGGATCTGAAACGAATGGTGCTCGTGGCGCTTGGAAAGGGTTTTGTCGATCTGTTCCGAGAACTCCTTGGAAATAAGTCCTTCACCGTCAAAGAGCGTGACCTTGATATCGGTCTTGGCTTCAACGCGCTCATATTTGCGGACGTTGCCTTCGCCCGTGGCATCCTCCACGGTAATCACGTTCACGCCTCTGACCGTTTCCTTGGGGTTGTCGATAACAACGATACTGTGGTTGCGCCAAAGGTTCGGTGCTTCAATTCTCGTTCCGCTTGAAAACATCAGACCGTTATAAGCGTAGAGCTTTGAGAGCTGACAATCTCCGATCTTCATATCAAGAGTCATACGAGAGTGAACCTTGCCGTATACGTCGGCGCGGATAAAGGCAAGGCGAGCGTTACGGCTCATACTTGCCGAGCGTTCAAAGGCGAAATACTGTGCCTCACCGTTACCGAAGTCAAGGAAGATACCTTCGGGGCGGAACATACTCTCCGCCTTCTTCTGTCTTGTAGCAATTCTCGGATTGCTGTCACTTCGGTCAAAGATGCCCTTAAAGTCAACGTAAAAGATGACGTCGGAAAGATCATCAAGGACGGTGTCCAAGGGCGAGTGATTGTACTCATCACCCTTAACGGCGCACATGGCTTGGAAGAAGATCGCGTTGTCATCTTGGTAGGTCTCGCCTTGTCGAAGAATGGTGCTTTCGGTCTCGCGCTTGTTCAGATGATAATGATAGCGGTCGGGTTCAGCATTATAGCCTTTGGCGTAGGCGATCAATGCCTGCGCGGATATGGTATGTATTTTATAACGAATGTGGGACATTGTTTCGCCTCCTGTTCGTGGTTCTTTTTATCATTATACCATAATTCTGTGAATTTTTCAATAGGTGCAGTAAAATGAATACTACTCCCATTATCCTACCCGATGTACGCCCTTTTCAGCGTTTTGCAGGTGGGTGGTACGTTTACCCTCGGAAGGTTTTTTCGAGCCTTAAAAGCCAAAGAAAGCCCTTATATAATGGGCAAAATACGCCCTATGTACGCCCTCTTTTGCGTGACATCGGGCGTGGAAATATGCGAGTGGTAATATGAATACTACTCCCATAATCTTAAAATCGGCAACCGCAGACAAGCCCTCCGAAGCAAATCGGAGGGCTTTTTCTGTTTGCAAATAAATTTACGCCATAAGGCAGAAAGGAGATTCCAATGAGCGAATCAACTAACCAAACCCCGTCCGCGTTGTCGGACACACAAGACGTCTATTCATCGCCTTATGAAGAGGTGAACGGATGTCTTTGTAAGGTGCATATCACGAAGCAAGGTAATTTCTACGTAAGACTTTGTAATTTCGCACCCAAGATCGTCAGCGAGCTGACCATCGATGATGGTACGGAGCTGACACGCAAATACCGCATCGGAGGTGTGGACGAATACGGTCGTCCTCTCCCCGAATTTGAGATTGATGCCACCGAGCTTGAAAAGATGGATTGGCTACACAATCATCTTGATGCCTCCCTCGATCTTGAGATCATCCCACAGGTGGAAAAGCACGTGCGCCACGCGATGAAAAGCCCGGCAAGGTTTGCAGAAAAGAAATCCATCTTCACCTTTACAGGGTGGAAGCAGGTGAACGGCAAGTGGGAATATCTGATGCCCGGCGTCGGAGCTTACGACGTTCAGCTTCAAGGAAAGCAGAAGCGGTACTTCCTTGATGCCGACGTCAAGGATTTCGATTACGCCGAGCTTGCAGGGTTCTTCCGTCTTGACCTTATCCCGATGGAGATCACCTATCCTTGCCTTGCGCTTGTATTCCTCTCTCCGCTGAATGAATTCCTCCGTCAGATCGGACATGAGCCGAAATTCATTCTCACCCTGCTCGGAAGAACGGGCAGTATGAAAAGCACGGTTGCCGCGCTGATGACATCCTTCTTCGGCAGCTTCTCGGCAACCGACCTTCCGATGAGCTTTCGTGATACCGCCAACAGCATCACGCATAGTGCCTTCTCCCTCAAGGACGTGCTGACCTGCGTGGATGACTACCACCCCACGGGCAGAAAGGAGAGTGAGAATATGAAAGCCATTATGCAGACGGTGGCGCGAGGTTACGGTGACAGAGCCGCCCGCAATCGTCTGACTCCCGAGATCACATTGCGCGAGGCTCGTCCTCCGCAGGGCAACGTGATCGTGACGGCAGAGTTCGCTCCTGACATTGGAGAGAGCGGCACGGCTCGTTTGTTCTGCATTGAGATGAAGCCCGGTCAGATCGACCTGCCTCACCTCACAGAGCTTCAAGAGCGAGCCGCCAAAGGTCAGCTCACCCATATGATGTACGCCTACACCGAGTGGCTGAAGAAGACCTATCTGTGTGACGATGACCGGTACGCGAGATTCCTTGAAATGCTCGCAGAGGAATATCAGAACGAGCGAGCTTGTTGGAGAGCGACCCTGCGAGAGAACAAGGTCAAGTTCCACGACCGTATCCCCGACACCTTGGCTTGCCTTCAGCTCGGCTTCAATTACGCGATGAACTTTATGCTTCATTCGGGTGTTCTGATGCAGAAGGACGTGGACGAGATCGCACCGCGCTTCAGCTCGATCATGCTCGCTCACGCAGCCAACCAATCCAAGGCGGTTGAACAGGACAGACCTACCCACATCTTTATCCGCAAGCTCTTGGCGATGCTGGATTGCGGACAGGTCTGCGTTGTACCTGCAAGCGATTGTGACGGTCTCCTTCCTTCGGGCTGTCTCGGATATGAGGACGAAGAACATTATTATCTTTTCTTTGAGTCAACACAGAGAGCAGTCAAGAAATTCTGTGACGACCAAGGCGAAGGCTTCACCATCTCCACAAAGGCACTTGGCAAGGCTCTTGCAGACGAGGGCTTTATCAATACCGACACTGGAGAGAACACGCGCACGATGCGGTTCGGGAGCAAGACCAAGCGTGTCCTTCTTCTGCGTAAAGAGATGGTTGAAAAAGTTATGGGTATATGATGGAAATGGCGTTATGGCGTAACAGATGGTATGAGCTTGGCGAGAGGCTTGTATCGGATGTTACGCCTTTTTCATTATACCCCTGTCTGTATTTTTTGAGAAAGGAGATGCACCGATATAAAGGAAAAGATCGACGAATGGCAGTTCTTCCGAAAGCCTTCGGGACACGTTGCCTATAACAAAAAGTGCTTGCATTGTAAGCGCAAATGTAAGCAGAGCTACCGCGTGGGAATCATCCGCTGTCCGCTATTTGAAAAGCGATGAGTACCGCAGTAGAACTCCCGCTGAAGCGGGGCAAGCAGAGGGTTTGGGTTCCCACCGCCAAAGGCGGCGCATCCCCAACCCCACGCTTGTCGGGGGCGAAGCCCCCAAGCCCCCACTTCAGCACAGCGCAAATATTAAAGAATGTGAGGTAAATTATTATCGAAAACACAAAAGAAAAATCTGATTCCGGCGGTCGCGTCAGAGATAAAAAGATGTCCTTTTGGGTGAGCGAATCCGAGCAGAAAAAGATAAAAAAGCTCGTTGCCAAGACAGGACTTTCGCAAAGAGAATATCTTTTGAGTGCCGCACTTGGCAGGACGATCTATCAGGTCGAGGAGCTGAAGCCGATGCTTTTTGAGTTGAAAGCCATCGGCAGAAACATCAATCAGCTCACGATGCTCGCCCACCAAGGACACGTTACAACGGTCAATCTGACCGAGGCAACGAGCGCCTTGCAGAGAAATTACGACGCGATAAACGGTCTGTATGATGCGCTCGACGGCACAGTTGCAAGCGGAAATATCGCACAGGGCGATGAGGTAATCGACGATGGCGACGTGTAATTATATCAAAGCGAAGAAGCAAAATCAGAGCGCGATGAGGGCGGTCATCCGTTACGTTTCTCAAGATGCAAAGACTCTTGACGAGGACGGACACCGCTATCTGTCGGGGATAAATTGCATAGGTACTGTCGCTTATGATGAATTTATGGCGACCAAAAATCTCTACGGCAAGCGAAGCGGCGTGTATTATTATCATTACGAACAGTCCTTCGCCCCTGGAGAGATCGAGGATTATGACACCGCACACAAGATCGGTTTGCGACTTGCCGAGGAAATGTTTCCCGGCTTTGAGGTGCTTGTCGGCACACACCTTGACGCTCACGACGATGACGGTCGGCAGAGAGTTCACAATCATTTTGTCATCAACAGCGTCAGCTACGCAAGCGGTATGAAGCTCGATTACGGCCCGTATACGATTGAAAAAATGCGCCGTATCAGCGACCGCTTGTGTGAGGAACACGCGCTCTCGGTGCTTCCCGAATTCAAGCAGACCTTTGATGGTAAATCCATTTCGACAAGAGAGTACCGTGCCGCACTCAAGGGTGACAGTTGGAAATTCAAAGCCATCTGCACCATAGAAAATGCAATGACTCGGGCGGCAAGAAAAGAGGACTTCATAGCGATTATGGAGTCCGATGGCTATTCGGTTACGTGGACGGATAGCCGAAAATATATCACCTACACCTGCCCAAACGGTATGAAGGTGAGGGATAACAAGCTCCACGAATCAAAATTTCTAAAGGAGAATATGCAGTATGAATTTGCAATCAGACAACAAACAATCAACCCCTTCGGCTCTTTCGAAGCTGAAGCAGAACACAGCACAGGCGATGCAGACGGTGACGGAGACTCCTTACCAGCCGATCGTGTACGCGATCCCGAAGGAAGATCTCAAGGCGCTTCTCGAATTTATGAGAGCAACGACGGACTTTCAGCCGGAGCTGTTCGAGAAGTTTGCGGACTTGGAATCGAGGGTTCTGACACAGAAGGATTGGGATTTGATGTGGGACAGCATCAAGGAATGGTCAGGCAATCTGAGCCGCGACGTCAAGAGCTCGGCGAACAGTATCGTACCGAAAGTGCAGGATCTTCTGAGGGAGAACAAAGAAATTCTCTCACAGGATGGGAAGACGCGAGAGCAATTTTTCTCTCGGCTGAACACCGAAACGGACAATCGGATGGAAACATTATCGGATATGATATCCGAGATGAAGAAGTGGATCATGGGCTTGATAGTGGGTACGGGACTGGCAAGCACGTTGTTAAGCGTAGTGATCTGTCTCTTGATGAGATAAATTCCTTTTTCGCTGACGAGCGAAATCTCTATGACGATATGCCATTTGACGAGGAAGATATGGATGCGGACAATCCTTTGAATCAGCTTCAAGCGGAAGCTCGCAGAGGAAACGTCTACGCGATGTACCGACTTGCCCGTCTGTATTTGGATGAGAACAACCGATTCTATAACGAAAGCATCGGCGATTATTATCTTGAAAAAGCGGCCAAGGCAGGTCACAGCGTAGCACAGTACCGTATGGGCAAGATGTTTTGTTACGGCATCATATACCGCGAGGACGAATACGAAGCTCAAAAGTGGCTGTCGGAGTCGGTGGGCAACGGCAACAAATATGCCGATGCTCTCCTTGGTAAGCTCTACGTTGAGAGCAATCTGTTCGGAGAATTTCGTAATGAAGGCTTCAGTCATCTATTCAATGCCGAGCGTAATGGTAGCGAGTTTGCCGCCTATACGCTCGGCAAATATTATATGGAGGGCAAGGTCGTGAAGAAGGATATTGCCAAAGCCATTGAGCATTTGGAAATCGCGTCGGCACGCGGAAATATGTATGCCGACTACCGCCTCGCACAGATATATCTCTTCGAAGCGGATATATTCGATATGGAAAAGGCGCTTGATTATCTGAATCGCTCGGCACACGCGGGCAACGAATCTGCTGCTCTTGCCCTCACGCGAATGGCAAACAATCAGTTCCTTGCTGTCGCAACCAACGTCCTTGACCTTGTCGGCAGCCTTGCAAGCATCGAGAGCTACCGTCAGCCACAGGATTGCACCACGATGCCACAACCGAAACACCAAAAGAAGAAACACACTTACGAACAAACTTTATAATTACGGAGGTATTCCTATAGTTAATGATTTTATTTAGATCTTTGAAAATTGAATATTATGCCACGGCGAAGTCAAAAATAAAGAAACTGGAGGGTGAGTTGTATGCAGAAAATAGTTCACGATGATGAGAAATATGTTGAGATATGGCTCACCAACGCTGAATCTCAGGACAATGATCTGCGCGAAAGTTTGAAGCCTTTGTGTAAGGAATATAAGCAAAAGAAATATCGCGTAGTGATTTTCAGCTCCGGCAAAGGAGATTTGCTAACACTGACAAAGGATTTGCTAAAGCATACCTTGGAAGTGAATGCAAGAAAAGAAGTAGAAGCAGAAAAATGCTGCTGATGATTATATCGCCTCG
>JAZRBV010000091.1:0-10417 GCA_045635225.1 Eubacteriales bacterium
CCGTTGCTTTCCTCGTAGTAATCCTTCACATATTCTGTAATTTGTCTGTTCAAAAGCTCACTTTTGCTTTGCTTTCTGCTTTTCCACTTGTAATACGAAGATCTATTTAAATTCAATGCAACACACATTTCTTTTATGGAATACCCCTTATGCGTGCCGAGAAATTCAATTGTTATGTAGATATACTCCTGTCTTACTCCGGTTAGCGACCACCCCCTATGAGTTCCTGCAATTTTTTTATGAATTCGTTCTCTATTTCAAGTTGCCTGTTCTTGGCTTCAAGTATCTTCATTTCAGCTTTGAGCTTTTCAATCTCGGTCATTTCCTCGACAGATTTTGTTCTGCCACGGTTATCCTTGAGCTTGTCCACTCCGCCATCTTCGTACTTGCGTACCCAAGCATAGATTTGTTGGTATGAAACCTTGTACGTTTCTACCGTTAGACCGTAATCGTAGTTATGCTCAATGCAAAATGCTACTATCTTTGCGCGCTCTTCCTGTGTGGTTTTTCTTCCCTTGGTCATATAGATTTCTCCTTTGGCGCTTGTGCGCTCCTTAAATTCTCTATGACCATTATACCATAAAATCCACCGTTGGAGTTGTGCGTGTCTTAAAATTCCAAACTTTTTACATGTTTGAATTAGACTTCCTTCTCCTGCAAGGTAAGATTTCACGGCTGCTATTTTTAGTTCTGCACTGTATTTCTTGTTTTTACGCATAAAAATAACCCCCTTAAAGTAGTCTTGAAAACTTTTTGTTTTTTCAAGTGTCTACTCTAAGGGGATTATATCATTTATCAGTAATAACTCGCTTTTGCATATTATATGTAATGAAGATATGCAGTCTTTTGCATATTGTATGTGCGTTGTATATGCAATTGTTGCATATTTGACTTAAAAAATATATGCAATTTTTGCATAAAGGTATTGAAAAACGGAAAAAATAATGCTATAATATAGTCGAGGTGGTGATATGATGCTACGCGAATTAAGAATCAGCAAGGGTATAACTCAAAAAGCTGCTGCGGAGTTTGTAGGAGTTCCTCTGAGAACCTATTCTAACTACGAAAACTGTATCGAAAAGCAGGGAAGCATAAAATATAAATACATTATTGAGAAGCTGAAAGAGTATGGCTTGGTTGACGAGGAAAACGGCTTGCTCTCCATTGAGGATATAAAGCGCGGTTGTTCTCGAGTGCTCGAGCATTATGCGGTAGAGTGCTGTTATCTCTTCGGCTCTTATGCAAAGGGAAGGGCAAGCGAAAAAAGCGACGTTGATCTTTTGATAGTAACAGAGATAACCGGTCTCGAATTTTTTGGGCTGGTAGAGGATCTGCGTACCGCTCTCAAAAAAAAGATCGATGCGCTTAATTATAAGCAGTTGGTTAACAATTCCGACTTAATCGGAGAAATACTCAAGGACGGCGTTAAGATTTATGGATAATATAAAAAATGATAGCTACTACGTTCAGAAGATCATAAAGGATGCGGCGTTCGTGGTTGAAAAAACCGCGGGCTTGACCGTGGAGGAGCTAAAGACTGACGAGGTGCTATGCGACTCTGTTATGTTTCGTCTCATACAAATAGCAGAGAACTCGGCAAGGCTGACCGAGGAATACAAGGTGCAGAACAGAGATATTCCATGGAATGCTATCCGAGGAATGCGGAACAGGATCGTCCATGATTATGGCGACGTGGATCTGGGCATAGTTTACCATACCGCCACCGTTGATATCAGAAACCTAGTGGAAAAGCTGAAAAATATATTATAGTTTTTTGAAAGCATACTTGGAAAGATCAAGCTCTAAAAAACCTAGCCGACGGCGAAATGCCGTCGGCTCTTTCTTTGTATCTACTATTTATTGATTTGGGTAAACAGAGCGAAAACGGCAGCCGTAAAGCACGAGAGTCACTCTGAAATTTTTATCGGAGCGGAGCGGAGCAGGGAACATTTCAGACTTAAAACCGCAGTTTTTGTAAATAAAAGTGTGCAAAAACCGCGGGTTTAGTAACATTAAACCGTACCTTTGTTTATCGGACAGTAGACATCTCCCCTCTCACCCGCTGGCGCGAGCGTGATACTAAGCCTCCTTTGTGGTGCAGAAGCGCAAAGCGCATCTGCGAGAGGTGGCGCGGCTTGCCGTGACGGAGGGATTGTAAAAGGTTAGGTTTGCGCTCAAAACAATCCCTCAGTCGCTTCGCGACAGCCTTCGGCCCTGGTCGCAATCGTAGATTGCTCCCCGCTTTGGCTAAAAATATGCCACCGGCATATTTTCTTAACGCGTCGCGCCCTTTACACAAGGGAGCCTTTGGTTTGTGCGGACTTTTCGCATAGCAAAATAACCGTAATTTTGTTGTAGTCTTTAGTTAATACAGACGAATCACTGCATTTGTGTCCACAAATACAAAATACGGCATAACTCTTTCGAGATGTGCCGTATTTTTGAAAACTGTCCTTTAGCATCCGAGGCTAAGGCGGCAGGAGCTTTTCTGTTGTTATTATGAAAACGGCGACGGGATCGCACCCGGGACAACACTCGCTATTTTACGACGGTGCACTCGGTGATGCCATAGTAGCGGAAGAGCTCTATTGCAGATCCGTCGATCACCTCGCCCGAGACGAGGATCGGAACCGCAGGTGGGCAGGCGACGGTGACGGCGGCAAGAGTTCTGCCGAGGCACTCGGATATGGGTACGGTCTCGGATGGAGATAGAATCGCCTCACGCACCGTCATTTTACGCTCGGGAAGCGTTAAGGCGGGGGGCGTGTCGAGCTTTTGCGGCTTGCGCGGCAGTTTTTCAAGAGCGATAGTCAGGCGGTCGATATCGGTCGGTGCGGTATTGGTCGTAGGCATAAGCACGAGGTGATCGGGGTCGGCAAACTCACATATTATTCCCTGCTCCCGAAGATACTCAAGAAGCTCGTAACCGGAATATCCGTATCGGCGAGCATCTACCGTAAGCTTCATAGGTTCATCACCGACGAGCAGGTAGCCGAGAGCCGAAAGGTGGTCACGCAAGAGAGCAAGGCGCATAAGGAGCGAGGAAAGCTCCTCGCGGTAGCCTCCGTCAAGCTTGGCATTGAGGAGGTCAAGCGACTCCAGGATGAGATACGACGGTGAGGTTGAGGCAAAGAGAGCCATAGCGCGCTTTGCACTCTCGTGGATATACTCGGGTAGCGCGTGTGAAAGATGCAGATATCCCGCACCCGTGAGTGCATGGAGTGTCTTGTGCGCTGAGTCACAACACATATCGGCACCGAGCGTTATCGGATGGCGGTCGTTTTCGAGGAATTTCAAATATGCACCATGGGCGTTATCCACGAGGAGTAATACCCCGTTTTCGTGACACGCCCTCGCTATATCGGCAATATCGGAGCAAAATCCGAGGTAGTCGGGAGAGGTGATATAGACGGCACACGGAAGCTCATCGGCACTCGCAAGGTAGCGACGGACACCGTCGCCCGTAAGACGGACGGTGAGGTAGGAGTCGGAGTCAGAGGTGAGCCAGTCGACCTCAAGATCGAGCAGTGCAACAGCGGTGACGAAGCTCCTATGTACGTTTCTCGCGGCGGCGATCTTCGGTCGTCTGCCCTCGCTCGCGGCATAGACGTAGGCAAGGTAAAGCATCGCTCGGATAGAGAGCGACGAGCCCTCGGTGCTGTAGAGCGTATGCGCGCCAAAAAGCTCGGAGGCGTTAGCCTCGCTCTCGGCGATAATGCCGCTCGCCTCGAATAGGCTATCGGCACCCGTGACCTCGGTAAGATCGTGATTTTCGTGACACGCCCCCCGTCCTTTATGTCCAGGCATATGCATTCTGACGGCATCGCGTGAGGCGTAATCGGTCAAAAAGCCGTGTATCGGAGTCCTCATCAGTCCTCGAGCTCTCCTGCTATCGCGAGCATGATGGCGCACTCCATTCTCTTCTTAAAGAGCTCACAGCCCTTTTTATAAACGCCCTTTACGGAGCCTGTCGCGTGGTAGGCATTAGCGGCACAGCCGCCCGAGCAATAGAGACGAGCCCAGCAATCGCGGCACTCGGGGCGAGCGTATACGTTGCAGGAAGCGAACTCGTCCTGCGTTTCCTTATTCGTCACGCCGACGTAAACGTCGCCGAGGCGGTACTTCTCGTCGCCGACGAACTGATGACAGGGATAGAGGTCGCCCCAGGGGGTGACAGCCATATATTCTGTTCCCGAGCCACAGCCCGAGATGCGCTTGTAGATACAGGGGCCGCCCTTAAGGTCGATCATATAGTGATAGAAGGTGAAGGGTCTGCCCTCACGGCGGCGCTCAAGCATAAGCTCGGCGAGCTTCTCATATTGCTCCATAACGAGCCTCGAGTCCTCGTCGGTCAGCTCGGCAGGGTCGCCCGCGGCGCATACTACCGGCTCCATACTCAGCTCGTTGAAGCCGAGGTCCAGCATTACCTTGATATCCTCGAGGAAGTCGGGGTTAGCGTGAGTGAAGGTGCCGCGCATATAGTAGTTCTTTCCGCCGCGTGACTCAACGAGCTTTTGGAATTTCGGTACTATCTTATCAAAGCTGCCGTTGCCCGCGTAGTCGACGCGGAAGCGGTCGTGGATCTCTTTTCTGCCGTCAAGGCTGAGAACGACGTTGCTCATCTCGCGGTTTGCAAAGTCGATAACGTCGTCGTCGATCAGGACACCGTTTGTGGTGAGGGTGAAGCGGAAGTTCTTTCCCTTCTCCTTTTCTACAGAGCGTGCGTAGGCTACGAGCTGCTTTACGACATCAAAATTAAGAAGCGGCTCACCGCCGAAGAAGTCGACCTCGAGATTGCGGCGCGTGCCGGAATTTTCAATGAGGAAGTCGAGCGCCCTCTTACCTACCTCGTAGCTCATAACGGCGCGCTCGCCGTGGTACTTACCCTGGCTCGCAAAGCAGTAGGAGCAGTTGAGGTTACAGGTGTGGGCAACGTGCAGGCAGAGTGCCTTTACGACACCGGCAGTCTTTTCCTTAAGCTTGTCGGCTATCGGCTCAAAGCTGTCGGGTGTGAAGAGCTTGCCCGCATCGCGAAGCTCGACTATCTGGTCGTAGCACTCGCGGACGTCGTCGAGGGTGACGTCGGGGGTAGCGGAATATTTCTCAAATATATCGGAGACGAGCGCATCCCTCTCGGTGCTCTCAAATCTCTCAATAATATCGTAGGCTACGTCGTCGACCACGTGGACCGAGCCCGAGCAAACGTCGAGCACGACGTTGTAGCCGCCGAGCTTATACTGATGTATCATATATCTGTCTCCATTTCGGAATTATTTCATTAAAAAAAGCCGCCAAGTGATTGACGGCATTTTTATTGGGACTTAGTTGTCCTTCTTCTCGCACTGCTGGTTAGCGATGCCGCAGCTGGTCTTGCAAGCAGACTGGCAAGAGGTCTGGCACTCGCCGCAACCGCCCTTCTTGTCGCAAAGGTTCTTAGTCTCGATGGTCTTGATGTGCTTCATAATAAACACCTCCGTGTTGAATATTTATTTTAATATATGGATATTCTATCACATCTTTTCGAAAAATGCAATACGTATTCTAAACTTTTTCGCAAAAATATCACTTTCTTCGCCATAAGAGGCGTGCTCCGTCGGCGATCGGCTCTACTCTGCCGGCATCGGCGTGGTAGGTGAGATAGGATCGGACGGTGCTGCCGATGAGGGAATGCTGACCTGCGCTCATCTTTATTCCGTAGTGACGGAAAATGCACTCGAGAAGCCCCTCTGTGGTGACAGGCTCGGAAAGATAACCGAGGATCACGTCGGAGAGCTCACACGTCGCACGAAGATTCTGCGCGGCAAGCGGTGCGATATCAGCCGTCGCGTCGGCGTGAGATGGGATATATACCGAGGCGCCGAGCTCGGGCAGAGTCTCGAGAGTACGTATATAGCCGGCTACGTCATAGACGTAGAGGACGGTATACTTTTTGAGAGTTGCTTCACTCGAGAGGCTGTCGGCTATGAATGCGGCGCCGTCGTCGGTCACAAATCCCGTCATGCCGGGGGTATGTCCCGAAAGAGATACGGCGGTGAGACAGTCAGGTAGCGCGTCGGGAGTAAGCGGCAGAGCGGTGCTAGGCTCGGCGAGAAAGAAGCGCGTGCAAAGATCGCGGTGCGGCATGCCGCCCCACAGGAGCGACGGCTCGAGTATCGGGTGAGTTATTGATGCCGCCTCGAATGGATGAGCGTATATTTTCGCGCCTGTAGCTTCGGCAAGATATCTGTTGCCGCCTATGTGGTCGGCGTGAGAGTGGGTGTTATATATTGCGTCGAGGGTCCAGCCGTTAGAGTCGAGGATCCGCTTTACCCTCTTGCCCATATCGCGGTCGTTGCCGCTGTCGATAAGCACGACGTGGCCGTCGGATATTTTCACGATGCCGACCTTGCTCGGACAGTCGATATAATAGGCGCGGTCGGTGACCTGTATCAGCTCGTACATTATGTGCCTCCGTAGAATTGATATAGACTATTCTAGCACAAAGAAAGAGAAAATGCAAGAAGGTTTTTACGGAGAGGGAGAGCGTGTATTACTTATAGAAGCTGTTGCCGCCGATGAATTCGCGGACGATGCTGGTCGGGGGTATCTCGTCGTCTACGTCAGCCTCGCGAATGTAATTGAGTATCTTTACCATAGCGCGGACCTGGTCATAGCAATCGTCGCTCGGCTCTACCGATACGAGCAGGGGGAAGATGTGCTTTTTCAGGACGGCAAGCTCGTAGAGGGTGGAGCTGTTGAAGATGACGTCGGCGTGCTCCTGATAGGGGAAGATCCACCTCTCCTCGCCGCGGCGGACCGAGTCCCACATAGAGAGGGTCTTCTGAACGCTCGCTCCCCTGCTTTCGTAGTCGCGCACAGTACGGCGCAAAAGGCGCAGATAGCTCGTCGCAATACGGTTGTGATTATCGAGGTTCAGAGCGAGAAGCGGGCTAACGTAAACGCGAAAAACGAGACACGGGTCGAGCATTTCGGGCAAAAGCACGGGATTTAAGGCGTGGAGTCCCTCGACTATGATGACCGTTTTTTCATCGAGGCGGAGCTTATGTCCGTGCCACTCTCTGGCACCGCGCTTGAAGTTAAAGGTAGGTAGCTCTACCTCCTCACCCGCGAGGAGCTTTTTAAGATGCTCGGCAAAGAGGGCGGTATCGATCGTGTTTATGTGCTCGAGGTCGAGCTTGCCGTCGGGGCCGGGGGCGATCTTATCTCTGTCTATGTAGTAGTCGTCGAGGCTCATAAGTATCGGCTTTTTGCCGTGGACGCGAAGCTGAGTTGCGAGGCGGTTTGCCGAGGTGGTCTTGCCCGATGAGCTGGGTCCTGCGAGCATAACGGCGCGGCTGCCTCGCTCGCATATCATATCGGCGATCTGCGAAAACTTCTTCTCGTGGAGTGCCTCGTTGACACGGATCAGCTCGCGTATTCTGCCGCTTGCGGCAAGCTCGTTGAGGTCGGCGGCGGTCTCGCATTCCATCAGCTCACCCCATTTTTTGCCCTCGTTATAGACGGCGTAAAAGTTCGGCATTTCGGTGTATTTCGCGACACGGTCCGCGTCTTTCACATCCGGGAAGACGAAAATGAAGCCGTCCTCGGAGGGGAGGATATCCCATGACTGAAGGTATCCCGTGTGGGGTGCAAGCTCGCCGTAGAAGTAGTCGGCAAAGTCGCCGCTCTCGTAGATATCGAAGGTGGATTTGTTGCGGTATTCGAGCAGCTCCGCCTTGTCCTCGTCGCCTCTTTCGCGGAAATATTCTATCGCGTGGCGCGTGTCGGTGCGACGGCGGTAAAGAAACGTGCGCTCATCTGCTATGCGTGCGACCTCCTCCTTGAGCCTCTCGGCAGAGAAGTCGGGTGCGCCGCTGACCTTTACGAACAGTCCCGAGCCGACGGTACAGCCCATCTTAGCCTGCGCGTCGGGCCAGAGGCGGTCGAGTGCCAGGAAGATAACGAACTGTGCCGTTCTGGTGTAGGCGTCTCTGCCTACGGGGTCGCTGTAGCGGATCAGCTGTACCGTACCGTTGGACGCCGCCATAGCCTTGCGTATCGAGCCGCGCTCGGGTGAGAGGTCCTTCGTTCTCTGGGGCACGTAGTTGAGGGTGAATACCCTGCCCGCGATCTTCGCAACTATCGGGTCCTCGGAGAGTCTGCCCGTGAAGACGCCGCGAGCGGCAAGCATATCGTAAAGCGAGAGATCCGGCTCTACCTCGATCCTCATTCCGTCTATTAAAAGCTGCATAAATTACTCCTTTTCGTTTACGTCAGTATATGTATCGCGCGCCGCCGTGTGACGGAGCGCCGAGAAAACTAAAATAACGGTTGACTGTACGGAAAAACCGGGTAGTCAACCGTTATCGGTGGTTGGTAGAAACGCTCGCCCATTACGCGAGCCTATACACGTGGAAGTAAATTATAGCACAGCCGCGCCGGATTGTCAAGGGTTTGTTTGTGAATTTTCTACAAAAGATATTCATTTCCGTCGGGTAGATGTGAGCAATATGATCATATTGCAGATGAAATTAGTAATGATAAGCTTGCGTCGAGATGTACGTGTAGGTCGTAGCGGTGCCACCGTTTACAGAGCTCGAATAAGTGTCGACAAGGCTTGTCTACTAAGCTTTCACCTCGTCCCGCCGAGGGCGTTTTTACCTTGTCGGCGGGGGGGTGGATTCAAAAATCATTCAACTGGTATCACTACTGTATAATACGTATTGCTGCTAGTGGTGTACAAATACTCTACGGTTTCACTCTCGAAATCGTAAGAGAATATCATACAGTATTCCCACAAAAAATTACCGTAAATACTACATTTGAGATATATTTTACCGTTTATTACATACGTTTCTCCGATAAATCCTTTAAAAGGATCATCAGACTCGAAAATTGTCTGCTGGTTTTTTAGATTGTCAAGATCTTTAATGTATTGATTTTTAGTTGCAAGATATTCACGCGTTATCATCCGTTCCGTGTCGCCTTTTGTGATCTTTAATTCATGCCAATAATCGGATACCGGATGTCTCATGTGCTCTATACTATACGGGAAATCTAAATCCAACTGTGAACAGATACACGTTTCGTAGGTTTGAAAGATACAACTATCAATGTTGTATTTAACCGCTGACAAACCATCACAAAAATACATTTCACGATCTAAATAATACCATTCATGTAAGTGATAATTCACTTTAGAATCTCTCTCTGAATCGTCTCTCAAATGATGGTGAAACGTATATAATTCCTCATATTCGCCGGTGCTAATATCAAGACTGAATATATTCTGTTTATATATATAATCTCCTTCGGAAATCACCTCAGGATGCATACCATATATCTTATTGTCGATTACACAGAGTAACTGGTCTAGAGTATCAACACCTGTTATCTGATCAAAGAAAGGCTTCACATTTATCGTTTCGCCGTTTAAGATCAAAACGCCTAATGTTCCGTCACATATTGCTACATCCGCATCCTTCTCCGGCACCCAACTTTTGAAATAATCTTCATGCTCTGCATTTAAAATATCCTCAAAAAAGCAGGATGTCATAGAAAAAGGTAACGAAAGTACGAGCATCAACAGAACTATCTTCTTTAACATAGCAATTACTCCCATCCTAGAACTTCAAGAAATTTTGTAACTATCCTAGTGAACAGATCCGTATCGCCCTCTTCTTCTAAATCAACATGGTCGGTCTGATTTGCGGAAATACCGAAGAAGCTAAGAATATTATGACCAAGCCATTCGGACGATAAATTGCCGCTTGTTCGAGTAAAGCCCTCGGTTCTAGCTAATATTTCACTCACATATTGTCGATCATAGCGACTGGTCACAAGATTCGAATTTTCTATTTGTATTGATTTTTCTTTCTTGTTGTAACTCACATGAATAGTATATTCATCGGTGTTGTATTTTTCCAGATAATCACCAATTTCAGTCATGGCTTCCGCTGTAGTATAAGAGTCTTCTAATTCTTCATTAATTTTCTCTTTATTATTGTTATTTACAATGTGATTTACTATAGTTGGAACAGCGATAATTAAAACAGCAGCAACGATTACAACTACATGCCAAGGACTGTTTCCTGTAGGATCCAGAAGATTAACAGGATTATTGTTACAATACGCGAACATGTTATAGCCAAGTAGACCTTGACCCGTGGAAACGTATCCGTCGGCATTTATAAACCTCTTAACCACAGGGTCATAATATCTTGCCTGCAGATAATAGAGTCCCAGATCCTTATCGTAGTAGTAACCTCTGTAAGTGATCGAGTTATTAACCGCTGTGGTGGATGCGCCGCTGTTAGAGTAGGTTATTGTAGTCTTACCCCAAGCATCGTACTTGTAGGAAATAAGCTTAGTACCGTTGTAGCTATATACAGCAACGACGTCACCTTGGAGATTCTTTTCGAACCAGTAAACGTCCCAC